>UQQD01000045.1 GCA_900543095.1 uncultured Ruminococcus sp. | reverse complement strand
GTGTAAAAGACTTACCTGGTGTTCGTTACCACATTGTTAGAGGAACTCTTGACGCGCAGGGCGTTGCAAAACGTATGCAGGCTCGTTCTAAGTACGGTGCTAAGCGACCTAAGGCAGGCGCTGCGAAAAAATAATTGAAAATGACAAATACCTAACTGATGCAAATTGCACAGAGCAATGCAGAAGTGTTACGATATAACGCCTCTGTGTTGGCAAACGGGAGTTTTGTCGCTTTCGAGTACCTATGATATCATTTCTGTGAAGGAGGGAAGAAAAGTGCCAAGAAGAGGTTCGATAGCTAAACGTGATGTTTTAGCAGATCCAATGTATAATTCAAAATTAGTTACTCGTCTTATTAATAACGTTATGTACGACGGTAAACGCGGAGTTTCTCAAAAAATCGTTTACGGTGCATTCGATATTATAAGAGAAAAAACCGGAAAAGAACCGTTGGAAGTTTTTGAGCAAGCTATGGAAAATATCATGCCAGTTCTCGAAGTTAAGGCGCGTCGTGTAGGTGGTGCGACTTATCAGGTTCCAATGGAAGTTCGTCCGGAAAGACGTCAGACACTCGGTCTGCGTTGGATTTCAACTTACTCAAGAGCCCGCAGCGAAAAGACAATGAAGGAAAGACTTGCAGGTGAGATTCTTGACGCCACAAACAGCACCGGCGGCGCATTCAAAAAGCGTGAGGATACTCATAAGATGGCTGAAGCCAACAAGGCTTTCGCTCATTACAGGTGGTAATTTTTACCCATGCAAATTTATTAGGAGGATTTTATGCCAAGACAGGTTTCACTTGAACAGACAAGAAATATCGGCATTATGGCTCATATTGATGCCGGTAAGACCACAACAACTGAGCGTATCCTGTATTATACCGGCGTAAACCATAAAATCGGCGAAACACATGACGGTGCTTCTACAATGGACTGGATGGCTCAGGAAAAAGAACGTGGTATCACTATCACTTCCGCTGCCACAACAGCTTTTTGGAGAGGCAGCAAGCAGCAGTACAAGCCGCACAGAATCAATATCATCGACACCCCCGGACACGTTGACTTCACTGTAGAAGTTGAGCGTTCGCTCCGTGTACTTGACGGTTCCGTAACGGTATTGTGTGCAAAGGGCGGCGTTGAGCCTCAGTCTGAAACCGTATGGCGTCAGGCTGACAACTACGGCGTTCCGAGAATGGTTTATGTTAATAAAATGGACATCATGGGTGCAAACTTCTACCACGTTGTTCAGATGATGAAGGACAGGCTCAAATGCAACGCTGTTCCGATTCAGCTCCCAATCGGCGCTGAAAGTGACTTTACAGGTATTATCGACCTTGTAACAATGAAAGCCGAGATCTATCACAACGAAGACGGAACGGATTTCAGTGAGGAAGACATTCCTGAAAATATGAAAGATTTAGCCGACGAGTATCGAGAAAAGCTTATCGAGTCAGTTGCAGAACTTGACGAAGAGCTTATGGAAAAATACTTTGGCGGCGAAGATATTACCGTTGATGAAATCAAAAAGGTAATCAGAAAGGCAACAATCGACAACTCAATGGTTCCTGTAACCTGCGGTTCATCATACCGTAACAAGGGCGTTCAGATGCTTCTTGACGCTATTATTGATTATATGCCTGCTCCGACAGACGTTCCTGCTATCAAGGGTACAGACCCTGAAACAGGCGAAGAGGTTGAAAGAAAATCTTCGGATACAGAGCCTTTTGCTGCTCTTGCATTTAAGATTGCAACCGACCCGTATGTTGGCAAGCTCTGCTTCTTCCGTGTATATTCGGGTACCATCAAGACAGGTACTACCGTTTATAACTCGGTAAAAGACGACAACGAGCGTATGGGAAGAATTTTGCAGATGCACGCTAACGACAGAAAGGATATCGACTGCGTTTATGCAGGCGACATTGCCGCTGCCGTTGGTCTTAAAAATACAACAACAGGCGACACACTTTGCGATGAGAAAGCTCCCGTAATTCTTGAATCTATGGAATTCCCCGAGCCTGTTATCCGTGTTGCTATCGAGCCAAAGACTAAAGCCGGTCAGGAGAAAATGGGCATTGCTCTTGCAAAGCTTGCCGAAGAAGACCCGACCTTCAGAGCTTATACAGATGAAGAAACAGGACAGACGATTATCGCAGGTATGGGTGAGCTTCACCTTGAGATTATTGTTGACCGTCTTCTCCGTGAGTTCAAGGTAGAGGCTAACATCGGTGCTCCCCAGGTTGCATATAAGGAAACTATCCGCAAGGAAGCTTCCGTTGATGAAAAATATGCGCGTCAGTCGGGCGGTAAAGGTCAGTACGGTCACGTTAAGATCAATGTGTTCCCGAACCCCGGAAAAGGCTACGAATTTATCAACAACATTGTCGGCGGTGCTATTCCTAAGGAATATATCCCTGCTGTTGATCAGGGTATCCAGGGCGCAATGCTTTCGGGTGTTGTTGCCGGTTACAACGTAGTTGACGTAAGGGTTGAGCTTTATGACGGTTCATATCACGAAGTCGATTCTTCGGAAATGGCATTTAAGATTGCAGGTTCAATGGCGTTCAAGAGTGCTATGAAGAAAGCAGATCCCGTGCTTCTTGAGCCTATTATGAAGGTTTCGGTAATCACTCCCGAGGAATATCTCGGCGATGTTATCGGCGACCTTAACTCACGCCGCGGTATGATCCAGAGTATGGAGGCCGACAACGGTGTTCAGAGAGTTATTGCTCATGTTCCGCTTTCGGAAATGTTCGGTTATGCTACGGATATGCGTTCCAAAACTCAGGGACGCGGTCAGTATGTTATGGAACCCGACACCTATGCCGAGGTACCGAAGAACATTGCCGAGAAGATTATGAGCGACAGAGCCAAAAAGGATTAATTATCTTTAAAAGGCTGTAAACACAATTTTTAAAAAACTATTGATTTTTTAAAAAAATATTGGTACAATATGATTAAATCTAATTTGTAAATATAATTTACAAAACTAAGGAGGAATTTTCCAATGGCAAGAGAAAAATTTGAAAGAAATAAGCCCCATGTTAACATTGGTA
>UQQD01000044.1 GCA_900543095.1 uncultured Ruminococcus sp. | reverse complement strand
TGGCGGCGAAGCCGTCGGATGAGGTGTAGCCGCCAAGCGGCGTTAAATGATTTTACCACACAAATCAAAAGTTTTTCACCTTATCAGTCACCTTTGGCGACAGTTTTCCCTCAAGGGGAGGTCGTGAAATATCGGCAAAACAATCGGTATTAAGTGCAAAACGCACTAATATAAATCAAAAATTCCCTATGGTGTTTTAGGGACAAAACAATTTTTTTAGGAGGAATTTCTCATGAAAGCAAAATCCAGAAAGAGATTATTAATCTCTTCGGTAGCAATGCTCCTTGTAGCAATGCTCGCACTCGGCACAGCAACATTCGCATGGTTTACATCTAACCCAAATGCTACAGCTTCGGGTCTTAGTATGAAAGCTACTGCTTCAAAAGGTCTTGTAATCCAGACAGCTACTCATGGTGCTGTTGACCCTGATTTTTGGGGACATACAGACTATTTAAACTATGACGGCGTAACCGGGGTTTCAAAAACAGCCTCTGTAGAAGCTAATCCGGCATCGTTTAACCCTGATGCTAACTTAACAACAGGCTATAGAGTTGAAGCTAAGGATGATGATAATTATGTTGCGGCTGATGATGCAATTGTTGAAAGTGCAACAGCAGGCTCAGATTATTACACAGAAAATATTAAGTGTAAGTTAACAGGTGCTACTGATGAGTCAGCAACCGGAAGTCTCAAACTTAAGTCTTTATCAATAACCACAGTACCCGGAGTAGATATGTCATCTGCTATTCGTGTTGGTATTGCTTATAACGGTACTGTAGTTGGCGTTTATTCTCCTGCAGCTGCTACTAACAAGGTTCTTACACAAACAGGTGCTTATAATACTGCTTTGGGTAGCGATTATACATTTACTGCTGCTTCTACTGTTTCAAACAAAGATCTTGGCACGGTAAAGCAGGATGGCTCAGATATTGTAACAGTTGTTGTTTACCTTGACGGTGAAGCTGCAAACGTATATTCACAGAATATAAGTGTAGCTAATTTGATTAGTAGTGTAAATGTTGCACTTGTAGTAGAATAAATTTTTCAACTGAAGTGCAAAATTATTTCCAAGCCGAGTAATTTACTCGGCTTGGAAAAAACGCAAATGTCTAACCCCGCAAAAATTTGGAGAACAATATGAAAGTAGTTAAGAAAATTTTAAATATCGTTATTGATATTATTGTCATTTTGATTTTAGCAATATCGGTATTGATAGTTACCCTGTCGCTGACATCAAAATCATCGGGCGTTCCGACAATTTTCGGGATTGCGCCCCTCAGTGTTCAGTCTGATTCTATGAAGGATACATTTAAAACGAATGATCTTATCTTTTGTGAAATCACAAATGATCCGTCCTATGAATATCAGGTTGGTGATGTAGTGTCATTCCCGATTAAGATTGACGGAGTACAGATGCTTAACACACACAGGATTGTTGATGTTATAAACGATGATAGCATAACCTATTATCAAACTCAGGGTGACAACAGGGGAACCAACCCCGAACCCGACGAAGACCTTCAAACTTCTTCAACTATAGTTGCCAAATACACAGGCAACAAAATAAGCGGAGTTGGCGCAGTTTTAAGCTTTTTAAGAACTCAGCTCGGATTTTTCCTTTGCGTTCTGCTGCCGATGATAATATTCTTTGTTTATGAAGCTATTCGTGTTGTAATGAACATAATCGCATACAACAAAGAAAAGGCAGTAAAGGCTGCTCAGGACGCCGTTGCAAATTCCGGACTTACGGAAGAACAAAAGCAAAAAGCTATTGAAGAGTATCTTGCCTCGATCGGCAAAAATCAGAGCGAACCGCAGGAAAATAAGCAGTCGGTGCAAACACCTGCCGAAAGCAATATTTCCGAGGACGGTTCAAAAAAAATGTAATTCGAATTTTATTTGTCCCTAAGCACCGGGTGCTTAAGTAACGGAATATGTATGCAGGGGGCGTAAGTCCTCCTGCATAGTTCCGCAACTTACTACATCAAAGATAAAATGCAGTGAATATGTCGGACGGACGTTGTTTGGGTATGAAACATTGCTGCATTGAAAATGTAGGGAACGGTCTTTACCGTTCCGATGTAGAGGAGGACATTGTTCTCCCGAAAAGCAGGGACATCAAAAGCTTTCTCCTTGATGAGAAGCCGTCGGATGAGGTGTAGCCGCAAAGCGGCGTGTTACATAAAACGGTTGCTTTTTGCCTCATCAGTCACCTGAGGTGACCGCTTTCTTTCGGGTGGAAGTAAAAACACAGATAGATTTTTTTAAGGAGACGAAGTACCGTGGATACAGTATTTAAATTTCTGTTTGATTTTCTCGGTCAGTTTTTTGGCTCGTTGTGGTCAATTATACAGGGAATTTTTACCGGTATAGGAAATGCATTTAACTTCCCTGCCTATATCAACATAATAAACGCTTATACTACCGAGCTTGGCGGACTTGCGTGGGGCATTGCAATTCTTGCAATCGTGCTTCTTGCTGCTGTATTGGGACTTTTGGTATGGCTAATAATCGTCGCCGTAAAAAAGTCTATCCGTTCACGCCAAAGAAGAAAAGACACTGCCTCGCTTGTTCAGGAGGTTCAGGCTCTCAACAAAGAGGTTATGCGTCTCAATCTCGAAAAAGACAAGATCCTCTCTATGAAGGTTTCACAGATCGGTCTTAATCCGAATGAGATTTCGGAGCTTACAGGCGAAGAACTCGAAACGCTCAACAACGGCGAAGAAGAGGATACAGGCGAAAGCCGTTTCTACAAGCTTACAGAGATCGACGAGCTTTGGAAAGATTATCAGCCGCCTGTTTATGACAATGACATCACGCTTCCAGAGTTCTGTGAGCGTTTCAGAATGTTCGCTTGCTCACAGCTCGGACTTTACTACGATATCAAGCTTATCAGACTTTTTGTTGCTGCATTTGCTTCAACAAGACTTATTATCCTTCAGGGTATTTCAGGTACAGGTAAAACTTCACTTGCCTATGCCTTTGGTAAGTTTGTAAACAATCCGTCAATCGTTGCGTCTGTTCAGCCGTCGTGGCGTGACAGAACAGAGCTTTTCGGTTATTTCAACGAATTTACAAAGAAGTTCAACGAAACAGAACTTCTCCGTGCAATGTATGAGGCATCATATAACGAAAACATCTATGCGGTAATCCTCGATGAAATGAACATCGCTCGAGTTGAGTATTACTTCGCAGAAATGCTTTCAATTCTTGAAATGCCGTCAAGAGATGAGTGGGTAGTTGATATTATCCCGAACTCATGGCCATCAGACCCGAAACACATTGTAAACGGTCAGCTCAGAATCCCACCGAATATGTGGTACATCGGTACTGCTAACAACGATGACTCGACCTTTGCCATTACTGATAAGGTTTACGACCGTGCTATGCCGATTAACATCGACACAAAGGGTGTTGCTTTTGACGCACCTCTCACAGACTCTGTATACATTTCATACAAACACTTTGAAGATATTCTTA
>UQQD01000043.1 GCA_900543095.1 uncultured Ruminococcus sp. | reverse complement strand
GTGTCCGGGAGTGTATGGCTTAATCAACTTGTGCCTGATTCCAAGATCATTGAGCTTTTCTTCAAATAAGGTTAAGTCATTTTCTTTTAAAAGTCTTTTTGTGAATTCTCTTACGTTATCTGTCTGTACACATTCAACTTTTAACGGAAAAGCATGGAGCATATGCTCAATGAAAACAGCAGATGAATACGAACTACGTTTCTCCTTTGTTGTTTTGTGTCAATTTAACTGTAACACAGGTTTTTCCTATTTGCTATTCTTTTTTTCTTGCTTCTGTAACGCATCTATTGTAAACCTACACACTGAAATTTGCGCTGTTGTATCAAAACACTTGAAAAATCTTTATAAAATATGTATAATTAAGAAGTTATAACCTAAGTAAAAATGTCCCCTGCCTCCTGAGCGGCGGGGACGGTTCAGGATTTCGGCGGGAGTAATAATCTTTCACTGAAACTCTGAGGAGCTAATGCTCCTTGCAAGTAAGGCAGAGCATTGCTCCGATTTAAAATTATCCGCAACGGAGGGGATTCTTGTGGCAGAAAACAAAAAAATGGTCGAGGCTATCACAAGCAGGGACGAAGACTTTGCAAAGTGGTACACCGACATTGTAAAAAAAGCAGAGCTTGTCGATTATTCAGGCGTAAAGGGCTGTATGGTAATCAGACCCTACGGATTTGCAATATGGGAAAATATGCAGGCTGACCTTGATCGCAGGTTTAAGGAAACAGGTCACGAAAACGTGTATATGCCTATGTTTATTCCGGAAAGCCTGCTTCAAAAGGAAAAGGAACACGTCGAGGGCTTTGCACCGGAATGTGCTTGGGTAACTGTCGGCGGACAGGAAAAGCTCAACGAGCGCCTTTGTGTTCGTCCGACCTCGGAAACACTTTTCTGCGAACATTACAAAAAAATAATTAACACATACCGTGATCTTCCAAAGCTGTACAACCAGTGGTGCAGTGTCGTAAGGTGGGAAAAAACCACACGTCCGTTCCTGCGTACATCGGAATTTTTGTGGCAGGAAGGTCACACAATGCACGAGACTGCCGAGGAAGCCAAGGAAGAAACCCTCAGAATGTTGCACGTTTATGCAGACTTCTACAAGGAGACCCTTGCTATTCCCGCCGTTATCGGTCAGAAAACCGAAAAAGAAAAGTTTGCGGGTGCAGAGGCTACCTATACAATAGAGCCTATGATGCACAACGGCGTTGCGCTTCAGGGCGGAACCTCTCACTATTTCGGCGACGGCTTTGCAAAGAGCTTTGGCATCACCTTTACAGGCAGGGACAACAAACAGCACTATCCGCACCAAACCTCATGGGGCGCTTCAACAAGAATGATCGGTGCGCTGATAATGGTACACAGCGACGACGACGGGCTTGTGCTTCCGCCGAAGATTTCGCCTATTCAGGTTGCGCTTATTCCTATTGCTCAGCACAAGGAGGGCGTGCTTGAAAGAGCAAACGAGCTTAAAGCAAAGCTTGCCGAAAAATTCAGAGTAAAGCTTGACGATTCCGACCACGCTCCCGGCTGGAAGTTTGCCGAATACGAGATGAAAGGCGTTCCGGTAAGAGTTGAGCTGGGACCGAAGGACATTGAGAAAAACCAGTGCGTAGTCGTAAGACGCGACACAAGAGAAAAAGCCTTTGTTCCGCTTGACGAGGTTACCGATTACGTTGAAAAGCTGATGGTAACTATCCACAACGATATGTATGACAGGGCGCTTAAAAACACAGAGGAAAAGACATTTACCGCAACAAACTATGATGAGTTCCTCGACATTGCAAAAAACCACCCCGGCTTTATCAAAGCAATGTGGTGCGGCGATTCGGAGTGCGAGGATAAACTCAAGGACGTAACAGGCGGCGTAAAGAGCAGATGTATTCCGTTTGAGGAGGAACACATTGCCGACACCTGCGTGTGCTGCGGAAAGCCCGCCAAGCATATGGTATATTGGGGAAAACAATACTGATACATTGAATTAAATTTCAGGGCGGTCTGCCCTGACAAAATATCTTACAAGGAGGTGAGAGAATGCCGATTAAGGTTCAAAGCAATCTGCCTGCAATCAAGGTACTTGAATCGGAAAATATCTTTGTTATGCCCGACGATGTTGCGCTCAGGCAAGACATACGTCCGCTGAAGATTCTGATACTTAACCTTATGCCCACAAAGATTACGACCGAAACCCAGCTTTTACGGCTTTTGGGCAACAGTCCGCTTCAGGTTGACATTGAGCTTTTACAAATGGCTTCCCACACCTCTAAGAACACCTCACCCCACCACCTGACAACGTTTTACAAGACGTTTAAGCAGGTAAAAAACGAAACCTTTGACGGACTTATCATCACAGGCGCACCCGTTGAACAGCTTGAATTTGAGGAAGTCGATTACTGGGATGAGCTTTGTGAAATAATGGAATGGTCAAAACACAACGTATATTCGACATTTCACATATGCTGGGGCGCTCAGGCAGGCTTGTACTACCACTACGGCATAAAAAAATATCCGCTAAAGCAAAAGCTGAGCGGAATATACCGTCACAAAGTATTAATGCCGAATCATCCGCTTATGAGGGGATTTGACGACACTTTTGAAATACCGCAGTCACGCTACACTGGAATAGAACTTGACGACGTAAAACGATGTCCGTCGCTTGAGTTACTATCGGTTTCGGACGAAGCGGGTGCGGCGATTATGGCAAACAAAACAGGCAGGCAGGTCTTTATCACGGGGCACGCCGAATATGACAGGGATACGCTTGCAAACGAGTATTTTCGTGACTGCAACAAGGGTATCAGCCCGAATATTCCCTGCAACTATTTTCCTGACGACGATGCTTCAAAAACTCCGCCGATGATTTGGAGAAGCAACGCAACGCTTCTTTATACAAATTGGCTGAACTATTTTGTATATCAGGCAACGCCGTATGATCTGCACGAGCTTATCGAAAAATATCCGCATTGATTCGGCGGTGAATAATGTTTTTTGTTTATTTAAAATCAGCAAAACGAACAGATAATTTGCAACATAATTTTTAGTTACTCTTTGCTGCCCTATATCGCCTTAAAATGTTTGCACTCCTCCAACAATAAAATCATATAGTTTTGCAAAGCACAAAAATCACAATAATATTCCGGTATTACTAAGGCGGAATTTATTTTAGGCTCTATATCAAATAGTTGTGGCAAAACAGCAAAAACAAGCACTAACCATAAAGGTTAGTGCTTTACTTGGTTGCGGGAGCCGGATTTGAACCGATTATCGCCCTCGCAAGGCTCGGTTGACCTTCCTGAAATACAGTTGTTTGTGCGACGGATTACAAATCCGTCTGCAAACTCCTTATTTCAGTTAATCGCTTCCCAAAAACAATTCACCGAATTGTTTTTGTTCGCTCACCTCGGGAACCCTCAGGTCGTCGGTTCGGCTTTGCAAAAATAAAAAACAAGCACTAACCATAAAGGTTAGTGCTTTACTTGGTTGCGGGAGCCGGAT
>UQQD01000042.1 GCA_900543095.1 uncultured Ruminococcus sp. | reverse complement strand
CCCCTGACCTACTGCTTAGAAGGCAGTTGCTCTATCCAGCTGAGCTATTGGCGCAGTTCTACTGTGATATGTTAAATCGTACAGCTTATTTATTATATCATAATGCGAGCTTTTGTCAATACCTTTTTACAATTTTTTCAGCGGCAATCTGATGCTTTTACAATTAGCACCAATTATAATTCTATAACTGAAAAATAATTAATGTGCAGTTGTCTGCACATATCAGGCAGCACTGTTTGCTATCTGCCGTAAGCAAAACAAAGCTCTGCTCCGATTTATATTTATTTCTGAAAAACGTCCGTATTTTTGCAAGTATCGTTGACAAAACCTGCATTTCGGTGCTAAAATAAAGTTATAAACTTTGAAGGGAAGTAATCACAATGGGAAAACAAAACATTGACTGGTCAAATCTTGGTTTTGCATATATTAAAACAGGCGAAAGATTTGTGGCAAATTATAAAGACGGCAAGTGGGACGACGGCGTTATGACCGAGGATGCAACAGTTTCAATCAACGAATGTGCGGGTGTTTTTCAATACGCTCAGACCTGCTTTGAGGGTATGAAAGCCTACACAACGGCTGACGGCAGAATTGTTGTTTTCAGACCCGACCTCAATGCTCAGCGTATGGAGGATAGCTGTAAGCGCCTTGAAATGCCTGTATTCCCCAAGGACAAATTTGTTGACGCGGTTTGCAGAGTAGTAAAAGCTAACGCCGACTTTGTTCCTCCTTACGGAACAGGCGCAACGCTTTATATCCGCCCGTATATGTTCGGTTCTTCGGCTGTTATCGGCGTTAAGCCTGCCGACGAGTATCAATTCAGAATTTTTACCACGCCCGTTGGTCCGTACTTTAAGGGCGGCGCAAAGCCAATTACAATCAAGGTTTCTGATTTTGACAGAGCCGCACCTCACGGCACAGGTCATATTAAGGCAGGTCTTAACTATGCAATGAGCCTGCACGCTATTGTTACGGCACATCAGGAGGGCTTTGATGAAAATATGTACCTTGACGCCGCAACACGAACAAAGGTTGAAGAAACAGGCGGTGCAAACTTCCTGTTCGTTACAAAGGACAACAAGGTAGTTACACCTAAGTCAAACAGCATACTCCCGTCAATCACAAGGCGCTCGCTTATGTATGTTGCAGAACATTATCTCGGACTTGAAACCGAAGAGCGTGAGGTTTATTTTGACGAGGTAAAGGACTTTGCCGAATGTGGTCTTTGCGGCACGGCGGCAGTTATTTCGCCTGTAGGCAAAATCAACGACCACGGCAAAGAAATCTGTTTCCCAAGCGGAATGGAAGAAATGGGACCGATTACAAGAAAGCTGTATGAAACTCTTACAGGTATCCAAATGGGCAAAATTGAAGCTCCCGAAGACTGGATAAAAGAAATTAAATAAACGTAACCTAAAAGCACATAAGGTCGGAACAGCTGATGTTCCGACCTTTCTTTTATTTGAATTCAAAAATTAACGGCAGCCGCATTTAACGACTGCCTTATTTTTTCTGTTATCTTCTTCCGTTACGGTTGTAGTTGCCCCTAGGTCTGTGTGGGCGTGAAGGTCTTGGATCATCTACATCGTTTTCGGGAGTAAGACCGTCAACATCAATAAGAACCTGACGACGGGAAAGATTAAGTCTGCCCTTGTCATCAATTTCCATAACCTTAACGCGGATAATATCCCCGACACTTACAACATCGGTTACCTTATCTGTGCGCTTTACGTCAAGCTGAGAAATGTGTACAAGTCCTTCTTTTCCCGGAGCAATTTCTACAAATGCGCCAAAGTCCATAATTCTTGTTACTTTGCCGAGGTATATTGCGCCCGGCTCAGGGTCAACAGCGATGGTTTTGATTATCTCAATAGCACGTTTGCACTTATCGGTATCAAGACCTGATACAAATACCTGTCCGACTTCGCCGTCTTCCTCAATGTCAACCTTAACATCACATTCTGCCTGAATTTCCTTGATGACCTTACCGCTCTTGCCGATAACCTCGCTGATCTTATCGGCAGGAATAGTAGTTGTAAACATCTTTGGAGCATATGGAGAAAGCTCTGCTCTCGGTTCTGCAATGGCCTTGAGCATTACTTCGTCAAGGATATAGTTACGAGCCTTGTGAGTTTTTGCAAGTGCTTCTTTAACCATTTCGGGAGTAAGTCCGCTGATCTTGAGATCCATCTGAATTGCAGTGATACCGGTATGAGTACCTGCAACCTTAAAGTCCATATCGCCGAAGAAATCTTCAAGTCCCTGAATATCTACCATCGTCATCCAACGGTCGCCCTCCGTGATAAGTCCGCAGGAAATACCTGCAACAGGCTCTTTAATCGGAACACCGGCGTCCATAAGCGCAAGTGTTGAACCGCAGATTGAACCCTGAGAGGTTGAACCGTTTGACGAAAGAACCTCGGATACAAGCCTGAGGGCATACGGAAATTCTTCTACCGACGGAATAACCGGTACAAGAGCACGTTCGGCAAGAGCGCCGTGACCGATCTCACGTCTGCCCGGACCGCGGCTCGGCTTTGTTTCGCCTACGGAATAGCTCGGGAAATTGTAGTGGTGAATATATCTCTTTTCGGTTTCGCCGTCAATACCGTCAAGAAGCTGTTTGTCGGATACAGGGCCCAAAGTTGCGATTGTAAGCACCTGAGTCTGTCCTCTTGTGAACATTCCAGAACCGTGAACTCTCGGAATCACGCCGACTTCGGAAGCAAGAGGACGAATATCATCCATACCTCTGCCGTCAACACGTTTCTGTTCATCAAGAAGCCAGCGGCGAACGATAAACTTCTGAGTTTTGTAAAGGCACTCGTCGATGAGAGCTTCACTTTCGGGATATATTTCATCAAACTTTTCGTGTACAGCTTCATAGATAGGCTTTAAGCGTTCGTCACGAACTGTTTTATCGTCGGTATCAAGGGCCGCTTTAACGTCCTCCTCCGCAAATGCTTTGATAGCCTCAAACATATCGTGATCAGGCTCAAGACTTGCAAATTCAAACTTTGGCTTGCCGATTTCCGCTTTTATTTCTTCGATAAACTTAATAATCTTCTGGTTAGCCTCGTGACCTGCCATAATAGCATTGTACATTTCGTCATCGGAAACGCAGTTTGCGCCTGCTTCGATCATTGCGATTCTTGAGCTTGTTGAAGCAACGGTTGTTGCCATTTGAGAAAGCTTTCTCTGTTCCTCGTTGGGGTTGATGATATACTCTCCGTCTATCATACCTACAGAACAGCCCGAGATTGGTCCGTTCCACGGAACATCGGAAATTGAAATTGCAATAGACGCACCGATCATTGCAACAATTTCAGGCTGGCAATCGGGGTCTACGCTCATAACGGTACAAACTATCGAAACATCGTTACGCATACTCTTGTCAAAGAGCGGACGGATAGGACGGTCGATAACGCGGCTTGTAAGAATTGCTTTTTCCGAAGGTCTGCCCTCTCTCTTGAGATAAGAGCCGGGGATTTTTCCTACCGAGTACATTTTTTCTTCATAATCTACCGAAAGCGGGAAAAAGTCAACGCCCTCCCTCGGTTTTGCCGATGCTGTAACGGCAACGTGTACGGTAGTGTCGCCGTAATGCACAAGGCACGCACCGTTTGCAAGCTGAGTCATCTTGCCTGTTTCAACTTTGAGAGGTCTGCCTGCAAATTCAGTCTCAAACACTCTGTACTTATCGAATGTCATCATTTTGTTCATTGTAAAATCCTTTCCGAAGTTTAACTTCACTTTATTATTTTACGGGATTTTACGCCGATTTAGCAATAAAACCATTAAACAAAGCCCTTTTGTCAACCGTTTATTTAATCGTTTTACCGCTAAAGGGCATCAGATAAAACCCCGAAAAAAACCAAATTTAGGGCAAGCTTTCGCTTGCCCTGACTGTCTGATTACTTACGGATACCAAGTCTTGCAATAATTGCACGGTATCTTTCAATATCTACCTGTTTGAGGTAACCGAGAAGGCTTCTTCTCTGACCAACCATCATAAGAAGTCCGCGTCTGCTGTGATGGTCTTTCTTATGAATCTTGAGGTGCTCGGTAAGGTCATTGATTCTCTTTGTGAGAAGTGCGATCTGTACTTCGGGAGAACCTGTGTCGCCCTCGTGAGTTGCATATTCGGCAATGATTGCCTGCTTTTCTTCTTTTAACATTGTTATTCCACCTTTTTATAAATTTTGCCTTATGTCCCAGGACAGGGCTGTGAAATTCCGCATTGCGGCTTATCCCCTGCTCCGAGGCGTAGGTCAACTGTTATATTTTAGCATACTTGTGCCAAAATGTAAAGACTTTTTTAAAAAAATCAAGTGAACGGATTATTTTTGTCATCCTTTAGTTCACTGATAAATTCCATAACACGCTGTTTCTCATCATCATTAAACATACGATACAAACCGACAAGCTCCTGCTCATCTTTCGAAAGACTGTACAAAGGCATATCAGAATCTGCAAATGTTAATTCAAACGGCTGAACATCAAAAAGTGCATTCACATCAACACCGAAAATTGAAGCTATCTTTTTCATAATTTCAATACTCGGCTCAGACACACCGGTTTCGTACTTTGTATAGGTAGTTCGGTTAAGGTTGAGCATATCGGCAACCTGCTGCTGAGTTAAACCGCACAACTTTCGGTAATCTGTGATATTCTTTCCAAAAGAAGTATCAACATTACTGCATTTCCTTTTTGGCATAAATTCACTTCCTGTTAGTCATATTTATTGTTTTAATTATATTCTTTTTTTCGGCAAAATTCTACACTTGTGCTAATTGTTCACACGTTTTTTTATTGACTTTAACAAGTATAATATGTGTATTTTTTATCTTTACACTCAATACTTGTAAATTTTCACAAGACGTAATTGCTAATGCATTTGATAAAATATAAGTGTTTACAGTTTTGTGAACTGCTAAACTTTTGTGTCAAGTACAAAATTTAATTAAAATAACCGCCTTTCAAAGGCGGCTGCAATAGAATATTTAAATTTTCCGTTTATTTTCATATGTTTGTATCTTTCCGTATATATAATAATAACACCCTCTCTAAAGATGAGAGGGTGTTTGTGACTACATCTGTAAGCCGGGTTCTGTCGTGAACAGCCATCTATCTTGGCAGTCCGTTGCCGAAACTGCTCAATGCCACCTCCTAAGGACACGCCGAGCAAGCGTATTGTCCTACCACGGTGTTGCTTCAAATAGGGTTTACACGGCAGGCAGGTCTCCCTGCCTCCGGTGAGCTCTTACCTCACCTTTCCATCCTTACCGAAATTCGGCGGTAATTTTCTGTTGCACTATCCCTGGAGTCGCCTCCGGCGGCCGTTAGCCG
>UQQD01000041.1 GCA_900543095.1 uncultured Ruminococcus sp. | reverse complement strand
GGGAGGACGAAGAGTATGAGGATGAAGAGTATGATGAGGAAGAAGATGATGAGGAGGATGATGACGGGTACGATGACGAGGAATACGAGCAGGACGAGGAAGAAGATGAAGAACCTGTGAGAAAGCCCAGAAAAGAACCTGTAAGGAAATCCAGGGAAGAGTCTGTAAGGAAGCCCAAGGAAAAGCCGGATAGGGAAGCAGCAGTCCCAAGGAAGGAACCCAAAGCGCCAAAGGCTTCTGAGCCTATCAAAATTTCGGAAGAGGATTACCAGCTTCATATCGATCCGATTTATTTTGAAGAAGAAAAGCCCCTTCCACAGCCGGATCATGTTTCACCAGAGGATCAGAACACGAAAACACAGGATCTGCAGAAGGCAATGAAAAAGCTTGGAGAATTGCAGGAAGAGATCGAACGGCTGAAGACGGAAAAATAAGATAAATGCAGAAATAAGAAAAGCGGTGGCCAAAACCCACCGCTTTTTTGCATAATTATTTGGTACCGAAGATACGGTCGCCAGCATCTCCCAGACCGGGGCAGATATAAGCGTTTTCGTTAAGACATCTGTCAAGACAGCCGACATAAAGCTGAATGTCGGGGTGAGCTTTCATCAGAGCGCTTACACCCTCGGGAGCGGCGATTATAGACATAAATTTTATCTTTTTGCCGCCGTGCTGTTTAATGAAGTCAACTGCGGCAACAGCCGAACCGCCTGTTGCGAGCATAGGGTCAACAACAACAACCTGACGCTGGTCAATCTTTTCGGGCAGTTTGCAATAGTATTCGTGCGGCTCGTGGGTTTCGGGGTCACGGTAAAGACCGATATGACCGACCTTTGCCGACGGAACAAGCGCCAAAATTCCGTTTACCATACCAAGACCTGCTCTGAGGACCGGTACAACGGCAAGTTTTTTGCCTGCGATAACAGGCTGTACGGTTTTCTCAATAGGGGTAGTAACTTCAATCTCTGTCGTAGGAAGATCCGAAAGCGCCTCATAGCCCATAAGCGTAGCAATCTCCTCAATAAGACAGCGAAATTCGCCCGTAGTTGTTTCTTTTTTGCGTAGAATTGTAATTTTGTGTTTGATTAGAGGATGTGTCATATACGAAACTGACATATTGACCCCTGCCTTTCCTTAATTTTATTTAAATTGATTTTATTGGCCGTAACGCTCGCACAAAAAATCAACAATCTTTTCAAACTGCATTGAATGTGAAGCCTTTACAAGCACTGTATCTCCGTCCTTGACCTGCATAAGGATTTCGGGCTTTGCACTGTCTGAGTCGGCAAACCACTTGCCGTTTGCGCCCCTTGCAAGCTCCCTTGAAAGCTCGCCTATTGCAATAACAGCGTCAGCGTGTGCTTTTGCAAAAACTCCCGTATCATAATGTAGTTTAAGCTCATCCCTGCCAAGCTCTTTCATATCGCCGAGGATTGCAACCTTTCTGCCCTCAAAGTTTGAGAGCGTTTCAAGCGACGCTTTGACCGACGTCGGGTTTGCGTTGTAGCAGTCGTCGATAATTCTGATTCTGCCTGTATTGATAACGTGGGCGCGGCTTCCTACGGTTTTGTAGGCTTCAACACCGTTTTTAATCTGTTCATTGTTAAGCCCCAAAGCTTTGCCGACTGCGGCGGCGGCAAGAGCGTTTGACACCATATAATTGCCTATTGCGGGAATTACAACGTCTGTTTTTTCGCCGTCAATACAAAGGGTGCAGCTTATGCCGCCCTCTCCGTTGTTCTGTATGTTTTCGGCGGTGTATCTGTTTTTGCTGTCAAGTCCGAAGAATATGGGCTTTTTGCCTCTTACCTCGGTTATTCGGGAAAGCTTGTCGTCGTCGCCGTTAAGTATAAATTCCGCATTATCGGCGGCATAGTCGAACATCTCGGTTTTTGCTTTGCATACGCCGTCACGGTCGCCGAGATTTTCGAGGTGACAACAGCCGATTATCGTCAGCACGCAGACTGTCGGCTCAACAATTTGAGCAAGTCTTGACATCTCGCCAAAATCGGAAATTCCCATTTCGATGACCGCCGCCTGAGTATCCTCCGGCATAGCGAGTATCGTCAGAGGAACGCCAAGCTCGTTGTTGAGGTTGCCCTCGGTCTTGTGAGTTTTAAATTTTTGCGAAAGTACGGCATACAGCATTTCCTTTGTCGAGGTTTTGCCGACACTGCCCGACACTCCGACTATCGGAATGTCAAATTTTTTGCGGTAAGCCCTTGCTATTTTCTTGACCGCTTCAAGGGTGGAGTCTACAAGGATATACGGTTTTGATGGGGTTGAAATTTCTTTTTCGCAAACGGCGCAGACCGCACCGCTTTCAAAACATTTTTCTATATAGTCGTGGCCGTCAACCCTCTCGCCCTTTATTGCAAGGAAAAGCGAGCCGTTTTTGACCTGACGGCTGTCACGCTCAACAGAAGTGATAACAAGCTTTTTTTGTTCTTCGCTTCCTACAAATTTTCCCGAGCACGCTGCGGCAATTTCTTCAAGTGTAAAAGGCTTCATATTACTTTTTCTCCAGCGAAATTTCAATGATTTTTTCACACAAATCGGCGTAGTTCATTCCCTCAACCGCAGCCTCCTGCGGAAGCAGGCTTGTGGGGGTCATACCGGGAAGTGTGTTTGCTTCAAGGCAATATGCATCGCCGTTTTCGTCAACAATAAAATCAATTCTTGCATAGCTTCCGAGATAAAGAGCCTTGTATGCGGCTTCGGCGGCGTCACGCAGTTTTTTGTCGGTTTCTTCGCTTATGTCGGCGGGGCAAATCTCGTCTGTTGCACCTGCCTGATATTTTGCGGCGTAGTCATAAAATCCCGATTTGGGAATTATCTCGATAGGCGGAAGAGCCTTGCCTCCGAGCAGTCCGACCGAAAATTCCCTGCCCTTAACAAACTGTTCAACTACAATCTCGCTTTCGCCGTAGTCAAAAGCTTCTTTAACGGATAAAACATATTCCTCTTTTGTGCTTGCTTTTGTTATGCCGACGCTTGAACCGCCCGAACAAGGCTTTACAACGCAGGGAAACGTGTTCCAGCTTTTTGCCTGTTCTGCGGTTTTAAATACCTCACCCTGCGGAGTAAGCACCTTGTTTTGAACAAGCACGCTTTTGGTAAGTCCCTTGTGCATACCGAGAGCCGATCCGAGATAGCCCGAACCAGTATATTTTATACCGAGCAAGTCAAACGTTGCCTGAATCTGTCCGTTTTCGCCCTGTCCGCCGTGAAGCGCAAGAAACGTTATGTCGGCGTAGCTGCATATTTCAATGATGTTACTTCCGATAAATCTGTCGGACTTATCAAGACGATTTTCTTTAACTTCGTTTATGTCGGAAATGGTTTTGCCGACGTTGATTTTGTCAACAAAACTGTAGTTATTCTTAAAAAGTGCGTCAATGTCGCAGATGTTTTCTTCATAGCCTGTGAACACGTCAAGCAAAACGACCTCGTGTCCCTTTTCCCTGAGTGCGTCGGCAACCAGAATTCCCGAAGAAATAGACACGTCGCGTTCGGTGCTGAGTCCGCCTGCAAGAACCACAATTCTCATAGTAATACCCCTGTTTCATAAAATTTATTTAAACCTGTAATTTGCTCATTAATAGATATTCACTTAACTATTATAATATTTTATCGTATTTATTTCAAGCCCTGTTTGTTAAATTTAAAAGCTAAAAGCGGCAGGCAACGAATTGTATGAGGCGGTTTGCTTTGGCTGTTAAAACGCTTGGATTATGGAGCTGTTCGCTGAATAACCGCTGATTAAATCACGCTTGAACGCTGTTTGATGTTTGAAAATCTGACAGCGCAATATGCACAAGCGATTTAGTCGGTGCTTACTTAATTTTTAATGCGTCCCTTTTTTACATTTGGCATTATAAAGTTGTTCAGTGAATAGTCCCAAAGCTCTTCTGAACCCTCGGCGGTGCGGTTGTTTCGCTTCAATATCTGACTGAGACGAATGGAGTGTTCCTCCCACTTTTTTCCGTCGGTTGCATTGTTGAGCATTGCCGGCTGAATGTTGTCCATAGCGTGGGCAAACTTTGCTTCCGCCGTTTCATACGCCTCAAATTCCTCCCACAGTGCTCTCAGGCGGTCTCCCTGGTCGTCGGGCAAAATCCCGAATATTCTGTCGGCGGCTCTCAGCTCACGCTCACGCTGAGTTTTCTTGTTTTCATTGTCGTATGCGTAGGTGTCACCTGCGTCAATTTCAACAATGTCGTGAATAAGTATCATTGTTACCGTTTTAAGCAGATCAATTTTCTCATTTGAATACTCGCCGAGCAAAATGCACATAAGTGCCATATGCCATGCGTGTTCTGCGTCGTCCTCACTTGTTTTGCCGTCGGACAAAAGAGTTTGGCGTTTTATCTTTTTTTCCTTGTCGGCTTCAAGGCAAAATTCAAACTGCTTCATTATTCTTTTTTTATCCATATTTATTTCCTTTCCTGTTTAATATTCGGTATTGTATTTAATAATACAACCCAAAAGCAATATTGTCAAAACGCTATTTGCCTTTTTGGCGCAGAGAAAATGGTAAATCAAAAAAGCTATAGTCCGCAATCAGCAACCCAACGGGTGATTTGAGGACTATAGCTTTTGTGTTTAATTGGATTATTTACAACCTAAGAGGCGGGAAATATCTGCACCAAGGTTGTATTTACCACCTTGAATTCCATTCAGCCTTAGGTGTTGTTTTCTTTTTCTTTGCACAATATCTTGCATATCTTCCGCCCTTGCGGTCACGCATAAAGAATACGAACGCAACTACTCCGAGGATTATCGCAACAAGTACAAACCAAATCCATATGTTGGCGGTTCTCTTTACCTTTGCGGTAGTAACTGCCGGAGCAACCGAAGATGACTTTGAAAGTGCCTTTTGTGTAACCTTGTTTGTCTTAATAACAACGTCCGACGCAGTGTCTGCATAGGTCTGATTTTGTTCGTTTGTAAGTATCAGAGCCGACGGGCTGACCATTGACGGAAGCTGTACGGGACCTGTGGTTTCCTGAACGTTTCCCGAATTTTCCGTTGCGGGATTCGGGTTTGCAACTGCGCTGTCGCTGAACATCAGGCTGTATGTAGCCTCGTCAACCACACCTGTTGCTTCAAGACCGTTTGCAAGCTGGAACGCCGTTACCGATTCGGTCGTGCCGTATCCGAACTGCTTGTCTATTTCGCCTGTATAGTAACCAAGTTCCTTGAGCTTTGACTGTATTTCGCCTACCTTGTCGCCCTCAGAGCCATAAGCAAAGTTAATGTCTGATGTAGCTTCTTCTGTGGTTTTTTCGGCGGAGTCATCGGTTTTTTGTGCCTTTGGTGCGTCCTCGGAATACAGTGTGTCAAGATCCGAGCCTGCTATACCGTCAACCGTAAGTCCTGCGGCAAGCTGGAATGCTTTGTATGCAGCTTCGGTAGCTGTGCCGAAATTACCGTCGATTTCGCCGTCAAAGTAGCCAAGCTCTTTAAGACGCGTCTGAATCTTTGTTACTTCATCGCCGCTTGAACCGAGCTGATATGTTGTCGGTGCCGAAGTTGCCGATGAACTGTCGGAGCTTGACGAGCCTGTAGAGGAGCTTGACGAGTCTGTAGAGGAGCTTGTCGAAGAAGTATCGCTCGGCGTTTCGCTTGAACGGCCTGCGTCGTCAAAGTAGTAAGTAGTTCCGCCGATAGTTCTTGAAGTATCGGTTATGTACTCGCCGTTTTCATAGTAATAGTAGTCGCCGTTAAATTCTTCCCAACCGTTTTCAACATATGAAACGGCGGCAAGCTTGAACCAATATGTCCAGCCGAGGTATGATGATGACATTTTTTCGTAGCAAACGCCGTAATCGTCGCCTCTTGCGTCAACCTCGTAGCCGTTGCCGACATAAACGCCGACGTGTCCCGGACGCCAAAGTCCGAGTCCGTGAATATTCGGAACGCCTGCACTTACAGAGCCTTGCTCTGTGCAGGTTTCAATCATTGCAACTCTTTCTCCGCCGCAGTATGAATAAATAAGACCCGAACAGTCTACCGCACCCGGAGAGGAACCGCCGTAAACATAGCTCCAACCCTCATAATAGGCGTTGAGAGCCCATTCTGCAAGTCCTGCGCCCGTGCCGGATGCGCCGACCGAAGCGGTGCTGCCGAACACAAATACGCTCGAAACCGTAAGAACGCTCAAAATAATAGCAGTAAGCTTTTTTATCCTGTGCATTGTAATTACCTCCGATAAATATTAATAAGAAAAACCGTTGTTAAAAATATAAAAATTACAAACTCGGCGTAACTTATTAACAATATTGTAACTATTATAACATCAGTGTTTTCAAAAATCAACCCTTTGCGCCCGTTTTTTTGCTACAAAGGCATTTTTAGGGCAGAATAACAAATGTTTTATTCCGCGAAAGAATATTTTAAGTGAAATTGGTTACAAACGGTTACAATTTTCTGTAAAATTTTACAGCAGGCAACAAAGTGGGGCGTTTTCTCAGAAAATTCCCTTACCATATAACGGAAAAGTTAATCAGTTTTGTAGTGAACGGGCAAAATGTGTTGCTTTCGTCCTGCGATTATCTGTAGGGAACGGTCTTGACTGTTCCGTTGGTTTCAAGCCTTCCCATCAAGAGGAAGCCATAAGAACATCAGCGTGAGGCGTTCGCCCACGGACAGCCGCAAGGGCTGTCCCTACAATTTAGCGGAAATGTTTAATCAGTATTGTAGGGAACAGTCTTGACTGTTCCGTTGGTTTCAAGCCTTCCCCTCAAGAGGAAGCCATAAGAACATCAGCGTGAGGCGTTCGCCCACGGACAGCCGCA
>UQQD01000040.1 GCA_900543095.1 uncultured Ruminococcus sp. | reverse complement strand
GAATGTTTCCACCTCATCAGTCACTTCGTGACAGCTTCCCCTCAAGGGGAAGCCAAGAAAATATCAGCGTAAGGCTTTAGCCCACGGACAGCCGCAAGGGCTGTCCCTACAATTTAACGGAAATGTTTAATCAGTATTGTAGGGGCGAACAGTGTTTGCCCTCGGACAGCCGCAAGGGCTGTCCCTGCAATTCAGCGGAAATGTTTAATCGGTACCGTAAATACAAAACAGCTCCCGTTTGAGGAGCTGTTTTTATGTTCAATATTAATCTTTATTTTTCAGCGGACGCTTCCAATTCTTCATATTCCTGTTCGGTTAATTTGTCAAGCTCATTCTCTTCAAATTCTTTTCTGCCCTTTGTGTAGTAGGAGAACGGAGCTGAAATGATGATTGAAGCGTAATAGGTCGTGAGTCGCCACAAAAGTATTGCAGGCTTGATTTTTTGCACTCCGCCGATAACAAAAAACGGCGTGAAGTATATAGAAAAGGCAAGCTCTGCGCCGCCCGAAGCACCCGGAAGCGGAACGAGGTTTGATGTGAACAGTACAAACGACTGAATACAAACAAAGTCGAACATAGACGCAGGCTGTTGACCGTTTGCAACGGCAATTTCGGGCATACCGAACGACAGATATATAAAGTACGGTACCGAAAGTATGGCAAACACCTGTATAAGCACCAGCACATAGATTGCGGTAAGCCTTTTCCAATCGTGCATAAGCTCGGTATTTGCCCTGTGGAACATAGCAAATTCCTTTTCCAGTCTTTCTTTTTTACGGTCGGGATTTTTAATGAATTTGATATGCACCATCAACCAATAAAGAGCGTTGATTATCTTTTTTGTGAGCTTTCTTGAAAATGATACCACCAAAAACAGAGCCGTAACGGCGAGCTGAACGGTAAATCCGAGGACGATAAATGCCGAGGACCAAAAGTTTGTAAATGCGTCCTGCAAATAATTGAACCTAACGATTACGGCAAAAATACTGAATGCGGTAGAAATAATTTGATAAACGATGAACTTCTGCGTCATACACGCCGAGCCAAAGCCGACTCCCACCTTCATTTTTGAAAGCAAAAATAACTGCATAGGCTGTCCGCCTGTATTTGAGGGCGTGACCGCACCGAAAAAAACGCCCACAAGAGCAACCTTGACCGCTTCAAAAAACTTAAAATCCTTAAATTGTGTGCGAATATAGATAAGCGTTACAATCGAATCTATAAATATGTTAAAGTCATATGCTAGCGCAGCAACAATAATCCACCATATATTAAAGCTGTTCGGAGTTTTAAGCAAGTCGATAATACCGCCGTCGGAAACAAAAAAGTAAACCAGAAGATATACCGTAAGCACGGCAACGATAAGGTTAAAAATAAGCGTTCCGCTTATTTTGAATTTCTTTTTTCCGTTACTCAATTAAATCTTCTCCCAATAATAAATCATAAAATATATAATACCTTTTTAATTCAAAAAAATCAACTACAAATTTGTAATATACAGTCTGTTTAATTTTCAGCCGCATTATGCGGTGCTTGTAAATATCATAATAATGTGTTAAAATAATAAAAAGAAGATTTTTACGGCTGCTGCGCTGTAAATAATGAATTAAATTACACAAGTCAGGATAATATATGAATTTTTTTGATGTTATAAATATTTTCGGTCTTTTGTTTACTGCCGTGCTTGTCATACCGCATATCGTGTATGTAAGGACGCACACATACGATAAAACTGTGTTCGATAACAGGGCAATGCTATATATCGACCGAATCGGAAGATATTGCAGTGCGTTTTTGATGTTTGTAAACATAGGCATACTTGAAAAGGGCTTTACTTCGGAGCTTATGAAGCATTATTGGATAATATCCACAACAGCTTTGCTTGCGGCATATTTGCTGTTATGGCTGATATTTTTTAAGACCGGCAAAAAGCAGATTGCCTATGCAACAGTTTTTTTGACTGCGTTTATAATCATACAAAGCGGACTTTTGCAGATAAAAACCCTGCTGTTTACTTTCGGCATAGTATATCTTGCAGGCGATTTGTATGTAACGTCAAGATTTTTTAAAAATAACAGAGGTAAGTAATGAATGTAATAATGCTTTTAAAGCCAAAGGAAACCATTAAGTATATATATGAAAGCAACACCCTGCGTCAGGGAATCGAAAAAATGCGCGCGCACAGCTACACCGCTATTCCCGTGATTTCTGATGACGGAGCATATGTCGGAACAGTGAGCGAGGGCGATTTTCTCTATTACATACTCGACAAGCAGAATAACAATATGAAAGAGCAGGAAAAGCATTTTGTAAAAGATATAATCCGCAGGGATTTTAATCCTGCCGTAAATATCGACGTAACTATGGACGAGCTTCTTGACCGTGCGCTCAAACAGAACTTTGTTCCCGTAACGGACGCCAGAGGAACATTTATCGGCATAGTCACCCGACAGGATATAATCAGGCATTTTATGGAAAAATAACGCCCGGTCGGAACGTGAAATTTATCTTACAACTAAAATTAAAAGCCGTAACCGCACCGAACACTCAGCTGTCGGCACAGGTTACGGCTTTATTTTTTTATTAAAGACAAAAATAACTCAAAAGCTTTTGAGCGAAAATTGCATACTTTTATGCAATTATTCGGAGAAAAGCCCTTTTAATAAATGAAAGGGGGAATTTTGTGTCCGAACCGAGTACGTTTGTTAAGCTTGACCGAAATATTTTAAGATGGGGCTGGTACAAAAACGCAAACACCTTCAGGCTTTTTGTACATCTGATTTTAACGGCGAATATAAAGGAGGGCAAGTTTGAAACGACGGTTGTAAAGCGAGGTCAGCTCGTTACAAGTTATCCGAAATTAGCCGAGCAATTAGGGCTGACGGTCAAGGCAATAAGGGTTGCGCTGGAGCACCTGAAAGGGACAGGCGAGGTGGCAGTCAAAGCAACCCCGAAATATTCGATTATTACTGTATTAAAATATGACGAATATCAAAACACGGCAGTCAAAAGGGCAGTCAAACGGCAGACTGAGGGCAGTCAAGCGGCAGTCAAGGGGCAACAATCAAAGAAAGAAAAGAATATAAAGAATATAAGAATGAAAGAAAGAGGGGGAGAAACCCCACCCTCTTTACGTCATTGTAATATATTCGGTATTTTTGATAATGTTTTGCTGACAGAAAGCGAGGTTGACCGCCTCAAAGAAAAATACCCTCAAGCTTACCTTGCCAAAATCGAACGCCTGTCGGTGTATCTCGAATCGTCGGGAAAGACTTATCAAAACCATTACGCAAAGCTGCTTGAATGGCTTGAACAGGATAAAGACCGAGATAATCAGCCTAAAGCCTTTGAAGCTCAAACCGCAAGCTATGATATTGACGAGCTTGAAAAAATCAACATTCTTGAGGACTGATTTCAAGCTTCTGCCATATCAGCAGGCCTCCAAAGCGTTGTTTAAGCGTTCATAAAATTCGGGATACTTCTTTTTTATGCTGATAGGTCTAAAATCCTTTCCGACAAAGCAATGTGTAGTAAAGCCTGTTGCCGCAATGCTGTTATCACTGCAAAACCTGACGGTGTATTCGTACTTCATAATTGCTCCGTTAAATTTGACGAGCTTTACCTCGATATATACCTCGTCCGAAAATCTGATGGGCTTGATATACTTTGCATATGCGTCAACATTCGGGATAATCACGCCTTCGTTTTCAAGTATCATAACGTCGCACCCGATACTGTTCATAAAGCTTATTCGGGCTTCCTCAAAATATCTTATATGATTTGAGTGGTGCACGATTCCCATTCTGTCGGTTTCATAGTAATTTGCCTTGCGGATATAGTTCTTATTTTCCAAAGTCAAGTCCTACTTTCTTTCAAGAAGACCGTTTTTAAGGTCGTCTTTAGCCTGATTTTTAATAATATAGTGCTGTTTTTTGCCCGTTGCCGTGTGCGGCAGCTCGCTGACAAAGCGGTAATATCTCGGAACCTGATATTTTGAAAGGTTGGGTGAAGCACAGCAATAGTCGTGAAGCTCGTCAACGGTAAGGCTTTCGTCCTCCTTGATAACATAAGCGGCAATAGATTCGCCTCTTGTGCTGTCGGGAACGCCCGTGACGATACATTCCTTTACCTTTGGATTGAGGTTGATAACCTCTTCTATTCTTGCGGGATAAATGTTTTCGCCCTTGCTGATTATCATATCGTCCTTGCGCCCTGCGATAGTGATATACTGTTTTTCGTCCCAAGTGCCGATGTCGCCCGTGTACATCCAGCCCTTGTAGAACTTTTCTTTTGTGGATTTTTCGTTGCCGACATAGCAATAGGTTGACTTTGCCGGCGTTTTGATTATCACTTCGCCCTCAACGCTGTTGTCTGTGGGAACGGTTTCGTCGGGCTCTGCCTTTTTGTCGTCATAAACCTTAACGACTCTTACCTCGTCGTCCGTGCAGGAACGACCTGCCGTTCCCGACATTTCAGGCAAATCAAACGGGCGCAAAAACGTGTTCCAGAATGTTTCCGTAGTGCCGTAGCCGTTAAAAATGTTCGGCGTAAGAACCTTTTGAAAACGTATGCAGGCTTCTTTTTCAAGCGGACTTCCCATAGTAACGATACCCTTGAGTGTCGAAAGGTCCTTTGGGTGCTTTTCCTGACGTGTTGCAAGCAAGGTCAAAATTGACGGAACGCCTGTCATAAATGTTATTTTACACTTTTCGACATATTCCATACAAACCTTTGGATTAAACGTTCTCATAATAACAAGAGCGGCTCCTGCGTACAGTGTGGGAGTGGGACCGCCCGAATGAAGCCCGCCTCTGTGGAACCAAGGAGTCATATTCATAGTAACGTCCGTCGGGTTGATGGGGAAGTGCATAATAACGTCGTGAGCCGACAAAACCTCGTTTACGTTGTTGAGGGGAACGCCCTTTGGCGTACCCGTTGTGCCTGAGGTTTGAAGCCTTGCGACCTCGTCGTATATATGCGGAGCAAAGTCGATCGGCGGATCGGTTTCGCTTGACTCCTTTACAAAATCTTCATAAAGGATATGTCCCTGAGGCGGACAAAATTCTTTTTTGGAATTATTGACCGCAATTATTATTTCGGGCTTATGACTGCAAAGCTCAATCGCCTTTACGGCAGTCTGAACGATTTCGGAATCATATACATAAACCTTTGGCTTGTTGTGTCCCATAATTTCGGATGTTTCACCGGGAGAAAGGTTAAAGTTAATCGGGTTTGAAATTGCGCCGATTTTCTGAGATGCGATGTAGCCGAACAAAAATTCGGGCGAGTTAAAAAGCTGCATTGTAACGATGTCGGTTTTTTTAATTCCCTTTGCTTTCAGTGCGTTTGCAAAGCGGTTGCAGTCTGCGTTAAGCTCCGAGTACGTCCAGCTTTTGCCGCCTGCGGGGTACATAACGGCGTTTTTGTAGCCGAAACGCCTTACGTTTCTCATAAAGCCTTTAAGCCAGGTGAACTCGCTTTCAAAGGTTTCCTTAAACATTGTATAATCGTATGTTAGGTTCATTTAATCACTCCGTTAAAATTTATCTGTATCTGCCCACAATAATGCTTGAATTCTGACCGCCAAAGCCGAAAGCGTTTGACATTGCGTAATCTATCCTTGCATTTTTTGCGGTGTTTGCAACAAAATCAATACCGTCACATTCGGGATCAACCTCGTTAAGATTTATTGTCGGGGGTATGACTCCCGTTTCAATCGTTTTGATACAGGCAATGGTTTCCGTAATTCCGCCTGCGCCCATCATATGACCCGTAGCGCCCTTTGTGGAGCTTACAAACGGCAGGTTTTCGCCGAAAACAGCCTTGATAGAAGCAACTTCAACCGAATCGCCCTTGCTGGTTGCCGTGCCGTGGGCGTTGATATAACCGATGTCCGACGCAGAAAGTCCTGCGTCTGCAACGGCCTGCTTCATACAGGCTATTGCGCCTCTGCCCTCGGGGTGGGGAGCGGTAACGTGATATGCGTCGTTGGTGTTTCCGCAGCCTGTTATCTCAGCGAAAATTTTTGCTCCTCTTGCAAGAGCGTGCTCCTCGGTTTCAAGAACAAGAGCGCCGCCGCCCTCGCCGATTACAAAGCCGTCACGGCTGATGTCAAACGGTCTGCTTGCGGTTTGGGGCGTATCGTTTCTGCGTGAAAGCGCCTTTGCGTTTGCAAGCGAGTATATGACAAGCGGACACAAAACCGATTCGGCTCCCACGGCAAGCATAACGTCGGCTTTGCCTGCCTGAATACACATACAGGCGGTGTTTATTGCGTCGCCGCCCGACGAGCAGGCTGTGCTTACCGTAAAGCTCGGTCCCTGAATATTGTAGTCTATGGCAATGTTTGCCGCGGCAATATTGCCGAGGATTTTCGGAATAAACCTCGGTCCTACCTTTTTGTGAGAAGCCCCCGAAAGTGCGTCCTGAGTAAAGGCGGTGGTTGCAACGCCGCTCATTGCGGTTCCCATAGTAATGCCCGTGCGTTCAGGCTCGATTTTCAGGCTGCTTTGTTTAATCGCTTCTTCGGCGGCGATATAAGCGTACTGCATAAACGGGTCGGTTTTTCTTACCAAATCCTTTGGCAGGTAATCCGACGGAACAAAGTCCTTGATTTCTCCTGCAATCTGAACGGCAAGCTCGGACGGGTCAAATGTTTTGATGGTGTCGATTCCCGAAACGCCTGCGGTGATGTTTTTCCAGAAAGCGTCAACGCCGATTCCGACGGGAGTCACAGCGCCCATACCTGTAACTACGATTTTTTTCATAACTGACAAAACTCCTTGTGCACAAATTTAAAATAGCTATTTACATTTTGCATACTGTTATGCTATATTTAGATTATAGCAGACGCAAATTAATATTTCAACACAAAGCATAATGCAAAAATAAGAGTTTTGACGCAGTTTTTTCCATATTTTGCATAACCTGCCAAAATACAGAAGCGTTGCGCCGCCGAGGGCGGGAGCTTTGCATTTGTATTATTACCTGTTTTTACCGATTTATTGATGAAAGGGGATCTATATGGACATTAATCAGCTGATATGTTTTATTTCTGCGGCACAAACGCTGAACTTTTCCGAGGCCGCCAGGCGAAACTATGTATCTCAGTCAACGGTGAGCCGATATATCGGCGACCTTGAAAAGGAGTTCGGCGTTCGGCTGTTTACACGTTCGCACCGTGACGTTATCCTTACAAACGAGGGCAAAACCCTGCTTCCGTACGCCGTTGAGGCGGTGGATACCATTAATAAGGCAAAAACCGTTGTAAAACAGCTCCACGACGGAGGCAAGGGAAAGATAACCGTAGGCTGTGATATTACATCATTGAGCTTTCCCTCGAAATGCATTGAGGATTTCGGCAGAAACTATCCCTCTGTAAACATCGACATACGTCAGCTTGACATTACCGACTGCACACAGGCGCTTTCGGGCGGCGAATATGACTTTTGCTTTATGCCGAGAGATATGGTTCCCGAAAATTCCTCTGTAGAAACACTTGCAACTCACACAGACCCGCTTGTTGCGGTAACGGGCGTTAAAAATAAGTTTCGGGGAAGAAGCACTGTCGGCTTCAGTGAGCTTGCGGGAGAAAAGCTTCTGCTTTTGTCCGAAGCCGTCGCCCCGATACTGTATATGGAAATAATGGATCTTCTCCGCACATTTCACATATCGCCCAAGGTCGAAAGCCGCTACAATGACCTTATGTCAATGTATGTTGCCGTGACCGCCGAAAGGGGAATAACAATCATTCCCGAATCACTTGCAAATTATCTTTCACCCGACCATACAAAAATCCTCGCTATAGATAACGCCGACACAAGCGTAGCCTATGTTATGGCGTGGTCAAAAGCAATAACAAACCCCGTTGCCGACCTTTTTATCGAAACCGCTAAAAAGTATTCGCCCGGTGATGACGACGTTTACGGACTGTAGATGAAATATAAATCCGAGTCCGCCGCCCGAAAGACGGGTGAAGCCTTATTAATATAGCATAAAAATTGTTGCATTAAATCGCTGATTCTGTTATAATAAATACAGCGAACTATCCAAAATAATATAGAATTCGGAGAACAAATATGAAGTTAAAAATCATTTCAGACAGCACCTGCGACCTTTCAAAGGAAATACTTGAAAAATACGACATTTCAACAGTGCCGCTTTATATAAATATGGGCGGCAATATGCTCAAGGACGGCATAGAGGTAACGCCGAACGATATTTATGCCCATGTTAAGCAAACGGGAGTTTTGCCGAAAACAGCGGCGCCGAATCTTTCGGACTATCTTGATGTTTTCAACTATTGGCACGACCTCGGCTATGAGATAATTTGCTTTTGCATAAGCTCCGACTGTTCAAGCTCCTATCAGAACGCCTGCACTGCGGCTCAAATGGTGGAGGATACCTATGTTGTGGATACACGCAACCTTTCTTCGGGCGAAGGACACGTTGTGCTTTACGGAGCGGAGCTTGCCCAAAAGGGTGCGACTGCCGAAGAAATCCAAAAGGCGTGTATTGAAGTCGCACCAAGGGTAGAAGCGAGCTTTGTTATTGACAGCATAGACTTTCTGTATAAAGGAGGCCGCTGTTCACCGCTTGCCGCATTCGGCGCAAACTTGCTGAAGCTCAAGCCCTGTATTGATGTAAACGACGGAAAAATGGCGCCGTCCAAAAAATACAGAGGTAACATAGAAAAGGTTATACTTGACTATGTAACCGACAGGCTCAAGGGGCGCACGGACATAATCAAACACAGAATATTCATAACGCACACGGGCTGCAGCCGTGAGGTTGTGGCACAGGTGAGGGATAAAATCAACGAGATAATGCCGGGCTTTGATGAAATTACCGAAACCTTTGCCGGATGTACCGTAACATCTCATTGCGGACCGAACACGCTCGGAATACTTTTTATCCGAAGCAAGTAGACCGGGAGCGTGCGCTTCCGTTATATATAGGAAACGGTCAAAACGGTTATCTGTAGGGAACGGTCAAAATGTGTAGCGTTTGCCCTGCGGTTATCTGTAGGGAACGGTCTTGACCGTTCCGTTAATTTTGGTTGTTGGGGCGTTTTCTGCGAAAACGGCAAACCCTTTGTCGGCAAGCCGACATTTCCCTT
>UQQD01000039.1 GCA_900543095.1 uncultured Ruminococcus sp. | reverse complement strand
TTGCAGAGGACGGTTCAAAGGTAACACTGAGAATCAACGTAAACGGATTTGACTTCAAGACAGGTACAGGTACAGTATTTCCTGAGCTCATCGTAACTCCGCCTACTCCAAAGGAGATTTTCGGCGATGTAAACGGTGACGGCAAAATCACTATTGATGACGTAACACTTATCCAGAAAGCCTCAATAGGTCTTGTAGAGCTTACAGATATACAGATTATTGCTGCTGATGTAAGCGGTGACGGCAGAATTTCTATTGTTGACGCAACAATGATTCAGAAATATCTTGCTGCAGCGGGCGGATATAAAAATATCGGCCGCACAGGTCAGGAAATTCTTCGTCCTCGATAAGCCTGATTTACGCAATTCAATATGAATTTTCGGAAGCTTCGCTTTTGCGGGGCTTCCTTTTTTATAGAAAAATTAAAGAATTTTAAATAATACTCTTATGTTTAAAATATTACTTTATTTTTTTTGTTTTGTGTAGTATAATCTAAGTACAGGAGTCTTGCGCCTCTTAGGCGGCGAGTGCCGCTTCGAAATTTCAGTGGTCAATGCTCATTGCACTGCTTGCAATTTATTACAGGTTCTGCTTTTGACGAGCATAGCGAAGCATTGCTCCGATTCAAATAAAGAATTGTATATTGAGGAGGGAATAGATTTGATACATTATCTTGACAACAGCGCAACTACTGCAGTTTCTGAAAAGGCAGCGCAAAAGGCGTTCGAGATAATGACAAAAATCTATGGTAATCCGTCATCGCTTCACCTTATGGGGTTACATGCGGAGAAAGAACTTGTGTCTGCCCGAAAAAGTGTTGCAAAGCGCATCGGTGTGCAATATGATGAGTTGTATTTTACAAGCGGAGGCACCGAGTCGAACAACACAGCATTGTTCGGCGTTGCTCAGGCAAAAAAACGCTTGGGCAGGCGCATTGTCATTTCCGCAGTTGAACACAGCAGTATTATTGAAGCGGCAAACAAGCTGGAGTCCGACGGTTTTGATATTGTGCGTGTCGCTCCCCATTCCGACGGCGTTGTTTATCCCGAAGACCTTGCCGCCGCCGTGAACGAAGATACGATACTGGTTTCCGTTATGTGCGTCAACAACGAAACAGGTGCGGTTATGCCAATCGCAAATATTTTTTCGGCGGCTAAAGCCAAAAACCCCAATGTGATTTGTCATACCGACGCGGTTCAGGCTTTTGGAAAGACAGCCGTAAATGCAAAACGTCTCGGAGCAGATCTTATCACAGTGAGTGCCCACAAGGTACATGCGCCAAAGGGATGCGGAGCGTTGTACATAAAAAAGGGAGTAAGGCTTATACCCTTGCACTATGGCGGCGAACAGGAAAAAAAGCTTCGTCCCGGCACAGAAGCGTTACCGCTTATTGCGGCTTTTGGCGTTGCCTGCAATGAATTTGATATTGACGGAAATTTTAAAAAAGTACAGGAGCTCAACAGCTATGCAAGGTCGCTTTTATCCTTGGTTGACGGCGTTACGGTTAATTCACCGGAAAACGCTTTGCCGTATGTGCTTAATATTTCGGCAGGCAGAGTTCGCAGTGAAACAATGCTTCATTTTCTTGAAGAGCTTGATGTTTTTGTCTCATCGGGCAGTGCCTGCGCCAAAGGAAAGCCAAGCTACGTTCTCAGTTCAATGGGGCTTTCAAGTGAAAGAGCGGATAGTGCACTGAGAATAAGTTTTTCTGAATTCAACACCAAAGAGGACGTTGACGTGTTGTGCAGAGGAATAAAAACAGGGCTTGCGTCGCTTGCTCACAGATGAAATATAGGAATTGAAAATAAAATAATTATGAAGGAAATTATACTTTTAAAAGACGGCGAGATAGTTCTAAAAGGGCTGAATCGCCGTGCATTTGAGGACATACTCAAAAAGAACATAAAACATTGCCTTAATTCTGTAGGAAAATTTGAAATCACTTCGGCTCAGTCAACAATTTATGTAAAGCCGCTCAGTGATGACGCTGACCTTGATGAAGCCTGCGAGCAAATTTCAAGAGTATTCGGAATTGTAACGTTTTCAAGGGCGGCGGTATGCGAAGAAAAAACCCTTGAATCTGTCCTGAAGACCGCTCCCGAATATCTTGCGGACGTTCTCGGCTCTGCAAAAACCTTTAAGGTTGAGGCAAAGCGCAGTGACAAAAAGTTTCCGTATAAGTCGCCTGATATTTGCAGAGAAACGGGCGGGGCGATACTTGATAAATTTCCGCATCTCAAGGTTGATGTACATAATCCTGAGATTACGGTGTATGTAGAAATCCGTGATTTCGGCGCGTACATTCATTCGGATCCGATAAAGGGTGCAGGCGGTATTCCCGTGGGAACAGGCGGCAACGCCGCAATTCTTATCAGCGGAGGAATAGACTCTCCCGTTGCGGCATATATGATGGCAAAGCGGGGAATAAGACTCACTGCGATACATTTTGCAAGCCCGCCGTACACAAGCCTCCGTGCCGAAGAAAAGGTTGTTAGGCTTTTGCAAAAGGTTTCAAAATATGCGGGAACAATGACAATGTACACCGTTCCGTTTACAAAAATTCAGGAAAAACTGAGATCCGATTGTCCCGAAGAGCTGTTTACTATTATTATGCGCAGGCTTATGATGGAAATATCCGAGCGCATCGCAAAGAAAAATGATTGTGCGGCTCTTATAACGGGTGAAAGCCTCGGTCAGGTTGCTAGCCAGACCATAGGAGCTTTGCAGTGTACCGATGAAGCGACCGATATGGTCGTTTTCAGACCGCTTATCGGAATGGATAAACAGGAAATCATAGACATTTCATACAAGATAGATACTTACGAAACATCTATTGAGCCTTATGAGGATTGCTGCACGGTATTTACGCCGAAGCACCCGCGCACAAGACCCGTGCTGAGATATGTAAAAGAGGCTCAGGATAAGGCTGATTTTTCAGAGCTTGTCGAAGAAGCCCTCAATCATCTTAAAACGACATATATCAGCCACGACAGCGACTGATAATCTATCGCAAGCTCTGTGCCTTTCAAGCAAAGCAGAGCATTGTTCAGATTTAAAACAACTATCATACAAAGGAAGGAGAAATCCTGCGTGCAGATTCAGATTTTATCTGTAAGTAAAAAGAATGAAACAGACGCTCTGCCCGAGCGTGCCGACGAGCTTCGTACAAAGCTCGACAAATACGGATATTCGCTTACGGAGATAAAGAAAACAGTGCGGACTCCTGTCACGATTAATGCTGCGCTTGATTCTATTGCAAAATCAAACGGCAGTCCCGACGTTGTAATAATTGCAAATGCACTTAACACAAAGGACAGCAGGTCTTTTAAAAAGTATTTTGTTGAAACCGTAGTGGCGGCGGAGCACGCCGAAAATGATCCTGTGCCAAAGGATTATTGGAAAAAGCGCAACAAAGCATTTTCCGATGCCCGCAAAAACAAAGCCGACAAACAGCAGCTTGACGAGCTTGCAAAGGAGTTTGAGCTTACACGCAAAAAGGCAAAGGTATTCCCACTCGGCGATTTTGGCAACGAGTACAAGGGCTACTGCTTTATGTACAGGGGTATGCGTGTTGCGGTTGTTCCGCAGGCTGAGCTGACGGGAGTTGACTTTGCCCAAATTGCGGCTCTTGCGGCTGTGAGAACGACAGAGGTTTTTGAAAACTCCTCAAACGATTATCCCGACGGCTTTGGCACCGAAAAATATATTCCCGAAAAAACAGGCTTTGTAAATAACTTTATACCTGTTCGGGGCGACAGCAAAAAAGAAGTCGGACGAAAATGCGTTTTGATAATTGCGTTTTTGGTGTTCCTTGCGGCACTTGCCCTCTTGTTGTATAATATGGTATTTTTAAGTTTGAAGAATGCTCAGCTCAACGGAGAGATACAAAGAATAGCCCACGGAAATACCTCCGATGACAATAAAAAGCCCGATGTTGACGACACTATCAACTGGGACGAGCTTAAAGAGATAAACGAAGAAATCGTAGGCTGGATAAGAATGGATAATACGGTTATTGACTATCCTGTTTTGTGGCACGAAAGTGACGACAGAAACAGCCAGTATTATCTTTCTCACAATTACAAGGGCGGTTATGATTCCTTCGGAAGCATCTTCCTTGATTACCGCTGTACAGAAGGAACGGACAGCAAAAACGTAGTTATGCACGGCCACCATATGAACGACGGCTCAATGTTCGGAAACCTGATGAATTACGGCGGAACGTCCGGTAATCTTGATTTTTATAAAGAAACTCCCACAATAGAGTTTGATACTCCAAAAGCTAACGGCACATACAAGATAATCTCTGTGTTTAAGACCAACACGCTTTCAAGTCAGGGCGAATTTTTCAATTATATGCGCGGCGACTTTGAAAACGAAAAGGACTTTATGAATTATGTATATAACGTGAGAATTCGTTCATTGTTCAACTGCCCTGTTGACGTAAACGAGGACGATACGCTTATTACTCTTTCAACCTGTTCGTATGAATTTACAAACTTCCGTACCGTTGTTGTTGCAAGGCGCGTAAGAGACGGCGAGTCGCCAAAGGTTGATGTTTCAAAGGCAAGCATAAATGAAAATGCCGTATGGCCTGATGTTTACTATTCCGCTTACGGCGGTTCAAGACCCGAGGTTACCGATTTTTGCACTGCATACGACGCAGGCGAGATAGATTGGTATAACGGAGATTATGATTTCAAGGAGCAGGAGATTACTGATACTTCCGCAACCACGGCTTCCACAACAGGAGACAGCAAATCAGACAGTAAAAAGAGCGACGCCGAGCCGCAGACTGAGGCAAAGGTTTATCTGACGGTTGAGTTTATCAACTATGACGGCTCGGAAATCAGCACCCAACAGGTCGAATACGGTCAGGCGGCAAAAGCTCCGGAAGATCCCGTAAAACCGAGCGATGATTTTTATGATTATGTTTTTAAGGGCTGGCAGCTTGATTTTGACAATGTTACGGCAAATATGATAATAGCGCCTGAATTTGAAGCGGTGCTGAAACCCGAATATGCACAGGGGGGATAAGAGTTGGATTGCAGAATAGTATTTTATTCCGCAAGGAAAACGTCTTTTTGTGAAAAAGCCTTAAAAAAGAGTTTTTCGGAGCTTGGACTCACGCCCGCAGAAATTTCCTTTGCAACAGACAACGGGACTCTCGGAAATTCGCTTATTGACGGCTTTAAGCAGTGCAACGTGATTTTTGTTATCGGCGGACTTGGTTTTGACGATTCAAGAAGCATAAAACGGATTATTTCGCGTGCTGTTGCAGATGTCGGTATTGATGACTGCAAAAAGCTCAAAAATGTCGGCGGAAACGACGGCTTTGTGCTCAGGGCTCAGGATCAGATGTTAGTGATTTTGCCCGATGAACCGGAGCAAATCAAGGAAATAATGCAGGGCAATATAAGCGGTTATTTTATTGCCGCAACGCACCAAAACTAAATTACCGCTGTTTTGCCGAGCCGGCATAAAAAGGACGGTCGCATTTAGCGCAAAACAAAGAGCAAAACCAAAATAAAAAGCTATAATCCACAATCAGCAGCCCGATGGGTGTGATGTGAATTATAGCTTTTGCTTTTTTCGGATGGCTTAAATTTTAATATTTTTCATCTCGTCACCGAGAATATCGCTTATCTCTTTAAGATGTCCCGTGCGTTTGCCCTTTAGCTTGTAGAATTGCAGCAGTCCGTAGCCCGGATATTCGTTGCCCTCAACCATAACGGGACCGTCCTTTGAAAATGCAATGTCCCAGCCGATATATCTTACCTGTGGTATTTTCTCTGCGGCTTCAACAACCATATCAAACGCTTCCTGAACGCCGTTTATCTTCACGTCGGAGAACTTTTTGCCTGTCATAGGGTGAGTTTTATAAACATTTGCATAGTCGTCAATAACATTGCTGTTAATTCTGCCGTCGGCGCCAAGGCTGAGATACAGGTCATTTGTACAGCCGATAACATTTGAGTCGTCCTGATTAATACGCAGGGCGTTGTTAATTATATGTGCCTTGCCGTCTTTGTACAGCGTAACAATTCTGAATGAATTTACAACATAAGGATTTATCTCGTTGAGGTCGTCGCTTTGAATTATGGCTTCTTCAACCAAAAGCTGTCCTTTTGCTTTCAGCTCATCATACAGCTTGTCGGTGCTCTCAATATCGGCAACAGTTATTTTTGTTATTCCGTGGCCGCCCTCGCCTGTCGGGTCTTTGGCAAACACGGTGCTTTTGCCGTCAATAAAACTTTTAAAATCTTCCTTATTGCCTGTACGCAAATTTATAAAATCTCTTTTCAGGTATTTTTTGAAAAGTTCGTCAAATACAAGCTTGTCGCGTAGCAAAACGATGTATTCCTCATCATTGAGGTATTCAAGAATTTTGTAAAAGGTTTTTGCGGTTACAAACGTCTTTTTTTCCTGAGGAGTAAGATTAATAAAATCACATCTGAAATAGTCGGTATAGCCTGTTCCTCTTGTGATAAAGTTGCGTATCATATCAAATTTAATATAGGCTTTGGATTTGCCGCTGTTCTTAGCAATAATTTCAATGTGCTTGTCCATTCTGCTGTGATTGATGTCTTTAAATTTGCCAAACAGCCACTTGTGTACTGAAACTGCCATTATTCACCCTCCGAAACTTGTCCGTCTTTAATATAAAATCTGGGATTATTCTTGCCGATGTTCACAAGTGCCTCGGCATTGCCCATACCCGACCCCCTTGCAAACATTCCGACGGTTATGCGATCACCGAGAAGCGTTACTTCGTCATCGGGCTTTACGCTTTCGTCAACTCTGATTGCAGTCATATTCATACAAGGCTCACCGATTATCGGATATAGTTTCCCGTTTATCTCAACTTTTCTGTTGAAGTTGGAATGACCGATGCCATTGTTGTAGCCTATCGGCAGGATAGCGAGAATCATATCCTCGTCAGCCGTAAACGAAGCGTTGTAGCCGAACCATTCACCCTTTGAAACCCTTTTGAGCTGCAATATGCGGGTTTTCATTTTCATAGCGGGTTTAAGGTCGATTTTGACGTCGCAGTAGGTCTCGCTTATATTATATTTCTTTGTATAATAATCATTTCTGAGCTTGCGAAGCATATCCTTTGGAGAATTCGACAGAGAATCGGGCGAAACATTGTAGCCGTATATGGCGATTCCCATACGAACGCCTGTTGTAAACGGCTGTTTTGGGTGAGTGAGCATAGAAACCGAACTGCCCATATGCACTATCGGTATCGCTTTTAAATCAATGAGAGAGGTAAGCTCCTTAAAGTTTTCAACCTGCTCGTCCCAGTGTTTGTCAAAAATACCTGCGGTTGCAAAATGCTGATAGATTCCCTCAAGCTCAAAATTCGATTCGTTTATCATATCAACGGCTGTTTTGACTTCGTTTTTGTCCTTGAATCCAAGACGGTTGAATCCTGTATCTATCTGCAAATGGATTTTAAATTTATAGTCAATGCCTGTATTCAACAGCTTTTTGAGATATGAAAGCTCGTTGACGGCAATGGTAAGATTAAGCTCCTTTGCTTTGTCAAGCCTTGACGGATGAATCGGATGAAGGCAGAGCAGGGGAGCGTCGCTGTTGATTTTGCGGAAGCTTTCGGCTTCCTCAACAGAAGAAACGGCAAAGTAGTTAATGCCGTTTTTATACATTTCATTTGCAACTTCCATACCGTGACCGTATGCGTCGCCCTTTAAGACAGCGATAAAGTATTTGTAGCCGCTGTATTTTTGGGTAATAGCACGGGCGTTGCCGCCGATTTTGTCGAGATCTATTTCCACATATGAATCCAACATTTCAGCCCCTCCGAAAATCAAACTGCAAAACGCAGAAAATATCACATATTTCCTATGGATTTAAATCGAAGCAACGCTTTGCTTTGCTTGCAAGGGGCAAGCTTGCGAGATTGCAAACATCGCAACGAAGCGTTAGCTCCTCAGAACTTCAGTGGTACCCGCCGCCTGAAAGCGGAGGACATTTGTATTTAGAAGTATATCATAGTATGCCCCTAAAATCAATACCGTATCATTTGGCGCAATATATGTAAAAAGCAATAAAAAACCGATCATCGAGCTTTCGACAATCGGTTTGCTTGTTATAATAATATGTATGACGATTAAAACTCAACGCCTATCCTGCCGGTAACACCGCGGTCAAATGGGTGTTTTATCTTTTTGAACTCGGTTACATAGTCGGCGGCGTCAATAAACCTTTGCGGCGGATTATGACCTGTCAAAATAATTTCCATACTCGACGGCGCATTGCTGATGAATTCAAACACATCGCTTTCATTTACCATACCTGCGTTTATAGCATCAAAAATTTCATCAAACACTATCATATCATATCTTTCCGAAACTGCGTCAGTCGCACTGCGTTTAAAAATACCTTTAAACAAAACAGCCGCCTGCTGTTTTTCCTTTTCGGTCATCTCAAAAGTGAATTTAAGCTCAATGGGGCAGGTGGTCAGAGTTACATTGTCAACATTGCTCAGCAGGTTGCGTTCGCCGGAAAAATCTGTCTTTAAAAACTGTACGAACATTACCTTCATTTTGCTTCCTGCGGCTCTAACGGCAATTCCGACTGCCGCAGTGGTTTTGCCTTTTCCGTCACCGTAATAAACGTGTATCATATAATCACCGCCACTCCCTTACTATTATATGATCATTATACATTATAACGGCAACTTTGGCAATATATGCAATATATACAAATTTTAATTTAAATATCTGCAAAAGTTCTACACGTATCATTTTGGTAAAATCCTTGCAAAAACGTCACCTCTACTGTATAATATTTGTTGTGTGACTGCACAAGATATGCGATGAAGCGGGAGGTTGCGGCATTGTGCCGGTTTTTCCGTGGAGTATGTCCGATTTTAAACCGGGCGATTACAATGAAACACTGAGTAATGTTTTGGCAATGGGGTTGCTTTGCCATAGCTATGCTCAAAAGCTTTCAGGACGTCCCGGTTAACTGAATAGTTAAACGGGTTTTTTAATGCAGGGTGAAGAAACACCCGGCTGAGTTTCAAAAAAGTTTTGAAAGCAGCGCCCGCCAACTAACAGAAGCGCCGAGGGTTTCCGAAGCGTGACAAATTTTTAAGGAGGCGACGATAATGGCAGTCAAGGAAAAAATCAGGATAAGATTAAAGGGTTATGATCATCAGCTTGTTGATCAGTCCGCAGAGAGAATCGTAGCAACAGCTA
>UQQD01000038.1 GCA_900543095.1 uncultured Ruminococcus sp. | reverse complement strand
TTTGCTGATTTGAGTGAGAACATATGTAGAATGCGGTTGCGGAAGCGGTTAAAATTTCTGTAGCCGTAAGCATTTCTTTTTAGGACTTTAATTTTGTTGTTGCAACCCTTTCAATAAAACCGTTTGTAAGCGGTGTAGTGAACGAATCGAGTATTCCTGTCAACCAATTTTGCATTGTTTTTGCACACTTAACAAGTTGAGAAATCCCACAATCGTACGCCGAGTTAATCCAGTCAAACATAGATTTTTTAGCTGACTCTCTGTCTTTGCAATCGAGGATTTTCAAGAAGTCCTCTTTGTAAAAATGAGCCGTACACAAATTAGGCGAGGCATACAGCATAACATTGACTTGTCGTTTTTGTTCATCGGTCAATTCATCAAATTTTTTAAGAAGTAGTTTTCTTGAATTTTTAAAATATTTGCGATAAGATTCGCTGAACTTCTTTTGTTCTTCCTTTCGTACACTCTCAAATGCGCACATAATCTGCCGTATCCATCTGTTCTCGGTAATCGTGAATTTTGTCTGTATGATTTCCGCAGACGGGACATTTGTGAATTTTCCGCTCAAGCTTGCAGTAAATATGAATAGTATCATCAATTTCTTCAATGTTTTCGATTAAAACACCTTGCAATCCGAGTAATTTTTCTGTAAAATAATTGTAGAGCATATTTTGTCCTCCGTTCTGGTTTCTAGTCAATTCCATTTTAACGGATTTTAGGTAAATATGCTCTACTTTTTTGAAATTTTTTGTAGGCTCTATCCCTTACCCCAACTTTTATTGTAGAGCCCAAATTTATTGTGATGATAAACAGCTTTACAGCTATGTGAAATTTTTATACAGATATAATGATGAAATAAAAAATATCGGAATAAGAATAAACCTCCCACACAGAGTAAAATCCGTTGCAGGAGGTTTTGTTGTACGAAAAATTATATGGGCTTAATTATTGGCATATTTGTTAAAATCTATATGTAAAAATTCGGTTGAAAAAATATCTGTTACAGAACCTGAAAATAAGCATTATTGATACTTTGTCGATACAGGCACACATCAGTTCTTGCTGTTTGCAATTGCCTGATCAATCAACTTTTGCAGCTTTTCAGACTGCTTTTCGGAGGTTATTGCACCGACAATCGGCTCTCCTACAATATTACCGTTTTTATCGACAACATAAGTTGTGGGGTAGGAGTACAATCCGGATGTGAATTCTCCGGCTTTACTTTTTGAATCAAACCAAATGTTTTTGTAGGTCACACCCTTTTTTGCCAGAATATTCTTTGCATCAGAGATAGCCGTTTTGTCACCGTCAAGTGTAAATGAATTGATTCCGACTACTGCTCCGCCTTTTTTTGCAAGCTGTTTATTCAGAGCTTCCAGGTCGGCAAGTTCTTCCACACAGGGATTGCAGGTGGTAAACCAGAAGTTTACTACGGTAACGGTATTTTTTGCAAAAAGGGTGCTGCTCTTAACTTCGTTTCCGTCCAGATCCTTGCCGTCAAATGTCGGGAATTTCATCAGATTATCCTTTTCGATGGGCTTGCCGTTTTCAGCCGGAACGCTCATATCTCCATCAGACGGTTTTTGTCCGCATCCGGGAAATTTTTGTTCCAAAACCGTCAGCTTTCCTTCAATTACCTTAATCTCTTCGGCGCTTTCATTAAGCAGCTTCAACTCATCTGCACTGAACTGATCCTTGATACCGTCAATCGTTTTCAGAAGAAAATCACCGTAGTTTCCGCCGTCCTCAATCATCGCCATACCCTTATCGGCTGAAATAAATACCTTTTCCCAAAGCTCGCTGTTTTCGGAAAGAATAGCATTTTCCTGTGCCATCAGTTTTTGATGCAGGTCGGTGGCCTCGTCTTTTGTGTTTGGATTCACAGCTGTCAGCATAGCCGTTTCGCTTTTCTTATTTGCGGTAGTATTCGTCGTATTGCCTTTGTCTGTGCCACAGGCGGCAAAGCTTAACAACATCATCAAGGCAGTCAGTAAGGTTAAAATTTTTGTTGTTTTCATGGTGTTTACTCCTTTTCTGTTTCAATTTTTGTTTCAATTTTTTGTTTTGCTGTTTCCGCTTTTTCAGCGGGACAATCATTTTCTTTTCCTTTGCCAAAGCCGTAGCGGAAGCTGACCGCCTTGGCAGGACAGGCACGGATACACTTACCGCAGCGTATGCATTCGGTGTGGTTGGGAGTTTTGGTTACATCTACATCCATCTTGCATGCTTTGGCACATTTTCCACAGGAAATGCACTTGTGTTTGTCTACTTTCATTCCGAAAAGTGACACCTTGTTAAGCAATGCATAAAATGCACCGAGAGGACACAGCCACTTACAGAACGGTCTGTAGAAAAGCACACTCAGTACGATTACTGCGATCAATATGCCCAGCTTCCACGAAAAGAGCGTACCCAGTGCGGCACGGATTCCCGAATCAATGGCGGCAAGAGGAATTGCCCCCTCAAGTACTCCTTGAGGACAAAGATACTTACAGAAAAAAGGATCTCCCATATCCGCATCGTTTGTAATGAGCATCGGCAGTAAACATACAGCAAAAAGCAAAACTGCATATTTTATGTATGTCAGCGGTTTCAGCTTTTTAGTGGAAAGCTTTTTTGTCGGTATTTTATGTAACAGTTCCTGAAGCCATCCAAACGGACACAAAAAACCGCAGATAAAACGTCCGAGCAGAACTCCTGTTAATATGAGGAATCCTGTGATATAATATGAAAAACTGAATTTTGACGAACCCACCACAGCCTGAAACGAGCCGATTGGGCAGGCGCCCGATGCCGCAGGGCAGGAATAGCAATTCAGTCCCGGCACACAAACAGCCTTTCCTTTGCCTTGATAAATTCCGCCCTTGAATAAATTCGGCAGATGAATATTACTCAGCAAAGTTGCTCCTGCTTGAATAAGCCATCGAAAGCGTGAGAGGAACTGCGATACACCGCCTCTTTTTTTCTTCGGTTCTTTGTTATCCAATTCCCACACACTCCAAACACAGCCGGATTGCCTTGCTTAACACGGTTTCTGCCTCTCCACGCAGAGCTCCGTAACACAGCATCGTAATTCCGCAGATAATCAGTACGATCTGAAATACGGCTTTTTTCTTTCGAGTCAATTCGGTCACTCCTTTCTTTTGTGCTCTCATTGTAGCACAGAGGATGTAAAATCCCTGTTAAGAACGAAAACTTAACAAAAACTTTATGTCTGAGCGATATAATTAAATTATCAAAGAAATATGAAAACATAACAAGGAGAGTTTCTATGCGTATTTTAGTAATTGAAGACGAGCGTGCGCTGTGCGAGACAATTGTTCGCAGCCTTAAAAGATTGGCATACAGCGTTGATTTTTGTTATGACGGAAACAAAGCAAATGAGTTGCTCGGAATGGAAAAGTACGATCTTGTTTTACTTGATCTGAATTTACCCGGTGCAGACGGGATGACGGTACTGCGAACTCTGCGACAAACCGACAGAGATACCGGAGTGTTAATTCTTTCGGCACGCTGTGAGGTTGCCGATAAGGTGGAAGGACTGGATGCCGGAGCAAACGATTACCTGACAAAGCCTTTTCATTTGGAGGAGCTTGAGGCAAGAATACGCAGTCTGACTCGCCGTCGGTTTACACAAAACAATGTTGTTTTGAACTGTGGAAAGGTTGCTTTTGACACCAAAGCCCGTGTTGCTGTTGCTGACGGTCAGGAGCTGTCACTTACCCGAAAAGAAATCGGAATACTTGAATATTTACTTCTTAATCAAGGTCGCCCCGTCAGTCAGGAAGAACTGCTTGACCATGTTTGGGATAACAGTGTTGACAATTTCAGCAATTCAATAAGAGTACATATTTCTGCATTACGAAAGAAACTGCGTGCGGCACTCGGCTATGACCCGATTCGCAATCGCATTGGTGAAGGATATGTTATGGAGGAAGAAAAAGTATGAAAAAGCTATCCTTGCAATGGCGCATAACTCTGATGACAGCACTTCTTATCGGAGCCACCTGCATTTTTATGAATGTTCTTATCGGCTATTCCGGCAGTCATTACATGGATTCCATAGGCTCTTATGTTACAGGTTACGGTGATACGGACAAAGGAGAACCTGACTTTTTCGATCCCGAACACGAAAAGCTTGATCGTGAATTGACTATCGTAATTAACGGAGCACAGGAATCCTTTATCGCTACCAATTGGTATATTACAGCGGCGGCAACATTGTTAGGCGGTGTGCTTGCGTATTTTTTAAGCGGGCATGCACTGAAGCCTCTGCGTACTTTTACCGCTCGGGTTGAAAAGGTTCAACCTAACAATTTGACGGATATGAAGATAACCGAAGATGTTCCGCCTGAACTTAGACAGTTTGTCAAGTCGTTCAATCGGATGCTTGACCGTCTTGATGAGGGATTTACTGCTCAACGACAGTTCACGGGAAATGCCGCACACGAGTTGCGTACGCCGCTTTCGCTTATGCAGGCACAGCTTGAACTTTTTTCGGCAGAGCATCCCGAGGTATCCCCGGAAACTGCGGAGTTTCTCCGATTGTTGCGTGAGCAGACCGAACGAATGACACAAATGACAAAAACCCTGTTGGAAATGAGCGAGCTGCGGACAGTATCGTGTGCTGACCGCATAGAGATAGGTCCTATGGTAGAAGAGATTTTCACTGACCTTGCACCCCTTGCAGAGAAGAACAATGTTACACTTGAAAGCACGGGCGATGCTGTTATGACAGGCAGTGACACGCTGATTTATCGTTTGTTATATAATCTGACCGAAAACGCTATACGCTACAACCGTTTTGACGGTACAGTGAATATTACCGTAACGCACAAAGATAATCAGCTTGTTATTACGGTTGCTGATACCGGCTACGGCATCCCCGAACAATACAGAGAAAGCATTTTTCAGCCCTTCTTTCGTGTGGATAAATCCCGAAGCAGAGAATACGGCGGCGTGGGATTGGGACTTTCTTTGGTGTGGGAAATCGTTGCACTGCACAATGGTAAGGTTCGTGTGGAAGAAAGTTCGGAAAAGGGTACTGCAATAGCGGTAAAGTTTCCGACAGATGTGATAAAAATTTAATATTTTGCGATTTTTTTCTAGTTAATTGTTGAAATTACCGTAGCGCTGTGCTATACTATAATTAATTAATCAATTAGTTATCAAAAGGAAACGAATATTATGAGAACAACAGAGGAACAGCACAACGAGCGTAAGAAGGAAATGATGGAAAAATGCTTTGAATGCTATGCTGAAAACGGACTGACCGGTACGGGCATCAAGGCTTTGGCGGCAGCGTGTGGCTGTACAACGGGAAATCTGTATTCCTATTTCAACAGTGTGGATGAACTGATTATTGAATCAACTGCATACTGTATGGAAAAGGTCGAGGATGATTTTATGGAAAAAGCTCCCACCGACCCGAAGGATGTTGTACGATTTGTGAAAGAGATTCCGTATTGGACCGCAAAGAAGCACGGCAAGAAATATCGGCTGATGTATCAGGTCTATACCCATCCGAAATATATTGAGCACGGCAAGAAATTCTTTGAGGGGGTAAATGAGCGCTATACCGAGTATGCCAAGCGGCTTGAGCCGAAAATCGGCATTCCGTACACGGTGATTACACCGCTGATTTTTATATTTGTCCGTGCCTGTGTACATTATGCTATGTTTGAGGATGAATATTATTTAAAAACCCAAATGGAGGTCCTAAAACAGGGTGTTGCCCTGTTTGCAGATAAATACCGTTCACAATATTTGAGAGGAGGCAATGACAAATGAAAAAACGAATCTATGGTATTACTACCGCACTCTGTCTTGTGCTTTGCATCATACTTTGCATTGCGTTTGCTGCCGTATGCAGCAAGGCGGAAAATAGCAAAACCCTGTTGCCGGAGGTACGAAACAACGGCACAGCAATCCAATGGAGAGATACCGCCGAAGAGGAATGGCACGATCTTGTAGCTGTTAACACGCTCAGAGGTACTGACGGTAAAAATGGTCTTGACGGTAAAAACGGTCTTGACGGCAAAGACGGTACTGACGGAAAAGACGGTGCTGACGGAAAGAACGGTCTTAACGGTAAAAACGGCATTGACGGAAAAAACGGCATTGACGGCAAAGACGGCACTGACGGAAAAAACGGCATTGACGGAAAAGACGGTACTAACGGCAAAAACGGCATTGACGGAAAAAACGGCATTGACGGAAAAAACGGTGTTGACGGCAAAAACGGTCTTAACGGTAAAGACGGTGCTGACGGAAAAAACGGCACTAACGGTAAAGACGGCATTGACGGAAAGAACGGTCTTGACGGAAAAGACGGTACTAACGGAATAAACGGTACTGACGGCAAAAACGGCACTAACGGTAAAGACGGCATTGACGGTAAAGATGGTACTGACGGTAAAGACGGTGCTGACGGCAAAAACGGTCTTGACGGAAAAAACATAGAGGTACAAAGAACAACAGAATATATACAGTGGCGCTATGAGGGAGAAGACTGGCAAAACCTTGTTGCTATTTCTGATATAAAGGGACCTACAGGGCAGAACGGTAAGGACGGAGTAAACGGAAAAACACCGGAGTTCCGTGTAAATGAAAACAATCTTCAATGGCGTTATGTCAGTGAAGAAATATGGTTAAATCTTTACGATCTTTCAAATTTGAAAGGTCTTGACGGAAAAGACGGAATCGACGGAAAGAACGGTGTCGATGGTATTGACGGCAAAAACGGTGATACGCCGTTCATCGGTGAAAACGGCAACTGGTGGCTCGGAGTGACCGACATTGGCGTAAAAGCCGCAGGTGTTGACGGTGAAAAAGGCGACAAGGGAGATAAAGGAGATGCCGGAGAGAACGGTAAGGACGGAATAAACGGAAAAACACCGGAGTTCCGTGTAAATGAAAATAACTTACAGTGGCGTTATGTCGGCGATGAAACATGGCTTAACCTTTACGATCTTTCAATTTTGAAAGGTCTTGACGGCGCAGACGGTAAGGATGGTATAAACGGCAAAGACGGTGTTGACGGTAAAGACGGTGTTGACGGCAAAGACGGTGCTGATGGTAAGGACGGAACAAACGGACAAAACGGCGCTGACGGCAAAGACGGCAACACCCCGTTTATCGGCGAAAACGGCAACTGGTGGATAGGAACGACCGATACGGGAGTGAAAGCCACAGGAGTTGACGGTGAAAAAGGAGACAAAGGAGACACCGGTGAAAAAGGCGAAAAGGGTGACAAAGGAGATAAAGGCGACAAGGGTGACGCAGGTCAGAACGGCAGCTGTTCGGGATATTTTTACGGAGAGGCAAACGCTCCGAGGACAGTACTGAATAACAGTCGTGTCAATATTTCTGTCTACCAAAAAATAAACAAGGGCGGCTTGATTTCATCCTACATGAATAATATTACCCTCAAAAAAGGACATATTTACAATGTCTGCTTAAGCGGTTCTCTCGAAGTTGGTTCAAACGAATTTAACAACAGCGGCAATTACTCTATTCAGATGACAGACGGTTATGATAACGATCTGTGCAGGGAGCTTACACGAATAAAAAGGGACGGGGCAAAAATACCGTATACCAATGATCAACATTCCTTTAATTTCAACAGAATGTATGATGCGTCAAATAAAGACATTACATTGCAGTTGTGGTTTGAAAATTCGGCATACAATACTTATCTCGGTGGCTTTAGAGGTACTATTACAATAACCGCTCTTGATTAAATTTATATAACGGAGGTGGCGAAAAATGAAAAAACGAATACTTAGTATCCTGCTGACTTTATGCATGACGCTCTGCCTTACGCCGATAAGCGTATTCGCCGAGGAGGTTGGGACAGAGGGCTCTGCTGCGATACAGCTTGGCGCAGACGCACTGAATAAAACTGTAAACACAGCGACCGCACCGACTGTGTATTTCGGGAAAAACCAAGAAAATAAGCCTGCCGCATGGCGAGTTATCGGCTATGACGGAAGCGGTGTTACAAGCTCAAAGGGGGATATTACCCTGCTTGCGGCAGGCGCTATGGGGGTTATACCATTTGTCGATACCATATTAAACAACGAATACGCACCGAGTAATTTGAAAACCGCGATAGATGCGCTTGCGGAAAAGCTGACGACAGAAGAAAATGCTGCCGTAAAGAAACGGACGCTGACAAGCGGAAGTTACGACGGAGAGAATACCGACTGTGTAGCGGGAGGGCAGGTGGATAACGCTGTATTCTGGCCACTTTCCGCAAAAGAGGCTATTGCTGTAAACAACGATCTGCGTGCCTTGAATCCTGCACATCCGAATTGGGTGGATAGCGGTTGGTGGCTGCGCTCCCCCGGCTCCGATAAATATCGTCTCGCCGTCGTGCGTAGTGAGGGTTCTGTCCAATACTCTGGGTTCTCTGTCCTCATTTTCAATAATCATCGGACTGTTCGTCCCGCTTTTAACTTAAATCTGAACTCTGTCCTTTTTGCATCTGCCGCCGTGGGCGGAAAGCCTGACGGAGGGCTGACCCCGATTCCCGAATACAGCGGAAACGAGTGGAAGCTGACGCTTTTAGATAGTAGACGCAATTTTGCCGTAACGGAAAAAACTGTCAGCGCCGTCCCCGACGATACCGTTACGCTGAATTACAAAGGGGCGACCAGAGGGAAAAATGAATATATCTCTGTCATCCTGGCGGATAACAACGGCGCACAGTATTACGGCAGAGTAGCACAGCCTACTGCCGAAAGCGGAACGGTTGAAATCAAAATCCCGTCTGACATTGCACCGGGCGACTATACCATGAAGGTATTCAGCGAGCAGTATAACGGTGACTGCAAGACCGACCTTGCAAGTGCTTTTGCGGATGTCACGCTGACGGTGGAAAGTCAGCCTGACGAGCAGTTTACCCTCACCCCTGGCGGCAGATACTATTTTGATCTGTCGGCGATGAATATTTCGGGAACGGTAAACAGCAATTTGCCTGACAGCACCCTGCATTATGTGCCTTTTACATATGCAGGCACGGTGGACGCCTATGTGCTGAAACCTGCATCCAACCATGTAGATGGTTCCTCCGAGCAGGCTTCTGTGGCTAAGGATAAAGACGCACAGTACGGATATGCTTACGAGCATAGTCTGTTCATTGCCGACTACAAGGTTACTACCAACATCAGTTGGATTGATCTAAACAATGCCGGTTTCATTTTCGGCAAAGCCTATACTGCGGACGGCATAAACTACACCCTCCGCGCACCAACCATGGGCAGTTACTTTAAGAGTTCTCAGCGCGGAAATCCGGATAACAACGAGTGGGATCAGCTCATCACCAAGAACTCGGATTTCATAAAAGCGCTGGATAACAACTATGATCTTTTCAGAGACATCCGGTACGCGTATTACTTCATCGACAATAT
>UQQD01000037.1 GCA_900543095.1 uncultured Ruminococcus sp. | reverse complement strand
TAAGGGAGTAGGTCGCTAACGCGGCGCGAGGGTTCAAATCCCTTGTCCTCCGCCATAATGCCACCGTAATTTTGATAGAATTACGGTGGCATTTTTTTGTTATTGTTTGATGGGCTGCATTATGGTAAAATAATTTCGACAAATTGGGATTTATTGGTTTCCATTTAGGAAAGGAGATATAAATGTTGTTTCTGGTAGAGGCAAATGAAAAATACACAGGAGAATTGGCGCAGTTTAAGAAGGAAGTGCTGCTTTACGATAAAAATCATGCGGATCAATTCGCTGGCTGCATGGGCCTTCGAGATTGCAGCACAGAGAAGGAATGGATCAATCTATGTAATCTCAGGAAACGGACAGAAACCTGTGAACAGGCAGGAACAACAGTCCCTTCTACGACCTATTTTGCAATCCGGGAAAGCGACAACCGGCTTGTAGGCGTGATTGATCTACGCCATCACATCGATCATCCCGTTCTTGGAACATGGGGCGGGCATTGCGGGTACTCTGTAAGGCCGTCGGAACGAGGAAATGGTTATGCAAAGGAAATGCTCCGATTAAACATTCAAAACGCCAAAAGAATGGGGATATCCAAACTGCTTGTGGTATGCGATGAAACAAATGCAGCAAGCGAAAAAACAATATTGGCCAATGGCGGCGTTTTTGAAAAGTATATCGAAATAGATGGATGCAAAATGAAAAGGTATTGGATTGATGTAGACTGACAAATTCCGGTTTGTCGGGACGGTTTAAACGCTTGGTTTACACCTACAGATGTGCAGTTGGTGAAAAACTGCACCCCCCCTAAATTGAGAACTGCACCCCCCTCTGAACCGAAGTTGCACCCCCTTTAAGGTTTTCTATCAAAATTACGGTTCTTTGCCAAAATCGACATTCTTCATTTGAAGAATGTCGATTTTTCCTTTTCTGCATATTTAAAATCATCACAGCAACTTCTGTGCGATGATTTTTGTTGATTTTTTCGCCGTAATACATTATACTGATTTAAAGAAAGGGGGAGAACTGTTATGTCAATAAACCTGTTCAACGGTAAAAAAGCGTTTTCGCTGCTTTTGACAGCAGTTTTTTTAGGGCTTTCAATTTTTACGGTAAACGCCGAACCCGTTTCCGAAGCTGCCGATGATGATATTAGCGAAACCCTTGGCAGCTCAACTGCGGAATCAAGATATTCGGGGGCTTTTGTAATTGTTGACGATACAAAAAGCGTTGCTCAGACATATTTAAGCACAAAAAGTCATGAAAACGCTCTGTTTGTTGCGGACGGAGAATCTGTCCTTACAAATTCAACGATTATTAAAAGCAGTGATCTTGATGAAGACAGCACCGACTTTCACGGTACAAACGCTGCCGTGTTTGTCTATAACGGCGCAACTCTCAATTTAAGCGGCGGTTCTGTAAGCACGGAGGGAAATCGCTCGGACGCCTTGTTTTCATACGAAACGGGTATTATAAATGTAAACGATATGACGATTAGTACGATTGGCGATAATTCAGGCGGTGTTGCGGTTGCCGGCGGAGGAACGCTCAACGCCAAAAATGCGACTGTCAGCACTACGGGTGATTACTCACCTGCACTGAAAAGCGAAAAAGGCGGCGGTACGCTCAAGGTTGACGGCGGCACTTATTCCACAAGCGGAACAGGCTCTCCTGCAATTTTTTCGACAGCTAAAATATCTGTCAGCAACGCAAACCTTACTTCGACCGCCTCCGAGGGAGTAGTGGTTGAGGACACAAATTCGGTCACATTAAAGAATGTTACGCTGACCGATACCAACAATAAGCTCGATGATGAGTCGGACAGCTATAAGAATATATTTATGTATAGGTCATCATCGGGGAACACAAAAACGGTAACGTCGAATTTTACAGCCAAGGACAGCAGGATAACGACCAACAAAGGCGACACGTTTTTTGTGACAAACACAACTGCAACGATTGATTTGATTAACAATACTATTGTAAATACAGACGGTGATTTTCTTCGTGTTCAGTCGGGAGAATGGGGAGATGAAGGCTCAAACGGCGGAAACGTCATGCTGAATATGTCATTTCAAAAGGCTGAGGGAGGAATCTTTGTTGACGGTAACTCCACTTTGTCGGTAAAAATGGATGACGAAAGCTTTTTTAAAGGGTTTATTGACGGCGACAATCAGTCAAAAAAGGTCACTCTTGATCTTTCAAAGGATTCAACCGTTGTACTCACCTCCGACAGTTATATTGACCTTTTAAAAAATGAAGATATCAAAAACTCAAATATTTATCTTAACGGTCATAAGCTGTATGTAAACGGAACTGCGGTAAGCGGAAACAACGGCACCTACGGCGGCGAGGCTACTACTGCGACGGAAGCAACGGCAGCCGTTGAAGAAACAACCATGTCAGAACCGCAGTCAAACCAAACGGACGGGAGCAAAATAACAACACTTTATCCGATAATAGGAATTTCTGCGGCCGCATTGGTTGTAATTGTAATTGCAGTTGTAGTCATAATCAAAAGAAGGATAAACATTCGGTCGAATGTCGAATAATAATGAAACAGTCGGCAAGAATGACAAGGAATAAATATTCGGTAAGGGCTTGACCAAAACGGTCAGCCCTTTTGTTGTCAACCCACAAAGCTATTCTGGTTGACAAATTAACATATCTGTGTTACAATGTCAACAACAAAATCAAAGTGAGGTTGACAATATGCCTGAAAATACATTAAACAAGCCAAAGCTCACAATACTTGCAATGTCACAAATAGCTGTTTGTGCGGCAATGCTGTGCGTGTCGGCTTATATAACGATTCCCATACCGTTTATTCCCGTTCCGTTTACAATGCAGGTGCTTATGGTACTTTTAACGGCGTTGCTTTTGAAGCCACCTTACGCTTTAACGGCCCAGGTGATTTATACTCTGCTCGGCATAGTCGGACTTCCGGTTTTCTCGGGCGGCAAAAGCGGCTTCGGAACTATTCTTTCGCCAACTGGAGGTTTTATTTTAGGCTTTATCCTTGCGGCGTTTTTTGTAAGTCTTTTAAAAGGTAAAAATGAAAGCATCCTGCGCTTTATCCTCATTACAATTTTTGCGGGGATTCCGTGCATATATATTCCCGGAATTGCGTTTTATATGATATATGCCAATGCCGATTTAATTACTGCATTAACTGCGCTTACCTCTGTGTTTATACTTGTTGATATTGCCAAGTGTGTTATTGCTTCAATTCTTGCTTTGCTTATCAGAAAAGCCTTGCTTAAAGCAAAGCTGCTTTAGATAATTTCAGAACGGTTTTAGACTGCACATTTAACGCAGGAGCTGAAAACAAAATAAACAATAAAATAAAAAAGCTATAATCCACAATCTGCAACTGAGTTTGTAATGCGGTTTATAGCTTTTGCTTTTTGTGTGCGTTTTTAAATCGGAGCAGCGCTTGCGGCAGCCGATTTTGAAAATTTACCGAAAATAAAAATTTATATTGACAAACAGTTAATAATATAGTAATATAAAACTGTACTATTCGTGTTAATACAAATAATATTTTGAGAGGAGGCTAATTGTGTTTCAGATTGATTTTACTTCAAGGATTCCGATATACGAGCAGTTGTGCTCAAATGTAATCAGGCTTGCAAGTGCGGGCGTATTAAAGCCGGGTGACAGAATTCCGGCAGTGCGTGCGCTTGCAACCGAGCTTGGAGTGAATCCTAACACTGTCGCAAAGGCTTATAAGGAGCTTGAAGCCAGGGGGTACATTTATTCCGCCGCCGGCAGAGGAAGCTTTGTTACAGAAGAGCTTTCTTCAGATTCCGCAAACAAATTGCTCGCAATTGAAAGCTTTAAAAAAGCCTGCGGCGATGCCCGCACTTTTGGGGCAACAAAACAACAGCTCAACGAAATTATTGAAACTGTTTTTGAAGGAGGGACAGACATTGATCGTAATTAAAAATCTTACAAAAAGATTTGACAAAACCGTTGCAATAGACGATATTTCCGTTACAATTCCCGACGGTTCGGTAATGGGACTTGTCGGCAGTAACGGAAGCGGAAAATCAACGCTTTTAAGAGTGTTGTCGGGCGTGTACCAGGCGAACAAAGGTGAGATGACGATCGACGGAGCAAGGCTGTTTGACAACGCCGCTGCGAAAGGACAATGCTATTTTGTTCCCGATTTTCCGTTTTTTTATAACAACAGCACGATAAACAATATGGCGTTTCTTTACAGAGGACTTTATCCGAACTGGGATGAGGAACAATTCAAACACTATTGTTCTGTATTTCCGATCAACACCAACGCAAGGATTATAAATATGTCAAAGGGTATGCAGAGGCAGGCTGCGCTGATATTGGCGCTCTCGACCTGTCCGAGATACCTGTTTATGGATGAAATATTTGACGGCCTTGACCCTGTTGTGCGACAGCTTCTCAAAAAAATCATCATATCCCACGTTGCCGAACACGATATGACAGTGGTTATCGCTTCGCACAATTTGCGTGAGCTTGAGGACCTTTGCGACAGAGTGTGCCTTATGCACAAAGGAAAAATACTTATGGAACGTGACATTGATTCGCTGAGAATGGGCTTGAGAAAGATTCAGGTTGCATTTGCCGAGGTTCCGAATGTTCCAGACCTTTTTGCAGGAATAAATGTTGTAAACGTTTTTAGAAGCGGTAATGTGTTTAACATAACGGTAAGGGGTTCCGAAAAAGACTTTATACCGCAGCTTAATGCGCTTAAGCCTGCCTATATTTCGGCAATGCCGCTTACTCTTGAAGAAATATTTATAAGTGAAATGGGGGCTGCAGGATATGACACAAACAGCATCATTTAAAGATAAACTAAAATCGGCTTTCTCTTTATTTAAATGGGAGCTTAAGTCCTGCTCGGGTACTTTGGTCGTTTACACAATACTTGCGGCGGTGTTCACAACAGTTATTCTCACGCTTACATTATTATCCGGGACGACTGCTGTAGAGGAAAGTGATGCGTCTTATGTGTATTTTCCGCTGGCTTCAGTGTCGCTATTTATGAATCCGGGGATTATTACAGATCGTACGGGAGAAAATTTCACTTCTGCCAAGGCCTTTCAATTCGGCGCAACAAATATGATTTTTTTGTTGACAATAATATTTACAATAATATATACAATAAGAGTATTTTCGTATATGCACAACAAGCGCAAGACCGATTTGTACGGTTCGCTGCCTATCGGAAGAATGACGATGTACTTTACAAAATGTGTAACTGCGCTGATATTTACAATTGTGCCCGCCTTGGTCTTTATCGGGGTGATCTGCATTATTTCGATATGTTTAGGTCAGCCGATAACAAACGAAACCTTTATGCTCTGCATAAAGCTTCTGTTGGGCTCGCTTGCGTGTATCTCCTCCTACGGCGTGCTTGCGGTATGCTGCGGAACAACGATAAATACAGTGCTTATGTTTATCGCTACCTGTATTGCATATCCGGTTTCCATGGCTTTTGTTTCAAGCATCATAAAATCGTTTTTCTTAGGGCTTTACAGTGACTTTCTTGATAAAGGTTTTGTCAGAAACGCCCTTAATCCGCTTGCGGCTTACTTCGGTGAAAATATAATTTACTGGCTGATATTTACCGTGATATGCTTTGCCGCAGGAGGACTGCTGGTAAGAAAGAGAAAATTTGAGTGCGCTCAGTCGAAGTTTGCAATATATCTGCCCTGTCATATAATCAAGATACTTATTTCGTTTTTTATGGGGGCTTTCCTCGGTACCTTATTCGGTTCGCTCAATGTGTTCAATTACGGTTATTTTGGATTTTTGTTCGGCTTTGTCCTCGGCAGTGTTTCCGCATTTGTGATATGTCATTTGATATTTTATAAGGGGTTTGAAAAACTGCTGATAACTTCAATATCGCTTGGAGTGCTTATTGTTACAGTTGCGGGACTTATGGCGTTTTGTAATATCGATCCGTTCGGCTATAATTATTTTGTTCCAAAGATTGATGATGTTCAGAGCGCAGGCTACATAGATTATAGTAAATGCTGGGTAAATGATAACAACATAGGCAGAATAGCAAGAAACTCGGCAGAAGATTTTGACGACACCTCAAGTATATCCGACATTATTACGGCGCACAACTCTTATATCGGCAATAATAAACTTGAGTCAAAAGACAAGTTTGCAAATGTTTGGTCCGGTTTGTTTCCAAACAAAATTATGAACGAATATATCGGCATTGACGATGATAACATAAGTTTTGCTTACAAACTGAAAAACGGAACCACGGTAACAAGAATTTATCCGCATTATTATTACTCCGATAACATCACTTATTATTATTATGATGACTCACTTAATGAAACAATAACTAAGTCAAATGTTTACATTGATAAATACTCCGCAATTTTCAATAAAGCTCCCGAAAAAATCAATGGTTTCAGTTTGGAGCTTCCGGGCAAGGGAGAATATACGCTGTATTACACTATCCCAAGGAGCAGTAAAGCTAAAATTGAGGACAGACAAACTATTATTGACGCATTCAAAAAGGATATTGAAGCGGATAACGGAAAAGCTTACAGAGCGGTTGACAAGAGTGGTGATGATTACAGTTACATGACGACGGACAAATATAGGGAAAATGTTGTTTGTACAATATCAATTGGTGTTTCGCTGAATGATTATGACGACCTTTATTATATGAGTTCCTCGGAATCATATGATATCCCAAAGAGCTATACGAATACGATACAAGCGTTAAAGGATATAGGTATTCTAAAGGATAATAACACCGCTAATAAAAAAAGTCAGTATTTTGTGAATTACAGTTATACCGACTAAATCGAAGGAATCGAAGAAAATCAAATAATATACCAATAAGGTGATTTATACCGACAGTTTAAAAACCGACGCCCTCACAAAAGCGGGGCGTCGGTTTTTAAGTCGGAGCAATGCTCTGCTTTGCCGGCAGGGAGCAGGGCTCGCAATAAATTTCAGGCAGTGCAAAGGAGCGTTAGCTCATCAGGGCTTAGGTGGGATTATATGACTTTCGCCGGAATTCCGAATCGACACTCACCGCCTAAGAGGGGGATATTTGCGCTTTGATTAATGCACAGTAATTACAAAAATGCTTTCATTTCCTTAATATGTTCTTCCTCGGTATCAAGCATTTTTTTTGCAAGCAGTCTGATGCTTGAGTCATCGCCGTCATATTCACGAAGATTGCGGGACATTTTGTTCAGCCCCATTGTGTTGCCTTTTATCATCATTTCGGCAACGTGTGAGGCGGACGAATCACGTCTCAGGTCACGGCTTGCGGCATATCTTGTCATAGTCTTTGTTATCGGACTGACGTGCTGAACATCTCCGCCTCGGCTGCGAATCATATTGTTTGCACAGTGGTAGATTTTGCCGTATCGCACAAGCTGTTCACACAACACGCCGTCAACCTTGCTGTTTTTCAGTCGCTTTCGCACGCTCGTAATACCCTGACATCCCATTTCGGCGTTTTGCAGGATAGAGTTGAGCATTTCAACATCATTAATCATAAAAGTCACCTCAAAATCATTATTGACGGAAAAATTTGCGTTATTCATATTGAAAAAACGAAGCGTTTATGATTTAATTATAACATAAGTGCAAATGACCTCCGCCGCTAAGACGGCAGGGGACGATTCAGGATTTAAAAGGGAATTATCCCCCAAAAAGTCCTGATGAGCAGTTTGCAGCTTTTGCAAGCAAAGCATAGGCTTGCTTTAGTTTAGGTGGTGATATTTATGATAAAAGAAAAGCTTTATACAGAATTTTTGCCGTATCCCCAAAGTGATAAAAAGCAGATATGGATATATGTTCCCGAACATTCGGAAAATGACAGACTTCCGGTTGTTTATATGACCGACGGACAGAATTTGTTTGACGAAAACCCCACTCCGTACGGAAGCTGGGGAACTGTTGAAGCCGTAAAAAACGAAATAAAAAACGGCTCAGGCGGCGCAATTATAGTCGGCATAGATAACGGCAGCACAATGCGGGAAAACGAGCTTACCCCGAAATCAATAGGAAGCCTGATTACCGAGGGTGAAAATTTTGTTTCAGAACTGCCGAAGGAAATGTTAAGTAACCTTATCGAGCTTAACAAGGATTTTTACAGTACGTTTACTGCGCCCGAGGCTGAAATTTTTGATGATTTTTTGATAAATACCGTTATCCCTTATGTTGAAAGCAATTTCCCCGTCAATTCGGATAAAAGTGCAAGGGCGGTTTGCGGAAGCTCAATGGGCGGATTATTTGCCTTTTATTCGGGAATTGAAAACAGCGGTCTGTTTTCGTTTGTCGGTGTGTTTTCGCCTGCATTTTTGCTTTATAAGGAAACAACGATAATAAATTGGCTTATGAGCAAAATGACCGATGATATGCCATATCTGTATGTTTATACGGGCGGCGGAGATATGCTTGAAGAGATAATCCGCAAAACCACCGAAAGCACCTATGATATGATAGCCGAGAGCGGCTATCCGTATGACAGGTCAAGCATTGTCATTATGCCCCAAAACAAGCATAATGAAAACGCCTGGCGTGAGATATACCCCGATTTTTTACATACGTTTTTGTCAAATTGTAAACCGATAATTTATTGATACAAATTTTGACCTGATTACCTAATATAAAAAGAGTGACTGTGAAGGTCACTCTTATAACAAGTTATGTTGAACGTCGGTTATGCGATGATTTCGCCGTCAATCGTTCCGCCGAGACAGGCTGCGTTTGACTCGTCCGTGTCAATGTGCATTGCAGGAGCATAGCTTTCGCTGACTCTGATTACAACGTCGCCGAAGGTGAGTGCTCTGCCTGTGCCTTCACCGACCTTAACCGATACGATTTGCTTGTCCTTCAAGCCGAATTCTTCGGCGGTTTTCGGGTCAAGGTGAATGTGCCTTTTTGCCGCAATAACGCCGCATTTTATTTCAACCTCGCCGGCAGGACCTACAAGCTTACAGCCGGGTGTGCCCTCAATGTCGCCCGACTCTCTTACGGGAGCGGTAATGCCCAATTTGCGTGCGTCGGTGAGCGATATTTCAACCTGATCTGCTTTTCTTTCAGGACCGAGAATAGACATCTTCATTTCGCCCTTTGGACCTACAACGGTTACTTTTTCAACACAGGCGAACTGTCCCGGCTGAGAAAGATTCTTTTTGTTTGTAAGCTTTGCGTCTTTGCCGTACAAAGCGGCAAGCGTTTCTTTTGTAACGTGAACGTGATGTGCAGAAGTTTCTACCATTACTTTCATTTTAATAACCACCATTCGTTTTATTTTGCATTGAATTGCATAATTTTATTTTACTACGGTTTTTCGCAAATTTCAACATAATGATAAATTTTTTTACAATGAAGAAAGGAATATGATGATGTACAATACTTGGGAAGAGTTGGCGCAGGCGTGCAGTGAATGTCAGAAATGCGAGCTTTGCAAGACGCGGCATAACGTAGTTGTCGGCGTTGGCAATAAGAACGCAGAGGTTATGTTTATCGGCGAGGGACCCGGAGAAAACGAGGATTTGCAGGGAGAACCGTTTGTCGGCAGAGCAGGCAAGCTCCTCGACAAAATGCTCACGGCGGTTGACCTTGACCG
>UQQD01000036.1 GCA_900543095.1 uncultured Ruminococcus sp. | reverse complement strand
GCAGGAATACTGTCGTATTCCGAGGACAACAACGCAGTTATGCGGGATTTTATGCAGCAGATGTTAAAGGGTTTTGTTGGAAGACAGTATAAGTCCAAGTAAAATGATTTGAGATCAACTGTTTTTTACGGTGAGCCGAAAAATCCCTCCTATGGTATATTATTGAAACCATAGGAGGGTTCTTTTTGCTATTTCTTGATTTTATCTGTTCAATTCATAAGACATAGGCACTCGGCATAAGCTTATCGTTAGTATAGTTTATTTGTTTTTAATTACCTTTCTGACTACAAGTTTATCGCAAAGTGCAAGTATGCCCGGCAGTATAAACAGTATGAGCGGGATTGCCGAAGCACATCCGACCGATAGAGTACGAACGATTAGCTCTGCGCAGATCTGCCTTGCTCATTTTTTATCTACAAGCAGTTTCCAAAGTTTGTTGTAACTAACAGTTAAAGTCATTTTTGACACCTCGAAGTGTTTTTTTTTATTATAACACACATATATTAAGAAAGTAAGAAAAGTGATGAAAAAGCAGCTGTACTGTCGTAAGATATTGCGATACTTTGCTATATTTCAAATATTAATAACGTAAAAAAAACGCCGTTCTTATCACAGCGGATATATCAAATGACTAAATAATTGTCATCCGTTAATATTTTTGAAACTGTGCTTTTGTGTTAAAACGACAATTCAAATGATTTCTGATAAATAAAAGAACAACGGCTCTGCTCTTTGCAGGCAAAGCCGTTATTGCGGCTCAAATCTAAGCCTCATATATAATTTCTGCGGGGAAGTGCACCGCTATTGTCGTTCCGTTCGCTGTACATTTCTCTGCTCTCACTTCGCCTCCGTGAAGTGCAACGATCTCCCACACAAGCGAAAGCCCCAATCCAACGCCGCCGTATTCACGGCTTCGGGACTTATCAACACGGAAGAACGGTTGAAAAACGCTTTCCCGATATTGTTCGGGAATTCCGTATCCGGTGTCTGTTACCCGTATAACAAGCTGTTTTTGTTCTTTTATTATGTCTATATTCACAGCTCCGTCGGGACGGTTGTACCTGATGGCATTTTCGGTCAAATTATATATCAAACGGTAAATTAATGTGTCACTGCCTTTCATAACACAATCACCGCTGTGTTGAAGTGTAATGTTGTTTTTCTCAGCCAAAGGAGCGAGGTCGGCAAAAATCTCCTCAATCATCGGCGCAAGCTGAATACAATCGTTACACGGAACAGTGCGCAGCTCGCTCATCTCAAGCAAAGTTTTTGTCATTTGCGTCATACGCTCAATTTGCTCGCTCAAAAGCTGAAGGAATTTCGCTGTTTCGGGCAGCACATCGGTATGCTCGGCAGAAAACAGATCAAGCTGTGCTTGCATCAGAGTCAGAGGAGTTCTCAACTCGTGTGCGGCGTTACCCGTAAACTGTCTTTGTGCAGCAAATGCATTGTTAAGTCTTTCCAGCATTTGGTTAAAGGAATAACTGAGTTGTCGGAATTCGGGCAGTACATTCTCGCTGATTTTCATATCGGCAAGATTATGCATTTGCACCTGTTCAACTTGAGAAGCAAAGCTGCGCAAGGGTTTGAGGGCTCGTCCGCTGACAAAGTATGCAAGAATTCCGCTTAATATCGTTACCGCTATTGTTATGTACCAGTTGGTAATACAAAAATCTTCCTGAGCACCGTGAATAACAATAGTCAAATCCTCGTTTCCATTTGCCTCCTCGGGTGAAAATGAATCCGTTTTGTCGTCAAAGACGTTAGTCTGTATAGAGTCTCCGATAGTATCCATATAGTGAACTCCTGAGAAGCAGAGCAACAATTTCATTGAAACGCAGGTGATACCGATAAGCAGAACTGTCATCAGGGTAATTCTCCACTGTAAGGAAAGCCGTTTCATACTTCTGTGCCTCCGATCAAATATCCCTCTCCGATGCGGTTACGGACAGGGTCATAGCCCAGCACAGAACGCAGCTTTTTCCGCAAAGCCGAAATATGTACGCGTATAGAGTTGCTGAAATTATCTACGCTGTTGTCCCAAACGTGCTCAATCAGTTCCTCTTGACTGACGGGACGACCTTGATTCAGCATAAGGTATTCAAGGATACCGGTTTCCTTACGCGTAAGCGTAAGAGAATTCCCTTTCACGTTTGCACTGCGGGATCGCATATCAAAAGTCAAATCTCCGCAGGTAAGCAATACGTTCTGTTGAGTGAATTTGCGAAGCGTTAAGCTGCGGATCCTCGCTTCAAGCTCCGCCAGATGAAACGGTTTTGCAAGATAGTCGTTTGCGCCCGCATCCAATCCTTTCACCTTGTCGTCAACCTCGTTTCTGGCAGAAAGAATCAGAACACGAGTATCTCTGTCGGTTTTACGCAGGGTTTTGAGTACCGTCATACCGTCTGCTCCGGGCAGGTTCAAATCCAACACTACAAGGTCGTACCGCTCGACACCGAGAAGCTCAATAGCTTTGTTTCCGTCATAACAACTGTCAACACTGTATGCAAGACGTTTCAGACTGCGAACTATACTTTCACAAAGGATACGTTCATCTTCAATAACCAAAATATGCATAAAAAAACCTCCTTGCTTTGTTTCTGAAAATCTCAATCTTTTTCCGTTTCCTAAACTGCAGAGAACAGCTGCACTTAGATTATATCAAATATTATAACAAATAGATATAAATTTTTTGTTAAGTTTCTGTTCTTAACAAAGATTTTATATTCGCTGTGCTACAATGATGTCACAAAGGAAGGGAGTGATTGAAGTGTTTTTATCAAAAAAAGCCGTACTCCAAATAGCTTTGCTTGTCGGCGGAGCGGCAATGCTTTGCTTTGGTATTATAAGGGGCGAGGCAGATTCCGTTCTGAGCAAGGCAATACGACTGTGTTTGGAGTGTGTTGGAATTGGATAAGAAAAAAACTGAAAAGAATCCGAAAAAGAAGGCGTTGGGGTTATCTCATTTTTTGTCTCGTTTTCGAGGCTTTTTTCAGGCGGGAGCGACCTTGCTCACAAACCTTCATCTGCCGAATTTTCTGAAAGGTGGAATTTACCAGGGAAACGGAAAAGCGATTTGCGTTCCCGGACTTAACTGTTATTCCTGCCCAGCGGCGGCGGGGGCTTGTCCGATAGGTGCTTTTCAAGCGGTAGTAGGCTCCTCAAAATTCAGCTTTTCATATTATATTACAGGATTTCTCATTTTGCTCGGAGTGTTGCTCGGACGTTTCATCTGCGGCTTTTTATGCCCGTTTGGGTGGTTTCAGGAGCTGTTTCATAAAATACCGACAAAAAAAATTTCGACAAAGAAGCTTAAACCAATGACATACATAAAATACGGCGTTTTGCTTATTTTGGTAGTAATTTTGCCTATTTTCGCCGTAAACGATGTCGGAATGAGCGATCCGTATTTCTGTAAATATCTTTGTCCTCAGGGAGTTCTTGAGGGAGCTATACCGTTGTCAATAATTGATTCGGGTATCAGAGAGGCGATAGGCTTTTTATTTAGTTGGAAATTTTCGATTCTTTTGATTACAGTTATTGCAAGTATAATATTTTACCGTCCTTTTTGTAAATGGCTATGCCCTCTCGGAGCAATATATGCTCTGTTGAACAAGGTGTCTTTATTCCAAATGAAAGTGGATAAAAGCAAATGCGTTTCCTGTGGAAAGTGCGCAAAAGCCTGTAAAATGGATGTTGACGTAACAAAGACTCCGAATCACACCGAATGTATTCGCTGCGGAATGTGTGTTCGTGCCTGCCCAACAGACGCAGTCCGTTTCCGATACGGCCTTGGAAACGGTAAAGATGCGGTTAAAATGTTAAAATCAGCACAAAAAAGCGATGACGAGTCCAAGGAGAAAAAGATATGAATGTAAAGAAATCGGGCATTTATTACCGCCGTTGATTCTGTTGTTCTGTCTTGTCGCCTGTTCTTCAAAATGCACGAAAGACGGCTGCAAAAAATACAGCAAACCCATAAACAGTTGTATATCGGCGAAAAAAATTTCTAAGTGAAAGGGAAGATAATATTATGAAAAAAATGAAAAAATTTAAACCGAGCGTTATATTGACGGCGTTTATGATGACGGTATTGCTGGCGTTTACAATGACTGCCTGCGGTACAAAAAGCAACGATAAATCAAGTCAAGTGGACGGTAAAGTTGTTTCTGCAAACAGCGACCCCAAAAATGAAGATGAAGCTCTCGCAATGTACAAAGAGCTTATGGAACAGGAAAATGCAATTCTTGCGAAAAACACCGAGCTTTGGAACAAAGTCTTTTTGTCAGCCGATAAGGGTATGACAATGCAGGAGGACGGCAAAAACTACGGCGATTTTCTGCTCGATACCATCGACTCTATTAAAGATGAGTTTAAAGAGGACGAGCTGAAGCTCCTTAAAAGTGAAGGAGAAAAAATCCGTGAGATTGAAGTCAAGTTGACAATGTTGGAACAAAAATACCCCGATATTGCTCAAAAATGCAAGGACAGCTCAACGAGTGTTCCTGCTGACGGTAATATGAGTATTGTATCAAACGAAAAGAATACGGAGAAATTTCCTTCCTTTGAGGGTAAAGACTTAGACGGAAACAAAATAAAGAGCGATGATTTGTTCTCGGAGAATGCCGTAACTGTTGTGAACCTTTGGTTTACCACCTGTAATCCATGCGTCGGCGAACTGGGCGAGCTGGATAGACTGAACAAAGATCTTGCGGAAAGGGGAGGAGCTGTTATCGGTATCAATTCGTTTACTCTTGACGGAGATAAAGCAGCCGTTTCCGATGCTAAGGATGTTTTGCAGAAAAAGGACGCTTCCTATCAAAACGTGTATTTTGATTCCGACAGTGAAGCAGGAAAGTTTGTAAAAAATGCATATACTTATCCAACTACTTATGTGGTTGACCGCAACGGTAATATTGCAGGCGATCCTATTGTGGGCGCAATAAACGGAAAATCTCAGTTGGAATCGTTGAAAAAACTTATCGACAAAACTATTGCTGCCGATAAAGGCAAATAAGCTTTTGCGTTCAATAGCGGTAAAACATATGTTCAAATGCTCCCCTGCCGATTAACGGCGGGGAGCATTATTTGTTAAAGCTTTAAATCAGGGTGCAGATATATACCCTGATTTTTGTTATTACAGTGTTTTTGCAAAAAAATTTCCGATTTGTCAATTGACATTTTGGGAATATTATTGAAAAAAATTTGGATTTATGGCATTATTTTTATAACGAAAGATATATTAAAAAGATTGGTGCAGTTGCTTTTACACATCTGCCGCTTATCGGTTGTTGTATCAATTAAATTCGTGTGACGGCAGTCGCAGAGAGGAGCGAATCAATGAAAATTAAGAACATAAAAATCAAATTTACAAAGCTGTTGACTGTGCTGCTTACCTTATGTATGATTCTGTCAATAGTTCCAATCACGGCATATTCAGCTGAGACTGAGGTTTCGGGTGAAAAACCGCTGACAAACAATTATACGCACACATACCACACTAACATCAAAGTAACGGCTGATGTCAAAATAATTGACCAAAGCGGCAATCTGATTTCTACCACAGTAATTAATAAGGAAAGCGGTTTTTTGATTGGAAATGTATCTGATGCACAGCCGCAGGCGGAGCTTAAAAAATTCAATGAAGAAATCGAAAACCGTTTTTCATCAATGGGGACTGTCACAAAACAGAATATAAGAACCACCTTGACATTCGATCATTTTGAGAGTTCAAATGTCATTATCTTTGATGAGAATGTAGGTAAAACTCTTGATGTTCATGAATATCAGGTGTATCAAATGACTTATGATCTGATCGTACAGGAGTTCGGCAACGACCAGACCATCACCGATGTATCCGTTGTAAATGTCAACACAAATCTAAGTGCCTCCACGCCCGTTGCCTTTACTGCGCAGCCGGATGCCTCGTGTGCCGATAAATTTGACATTACCGAAGAGATGTGGGAGGCTGCGCGACCTCTGGACGATATAATAAAGAATACCGATACGCCCCGTGCCCCCATTGCAGGCGGAGAGTATTGGTACAGCCTTGTGCTCACCGCCAAGCCCGGCTATGAGTTTTCGCGGGATTTTTCTGAAAATAGTGGAATTAAAGAGGGCAGCGGCGTTACCTTTACCGTGAACGGCGTTTCCTATACAGGAAGAATCGCTGTGAGTGCCGACGGTAAAACCCTTACCGCGTGGGAGTTTATGGATCCGGTCACGGTGTCGAAGAACACCGACGCTTCCGCCATTACCCAGGTAAACATTGAGAGCCTGTATAAATATGGTGTAGGTGATTCTCCCAGAAAAACGGCAGAACCGTTTGATGAAGAAGCAGACAAATATGAGATCGTATATGAGTGTTGGGAAGAAATGGAGAACGGCGATCCGGTTGCGTTCTGGTATTCCGATGAAAGCCGGTATACCCCTTCTATGAAGAGAATCACGCAGTTTGAAGACGGCAAAAGCTATATGTATTCCATTGAACTGAGAGAAAAGGCCGGATACACCTTTGCCGACAATTGCATTGTGAGGATAAATGTCAGACCGCAATCTACTGTTATAAAGACGCAAAACGGATTGTTTATTCCGGCAATTGACACCATTCATCCGGCGATGCCGAAGGAAATTGAAACTGTTGAAATCAACAATGCAACCTTGTCCTTTAGGGACGGCGACAAGCCTGTGTTCACCGGAACCATACCGGACAATGAAAAATATGGGTTAGTCTTTGAGGAATGGAAAACCGACGGTGAATGGACGCGTTCCGATGAGTGGTTTAACGATGCTGATCATCACGGCGACGATAAGGATATAACCGCCTTTGATAAGAACAAAACCTACCGGTACAATCTCTATATCAAACTGACTGCCAAAGCCGGAGAAGGCGGTTGGGTTTTCGGCCCTAATACGGTGCTTAAAATTAACGGCAAAAAAGTTTCATATACCTATCGAAGCATCGAAGAAAATGAAAATGGCTACAGATACAGTTTTGGGGTTGCGACCGATCTGACTATGACGCCGAGCGGCTCGGCATCACATACTCATAACTACGGTACGGAGTGGAAATATGACGGAGCAAATCACTGGCACGAATGTGCCTGCGGCGACAAGGCGGACACGGCGGCGCACACCTTCAAGTGGGTTACCGACAAGGAAGCGACCGCAACCGAGAAGGGCTCCAAGCACGAGGAATGTTCCGTCTGCGGTTATATGAAATCAGCCGTTGAAATTCCCGCGACCGGTTCCGGAAACGGCTCGGCCAATCAGCCCGGCAAGCCCGGCAATACCTCTTCTCCGCAGACCGGTGACAACAACAGTCTTGCTTTGTGGTTTGCCGTTCTGTTCATCAGCGGCGGTGTCCTTGCTGTGCTTTGCGTTGCAAACAAGAAGAAAAAAGTAAAAATGCCTTGAAATAAGGTTGATATAAAGGAGGAACTCTTATGAAAAAAACCAAAAAACTATACAAAAATTCAGGAGTGAAAGTCAGTATGAAGTTGAAAACCGCACTTTTGATGCTGCTGGTGACGTTGTTGAGCCTCTCCGGCATCGTGACTGCGAATGCCGCCACAATTAAGGATGACGGAAAATACACGCTGATTCTTACTTGCGGTCTTAACGGTCCGGACGGAAAAATCGACGGCGATTATTCAAAAATGATAAAGTTTGATGTTGCCGACGGCGACACAACGGTAAGCTTATCCGAATTGACTGCGGGCGTACTTCCGTTCAACGGCAGAACCCAATTTGTTTATTGGGCAACGGATTGGACGGGCGAAACAAAAGTCGCAGAGAATATTCCCCTGTCCGATTTTAATTCCGAGGGAACTTTTTACTTAGAGCGTGAGCCTGTGGAATACACTAACGGTCTTACGATTTATGCTACCTTCTCCGAAGAACCGTTAAAGGGAACAGGCACATATTACCTGACGCTTGACGGTCTCGGCGGCGAAGTAAACGGTAAGTATGAAATAACCATGACAAGCAGCTCGAGTGAGTATCAGACGGTTGACTTGACTAAATACACACCAGTAAGAGAGGGCTATACCTTTGTCGGTTGGGACTTAGGCGGTAAGTATGTAACCTCCGTAACTTCCGATTGCTTTGCCGAAAAAGATGCTGTAACAGTTACAGCAACCTATATCAAAAATTCGTTTGACGGTAAAGACAGGGTGCTTGTCTTAAATGCCAACGGCGGAACAATAGACGGTAAAGAGGTCAACAAATACGACTATGTAGGCGGAAGAGACTCCGGATCGTCAATGTCGCTGATACCATATGTTCCTGTAAGAGAAGGTTATACCTTTGCCGGTTGGAATACAAAGAGTGACGGCAGTGGTGAAGCCTATAACTATAAATATATCTATTGGAGAGCTTGGGATAAAGAATATAACACAGAATTTGAAAAAGATACGGTTTTATATGATTATGAGGGCTATATCACATATCAAAACTTAACATTATATGCAACCTGGACCAGAAATCCGGAAACCGTAAGTGAAATTCAAAGCACAGGAGAAACAAAGGCAACGATTGAGTTTGCGGACGGAATCAATAGAAACTACAGATTAGATATTCAGAAGGTAGAAGTCAAGAAAGAATTGGCAGATAAGAATGTTAAATTTATAGCGGATATCAATGTGCTGGACGCAAATACCGTCGTAAGAATCAGTGATACCAAAATGAGAATCCGAATTGCACTGCCGGAGGAGTTAAAAGGATATAACAAATACGAAGTTGTTTATATTCTAAATGATGAAATAAAAGAAACTATGCCTGTGACGGTAGAAGACGGCTATATTGTATTTGAAACAAGCCATTTAAGTCAATATGGAATCATTGCGACAAATACCGGCAATGAGACAAAAGGCCCGCAGACCGGCGATAACAACAGCCTTGCTTTGTGGTTTGCCGTTCTGCTCGTCAGCGGTGGTGTCCTGACCGTACTCGGCATTATAAGTAAGAAAAAAAGTAAAAATGCCTTGAAATAAGGCTGATATAAAGGAGGAACTCTTATGGATAACCAAAACAAAAACGCAAGGAGGAAAATCAATATGAAATTGAAAACCGCAATTTTGATGCTGCTGGTGACGGTGTTGAGCCTTTCCGGCATCGTGACCGCGAATGCCGTCACGGTCAGCAATGACGGCGAATACGCATTAGTGCTGGGCACTTCGTTTGATGAGCATGAAGGCTGTTTTGACGGGGAGTATGTCAAGCTGGTAAGGTTTAATGCAGCCAAAGGCGAAACAAAGGTCAAGCTGTCCGAATTGACAAAAGGGATTGTACCCTTTAACGGCAAAAATGAGTTTTCACATTGGGAGACACAGAAAAATGAAAAAGCCGGCGAAGAACTGCCGCTAACCGATTTTACGGGAACTGGAAGCTTTTACACATCAACAGGTGAAGAAATCAAATATGACAAGGGCTTAACGCTGGTGGCAAAATTCGAGGGCAAGGCATTAAAGGATTCCGGTAATTATTATGTAACGCTCGACGCATTTGCCGGCACAATAAACGGCAAGGCAAAAGAAGTGCTGGAGAGTAAGGCGGATGCATTTAAGACAATCGATTTAACGGGCTACATCCCCGTAAGAGCAGGGTACACCTTCGTTGGCTGGGATTTGAATGGAGCGATTGTTAATTCCGTTGACGCAAGCGCTTTCGCAAAGGATGTC
>UQQD01000035.1 GCA_900543095.1 uncultured Ruminococcus sp. | reverse complement strand
AGAAATAACATTTAAAGAAATGATAGCTAATTTAATTATAGTATTTATTGGTAACTTTATTGGGGCTATTTTTATTGCTTATATGTTAAAAATAGCTGGTTGTTTAAATGTTGAATCGATTTATACTACAGCTTATAATAAAATAAATTTTGATTTTTTAGAAGCTTTTTTTAAAGGAATTTTATGTAATATTTTAGTATGTATGGCAGTATTACTTAGTTTTTCAGTTAAAACAATTCAAAAAAAAATGTTAGTAATTTTTATTCCTATATTTTTATTTATAGTTTTAGGTCTTGAACATGTAGTTGCTAATATGTATTATATTTTTGCTGCTCATTTAGGAAGTAAAGCTATAACCATTAAAGAAATGCTTTTAAATAACATTATTCCTGTCACTTTAGGAAATATTATTGGTGGCATGACTTTGGCTTTTATTATTTATGAAGCACATAAAAACAGCTAAAAGCTGTTTATTTTTTGGCATTTTTTAATATTGTTAAAACTTCATTAATAGCTTTTTCACTAGGATAATCATGATAAAAAGCATCATTAGAAATAACAATTTCAAAATAATTATTTATGTCTTTTTGAAAATAAATAAATGAAACCTTAAGATCATCTTTACTACAATTTAAGATCCAATAAGTTTCGTTTTGAAAATCTTTTTTTATTGGTTCACTTATTTCATAGTTTTTATATTGTTCTGTACTAAAAATATTTTTTAAAGTAGTTTCATTTATTTCTTCATATTTATAATCATTATAAATTTCATTTATAATGGCGACATAGCCAAGCGGTAAGGCATGGGTCTGCAAAACCCTGATTCCCCGGTTCAAATCCGGGTGTCACCTCCAAAAATCCCGATTAGCGTCAGCTTTCGGGATTTTACTTATTCATTATTAACTTTTCATTTTTCACTAAATCGTGCAAAGGGATTTTTGAAAGTAATAAGTAAGAGTTAATGATGAATAGGTGAAACCAATAGTTAAATGGTGAAATTAAATGTCAGAAAGCCCATTAATAATAAAATCAAAAGCTTTTGCACTTAGAATTATTCAAATCTGCAATCAGGTAAAAAAAGCAAAACATGAAACGGTATTATCGAATCAGCTTTTGCGTTCGGGTACAAGTATCGGTGCAAATATCAGAGAATCGTTTTATGCACATAGTAAAGCAGATTTCATAGCAAAATTGCAAATTGCGCTCAAAGAATGTGCCGAAACCGAATATTGGCTTGAATTACTAATTGAAATCGGTTATTGTTCGGAAACATCAATAATTAACGATTGTATTGAAATCAAAAAAATGCTCATTTCATCAATCAATACGGCGAAACAAAATAACAAATAAATTATTTTAAATGGCTCTATTTGTTACCCCAACATTTATTATAGAGCCTTTTAAATTTACTGAATATATACACAAAGCTTCCTGCCGTATCTGTAGGAGGCTTTTATAAAAATTTTTATTGTGGAAACTAAATGCCGATGTCCTGCTCTTTAAACAAAAACAGCTAAAAATAAGGAAGTGAAGGATTTATGAAACGCAATCTTTCTCAAGGCAGCATACTGAAAAACATAATATTTTTTTCGCTTCCCTATCTTCTGTCATATTTTTTGCAGACGCTATACGGAATGGCGGATCTGTTTATAATCGGACAATTTGACAGTATAGACAGCACTACCGCTGTGTCTGTCGGCAGTCAGGTTATGTATATGCTGACAGTTATGATAGTCGGACTTGCAATGGGCTCAACCGTGCTTATCGGGCGTTCGGTAGGAGCAGGCAACAAAAAGCGCACCGCAAATGAGATCGGCAATACGGTAACTCTGTTTATGATTGTGGCGGCAGTTCTTACAGCTGTGCTGTTGTTGCTTGTAAAACCTATAGTTGCGGTTGTGTCAACGCCTGAAGAGGCTGTTGACGGCACAGTATCGTACCTAACTATATGTTTTATGGGTATTCCGTTTATCACGGCATATAATATCATCAGTTCTATTTTCCGCGGAATGGGCGACTCCAAAAGTCCGATGTACTTTATAGCAATAGCTTGTGCGGCAAATATAGTCCTTGATTACCTGTTTATCGGGGCTTTCGGACTCGGCACGGCAGGCGCCGCACTCGGAACCACATTGTCGCAGACGATAAGCGTGATAATTTCGCTTATTGTTATATTAAAACGTAAAAATCTCATAAAGATAAGTCTTAAAGATTTAAAGCCCGACCGTGTCATTAACAAAAACATACTGAAAATCGGAGTTCCGATTGCTCTTCAGGACGGGTTCATTCAAATATCCTTCATTCTGATAACGATAATAGCAAACAGACGCGGTCTTAGCGATGCGGCGGCTGTCGGTATTGTGGAAAAGCTCATAGGAATTTTGTTCCTTGTGCCGTCGTCACTGCTTTCTACAGTATCCGTAATTTCTTCACAGAATATCGGCGCAGGCAAGCCCGAACGTGCAAGGCGTACGCTTTGGTATGCAGTCGTGATAAATGTTGTGTTCGGCGTGATTTCGGCGGTTTTGATGCAGTTTTTTGCCGAGGGAGCAGTTGGACTGTTCACCGATGACCCGACCGTAATAATGCTCGGCGGTCAGTATATGCACGGCTATGTTTGGGACTGCATACTTGCCGGAGTGCATTTTTGTTTCAGCGGTTATTTTTGTGCTTGCGGCAAATCGGGAATATCGTTTTTGCACAACTTTTTGTCAATTATACTTGCCCGAATACCGATAGCCTATTTTGCGTCAAAGGCTTTTTCGGACACGCTGTTTCCGATGGGACTTGCCGCACCTGCCGGTTCGGTAATCTCCGTCCATAATCTGTGTTGCGGCATATATCATAATTATGAAGAAAAATTCAGACAAAAAATTAAAATCGGCATAACCTTAGTGCAGATGTCCCACCGCCTTTTGGCGGCGGGTGCCGTTTCAAAATTTCAGTAGGAATTATGATCTCCCACTGAAATTCTGAGGAGCTAACGTTTTTTGTACTGTTTGCAATCGGTTGCAAGCTCTGCTCTTTTCAAACAAAGCTGAGTGTTGCTCCGATCTAAACCTTGTCAAAACAAGGAATATATGCTCATAAAAAGCAAAAAATACTGTACAACCGCCTATGATTTGTGTTAAAATATAAGGTAACAAGCAGGAAAGCGGGGGCGGTAAAATGATTATTCACGATATTTCAAAGGACGCATTAAAAACTGCGGTTTATAAGGGCGATCCCGAAACAACGGTAGAACGGCTAAAAAGCCTTGAAAACGGAGATGTGTGTAATTTGACGGCGGTTTACGCAACAACGCATTGCGGAACGCATATTGACGCTCCTCTGCATTTTTGCGATGACGGAAGTCCGATTGACAAGATACGTCTCAACACTTTTTACGGAAAATGTACAGTTATCTCGGTTGACGGAATACTTACGGGTGAAGATATGGAAAGACTTTTGCCCTATTGCAAAAGGCGGCTGCTTTTTCACGGTGAAGGAAGAACATTTTTATCGCAGTCTGCGGCTGTTGTCCTTGCGTCAAGCAGGGTGGTTTTGGTTGGCAGCGACGCCGATTCCATAGCTCCGCCGTTTGATGAAGAAAGGACGCATTTTGAGCTTGCAAGAGCCGGAATCGTTGTGCTTGAAAACCTGAATCTGTCTGCAATAGATGACGGCGAATATGACCTCTGTGCCTTTCCGATAAAGCTCGGAGGACTTGAGGCCGCACCGTGCAGAGCAATTCTTTTTGAGCAGGAAAAGGGGCTTAACTGATTTATGATAAAATTTGTTGTGTTTGATTTGGACGGTACGCTGGTTAATTCGCTTGTCGATTTGGCACTCAGCGTAAACAAGGGTCTGAAAAAAGCAGGACTTGAAGAAAAACCTATTGAAAACTATAATCAATATGTCGGCAACGGCAGAGAAGTGATGATAACCAAAGCGATGGGCTGTTTTGCCGATAACAAAGAGCTTTTTAAGGTCGTTGAGGATACTTTTAACCGAGAATATGCAATACACTGCAACGACAATACTACTCCGTATGACGGTTGTGCGGAAATGCTGTCTGCGCTTTCGGTCAAAGGAATAATGACGGCTGTTTTGTCAAACAAGCCCGATGAATTTGTCGGAAATATACTCAAAAAGGTATATCCCGATCATAGTTTTGCCGAAGCGTGGGGGCAAAAGCCTCAGTACAAGCGCAAGCCCAGCGGCGAGGCGTTGCTTGCGATGCTTGAAAAACACGGAATATCAAAAGAGGAATGTATGTATATAGGCGACAGCGATGTTGATGTTTATACAGCCAAAAACGCAGGTGTGCCGATGTCGGGCGTTGTGTGGGGCTTCCGTGGAAAAGATGAACTCAAAAGCACGGGTGCACCGTTTGTTGCCGAAACAGCAAAGGAATTGTTAGATTATATTTGCAGCTATGAATAAGATGAATTATCAAAAAGAGCTTGATAAGGTGATACAGCGCTGTGTTGAACAGGACTCGGTGCCGAGCCTTTTTCTTCACGCCTGTTGTGCGCCGTGTTCAAGCTATTGCCTTGAATATCTGTCAGAGTATTTTAACATTACGGTTTTTTATTATAACCCGAATATTTCCGTAAAAGAGGAATACGAATATCGGCTAAATGAGGAAAAGCGTCTTATATCATTGATGAATTTTAAAAATCCCGTCAGTATCATTGAGGGAGAATATACTCCGCACCGATTTTTTGATGTTGTCAAAGGGCTTGAAAACGAGCCTGAGGGCGGCAGACGGTGCGCCGAGTGTTTTAGGCTCAGACTTGGTGAAAGTGCAAAAAAGGCAAAGGAGCTCGGATTTGACTACTTTACAACTACGCTTACGATAAGTCCGCTGAAAAATGCCGATCTGCTCAATCAAATCGGGGAACAGCTCGGCAGAAAATACGGCGTAAAATGGCTTTTCAGTGATTTTAAAAAACGTGAGGGCTATAAGCGGTCGATAGTTTTATCGCATAAATATGAGCTTTACCGTCAGAACTACTGCGGGTGCATATTCAGCAAAGCCAAAGCACCGTCTGATTCATAAAATATTTTTTCAGTGAATAAATGCTCCCTTAGGTTGGAATGATATTAGTATATATCATTTTGACCGGAGGGATTTTTATGGTGTCAAAAAGCCTTTCGTTAAAGGTACAAAAACCGATAAAGCCTGTTCCTATTTCCAACTTTGTAAATGCAATGGAAAAGTATGATTGCGACGTGACCATAAAACTCGGAACAAGCTTCTACAACGCCAAAAGTATAATAGGTACTCTTGCGTCCTGCTTTAACTGCGTGAGTGAATTTGAGCTTGTATGCAGCGGAGCAGATGAAAAATCCGCCCTTAACGAGGCTGTCAAAATATTGGGAGATGCAGAGCAAATCTGATTTCAGGTTATGAGCCGTGCTTTTGGGCATGATATGTGCGGTTTATCAGGTGCGTCAGCGGTTTGATTTTGCCGCTGTGCGCTTTATTTTTATTTGGAATTTTATATCAATTCAATATTTCTTTTGTCGGCTGAAATTATGTTTTCTTCGCTCAGCTTTTTTAGTTCTCGCATCATTGCACTGCGGTCAACCGCAAGATAATCCGCAAGATCCGAATATGGCAGAGGTACTTTAAACGTATTTGAGCCGACTTCATCTTTTAGATACTTAAAAAATTCAATAAGCTTGCTTCTTAATGTTCTTTGTCCCAAAATATCAATATGCGCCGCCTGCTTTTTTACGGTCTGTCTTATTATTTTATCAAGCAAAAGAGAATGCTTCTCGCAGTGATTTTCACAGCAGGTGATGAGCCTTTGATATTTAAACATATCTACCTTGCACTTCGTCTTTGCATACAGATAAAAGTATTTTTCATCGGTGTTTGGCAAAAAGTGAATACCAAAATAATCGCCCTTCTGATAGTAATCTGCAATTCGACGCTGTTCTTCATTATTTTCGGTCAAAAGATAAACAAGCCCGCTTTTAATTATTCCAATACTGTCATTTTCAGATGAAGATATTGTAATTGTTTCGCCCTTTTCATATACCCTTTCAACCGGCTGAAAACAGTCGTTCAGCCCCTTAAAATCTGAGTTTGCAAGCATTAAACCGCTTGAAATGTCAAACATTACAACCACCTCATAATGTGTGTTTATATTTCGGATAACACAATATATAGTTATTGTAACATATATTTGTTGCTTGTGCAACAGAAATTTGAAATCTTATATTGTATAATAAAAATCCGATGTGAACAATATATTCCAAGCACAAATGTTACCCGACATTTTTAAGTTTCAGCGGGAGTTATACTCCCTGATGAAACCGGGAGGAGCTAATGCCTTCTCACAGTGTTTGCAACTTTTAGCAGACTCTGCTCTTTTTAAGTAAAGCAGAGTGTTGCTCTGATCTAAAAAGTTTCGAAATTAATAAATAGAAAAGGAAGGAAAATTATGAAGATTATTAAACGTAACGGCTCGGAAGAATTATTCAATATTGATAAAATAGTCAACGCTGTTAAAAAGGCAAACAATTCTTCAGACACGCCGTTTTTGACCGAAGAGCAGATATATGACATTGCGGACTATGTGGAATACAAATGCAACAAAATAAACAGAGCTGTATCCGTTGAGGAAATTCAGGATATGGTCGAAGACCAGCTTATGGCAAAGGGTGCGTTTGAGCTTGCAAGACGATATGTCAGATACCGTTACACCCGTTCGCTCATTCGTAAGGCAAACACGACCGATAACCGAATTCTTTCACTTATTGAATGTAACAATGAAGAAGTAAAGCAGGAAAACTCCAACAAAAATCCAACGGTAAACAGCGTTCAGCGTGATTATATGGCAGGAGAGGTCAGCCGTGACCTCACAAGGAGAATGTTGCTTCCACCCGATATTGTAGAAGCCGACAGACAGGGCCTTATTCACTTTCACGACGCCGACTATTTTGCTCAGCATATGCACAACTGCGACCTCGTAAACCTTGAGGATATGCTCCAGAACGGTACGGTTATCAGCGATACGCTTATTGAAAAGCCGCACAGCTTTTCCACCGCCTGCAATATTGCAACCCAGATAATCGCTCAGGTTGCAAGCAGTCAGTACGGCGGACAGAGCATAAGCCTTGCGCATCTTGCGCCCTTTGTGCAGACTTCAAGAGAAAAAATCCGCCGTGAAACGCTTGAGGAGATCAGGGAGCTTGGCGCCGAGGTTTCAGAGGACAAAATTAACGACATAGTTGAAAAACGTCTTCGCAAAGAGGTCAACAGAGGCGTTCAGACAATACAGTATCAGGTAGTAACACTGCTTACAACAAACGGTCAGGCGCCGTTCGTTACCGTATATATGTACTTGAACGAAGCCAAAAACGAGCAGGAAAAAAACGACCTTGCGATGATTATTGAAGAAACCCTCAGACAACGCTATCAGGGCGTAAAGAACGAGGTCGGCGTTTGGGTTACTCCTGCGTTTCCAAAGCTTATATACGTTCTTGAAAAGGACAATATAACCGAAGACAGCAAATATTGGTATTTAACGGAGCTTGCCGCAAAATGCACTGCAAAAAGAATGGTTCCCGACTATATTTCCGAAAAGGTTATGCTTGAATTAAAGGGCGATGTTTACACCTGTATGGGTTGCCGTTCGTTTCTCACTCCCGACAGATTTACCGATGCAGGCATCGGCAACATTGCAAATGCCAAAAATTATGTTGAAGGTAAGCATAAATACTACGGACGTTTTAATCAGGGTGTAGTTACGGTAAACCTTGTTGACATCGGATTGAGCGCAAACAGAGATATGAACAAATTCTGGAGGATTTTTGACGAGCGTATGGAGCTTTGTCATCGTGCGCTGCGCTGCCGTCACGAAAGATTAAAGGGAACGCTTTCCGATGCGGCTCCGATACTTTGGCAGTACGGTGCACTTTCAAGACTCAAAAAGGGCGAAACCATAGACAGACTGCTTTACGACGGCTATTCCACAATCTCGCTGGGCTATGCAGGACTTTGGGAATGTGTTTACAGCCTTAACGGCAAAAAGCTCACCGAAAAAGAGGGCGAAAAGCTCGGCCTTGAGATTATGCGTAAGCTCAATGAATATTGTGCAAAATGGAAAGCCGAAGAAAATATAGATTACAGTATCTACGGCACGCCGCTTGAAAGCACAACTTATAAATTCGCAAAATGTCTGCAAAAGCGTTTTGGAGTTATCAAAGGCGTTACCGATAAAAATTACATAACAAACAGCTATCACGTTCACGTTACCGAGAACATCAATGCTTTTGATAAGCTTAAGCTTGAATCCGAGTTTCAGGCGCTTTCTCCGGGCGGCGCAATAAGCTATGTTGAAGTGCCTAATATGCAGAGCAACATCTCCGCTGTTTTGCAGGTAATAAAATTTATTTATGAGAACATTATGTACGCCGAGCTTAACACAAAGAGCGACTACTGTCAGGTTTGCGGCTATGACGGAGAGATAAAGATTGTTGAGGATGAGGGCAAGCTTGTTTGGGAATGTCCTAACTGCCACAACCGCGATCAGGACAAAATGAGCGTTGCAAGAAGAACCTGCGGATATATCGGCACGCAGTTCTGGAATCAGGGAAGAACTCAGGAAATCAGAGAAAGGGTGCTTCACCTCTGATGAATTACGGCGAGATAAAAAACTGCGACATTGCAAACGGCGAAGGCGTAAGAGTATCGCTGTTTGTGTCGGGCTGTACCCATCACTGCAAAAACTGCTTTAATGCCGATACATGGGATTTTAACTACGGCAAGCCGTTTACAAAAGAGGTTGAGGACAGACTGATTTCCGAGCTTGCTCCCGACTATATCGACGGACTTTCGCTTTTGGGCGGAGAGCCTTTTGAACCGCAAAATCAAAAAGCTTTGCTTCCGTTTTTGAAAAGAGTAAAAGAAAGGTATCCCGACAAAACCGTTTGGTGCTATACGGGCTATCTTTTCGACAGTGAACTTAGATCAGAGAGCCGTGCAAGGTGCGAATACACCGATGAAATGCTGTCGCTTATCAACGTGCTTGTTGACGGAGAGTTTGTTCAGGCACTGTATGATATCAGCCTGCAATTTTGCGGTTCGTCAAATCAACGTATTATTGATGTGAAAAAGTCGCTTGAGTCGGGCGAGGTTGTACTTTACAAGGTCAAAAGCGGTAAAATTTAATATAAACCGAGAGCTGACGCTCCTTTGCACTGCTTGCAATTTTTCGCAAGCTCTGCTCCTTGCAGGAAAAGCACAGGGCGTTGCTCCGATGAAAAACGAGGCGTATCGTTTGATGCGCCCCGTTTTTTTAGTGATTTCTTAATTTAAATCGGTACAAGCTCTGCTTTCCGCCTCATAAGACAAAGCGGATTTTCTGCTGACTGCTTCGCACAATGCCACAAAAATTATAAACAGCGGTGTTGTGATAGGCTGAGAGATATTTACGAACGCCTGAGCCGAGTATCCCGCAACAGCGGCAATGAACACAATAGCAATCGGATTTCTTGCCGCAGTTTTTACAGCTCTTACAACTGCTCCTCCGACAAACGCAAGGTATGCCGCAAGTCCGAAAATACCGGTTGTGATAAGGTAGTTTATATATTCGTTGTGTGCGGCGTTTGTTGAACTGTCGCCGAATTTTTGTAACCCTTCAAAGTATGGGCTGAACGGATAATAAAATGTGTCCGGACCTGTGCCGAACAGCTTTTGCCAAATTGAAGCGTCGCCGAATATCTGCATGGATCTTATCCACATATAGCCTCTGTGCGTACCCCATTTGTCGTTGAACCTCAGCAGCCTTTCAAAGCTTCCGAGGTTTGTTTTTGTGTCAACCGTACTGAAATATATCACTGCCGCAATTACTCCGATTACCGCTGCCGCAAGCAAAACCGACAGGATAACAGGAACAGCTTTCGGCAAAACAAGGTTGGGCTTTTTATAATCTGCAAGATAAAGCAATACGGTAATCAATGCACAAATTCCCAGAAGTATAAATCCCTGATTTGAAAATACAAACATCTGCTGAAGACTGCCGATTTCTTTGTATTTGTCGCCCATAAGCAGTGAAAACAGCCTTAATATTTTTGCCGAAGCAAGCATAACGCTGAGCGTAAGGAAATATCTTTTGAGCCTTGATATTTTGCGTGAATACACGATTAGATATACCGAAAGGAAAACGCCTATGCCAAGTATTCCCGAATCACTGTCGGATACCATAAGCGACATAAAGCCAAAGCCGGCCGAAACAAGATATATTATTCTTGCAATCTTATTTTTGGAATGAACCGACATACATACAATTATCGGCAAGGAGATACAAATATAGCTTGAAAGCAGGTTTTTGTTGCCGATAGTTGAAATGAAGTCATTAGCTTGTTTTGCGCTGAGCAGACTGAGTGTGCCGAGCGGATCTATGTAAAAGCCGTTCAGCACAGACAAAAGGTATACAACGGCTGACGCTGCGGCGAACACTGCAAAAACGTATTCCATATAGTAATAAAACCGTGTTATCAGAAAATATACAATAACATAGAATACAATCAACAAAAGACCGTTGTTCCTGCCGTTCGGTTCTCCGAACAGAGCGGTTTGAATGTATGGAGAGAATAATGCCGAAACCGCACTTGTCAGCAGCAGCGCAAGCATTGCGTAATCAACAAATGAAAATGTTGAAAAAATACTTTTTTTATGTTCGAGCTTGTCGGGCGATTTTGTTTTTTCGCTGTAGGTCACAAAAAGCATAACCTCCACAACGAGCAAAATTCCTGTCAGGATAAGAAAGAGATAATATTTGTCGTGTCTTATACTTCCAAAGGCGTTGTCAAAGTGTATAAACGGAAAATTCCCATCTGCAAATATAGCAAGATACAGCGGAAAAAGCGAAAACATAAGCAAAAGAAAGTAGTTTACAACCGCATTCTTTATTTGATATTTTGGGCGTTCCGGTATAGATTCGGTACTTCTGTTTTGAATATGAGACATAATAATAACCTTTCATAATTTATTGCATACAATAATTTTATACCGTATTATAAACAATGTCAAATGAAAAGTATTGTATTTATTTAAATCAGGTGGTATAATTTAAATGCAATCTGTCGCAAGCTTTGCTTAGATAGAATTATGTATATCGGAAATTTTATTAGTTATGTGTTTTATGTAAAATTGACTATCCTAACATTCGAAAGTATATCTGAGGTGATATTATGAAAAAGCTGATAATCTTCGGATTTGAGGGAACCATTGCCGACACTTCGCCGGGAACGCTTTATTGTTTTAATACGACCGCAGCAGCAATGGGTTATCCTCCTATTGCCCGCGATGCTCTTTGTTACACAATAGGTCTTACGCTTGAACAGAGCTTTGAAAAGCTCTACGGAATGAAAGCGGACGAAATTGAATATGCCGTAAACAATTACAGCAAACTTTATTCTCAAAAGGGCGAAGAAATGCTTTTGATTTATGAGGGGATAGAGTCATCGCTTAAAAAGCTTAAGGAGTGCGGCTGTAAGCTTGCGGTAGCTACACAGCAAAACAGACGATATGTAAACGATATGCTTACGAATCATGAAGATATAGGCAGGCTTTTTGACGTTGTTTGTGCGACCGATGTCGGAACAAATCTCAACAAATGTGACCTGATAAGGCAGGCGTGCGACAATTTGGGTGTTTCCGTTGAGGACAGCGTGCTTGTAGGTGACAGCAGTGTTGATGCATACGGAGCTCAGGCAGTTGGAATGGATTTTGTAGCCGTGCTGTACGGATTGGGCTTTAAGAGCGTTGAAGACGCCAATCAGTTTAACTGTAAGGCATATATAAATTCTGCCGCAGATCTGTATTCAAGATTGTCTGTTTTGTAACCGATAGATGATTAAAGCCGTGCTCGTCTGCAACAGAAATAACAGTTGACAAATTTTAAAACATAATATATAATAAAAAAGCTGTCGGATACCGACAGATTTCGAGGTGTAACTCAGTTTGGTAGAGTGCTTGGTTTGGGACCAAGATGCCGCAGGTTCAAGTCCTG
>UQQD01000034.1 GCA_900543095.1 uncultured Ruminococcus sp. | reverse complement strand
TTCAAGAGAAAACGGATAAAGTACCCGACTTCAAGCAAAAATCAAAATTTGGGCGAAATTACGGCAGAGAAAAAACGGCTTTTGCAAGAAGAAACTCCAATATCAGCCCGTGATTTACAGGGTAGGTAGTCAAGCAGGAGAAAGCAAGGGGCACTGATGTATGCCCCTTGCGTACCACATCGGACGGCAGTGCCGACCGAAGATTTGGCTTTAGCAAGCCGTTTTTCGATAAAACACAGCATCGTTTTATGGGAGTCAAAAGGTGATACTTTTGTGGGTCGTGATTTCGGGTTTGGTGTATCGGTGTATCCCGTAATCGAAAATAATCCGATAAACAAGCCGTTTTTTCAGGAGTCAGATAGTGTGTATCAGAATACTGGGAGGTGATTTACAATGGAAGATAAAAAACAGAGAATAAGCCTTTTTCTTGACAAGGATTTTGTGGTGAAGATGGATAAAGAAATCAAGTCGGCAGGCTTTAAATCGAGGAATGATTTTGTTGCCTATGCGGTCAATTCGTATTTTGCAGACAAGCTTTTGTCGGATGAAAATTCTGTTGTCAATGAAAAGCTCGCAAAGGAAATTGCAAAGGCTGGCGAGGAACAGCAGAAAAGAATTTCAAAAGGGCTGTTCCGATATGCAGTTGAGCTTGAGCTGATTATGAAAATACTTGCCGACGAAAAACATTTTTCAAAGGAAAGACTTGAAGAAATGAGAAAGGAAGCGATAAATAATGTCCGCCGTACAAGAGGCAAGGTACGGCTTGACGATTTATTTGAACGAAAAGATTATAAGTCACTGTAAATTTTAAAAAGCTATAATTCACTATGCAAGGTAAATTATTATTCGGAATGGAGGAACAAAGGATGAATATTACATTCAAAAATTCAGCATAATGAATATGAGGAAGGAGAGATAGCAATTAATAAAAACGAATGTGAAAAGCTAAGAATGCAGATGTCAAAGGAAATATGGTTGTCTTTCTTTAACGAATATTTATTCAGAAACGGGCTGATAACGCAGGAGGAAAGACTAAAAATGAACGGAAAAATAGCATCATACATCAGCCGAATAAGAAAGTGAAAAAGCCGCCGAATGAAAATCGGCGGCTAATACATAAAATAACTTGCTTATTAACTTGCTTATTTTCTTGTGTGTTCTTTAATGTGTAACGTTTTTCTTGAAAATTTTGAAAACATTTCCAAAAACTAATTCTGCGTTTGATATAGATATATGAATTACTATGTGATATAATCATCATAATAAAGTGATGATACAACGAAATTGAAAATAGGGAAGTGAAGAAATGGATATTTTAAAAACGAGGGAACAGCTCAGGAGTTGCAGTATATACGACCTGCCTTTGCGTGTAACATTCTACGCCCGAGTGAGTACGGAAAAGGACGCACAGCTTAATTCGCTTGACAATCAGATCAGCTTCTACTCGAATATGATTAAGAAAAATCCCAACTGGGAATATGTCGAGGGTTACATTGACGAGGGCTTGTCGGCTATCTCGACCGAAAAGCGTGAGAATTTTCACAGAATGGTAACCGACGGCAAGAACGGCGAGTTCGATATGATAATCACAAAGGAAATCTCCCGATTTGCAAGAAACACGCTTGACAGTATCAGGTTCACAAGAGAGCTTCTGCACTTCGGCGTTGCGGTGTTTTTTCAGAACGACAACATCAACACGCTTGACGAGGACAGCGAACTGCGACTGACAATTATGTCAAGTATAGCACAAGACGAGCTGAGAAAGCTGTCGTCTCGTATCAAGTTCGGGCATCAGCAGGCAATCAAAGACCACGTTGTGCTCGGCAACAGCAGAATTTTCGGCTACCGCAAGGACAATAAGCGTCTTGTGATTGACGAGGACGAGGCGAAGATGGTGCGTGAGCTGTTTGAGCTGTACGCAACGAACGAATACAGTATGAAGCAGATTGAAAACATCTTCTGGGAGAAGGGCTACCGCAATCACAACGGAAACAAAATTGCCCACACCACAATGTCGGGTATGATTTCAAACCCGAAGTACAAGGGCTACTATGTCGGCAACAAGGTCAAGGTTGTTGATATGTTCACGAAAAAGCAGAAATTCCTTCCACCAGAGGACTGGGTTATGTTCAAGGACGAAACAGGAGAGATTGTCCCTGCGATAGTATCGGAGGAGCTGTGGGACAAGGCAAACGACGTGCTTGAAAGGCGGAGCAAGGACGTCAAAAACCGTCAGGGTAAATGCAACCACGGCAATCTTCTGACAGGTAAGCTGTTCTGCACCGACTGCGGAGCAACCTACTATCGAAGAGATGCAAAGGACAGACAGGGCAACAAAAATTCAAAGTGGATATGCAGCGGCAAAATCAAAAACGGCGCAGATAGCTGTAAATCCTTTCCTATATACGAATCCGATGTCGTGCCGATTCTGCTTGAGGTGTTCAAAGAAACCTCCTGCGATGTTGAAGAGCTGATAAATCAGTATGTTGAAATGTATAAATCCCTCAGCCAGCCCGAAGAGGTCGGCAGACGGCTTGACGAGCTGAAAAAGAAAATGGACTTGGAGCAGAAGAAGAAAAGCAAGCTCCTCGGCTATAACGTAAGCGGTCAGATTTCCGACAGGGATTTTATCAGCCTGACAAAGCAATGCTCAAATGAGATTGCCTTGTGCGAAAAGGAGATTTCCGCACTTGAAAATGAAATGCAGACGAGAAACGATTTCAAAAAGCGGATTGAAGAAATGCGCAGAACGCTGAAACGGGCGAGCGAGGATGCAAACAGCGGAGTGATTAATCACTCGTTTGTTGAAAAATACATTGATAAAATCTATGTAACACCCATTGACGAAACGCATATGGAGATGAAAATCAAGCTCTTTACCAACGAAACCACCACAAAGTATCTTGAGAATTTGCGGGTTCGTACGGGACACACGTTTAAAAAGATGATTGAGTCTTACGAAAACAGCATGAAATAATTTTTGAATAATAACGTAATTTATTCTTAAATTATTCAGATTGATTTTCAAAGAAAATAGGCTGCCCGACAAGCGGACAGCCAAGCTCTCAGCCGTGAAAGACACGGCGGTTAGTTAAAGTTTTTATGCAATACCTTGCGTCTTTCGGGTGCGTTTGCAGTCAAAAGATGCAGGGTATTTGTTTATTCATCAGTTGTTGATGAGCTTATCCTCATCAGACCAGCTGTAAAGCTTTCTTACTTCCTTACCGATAACTTCGGCCGGTGCTTCTGCGTGGAGCTTTCTCATTGCACGGAAGTGAGCCTGTCCGCCTGCGGGTGACATATCAAGCAGGAAGTCCTTTGCAAACGTACCGTCCTGGATATTTGAAAGGATCTGCTTCATAGCTTTCTTTGTATCTTCTGTGATGATCTTCGGACCTGTAATATAGTCGCCGTACTCAGCGGTATTTGAAATCGAATATCTCATTCCCGCAAAGCCCGACTGATAGATAAGGTCAACAATAAGCTTCATCTCATGGATACACTCAAAATATGCGTTTCTGGGGTCATAACCTGCCTCGCAGAGAGTCTCAAAGCCTGCCTGCATAAGAGCACAAACGCCGCCGCAAAGAACTGCCTGTTCACCAAAGAGGTCGGTTTCTGTTTCTGTTCTGAACGTTGTTTCAAGAACACCTGCTCTTGCACCTCCGATACCGAGTGAATATGCAAGCGCAATATCCTTCGCCTTGCCTGTTGCGTCCTGCTCAACGGCAACAAGACACGGAACGCCTTTGCCTGCCTGATATTCGCTTCTTACCGTATGACCCGGTCCCTTAGGCGCGATCATTGTAACGTCAACGTCGGCAGGAGGCAAGATCTGACCGAAATGTATTGCAAAGCCGTGAGCAAACATAAGCATATTGCCTGCTTCAAGGTTTGGCTCAATATCCTTTTTGTACATTGCGGCCTGCTTTTCGTCGTTAATAAGGATCATAATTATGTCAGCCTGCTTTGCAGCCTCGGCTGCTGTATATACCTTAAATCCCTGAGCTTCTGCTTTTGCCCAGGACTTGCTACCGTTGTAAAGACCGATAATGACGTTACAGCCCGAATCCTTCAGGTTAAGAGCGTGAGCATGACCCTGACTGCCGTAGCCGATAATCGCAATGGTCTTTCCGTCAAGCAATGACAGGTTGCAGTCTGACTGATAATAAATCGGCGCTTTCATGTTTTCTTTGTAGTCTTTCATTTCTAATTTCCTCCTTATCGCTAAAAGCGATATTAATAAATATATGTTAGCTGTAAGATCATACGCAAATGGCAGTGTTGCCTCTGTCAACGGCTATTGTGCCTGTCCGCACGATCTCACGGATACCATAAGGCTTGAGTAAATCAATAAGCGTGTTTACACGGTTTGTACATTCGCAGTATTCTATTGTTACGCAGCTTTGCGCGGCGTCAACTATTTTGGCATTCATTATTTCTGCCGTTTTGATAATCTCGGCACGCTTTGAAGCGGCACAGTGTACCTTTATCAAAATCAGCTCACGGCTGATAAAGTCGCCGTCAAGGCGTTTTACCTTGATGACCGGGATCACCTTGTTAAGCTGTTTTTCAAGCTGTTCAACCACATATTCGTCGCCGTTTGCAACAATAGTAATTCTTGAAACCTCGGGGTTGTTTGTAACGCCGACCGCAAGCGAATCAATATTAAATCCTCTGCGTGAGAACAATCCCGAAATTTTTGACAAAACGCCCGCTTGGTTTTCTACAAGTATTGATAATGTGTATTGCATTTTGTCACCTCATTAAATCGACGGAGTGTCGGGATACACGTTGCACACAAGTATAAACGGCTTGTCGGATTTTACGATACCCTGAATAATATTTTCAGCCTCGGCGTTTGAATGGGCTTCGGCGTGATCTATTCCGTAGGCTTCGGCAATTTTAAGAAAATCGGGATCGCCCTCAAGTATCGTTGCCGAGTGTCTTTTGCCGTAAAGCTTGTCCTGAAGCTCACGAACCATACCAAGTCGGGAATTTCTCATAATTATAATCTTTATGCCGAGGTTATTTCCTGCAATGGTGGCAAGCTCGTTCAGGCTCATCTGAAAGCTTCCGTCACCGCAGATAACGATAACGTCACGGTCGGGTCTTGCGAATTTTGCTCCGACTGCGGCAGGAATCGAATATCCCATAGTACCCATACCGCCCGTTGTAAGGAAACGTCCCTCTCTTATACGGAAATTATTGGCGCACCAAATTTGGTTTTGTCCTACGTCGGCAACAAGTATTGCCTTTGAACGGAACATTTCGCTCAGGTGGCTGACAAGCGTCCTCGGCTCAACATAACCCTCAAATTCAGGCGGCTTTTTATAAAGCTCTTTTTTCCATTCCCTTACGGTTTTGTTCCATTCGTCCGAAACGGTATAATCGCCGATGCCGTCAAGCATTGCGTTAAGCACGTTTTTCATATCTCCGACTATCGGAATTTCTGTTTTAACATTTTTTCCGATTTCGGCAGGGTCAATGTCAATATGTATTACGGTTGTGCTTTCGCTCATTTGGTGCGGAGATGCAACCGCTCTGTCACCGAGCCTTGCACCGCATACGATAACAAGATCGGCTTCGTGCAGGGCACGATTTGCAACGGCTCTTCCGTGAGTACCGAGCATACCGAGGTACATCTCGTGATCACTGGGCATAACGCCTATGCCCATCATTGTTGAAATAACGGGAATGTGAGTTTTATCTGCAAAGCTCTGAAATTTCGGCTTTATGCCCGAGCTCAGAACTCCGCCGCCTGCAACAATCACGGGACGCTCGCTTTTTCTAATTGCCTCAAGCGCACGCTTAACCTGAATTGCGTGTCCCTTTGTGTTAGGCTTATATCCGATTATATTTACTTCATCGGGATAGACAAATTCTTCTATCTTATTTTCCTGAATATCAATGGGAATGTCTATTAAAACAGGACCTTTTCTTCCGGTTGAGGCAATGTGAAACGCCTCTTTGAAAACACGGGGAAGGTCCTCCGTTTTGTTTACAAGATAGCTGTGCTTTACAAACGGCTCGCAGGCGCCGGTTATGTCAGCCTCCTGAAAAACATCTCTGCCGAGCAAATCCGAACGCACCTGACCTGTAATTGCAACTATCGGAATAGAATCGGTATAGGCGGTCGCAATTCCTGTTATAAGGTTAGTCGCTCCCGGTCCCGAGGTGGCAACACATACGCCCGGACGGTCGCTGCATCTTGCATAACCGCTTGCGGCATGAGCTGCGTTTTGTTCCTGACGAACAAGTATATGCTTTATGTCCGAGTCATACAGCTTATCATAAAAGGGGCAAATTGCTGCTCCGGGATAACCAAAGACGACGCTAACACCTTCGGCTTCCAAACATTTTACCATAATTTCAGCACCGCTGATCATATGCTTTGTCCCTCCTTATCCTTATAAATTCACAAATTTATTTAATCTCTGCTTTGCCTGCAAGGAGCAAAGCTTTTGACAGATTGCACTTAGATTATACATCAACGCTTTAAAAAAGTAAAGAGCAGAACGAACGTCTGCTCAAACTTTTATTTAATTTTTATTTACTTATGAGTTCTTGCCCTTGAGCAGCCTTGCCGCATACAAAACGCATACTACGCAAACTCCCGTGTCGGCAATTACCGACATCCACATTGCCGCCAAACCTAAAGCCGCAAGAACAATGACTGCTGCTTTTACAAGAAGCGCAAATGTTATATTAACGTGAATAGTGCTTATGGTTTTGCGTGCGATTTTCACTGCATCCGGAAGCTGAGTGAGGTTTCCTGCCGACAATACTGCGTCCGAGGCCTCTATTGCCGCCTCGCTTCCGAGTCCCATTGCAATGCCGCAGTCGCTTGCAGACAAAACGGGAGCGTCATTGATACCGTCGCCGACAAAACAAACCGCCTTTGAAATTTGCTTTATGGCCTGAATATTTGTCAGCTTGTCATCCGGCATAAGCTCGGCTTTGAAGTCGTCAAGTCCAAGCTCCCTGCTGACCTTTTCGGCGTTTACAGCCGAATCGCCCGTCAGCATAACGGTATTTTTTACACCGAGTGATTTCAGAGCAGATATAACGTTCTTTGACTCCTGCCTTACAGTGTCGCTGACCGATATTGTACCGATAACCTCGCCGTCATATACAACAAATACAGAAGCGGTTTTTCCGAGCTTTGCCTTTTGCTCGTCGCTGAGTATTTTTGTACCGCCGCACTCCAACTTTTTGCCGTTTAAAAGCGCCGACGTACCATGACCTGCGTTTTCTTCATAATCCGAAAGCTCGGGCAGGCTCAGAGCTTTTGCTTTTTCCTTTATTGCAGCTGCAATAGGATGTGTCGAATATTTTTCGCAGGCGGCTGCATAAGCCAAAACCTCATCTTCCGAATAATCGGAGGTTGTGCTTACCCTGTCAACGCTTAACTTGCCGCTTGTGAGCGTGCCTGTTTTGTCAAAAACAAATGAATCCGCACTTGCTAAAGCCTCAAGATATTTTCCGCCCTTGACAAGCACGCCGACCTTTGACGCCGCACCGATTCCCGAATAATACGAAAGAGGCACCGATATCACGATAGCGCACGGACAGGACGCAACAAGACAAACAAGCGCCCTGTAAAGCCAGTCGGTAAATGCGCCGAGTCCGATAAGAGGAGGAACAACTGCAATCAATATTGAAATTCCGATAACGATTGGGGTATATACCGAAGCAAACCTTGAAATTAGCTTCTCATTTTTGCCCTTCTGAGCCGCAGCGTCCTCAACAAGGTTTAATATTCTTGTTGCGGTGCTATCGCCGAATACCTTTGTGGTCTTTATGATTATCAAACCGTTACCGTTGATAGAACCGCTCATTACCTCGCTGCCCTCTTCGGCTTCTACAGGCAGGCTTTCACCCGTAAGCGCCGAGGTGTCAACAGTGGTTTTGCCCGAAAGGATAACGCCGTCAAGCGGTATTCTTTCATAGGGCTTTACGATTACCGTTGTGCCTATCTCAACGCTTTCGGCAGGAACTGTGACCTCTTTGCCGTGCGACATTATTATTGCGGTATCGGGGCGAATTTTTGCGAGCTTTTCAATATCTCTGCGTGAGGTATTGACCGCCTTATCCTCGATGAATTCACCGAGTGAAAAGAGGATTGCAACCATTGCCGCCTCAACAAATTGTCCAAGACAGAAAGCCGCAATTACGGCAACTGACATAAGCGTGGTTTCATCAATTCTGAGCTTGATAATATTCTTGAAGCCCTCAATAAACACCTCATAGCCGGCAAGCACGGTTGCCGCAAGACAAAGCCCAAACATAAGGTATTTGCCCCAGTCTGTAGTATCGGCAACGGTGTATTCAAGCACTATCGAAACTAAGCCGAACACAATTGAAATTATCAAAAACAGCTTGCTTAAGCTGAATTTATTTTCTTTGGTTTCGGGCTGTTTTTCCTTTGCGGCATTGTCAATTACTTTTGTGCCGTCCTCAATGCTGTCGCAGATGCTTTGAATCTCGGCAACCGGATTATTTTTTTCGGAACGGAAGTTCAACTGTTTTGTCGCAAAGTTATAACTTACATTTCCAAAGCCGTTTGTGTTTGCGATTTTTTGTTCAATCTTTCCTGCACAATGAGCACAATTAAGATTTTCTATAGTATATGAATATTTCATAAAACTTCACCCTCACTGTAATATTTAATCAGTGCTTACCTAACTCGGAGCAGCGCTTGCTCAGATTTAAAAAAGCCAATTACTCAAGTACATGATCAAGTCCCATTTCTATGATTCGCTTAACGTGTTCGTCATCAAGCGCATAGTAAATTTGCTTGCCCTCTCGCCTTACCCTGACGAGCTTGTTTTGCCTAAGTACCCTGAGCTGATGGGATATTGTGCTTTGTTCCATATTAAGCGCCTCGGCAATGCTGAGAACGGACATTTCCTCGTCGGCGATAATGTACATTATGCGAAGCCGTGTTGAATCACCGAACACCTTAAAAAGGTCGGCAAGCTCAAAAAGCACGTCCAAATCGGGCATTTCTCTCTTTCCGTCCGAATTTTTTATGTTGTCTGTAGGTTTTTCCATTTTTTCACCCTCTGTTTTGTGTTACGATTGTTCATATGAATATATGTTCATTTGTTGATATTAATATAGCACACACACTTAGTGTTGTCAATAGTGTTTTTATTATTTTTAAAAATTTTTCAATATTGCTCCGATAAGCCTAATGTGATATAATCTAAGTGTCGACATCCCGTTTATCGGGCAACAGTGTCGCTTTAAGATTTTATCGGGAGTTACAGGCTTTGATTTAGAGCGGATAAAAGAACGGAGTTGATATTATGGCAGAAAATCTTATCGCAAGAATTAATGAGCTTGCTAAAAAGAAACGTGAACAAGGACTTACGCCTGAGGAACAGGCAGAGCAAAAAGAGCTTTACAAAGTATATCTCGGTGACATAAGGGCGCAGTTCAACCAAACACTTGACGGCGTTAGCGTCAAAGAAAAAGACGGCAGCGTTGTCCCGTTTAAGGAAGCCTATAAAAAGAAAGAAAAATAATCTAAGTGCAAATGCCCCCTGCCTATTGAGCAGCGGGCTCCGATTCATAATTTCAGTGGGAGTTGTAATTCCCACCGAAACCCTGCGGAGCTAACGCTCATTTGCACTGTTATCAATCTTTCGCAGGCTCTGCTCCTTGCAAATAAATCAGAGCATTGCTCCGATTTAAATTAATATTATTTGCACACAAAAACCGCTTGGAAAAAAATCCAAGCGGTTTTTTAAATAAAATCTATATTGTACTGTGTTGCGTATGATGATTTGTAATCAGATAAGATCCGATTCATCGGCTATCGGTACGGGTTCAGACATTGCGGGATCATTATCAGCGTTGCTTTCAAGCTGAACACCTGCGTATCTCTGCATACCTGTACCCGCAGGAATAACCTTACCGATGATTACGTTTTCTTTAAGACCTACAAGCGGATCCACCTTGCCCTTAATAGCGGCGTCGGTAAGAACTCTTGTTGTTTCCTGGAACGATGCGGCTGACAGGAAGCTGTCTGTTGCAAGAGCCGCCTTTGTAATACCGAGGAGGAGCTGGGTAAACTCAGCCTCACGAAGTCCGTCCTCACCTGCGGCAATACGCTTTTTAATCTGCTCATTCTCAAAGAGAACTTCGTTCTTGTCATAAACCTGACCGGACATAAAGCCTGTATCGCCTGCGTCATCAACTCTTACCTTACGCATCATCTGACGAACGATAACTTCAATGTGCTTATCGTTAATTTCAACACCCTGTAAACGGTAGGTACTCTGAACCTCGGAAATAAGGTAGTTCATTACAGCCTCGGGGCCGAGAATATCAAGAATATCGTGCGGATTTACGGCACCGTCGGTAATCTTGTCGCCCTTCTTTAGCTGCTGTCCCTCCTGCACCTTAACACGGAAGCCAAACGGGATGAGATAAGCTCTTTCGTCGCCTGTTTCTTTGTTGTAAACAATAGCGTGACGTGCGTTCTTGATTTCTTCAAAGCGAACCTCACCGTCAATCTCGGTAATAATCGCAAGACTCTTAGGCTTGCGTGCTTCAAACAGTTCTTCTACACGAGGAAGACCCTGTGTAATATCCTCTGCCGAAGCAACACCGCCGGTATGGAAAGTTCTCATCGTAAGCTGTGTACCCGGCTCACCGATAGACTGAGCGGCAATAATACCTACAGCTTCGCCTACTGTTACAGGCTGACGGTTTGCAAGGTTTGAGCCGTAGCACTTTCTGCAAGCACCGTGTTTTGCACGGCAGGAAAGTACAGAACGAATTTTTATGCTCTCAACGCCCGACTCAACAATAATGTCGGCGTCGTGGTCATTCATCATCTTGTCTTTTGAAACAAGAACGTTTCCGTTTGAATCGCAGAAATCATCAAGCAGATAACGACCTATAAGTCTTTCGTGCAAGCCCTCGATTACGTTGTTTTCACCAACCTTGATGTCAAATATCTCAAGACCTTCGTTAGTACCGCAGTCCTCCTCGCGGATAATAACCTCCTGCGATACGTCAACAAGACGACGAGTAAGGTAACCTGAGTCAGCGGTACGAAGAGCCGTATCGGCAAGACCTTTACGGGCACCGCGAGATGAAATAAAGTATTCGAGAATGTTAAGACCCTCACGGTAGTTAGCTCTGATCGGAATTTCGATTGTCTTACCTGAGGTGTTGGCGATAAGTCCGCGCATACCTGCAAGCTGACGAATCTGGCTCATACTACCACGGGCACCCGAATCAGCCATCATAAAGATCGGGTTATAACGGTCAAGGTTCTTTTGAAGTGCGTCTGTTACGTCATTTGTAGCCTTTTCCCAAATACGGAGTATCTCATCGTAACGCTCCTCATTTGAACGAAGACCCATCATATATTCTTCACGAATCTCGTCAACTTCCTGCTCTGCTTTTGCAATTATTTCTTTCTTTGCAGGAGGAATAACTGCGTCACAAACGGCTACTGTAATAGCGCCCTTGGTCGAATACTTATAGCCCTGCGCCTTTATAGCGTCAAGCATAAGGCTTGTTTTTGAAGTTCCGTGCATCTTGATGCACTTATCAATAATCTTTTTAAGTCCGGATTTGCCTACAAGGAAATCAATCTCAAACTTAAATCTGTTTTCGGGAATGCTTCTGTCAACAAATCCGAGATCCTGCGGAATAGGATTGTTGAAGATGATTTTTCCTATAGTCGTATCAACAAGAGCCGACTGAATCTCACCGTCAATTTCCATTTCACGGCGTACCTTTATCTTTGAATGAAGTTCGATAACACCTGTCTGATAAGCCATCATAACTTCATCAATATTGCGGAATACTTTTCCTTCTCCGCGTTCACCGTCTTTGTCAAGGGTAAGGTAATATGAACCGAGGATCATATCCTGAGTAGGCACTGTTACAGGCTGACCGTCGGACGGCTTTAACAGGTTGTTTGCTGCAAGCATAAGGAATCTTGCCTCTGCCTGAGCCTCGGCGGAAAGCGGAACGTGAACAGCCATCTGGTCGCCGTCAAAGTCGGCATTGTAAGCTGTACAAGCAAGCGGGTGGAGCTTGAGCGCACGGCCCTCAACAAGCACGGGTTCAAACGCCTGAATACCGAGACGGTGAAGTGTGGGCGCACGGTTAAGAAGTACGGGGTGTCCCTTGATAACAACCTCAAGTGCGTCCCAAACATCGTCCTTTGCACGTTCTACTGCCTTTCTTGCGGATTTTATATTCTGTTCTGCCTTTGTTTCAACAAGGCGTTTCATAACAAACGGTTTGAAAAGCTCAAGAGCCATTTCCTTTGGCAAACCGCACTGATACATTTTAAGTTCAGGTCCTACAACGATAACCGAACGTCCCGAATAGTCAACACGTTTTCCGAGAAGGTTCTGACGGAAACGTCCCTGCTTACCTTTAAGCATATCCGAAAGTGATTTCAGCGCACGGTTGTTCGGTCCCGTTACGGGTCTGCCTCTTCTGCCGTTGTCGATGAGCGCATCAACAGCCTCCTGCAACATTCTCTTTTCATTGCGGATAATGATTTCGGGGGCATTAAGCTCAAGAAGCTTTTTAAGTCTGTTGTTTCTGTTTATTACTCTGCGGTAAAGGTCGTTGAGGTCTGAGGTTGCAAAACGTCCGCCGTCAAGCTGCACCATAGGACGAATATCCGGCGGAATTACCGGAACAACGTCAAGAATCATCCATTCGGGGCGGTTACCGGAAAGTCTGAAGCTTTCAACGACATCAAGTCTTTTGAGAAGTCTTACCCTCTTCTGACCGGTTGCCGACTCAAGCTCCTCCTTGAGCTGTGATGAAAGAGCCTCAAGGTCAATCTCTTCAAGAAGCTTTTTTATGGATTCCGCACCCATACCCGCCTGGAAATCATCCTCATACTTTTCACGCATATCATTGTATTCGGACTCTGTCAGACACTGATATTTTTCAAGATCACGGCAATCGCCGGGATCGGTTACTATATATTGTGAAAAATAAAGCACATTTTCAAGGAGCTTTGGCGAAATATCCAGCATAAGAGCAATTCTTGACGGAATACCCTTAAAGTACCAGATGTGAGAAACAGGAGCGGCAAGCTCAATGTGTCCCATACGCTCGCGCCTTACCTTTGCGCGGGTAACCTCTACGCCGCAG
>UQQD01000033.1 GCA_900543095.1 uncultured Ruminococcus sp. | reverse complement strand
AGTCATTACGGGTTCCTTGTATCTTTTTCGTTGTTTAATTTTCAAGGTCCTGTTGCACTTTCGGCTTTGGAATGTCAAGCGTTTCAGCTTGTTTCCATTTGCGAAGTGCAAGAGCTATTATACACTACACTTTCTCCTTTGTCAACCCCTTTTTTCACCTTTTTTATTTATTTTTTAATTTGGGCTTAAAATGTCAGGCAACGCAAGGCTGTAAAACAGCATTATTAACATATTATTAGTATAAACTAGTATAAACCAAATTAATATTTTCACATTTCTTAGGCGGCAGTCGCCGTTTCAGAGCTTCAGTGGAAGTTACAGCCTCCAATGAACTACAGCTCCTTTACACTGCTTGTTATCTGTCGCAAGCTTTGCTCCGATTTAATATACATATATAATATTTAATTTAATCAAAGATATATACCGTTCCTATAGTTTAAATGAAATACATAATTATGTAAAAAATCGGTAAACAAAACTGCAATTTTGCATATTTCCTTTACGGAATATTGTGTTTTTGTCTAATTTGCAGTAAAATTATTTATTGAGTTTGTACAAACTTTGTAAATTTAATAAAAAAGTGTGGATTTTTTCTGAAAATGTGTTATTATACTATATAGACCTTTGATTTGGTCTGTATGCAACAACTCTCGGAGGTACACAAAATGAGCTGTAATAAGATTATAACTATCACAAGACAGTATGGTTCGGGTGGTCACGATATTGGGAAAAAGCTTGCCGATAAACTTAACATTCCGTTTTATGATAAAGAGCTTATTACACTTGCCGCAAAAGAAAGCGGTGTTTCTCCCGAAGTTTTTGAACACGTGGACGAAAAAGCTACAAACAGTTTGCTTTATGCTCTTTCGTTAGGATTGTACGACTATGGTAGCGGTTTTTCCGCTTCTATGGGAGATTTGCCTGTAAACGACAAGCTCTATATTCTGCAGCACAAGATTATTAAAGATATGGCTGAGATGCAAAATTTTGTTATTGTCGGAAGATGCGCCGACTATATCCTAAGAGATAAGAAAAATGTTGTGAAGGTATTTATTTACGCAGATATTGAGAGCAGAATAAACAGAGTTTTGCAAAGGCATGATGACATTGACCCGACTCGTGCAAAGCAGGCAGTATTGAAAACAGACAAAACAAGGTCAAATTACTACAGCTTTTATTCAGGACAAAAATGGGGATTACCAGAAAATTACGATTTGTGCATTAACAGTTCAAAGCTCGGTATCGAACAAGCGGCCGACCTAATAATGGACTACATTGATATTACTAACAAAAAATAATTATCATAATGCACCTTTTCCTGAATATACTGTAATGTTTATTTAGGAGGTGTTAATATGAAATTTGTCATTATGGATGTTGATGATTTTATCTTTGAAAATGAAGAATGGCACGAAAGCGAAAGATAACCTTGTGTTACTTTATGTTTCGGATTTCTAAATCGAAAACCGCTTTCAGTGTGTTTTCATTGACATAAAATCAACAAAATACAGCGGATACCTTAAACGGTACCCGCTGTTTTATTTTGCCCCTTAAAACGTAACGAGGGCGTGCAATATCATTTTAAATCCGAACAAATCGTCTATACTTATATAATATTCAAAAAAATCAAAATTATTCATTATTTCCGATAAATGATAACGGATCGGCATACTTTCCGTCAACCTTAACGGCGACATGAATATGGGCATCGTCGCTTGCTTCAAAGGGAACTGCGCCCACTGTACCTAACTTATTACCGCACTTAACGTTATCATCCTTTTCGACATCGACCGAACCGAAGCCGCTGTAAACACAGACAACATTATTTGCCGAAACCTCGACTGTTTTGCCGAACATCTTATCGTCGCTGATTTTAGTAACCGTACCGTCGCACATTGAAAATACATCGTCGCCAAGCTCTGCTTCAAAATCGACCGCTGTGTGCGGTTTCCAAACATTGAGAGTTTTAAAATAGGTGCTCTCCCTGCTGAACGGTCTGAGTACATTTGCCGATTTTACAGGATAAGTCAGAGAAACATCTGCCGACAGCATAGTACGGAGAGCGTCGTCTGTTGCATCTTCATTCGGTTCTGATACATCTGGCTTTGTTGAAAGCTCGGAAACTGCCGTTGGCAACGGAATGGTTTCGCTGATTTCCGAGTCGGTTGTTGCCTCGGTCACTCCGGTTACATATTCATTGACCTGAAGCGACTTTGTCGAACTTATCTGTTCCGACCCTCCGCCGGCAGGAGTCGAAAGTGTGTTGTATGTTGAATATACCGCCATACAAACTGCAACAAGACAGATTGAAAACGCTGTATAAAATCCGATTTTTTCACGGCGGCTACGCTTTTTTCGCCTGTTGTTTTTATTATAATTATTGCTCATAAAAAGCACCTCCGCAAATATTATTGGCAGAGGTGCAAAATTTATACAGAATATTTTGTTATTTTAATGCTTTGAAAGAATTGTTTTTTTATTTTTAAACAACCTTATAGCCTGCGTTTTGAACCGCCGCTTTAAGAGTTTCAAGCGGAACTTCCTTTTCAAGGGTAACAACAGCGGTTCCGTCCTTGTGGCTTACGTTTGCGGACAGCACGCCCGGAATCTCCTCAAGCGCCGACTTCACTCTGCCTTCGCAATGAGGACACATCATTCCTTTAATAGTTATCGTTTCTTTCATAATATGCTCCTTTGAATAATTTGGTTTGGATATATTTTTGTTATGGCTTTTTGGATAAAGCTTTACAAAATTCAGTCTAAGCGCATTTGTAACAACGCTGAAGCTCGACAAGCTCATTGCAGCCGCTCCGAACATCGGATTCAACTGCCAGCCGAGCAAGGTTATGAAAACTCCTGCGGCAAGCGGAATTCCGATAACATTGTAAATAAATGCCCAGAACAGATTCTCGTGGATATTTCTGAGCGTAGACTTGCCGAGCTTTATTGCGGCAGGCACATCTTCAAGATTGCTTTTCATAAGAACTATATCGGCGGCGTCAATAGCAATATCGGTTCCTGCTCCGACTGCGATACCGACATCTGCGTTTGTCAGTGCAGGAGCGTCGTTTATTCCGTCACCGACCATTGCGGTTTTGCCCTCAGCTCTGAGCTTTTGTATTACGCTTGCCTTTCCGTCGGGCAAAACGCCTGCTATAACATTATCGACACCCGCCTGCCTGCCGATTGCATTCGCTGTTTTTTCGTTATCGCCTGTCAGCATAACAACCTTTAGTCCCATATTTTTAAGACGTTTTATTGCCGCACGGCTGTCGTTTTTGATAACATCGGCGACTGCTATAACGCCGAGAAAAACTCCGTTTTTGCAAAAATACAGCGGCGTTTTTCCGTCATCGGCAAGCTTATCTGCGGCGGTCATAATGTTTTCGGAAATTTTTGCAGTGCTTGTGATATAATCCTTGTTGCCGCCAATCAGTTTGTCACCGCCGATAACTGCACTGAGTCCGTTTCCGACAGCAATCTCAAAATCATCTATCGGTTCGGCGGTCAGACCTTTTTCTTCGGCTTTGGCGACTATCGCCTTTGCAAGCGGATGTTCGCTTTTTACTTCAAGAGAATACGCAAGTCTTAACAGCTCGTTTTCACCGATATTATCAGGGATTATATCTGTAACTACAGGTTCACCTTTTGTTATCGTGCCTGTTTTATCAAGTGCAACGATTTTTATTTTTCCTGTTTCTTCAAGTGAAACTGCGGTTTTGAAGAGAATACCGTTTTTTGCTCCGACTCCGCTGCCTACCATTATTGCAACAGGCGTTGCAAGTCCCAAAGCACACGGGCAGCTTATAACAAGAACGGAAATCGCTCTTGCAAGCGCATACCCTGCGCTTTGACCGACAATCAGCCAAACCGCAAGTGTAATTACGGCTACAGCAATGACAGCAGGAACAAATACTCCCGAAACCTTATCGGCGATTTTGGCAATAGGCGCTTTTGTTGCAGACGCATCACTGACCATTTTTATTATTTGCGAAAGCGTCGTATCCTGTCCCACACGCTTTGCCTCGCATTTTACAAATCCCGAACGGTTAATCGTAGCGGCAGAAACCTCATCGCCCGGCATTTTGTCAACAGGAACACTCTCGCCTGTCAGCGCAGATTCGTCAACAGCAGTTGAACCTTCAAGCACTATGCCGTCAACAGGAATACTTTCGCCCGGACGAACCGCAAAAACATCTCCGATTTTCACCGACTCAATCGGTACTTGCTTTTCCTCGCCGTCAACTATAATCACCGCCGTTTTCGGTGCAAGATTCATCAAGCCTTTCAGCGCGTCGGTAGTCCTGCCCTTTGAATACGCCTCAAGCATTTTACCTACGGTTATAAGCGTTAATATCATTGCCGCAGATTCAAAATAAAATTCGTCCATATATCCGCTGACTGCTGCCATATCGCCGTTGAGCTGAGCCGACGTCATTGCAAAAAGCGCATAAGTGCTGTAAACAAACGCTGCTCCGGAGCCGAGCGCAACAAGCGTGTCCATATTAGGCGCAAGGTGAATTAAGCCTTTAAAGCCGCTTATAAAAAACTTTTGGTTAATAACCATTATTATTGCGGTAAGCAAAAGCTGAGAAAGTCCCATTGCGACGTGGTTTTCCGCAAGAAACGGCGGTAAAGGAAAATTCCACATCATATGCCCCATTGAAATGTACATAAGAGCCAAAAGGAATATTACCGAAGCAATAAGCCGCTTGAGTATCTTAGGGGTTTCGGTATCCTTTAGCGCATCATCATCTTTGTGAGAAAGGTCATCCTTTGACAAAGATTTTTTTGACGCCGAATAACCTGCATCCGAAACCGCTTTGATAATCTCATCATCGGACGCCGTTCCTTCAACAGACACTGAATTTGTCAGCAAGCTGACAGAACACGAGGTAACGCCTTCAAGCTTTGATACCGCTTTTTCTACCCTTGCACTGCAAGCCGCACAGCTCATTCCATTTACGTTATACTGTTCCATACTCTCACCTACTTCATCAGTTTTTTCAGTGTTTCAACAAGCTCGTCAATTGTTTCATCCTTTCCGCTGCGAATATCATCCGCAACGCAGGTGTGAATATGATTTGAAAGCAATTCCTTGTTAAACGCATTAAGAGCCGCATTTGCGGCGGCGGACTGTATCAAAATATCGGGACAATAGGCGTTGTTTTCCACCATTCTTTTTATTCCCCGAATTTGCCCCTCTATGCGGTTAAGTCTGTTAATAAGGCTTTTGTACTCCTTTTCGGTTCTCATTTTTGTTTTATGACAATGACATTCGTTTTGCATAATACACCTCACTTAAAACTAAAGTAACTGAATTTGTCTTCTTTAATTTCATAATATACCCCCATAGGGTATTTGTCAAGCATAAAAACAAAAAAATTACACCGCACAGAAAGTACGGTGTAATAGCAAAAACTGAATTAGTCTGCCGAATAAGGAAGCAGAGCAAGGTGACGGGCACGCTTGATAGCAACCGTGAGGTCACGCTGGTGTCTTGCACAAGTGCCTGTTACACGGCGAGGAAGAATCTTTCCTCTCTCCGACATATAACGGCGAAGATGTGCAATGTCTTTATAGTCAATATGTTCAACCTTGTCAACACAAAATCCGCAAACTTTCTTGCGCGACTTTCTGCCGCGGTTGTTTGGTCTTTCTGCCATAGCGAAGTTCTCCTTTCAAATGAGAATTATTTTAAATCGTTAATAGTTTAATTAAAACGGCAGGTCATCGTCAAGCGGAAGATCCTGAAAATCGGAATTTGAACCGCTCTGGTATGATGCTGGAGCCTGCGGCTGCGTCGGTGCAGGATAGCTTGGCGCTGCGCCGTAGCTCTGGTTTGCACCGTACTGCTGGCTGTATCCGCCCGCATTGCTGTCACGGCGTTCACCCGTGAACGAAACATTATCTGCGACAACCTCAACGACATAGCGGTTTGAGCCGTCTTTTGCCTGATAAGTACGGCTTTGAAGCTGACCTTCAACGGCAATCAAAGAGCCTTTGCCAAAATAACGGCAAACAAACTCCGCTGTGCTGCGCCAGCAAACTATATCAAAAAAGTCAGCCTTACGTTCTTCGCCGCTTTTGACGTAACTGCGGTCAACTGCAATTCTGAATGTTGTAACGCTTATGCCGGACGCCGTAGTTTTTAACTCAGGGTCAGAAACAAGTCTTCCCATTAAAATAACTCTGTTAATCATAATTTTTCCTTTCGTAATTCGGGATTTACCCTACAATGTGATTATTCGTCTTCCTTTTTGATAATGAGTGAACGCATAACGCCGTCTGTGATCTTGTAGATACGGTCAAGCTCTGCAGGGAACTCGGCTGTGCTTTCAAAATCAAAAAGAACGTAGTAGCCTTCGCTTTCTTTGTTGATAAGGTACGCAAGCTTTCTCTTGCCCCATTCGTCAACATTTTTCAAAGTGGCATGCTTCTCAATGAGGGTCTTGAATTTTTCAACGATAGCCTGAATTCCTTCTTCGCCCTTTTTCATTGAAATGATCATTACTGTTTCGTAATTAGCTGTTACTGCCATTTTTGCACCTCCTTCTGGACATTATGGCGGTTAATACCGCAAGGATCGTTGCACAATACAACAGGTTTATTATACCATATAATTTGAGCTTGTCAACAATTTTTCAATAAAAAATCGCCTGGTTTATACGGCATTTTCATTGACAAATCGGGAAAATGATATATAATAAAATTATTATAAATTATTATGTGATATTATGCAATAAAATATTAAGGACAGGAAGGTGTTTCTTTGTTTACTATTCTAAAAGAACACAAGGGCTTTGGCAAACAGATATTTCTGTTAGCAAAAAACGAGCTTATCAAAACCTATAAGGGCGCAGTAATCGGTCCGATGTGGGCGGTTGTTAAGCCCGCATTTACAATATTTGTATATTGGTTTGCCTTTTCGGTAGGAATAAGAAAGTTAAAAGAACTTGATATAAATTTAGGCGGTCCCGATCCGTTTACTATCGACTTTTTTACCTTTATGTTTATCGGTATAATCCCGTGGTTTTTTATTCATGACAGCATTGTTCAGGGTGCAAAAACTCTGAGAACCAACAGACAATTTATTACCAAAGTCAAGTTTCCTGTTTCAACTATATTAACTTATACTTCTCTTTCACGAATGTTTGTGCATTTGATTCTAATGGCCATTATGTACACTTTTGTTTTATTCAGAATCGGTCCGAGTTGGTATAATTTACAATTCTTCTTCTATTGTCCGATTATGTACCTGTTTTTTGTTGCACTCTCTTGGTCTACTGCACCTATGTCTGCATTCAGCAAAGACTTTGAAAGTCTTATTGTATCGGTTATGTCGGGAGTTTTCTGGCTGTCGGGCATTATGTACGACTCCTACAGCAAAAATCTACCCGATGTGATAAGAAAAATAATGCTGTTTAACCCGGTCAATTTCTTTGTAAACGGTTACCGCAACTGCTTTTTGTATCACAGAGGTTTTTGGGAATATAAAACCGAGCTTGTAATCTTTTTGGCTGAATTTGCAGTTATTTTTGCACTCGGCATATTTAATTATAACAGACTCAGGAAAAAACTTCCTGACGTGCTTTAACGGAGGTAATTATGTCAGAACCGATCATTACCTTTAAAAATGTCAGCAAAACATATATCCTATATAAAAACGATCAGGCAAGGTTTAAGGCGCTTTTCATTAAACCCAAGCACGCTAAGACAAACAAGGCGCTCAACGATGTTTCCTTTGAGATCAGACGCGGAGAATCCGTAGGTATCGTAGGCGACAACGGCGCAGGCAAATCGACCTTGCTCAAAATGATAACAGGAGTTACGTTCCCCGATACCGGCGAAATCAAAGTAAACGGCAGAGTTGCCGCATTGCTTGAACTTACAGCGGGATTTTCTATGGAAATGACCGGACGCGAGAACATCTATCTAAAAGGATATATTCTCGGACTTGAAGACGATTATATCAAAACCATTGAGGAAAAAATCATTGACTTTGCCGAACTGGGCGACTATATCGATCAGCCGGTAAGAACATACTCAAGCGGTATGAAAATGCGTTTGGGCTTTGCAATCAACGTAAATATTGACCCCGACGTCCTTGTTGTTGACGAGGCTTTGTCGGTCGGCGACGCTACCTTTAAGCGTAAATGCAAAGACAGGATAAAACAGATTATTGACGCCGGCACAACTGTGCTTTATGTAAGTCATAACGCCGAATCTGTAAGAGAAATCTGCCCCCGTGCAATTTATCTTAAAAAAGGCACCGTTATCTTTGACGGTCCGACAGATGAAACCCTAAAGATTTATAAAGAAACAAAAGAAAAAGAAAAAAAGGCTAAGGCAAAAAAATAAGCTGCCAAGGCTGAAAATGCCGTATGCCGTGCGCCCCGTATAGGGCAGCGGCATTATTGCTTTTTAGACAAAGGTATTGTTAATGAAAATTAAAGACAGATTAAACGAATTTGAGGCAGACTGGGCGGCTGTTCCGACAGTCGAAAAGGAAACGCTCCTAAAGCTGAAAAACAAAACAATTTTAATCTGCGGGCACAAGCTTGCCCGCTGCCTTTGCTATACCCTTTTGTATCTTAACGAAACACAAAAGCTGAATTGCAAAGTGATATTGTGCGGAAATTACGACAAGCTGCCAAACGACTGTTTCGCCGATATACTACTCAGAAACGATTTTGAATATCTGAGCTTTAATTCCGAATCAGAATTAAAAAATATAGACTATATAGTTCATACAGGCTTTTGCAATGAAAAATGTACCGATGAAGTTACAAGCTTTAAGAACGAAACATATGCTGTAAACGCAGCAGCTCGAATTGCGGGAAAATGCAAAGCAAAAGCTGTTTTGCTAAGCGACAGCAGAGTTTACGGAAATGCAAAGCCGCACCGTGTTTACTCCGAAAATGAATATGCAGAGGTCACTATCACTTCAACCGATAGTTTTAATTCTCAGCTTTTGAGAACCACAGAAAACCTATGGCATTGCAATCAAAAGCAATACGGGTTTGACCTGACCGTACTGCGAACCGGCGTTATTCTCGGCGCTTGCTCAGGAATTGAAACATTTATTGACAAGGTTATTGAAAGCGTTGCCAAAAACTCCGAATACAGTGTATTTAATTCTTTTAAAGAATATTCGTTCATATATATAAGCGATGTATTCAGGGCGATATTTTATGCATTGACAGAAATAGAGACTAATCAGACTTACAATGTTACAGGCAAAAATTCTAAAGCGTCAACAGGTATGATAGCGGCGATTCTTCACGATATCTATGGCGAAAAAGTAAGAATCAAACTAATCGGAAACGGCGACTCCGACTATTGTGCAATAAACGCTAATAAAATTGACGAGCACGGCTGTTCTCCCATTATTGATTTTAAGACTGCACTTGAGCTTTGCGTTATGAGCAGAGCAGACAACAACAAAGCTCTTGCGCTTCCTCACAACCACGACGGCAGACTTGACTCTATCCATAACATATTGCTTGCATATCTGCTTGAAGTTGACAGGATATGCAGAAAGCACAATATCAAGTATTTTCTCGGCGGCGGTACACTCCTCGGCGCTGTAAGGCACCATGGATTTATCCCGTGGGACGATGATGCGGATATTATGATGCTGCGTGAAGATTATGACAAATTCTGTAAAGTTGCAGAGAGCGAACTGCCAAAAAATATGACTTTTCAGAGTAACGAAACCGATAAAAACTGCTACTATGAATTTGCAAAAATCAGGCTTGACAATACGGTTTTTGCAACAGGCTTCTCAAAGAATCACAAGGCTATGCATAACGGGCTTGCGTTTGATATTTTTTGCCACGACAAAACCGCAAACTCAAGGCTCGGACAAAAAATTCATCTTGGTATGACGCTGTTTACCCGTGCGCTTGTTTTTAACAAATGGAATAACAGAAAGACAGACAACGGCAACAAAGTACAAACTGTACTTACTAATCTCTGTATAAAGCTGTTTCCAATTCGTTTTAGCCTTTGGCTTGAGAAAAAAGCTCTGAGTTTCTTTAAAGGAAAAAAGAACGCAAAATACCTGTATGACGGAATGGGCAGGAACATATATAACGGCAGTTTCCTGATAAGCTATCTTAGCGAAGCGATTTATATGGATTTTGAGGGATACAGGCTGCCTGTACCGAAAGAATATGATAAATACCTGAGATTTTTATACGGAGACTATACAGAGCTTGCCCCGCTGAGCACAAGACTGGGTTGTCACGAAATAAAGCTCTGCGATATTGGGGAATACGACGGCGCACACATTTGCAAAAAATAAACTTTACCGCTTGACAATACACAAAAACCGTAGTATAATGTATTTCGTTACAGAGATGCGGATGTAGTTTAGTGGTAGAACTTCAGCCTTCCAAGCTGATCGTGTGGGTTCGATTCCCATCATCCGCTCCAAAAAAGCGCACCCTATAGGTGCGCTTTTTTTGTTGTGCGGATTGGGAATCGAAGCCGAGCGTAAAAAAAACAGTCCTGCGGACTGTTTTTAGCGAGGTGCGTAGAAGTTACTTTTCCGACAGCAAGTGAACACATAAAACGACATCTTCCCTATTTTCATATGATACTTACATCATCCGCTCCAAAGCGTCCTATTTACATAGGGCGCTGTTTTTTTATATTGTTTATGCTAAACCTGCATAAACACTGAACTTTTAGCCAATTCTTATTTTTAAAAATTATAGACGGCACAAGACAATACAAGACACGTTTCGACTGCGAATCTACACAGAAACTACACAGTAAATAAAAATACTTATTACAAAAACCACCCCTCAACCAATTAAGGCTGAGGGGTATTTTTATGCACGACAAATGATAATTAGTTTTTGTTGATTTTGAAATATGGTGTCAAATGTATCTGTAAACGGTCAATGCCAACTCCTGCAGCTCCGGCATAGCCGTCTTGACCGTTACCGACAATATCATCGTGTTGCCAATCGTAATATGTCTTACCAATCGGCGATACACGATAAGTTGCATAATAATATTTGTTATTTTTTGACCTATCTGTATAATAGATTATTTGTATCATATCTATCTCACGACTGCTGCCGGCATAACCGTTATCGCAATCAGATGTATCATATCCTGTTACCCAAGCTTGTCATAATCAAATGCAGGCGGCGTCTGTTCCGAATTGGGCTTTGATTCGGCGGGTGGTGTTTGGTTTGGATTTTGTTCTGACATAATACTATCTGTCCTTTCAGTTATTCGGGTGTCTCCCATAGTCAGTTTATAGAGTGTCTCTCTGTTTCAGTTTTGCTCGGTGTCTCCCGTAGTTTAATGCCTTCGGGCAATAAAAAAGCACCTGTGCAGTCACTCACAAGTGCGTTTTAAACTGTTTTTGTTGTCTTTCTTTTCGGCTTTTCCGTAGCGTTTGACTTATTTTCCGTAGCGTCGGGCTTGACCTCTTCTGCAAAGCCGCCGTCAATGAGTTTCTTTGCTCTCTGCTCGGAACATTCAAAAACTTCATTCACAGGTCGGGTTACATAGCCGTTTTGCCTGTCGTTAAATGCTGTTGTTACTCTGATTTTCATTCTGTCACCACCTTTCTGATTTTTGGTATTAAAAAAGCACTCAATCCGATTGATTAAGTGCTAATCTCTGTATTAAATTCACGCATAACAAAACCGCCCACAAGGAGCGGTTAGTTAATAATCAAGATGATACATATGCCTGCCTGTCTTTTTAAAATGTTCTTCATCAGCTTTCTTTGCCTCGGCTTTTATTTCATCAGGGGCATCTTGTCTTATAGAACGATACCCATAATCGTCTAATTCTGTAGTCCATTCTCTGAACTTTGCATATTCACCATTCATAATATCAATCACCACCTAAAATTATATTAATAACTTTTTTAGAAGTAGCTCGCGCTTTTTCCGTCATACTTTCTGCAATACACTCAGAGATAAACTCATCAATACTATCAAAAGCATATAATGAAACATCGCTGTTATCGACTTTTGACATTATTTTTCGTATCTCACTGAGCTTACTGTCCCATAACGGGTCATTTAACCTGTGTTCAAGCTGTATCGCATGACCTATCTCGTGTCTGAAAGTATGCAAAGGATGTGCCGAAGACCATTCACACGATTTTTTCATTTTTTGTGCTTTTTGTGCGTGTTCAGACAAAGCATTTTTCTTATTCGCAAACTTTAATAAAAGTTCTCCCGAATTATCGTAAAACTCACCATAATCCGTTGAATTTTTAGAATTAAGTATGCCAACTCTTGAAATGGTTGTTACTTTACCGAATTTCTTTTGCATATTTTCAAGTTCGTTATTAAAAGTTTCTTGAACTTCTTTTGTAACACCCTTTTCAAATTCTATTATACCACTATTTACGGAATTTTCAACATCTGTCTTTGCTTTTTCAGCAGTGATTTCAGATTTTTCTTTTTTCGTGATTGATTCACTGTCTGATATTTTATGAATATAATCTTCCTTTTGCTCCGCCAACTTATCCGCCCTGTCGTGCCACTCGTTTGACCTCGCTTGTGCAACACGTTTGTTATCATTATCAAGGCTGTATTTTGCCCTGCGGTCAAAGCGTTGCGCCTGACGTTCGGCGTACTGCTGTTGAGCTTCAAGCTGTTCTCTGCGGTCCATTTCCGCCATTTCTTTGGCAGTAACGGGGCTTAATGTTGTTATCCCCTCATAATATGTACTTGTGCTGTCCTTACAACGTGGGTGAAACAATCCGCCTGCAATAGCGTTACTGAGCAGCGGATATTTGCCGTCGGATTGAGTTCCGCCCGAATAAACATCATCAATAAACACTTTGCCGATATATTCGGCACATTTGGGACAGCCGCCTTGTCTGGAGTTCACCACAACAAGAGAGAGTCCGTACTTTGCCCTTTCCTCACCTTCGCCACGCAGATAAGCTCGCTTGTTAGCCGTCTTGATTGCCATATCCGCATAATCCGACAAGGTGTGTCTTGCGCCGTTTTTATACTCCACGCAATTCAGACCTGCGTCAAGCATATCCTTACACGCCATATCAACTGCTTGTTCGTATGTAACCGAGCCTGTGTTCATTGCGACCTGTGCGTTAAAAATCGCCTTGCGGTACTTATCATTGCTCATACGCAGGACTGCCGTTTCTGTCCCTCGGAACTTTGATTTCAAGCTCGCCCATCTGCGTTTTTACC
>UQQD01000032.1 GCA_900543095.1 uncultured Ruminococcus sp. | reverse complement strand
CCTGCTTATTAAAAAATGGCAAAAGAAAAACAGAGGTTTTTCTTCCTCTGTTTACTCTTTTGCCTTACATAAACCGTTGACGGTTGCTTCTACAATGGACAGTTCTTTATCATCTAAATTGTCGAGCTGTGCGTCTAAGCGTCTGCGGGCGGAACTTTTATTGACTTCTTTATTGGGGAATATGTACTCGTCAACCGAAATGTTGAACATCGTCACAAGCTGAATAAACAGCTCCAGACTCGGCTTTTGCCCCTCATTTTCAATCGCCTGTAAATGCCTTGGGTCGTAGTCAACGATACGGGCAAGCTGTTCTCTTGTCATACCCTGTGCTGTTCTGGCTTTTTTGATAGCCAGACCGATTGGCGTAAAATCGAAGTCAAAATCATTATTTCTTTCGTCCATAAGCTCACCACCTTGTGCCTGTAAAATCGTACTCTATATATTTTACAGAAACGAGGCTTCTTATGAAACGGTCTGAAATCTCTTGCAATAGGATATGAAATATCTTATACAAGGATATATAAAAGCTGTTTTAGAAAGTTTGGAGCAGAAATCTCTGCAAATACTTGACTTTTTGAACAGCGTTCAATATAATATATTTGAACAGCGTTCAAGGAGGGCTTGATATGGACAAAAGCGCCAATATAAAAAATCGCATTATTGAAGTTACAACTGAATTGATTGAGCAGTACAATGGCAACATTAAAGACATTACTGCCCGTATGATTGCGGAAAAAGCAGACATTGGATTAGGCTTAATTAACTATCATTTTGGAAGTAAAGAAAAATTGATAACGGAATGTGTGCAACATATTATCGGTCAAGTAGTTGCGGGTTTTCATATGGAGCAAGAGTTTCAGACTGATAAAGAGCGTTTGTCGGCTTGGGCGACCTATGTTTTTAATTTCCTATTTGAGCATTCTGCAATTTCCCGTGTTTCTATTTTAGGAGATTGTCAAAATTATACTGTAAATTGCAATTCTGTACTTACTCAACGAGGCTTTTCGCTGTCTTTAATGGATGGTATATCCCATGAGGATAAATCTATGTTCGTATTTATCCTTACTGCTACGATGCAGATAGCATTTTTAGGAAGTGAAACAGTCAAACAATTACTTGGATATGATTTTACGAAAACCGACGATAGAGCCGCATATATCGGCAAATTGGTCGATATTCTTTTTGAAGGGATGGTGCAGATTGATGAATAAGAAAATAGGAGTGTATGGCTCTGTTGTCAATTTCATTGCGGTAATCTGCTTTGCCATTTCTATGTTATTTGGATTTGATTATGGCAGTTACCTGTCTTCCATGTTCATTGCGTTTAGTTTTGTACCAATGATGTGCGGATATGCTTACTTTGCCGAAAAAGGAGCAAAATTAGCGGGCTATGTTTCAGTAGCTTTTTCCGCTATATATGCAGTCGTCGTATTATTAGTCTATTTTGCACAGCTAACGACTGTCCGATTAAATGAATTGACACAGCAAGCAGCCTTACTCCTTGATTTCCAACAGTGTGGACTGATGTTTAACTATGACTTGTTAGGATATGCAGCCATGTCAGTAGCTACATTTTTTGCAGGACTGACGATAACATCAATAACAAAAGCAGACCGATGGTTAAGACATCTGCTTATGATACATGGGGTATTTTTTATATCGTGTCTGATTGCTCCGATACTTGGATTGTTCAAAGCGAATAGCCCTGCATGGGTAGGTGTAGCAGTATTAGAATTTTGGTGTTTATACTTTCTTCCAATTAGCACTTTATCTTTTTTGCATTTTTCTAATTGCAAGAAATAAGGTTGTATTGAAAAACAGAATCAAATTATAAAAGAGTGAAAATTGATTAAAAAAGCACAGTAAAAATCAGAGCTTTTAAGCGGGTGCTGGGAAAAATAAAAGAAAAAACGGATGAATATCTTACTCCACCCAAAGTAGAGTCCCGTTAAAGAGCGAAATTCGGACATATCAACCACTGGTTCCTGTTAAAAATCGTCATACAGCGATATAGTGGATGCAAGAAAGTAGGTGCTCCTCATGGAACAGGAGAAAATCGGAAAGTTCATAGCGTCCTGTCGGAAGGAGCAGGGGTTCACACAAGCCGTTCTTGCGGAGAAACTTGGCATCACAGACCGTGCCGTATCAAAATGGGAAACTGGACGGAATCTGTCAGATGCAGCCATCATGCCAGAACTATGTGACCTGCTAAAAATAAATCTAAGCGAGCTTTTTAGTGGGGAGCGAATCGCAATGGAAAACTACAAGGAAACTTCGGATGCTTTGCTTTTGGAGATGAAGAAGCAGGAGGAATCGTCAAATAAACGGATTCTGCATCTGGAGAAGCTTCTTATCACAATGACGATTGTTGTATCTCTCACTATGATATTTGTCGGATGCTATCTGATGAAAGCACATCTTGCCCTCGGAATCGCTTTATTGGCATTTGGAGCTGCGATAGTTTTCTTCACTTGCTTTGTAGGAGTAAAAATTGAGCACGATACGGGATACTACGAATGCCCTGTATGCAAAAAAAGATATGTACCGACAATGAAAGCTGTTGTTATGGCGCTGCATAGTGGCACATCGAGAAAGATGAAATGCCCATACTGCGGAAATAAATCATATCATAAAAAGGTTCTTACGAAGTGATGCAACGCTCTATATCTTGAAGTATAGAATTATCACTTGTTGAAGGGAACATATCTAATGCAAAAAGAAAAGTTTATACTATGCCCCGTCTGCTGCAACAAAACAAGGGTGCAGATACGGGAAGATACAGAGCTAAAGAATTTTCCACTGTTCTGCCCTAAGTGTCATAAACAGACATTGATAAATGCAAAGAAACTGAATATCACAAAAGCAGAAGTGCCAGACGCTAAGACGCAGAGCCGATGAACTTGTGAGATACCTCACAGCTCATCGGCTCTTTTATTATCGAAAAATTTGGCAGCACAGCCCACCAAATAAAAAAGCGGTGCTTTGGTGGGCTGCTCTGTCACGCCCAAACAAAATAGTGCAACCCTCCAAGCCCATATCCGATGTTGGCTGCCGTAGCACGTCTGCCAATCTGAGTTTTCAAAAAATTCAGATTGGAGGAAACGATATGGCGAATAAAAGAAGAACACAGGAGGCGTATCCGGTACATCAATTTCTACAACAACTACCGTATTCAAAAAAAACAAAGCTGACTCCGCTTGGAAAACGAAATCAGCTTGTTGCTAAAATTTAATTATTCTACTTTAGGTATTCCTTTTTGTACTGTCTGTACAACTTGGGGCAGTTTAATGTGACAGTCCGTCTTTTGTTATCCGTGTTTTCAAATCAAGCCAAGGTTTGATTTCCACTTTAAAATTCTTTTTACCGAAGCGTCTATCTGAGATTCCGAAATTTCTCCGTTCTGTACAGCGGCTAAAACCGCAGGGTACTGAACCGCAACATCTGAACAGCAAAGAATATCGTTTCCGCATTTTGCGGCAGCTACTGCGGCGGCATCATTGCCGGTATAATCTGTGATTGCTTCCATTGCAAGGTCATCGGTCATCACCACGCCGTCAAAGTTCAGTTCATTGCGTATAATATCGTGTACCTTTTTTGACAAAGACGCAGGATACTCGCTGTCCATTGAACTCACTATGTTATGTGATACAAGAATGGAATCGGCTCCTGCCTTTATGCCTGCAATAAACGGCTTGAAATCGCTTTCCGCAAATTGGGAATAATCCCTGTTGTCATAAGCCATACCCGTATGAGTGTCGTCATTATTACCGTAACCCGGAAAGTGCTTCAGCACAGTGCCGAGCTTTTTGCTCTTGCAGACGGTTACTGTTTTTTGCACAAATTCCTCTGTCATATCAACATTTCCGCTAAATGAGCGGTAGTACATAAATGCGTCGGAATCAGAGGTAACATCACAAACAGGCGCCATATTTACATTTAAGCCGAGCGAAAGAAGGAGCTCCGCCTTTTCGCAGGCATCATTTTCGATAGCCTCCCAACCGCCGTCGGCGTAGGTATCACTTGGCGAAAGGAACGGCGTACTGCGAAGATTTGGGTTACTGCTCACCCTTACAACGGTACCGCCCTCCTCGTCAACTCCGATAAGCATAGAAATTTCAGATGCCGACTGATAGCTTTGAACGGCTGAAACAATATCGTCCTTTGTCTTATCATCAAAATCTCTGCCAAACAAAATATAACCGCCCAAGTGATATTTTGATATGCAGTCAACTGCGTCCTCCTCGGGACATCTTACATAAAACATCTGACCTATTTTTTCTTCAATCGTCATATCAGAAATCAAGCTGTCAAGCTTTTGCTCAGTCTGTTGCTCAATCGACAGAGTTGTCGGCTCTGCGGTGGTTTGAGCCTCAGTTTCTGCAAGAGCTTTTTCCAATGTTTGTTCACCGGCTGAACACGAACACAGCACAGCAAAGAATACTGTGGTTAATAAGAGCGAAATAGCTTTTTTTAGTATTATTTTCATCTTTCTTTCCGTAAACACAATCAAGCGTCCGATTGAATAATTTTATTTTAATATTAGTTCAATTACGGTTTCACGATCTATGTGCAGAACAAGAGAAACCTCGTCACAAACCATTTTTTTCGCTTCCTTGAGCACACGTTCATCGGCAATATGAAGTCGCTTGCCTTTTGATTCCTGCAAAACTTCATGTGTATGTATCAGCCTGATAAGCTTGATAAGCTCCTGACAATTTCCCTTTGAAATCACCTTTTTAAAAATCTCCGTACGTTCGGCTTTATTATCGTTCCATTCGCCGCATTCGGGCAGGTTATCAAGAATTGACCTAATCTCGTCCTCAGACAGCACATAGCGAATTTTGCTGACAAGCTGTTCATTGTGTGTTGGAACAAACAATGTAGATATATTCGAACAAATCGGTTTGAGAACATAATACTCCAAACTGACTTTTCCTACACGCTTGGTAGTGATATCTGTTATACTGCAAACTCCGTTTGTTCCGTAAAGGACTGTCTGTCCGACGCTGTACATTTTTTTACCTTCTTTTAAATTTACTATATATATATTATAACACAAATTGCGATTATACGACATAGGCAAAATAGCTAAATATAGCCAAAAATTTTTGCACAAAATAAAACAGCCGAAAAATAAATTCGGCTGTTTTAGGGGGTATATCGGATTATAGAAGGAATTGTTTAATTTTAAGGAAATAAGCATCGGCATTATATTTAATGAATGCGTTAATTTCAAAACTCCAAAAAACTACCTGAAAACCGAAAGGTGCCAATGCTTACTTCCAAATCTCACTGTAAATATTGTACTAAATCGGCAAAAAGAATTCCATTGCATTTGCAACGAAAGTTAAAATGCAATGTACAATCTAAATTGAAAAATTTGTGGAACTTGTACCAAAAAATCGGCAATCAAAGCTGACTGCCGATTTTAAATTTTAATTTAAGCTTGTCACCGTCCATCTAAGAGGCGGAGGAGCATTTAAACTTGCATTATGCAAGTATTTCATCTGCAAGCTTTTCAAGCTGTGTAATGTTTTCAGGCTTCATTGATGATTTGATTGTCACTGTTGTCGGGGTAAGCTCTATGTTTTTCATCTTTTCAAAATAAGACCTCATAACCTTGCCTGCCATAGGCGCCCAAGAGCCGTTTTCGATAAGCGCAACCCTTCTGTTCTTGTAAGCTTTAATCTCAAGATGATGCAGAAAATCATTTGCAACAGGGAAAATTCCGCCGTCATATGTCGGAGCGGCAACAACAAGCCTGCTGTAACGGAATGCGTCCTCTATATCCTCAGCCATATCGCTCCTTGAAAGGTCAGCAATCGAAATCTTTAAGTCGGTTTTTGATTTAAGTATCTCACAGAGCTTTTCGGCAACCGCTTTTGTGTTGCCGTGAATAGAAGCATAGGCAATAAACACACCGTCGGTTTCAGCCTCGTATTTGCTCCAGATGTCATAAAGATTGATATAATAAGAAAGGTTTTCTTTAAGTATCGGACCGTGCAGAGGACAAATTGTCTTTATGTCCAGCGTTGCGGCCTTTTTAAGCAGGTTCTGAACCTGTACGCCGTATTTGCCGCAAATGTTAAAATAATATCTTCTTGCTTCGCAAGCCCAATCCTCGTCTGTATCAAGCGCACCGAACTTGCCGAAGCCGTCTGCGGAGAACAAAACCTTTTCTTCGCTTTCATAGCTCACCATAACCTCAGGCCAGTGAACCATAGGCGCCATATAGAACGTCAGCTTGTGTTCGCCGAGGTCAAGCGTTTCGCCCTCTTTTACAACAACCGTTCTGTCATTGACATCAAGGTCAAAAAACTGAGGCAGCATATTAAATGTTTTTACGTTGCCGACAAGCTTCATATTCGGGAATTTTTCGGCAATCAGCTTTATATTTGACGCATGATCCGGCTCAAGATGACTTATTACAAGATAATCAGGCTTTTTTCCTTCAAGAGTTTTTTCAAGATTAATAAGCCATTCATTTGTCCTGCGCTTATCCACCGTGTCCATTACCGCAATTTTCTTGTCGAGTATCACATACGAATTGTATGCAATACCGTTAGGTACAACGTATTGGCTTTCAAACAAGTCGATGTCTTTGTCATCAACGCCTATATATTTTATACTGTCGGAAATTTTCACTTCCATTGTTATCTCTCCTTTTTATAGTTTCTTTTATTATATAATATTAGTCAAGATAATTCAACCAAAATATTTTTTAAGTAACGCAAAGTAAGCCGCATCGTTTGACAGATGCGGCTGTTGTTTAAATATTAATACTTTTAGCGACCAAACCCTCCGTTGCCGTTTTGCGGATCAAAGCCCTTTCCGTCCGGTGGATTGCCCATTTTGCCATCGGGAGCGTTACCGGGCTGACCGCCGGGAGCACCGCCTGCCGTGCCTCCGCCCAAACTGTAATTTTCACTGTCCATTGTTATCGTTGTAACCTCTGTTCCTCCGCTGACCGTACCGCTTTCACAATATCCGTTGCTGTCTGCGCCTGAAATTGTACCGCCGCAGGTTATCGTATAGCTTTCGCCTGTTTTTATCGACGGCGCAGATACAACAACATTTGTGTACTCTTTAGGCGGAGTAAACGAAGCGATAACATTACCGCTGCTGTCGGTGAGAGCAAACAGCGTATTAGCGCTCTGAGAGTCAATATCTGTCATTATCGTACATTGACCGTCACCGGTTATCGACTGAGCCATTCCGCTGCTTCCGAGTGCCACCAGAACGCCGCCTGTTATTTTGGCACTGCTTTCATAATCAAGCGCACCGTTGCCGTCGTTTGTCGGACCGCTGACAAGGATAACACCGCCCGTTACGGTTAAGCTGCCGTTTGAATCAAGCCCGTCGCCCGAAGCATTTACGGTAATATAGCCGTCGTTTATTGTAAGCGATTTATTACTGCTCTCACTAAATGCGCCCGGTTCAACATCACCGTCACTGCCGCCTGCCGCATTAAACCCGTCGTCGCTCGACACTACCGAGATCGTGCCGTCGTTTACTACTATGTCACCGGCTTCTATTCCCTCATAGCTCTTGGCAATATCAATAGTACCGCCGTCTATGGTGAGCGTGCTGTCGGCGTGAATACCGTCGTCGCCTGTCTGAATATTAAGTGTACCGTCCGTTATAGAAATTGCATTGTTTGAATGGAAAGCGTCGTCGCTTGAATCTATTGTAAATGTGCCTCCGTTTATCTTAACGGTATCTGCCGATTTTATTGCTTTTGCGCTTTCGGTGTCTTCGGAGTCAGATGACGATGAGAATCTCTCCATACCGCCACCTATATTGTCGGTATGTGTTCTGCCGTTATCGCTTCCGCCGCCCGTTGTAACAGTAAAGTCGCCGCCGTCTATTCTAAGGAGCGAAGCCGCCTGAACACCGTCACTTTCGGCGGTAAGACTGAATTTTCCGCCTGCAATGTAAACAAAACCCTTTGTGTCGGTTTTTTCTGTGTTGCTTGAACGAATACAGTCTGAGCCTGAATTTACGGTAATTGATGCGTCCTTTATCTTTACGCAGTCCTTGCCCTCAATTCCACAGCTTTGCGAAGTAACGCTTATGTTTCCCCCTGTTATCACCAAATCGTCCTTTGACACTACGCCGTGCTTATAGCTTCCGTTGACGGTCAGCGAACCGCTTCCGTTTATCGTAAGATCGCATTTGCTGAAAATTGCGGCGTCAACATTTGCTTCATCTATTGTATCATCATATGACGAACCGTCAGTAACAGTATTTTTACTGCCGTCGGCAAGGGTAATAAACACCTTGTCGGCATTTTTTACAACGATTGCGGAACTGCTGCTTTTAAGGCTCAGACCGTTTAAAACAAGCTGTATTTTGTCGTTGTCGGAAGCGTCAACGATTATCTTGCCGTCAGAGCAATCACCCGAAACAATATATGTTCCCTCGGATTTTACGGTAACCTCGCCGCCACTTGTCAAAACCGAATCCGATGATGTTGTTGCCGAGTTATCGGAAAAATTAATCGTTTCGGCACTGCTTTCATCATACGAAGCGTCGCAGTCACGTTTTGAAAATGACAGGTCATAGTTTCCGTCGGTCAACTCAGTTCCGTCTGAGCTTGTGTTTACGGCTGAAACTGCCGTATCATTAGTTGCAGTTGTTGAATTTTCGCCCGGTGAACAGGCTGTAAATGATAATATAAGCGCCGCACCGATTACAGCGCAAAGCAATTTTTTCATAATTTACCTCCTAATATATCAAAGCGTGTTTTCTGCTGTTGATGGGTACATTACGGCAATTTCAAGGTTGCCGTTGCGGCAACGCAGATCGTCAATAAACGGCTGAATATCGTCTTCACTGTTAAGCTCAATTTTATAAAACAGCTTATAAAGGCTTCCCATATTGGTTGTCTTAACATTGAGCAGTTTTACCGTGTTTGTGTATTTTTCAAACAAATCGTCAAAAGCGTGAGCATAATTCAAATCCTCAGGCACGGTTATTTTGAGGTCGCGAACCAAGTCGTCCTTATCCTTTAGCTTTACAAAGCCTGCTAAAACCATTGCAAGGCAAATTATTATGACAAACAGCACGGCAAGCGTTATGTAACCCATACCCGTAGCAAGTCCTGTTGCCATTGCAAGGAAAATGCTCACGATTTCTTTTGCCGAACCGGGAACGCTTCTGAATCTTACAAGAGAGAAAGCGCCCATTACTGCAACAGCCGTTCCCACGCTTCCGTTTACTAACATTATAACCACCTGAACAACGGCGGGGATCAAAACTATCGAGAGCAAAAAGCTCTTGCTGAGTCTGCTTCTGAAATTTGCCGCAAATGCGGTTACTGCGCCAAGCACAAGTGAAACCGCCGTGCATATTAAAAATGATGACAAATTAAAAGTGTCGGTATAAATAGGATCAAATATATTAAGCACAATACTTACCTCCGATTTTTATATGATTTTTCTCTTTATATATTGCATATGCCGTACCGTATTTTGAAAATGACGACGGATATATTTTTAGTTCGCTTAACGCCTTTGCCAGCCAAAGCGGCATTGAATTAAGTGCTTTTATCTCCATTATACAGTACATACAGTCAACTATCGGTTTTCCGAAGCTCCCATTTTCAAGTCTTAGGTTATCGGTGCGAAATTTCAGATTCTTGTCAAAGGTTATTCTCAGATTTCCGTCCTTTTTGCCGTAAAACGCCGTTCGGTCATAGCCAATAAACATTTTCGGCTTCAATCCGCCGTAGAAATTCATTGTTTGTTCTATCTCTTTCATTATCTGGGTACTTACAGGTTTTTGTCCTGTCTTAAAATATCTTTGCACATCGCCGTATTTTAATGTTTCACGCCGTTTATATACCACTCCTCTGTATTTCTTTTTCAGTTCGAGAAACACATTGCTGTCTGAGTTCGGAGTTGAATAACTGCGAAGCCTGAGCTTCTCTTTATATAAAGGCTTGTCGATAGAGTTGCGGATAAGCCTGAAATCATCCGTATCAAAATAAAGACTGCAAACCGTGCTCTCGCCGAATTTGTCGGGGCTGATATCATCGGCTATCTTTTCCAAAAGCAGTTTTCTTTGCTTTTGAGTAATAAGATATTTCTTTTCGGTTCGTTCAAAAACCGTTTGGATTGTCATGGTAAAGACCCCTTTCGTTTGCTTCTGCCTGTATTATAGGGCGCTAACCTTAAAAAAACTTTAAAAATTTTAAGTTTTGTAAAATTTTTGAAAAATAATTTTTCTGAGTAATTTTTTAGGATTTTTTAAGGCTTGCCGATTAATATATTAGTTGATATAATCTAAGTGGAGCTGACGCTTTTTTGCACTGTTTAATATGTCGCAAGCTCTGCTTCTTGCAAGCAAAGCAGAGTATTGTTCCGATTTAAATTACATCACAATATAAGTGAAAGAAGGCTTGTTATGCAGATTTTGATTGTTGAGGACGAAAAGCGTCTTGCTGACGCTTTGTATCAGATACTGCTTGAACAAAAATATATGGCGGACGTTGTATATGACGGCAACGACGGACTTGAATATGGTCTGAGCGGTATTTACGACCTGATAATTCTTGACATTATGCTTCCGTACAAAGACGGATTTCAGGTCGCATATGAACTCAGAAAGAATAAAATAGATACGCCGATACTTATGCTGACCGCAAAGGACACCGTTCCCGACAAGGTAGCAGGGCTTGAAATGGGCGCAGACGATTATATGACAAAGCCCTTTGCTCCCGAAGAGCTTGTGGCAAGGATAAAAGCACTGACACGCCGAAAGGGTGAAGTTGTTATTGACGAAACGAGCTTTGACGACTTTAACTTTAACGCAAGCACAAGTATGCTTTCAAAAGGTACAAAATCGGTACACCTTAATTACAAAGAAGCGGAAATACTTAAACTTTTGTTGTCAAAACCCGATGTGATCATATCAAAAGAAGAGATCATAACAAAAGTTTGGGGATATGATTCCGACGCAGGAGCGAATAACGTTGAAGCGTATATCTCGTTTTTAAGGCGAAAGCTTCATTTTGTTAATTCTAATTCGGAAATAAAATCAATTAAGAAAATGGGGTATAAGCTGGAGTGATCGGTATGATAAAAAAACTGAGAAAAAATATTATTCTGATTAATATACTGTTTGTGGGCATCGTGATTTTAGCGATTTTTGCGGCGGTATGTATTAATAATTATTCAACGAGTATCAATGACCTTGAACACGGACTCGAACAGGCTATTGACAGAGAATTTGACCAAAAAGGCACCAAAAACATTGTGCCGCCGCCGAATGTGCTCGGAAACAAAGAAAAAAAAGACGACCGTATGCAGCTTAACTATTATGTGATTGCCGAGGTTGACAAAGACGGGAATATTATTAAAACCTACGATAACAATGCGACCATTGACGAGGATACGCTTAACAGCTGTATTGATTCAGCCATTGAAGCAGACAAAAAAAGCGGTGAACTCGCCGACTACAGTCTGTTTTTTGCAAAGAGAGATGATATGCAGGACGTAACAAAAATTGCATTTACAGATACAGGTTCGGTTTATTCGTCGCTTTGGAATACTGTTTTGGTATGTTTGGCTTTATTTGCGGGAAGCCTTGTTATTATATTTTTAATAAGTCTTGTTTTGTCGGGATTTGCGGTAAAGCCCGTTACGCAGGCTTGGGAAAAGCAAAAGCAATTTGTTGCAGACGCTTCTCACGAGCTGAAAACTCCGCTTACGGTAATTCTAGCAAACAACAATATTATGATGTCGCACAAGGATGCCGCAGTCAAAGATGAGCTAAAGTGGCTTGAAAGTACCGAAGAAGAAGCCGAGCATATGAAAAAACTGATAGATCAAATGCTCTTTCTCGCCAAATCGGACGCAGGCAACAACAACATTGAACTGACAGATGTGAATGTGAGTGAAATTATTGAGGGCGCTTCGCTGAATTTTGAGCCGATAGCTTTTGAAAACGGTATTGAGATTAAAGCCGAGATATCGCCCGATATTGTTATGAGAGGAAACGCTCTGCAAATAAATCAGCTTGCACACATACTTATTGACAATGCGGTTAAATACGCCGAAAAGAAAAGCACGGTACACATTGGGTTGATTTCAAAGGGAGAGACAGTCGAATTCTTCGTAAATAATGCCGGCAATGTAATTTCAAAAGAAGATATTGAACATATCTTTGACCGATTTTACCGTACCGAAAAATCAAGAACGACTAAAGGCTACGGACTTGGGCTGTCGATAGCTCAGAACATAACCCAAAGTATAAACGGCAAGCTTATCGTTGAAAGTAACAAAACAAACGGCACAACATTTACGGCAATTTTTAAAACTGCAAAGAAATGAATACTTAAATGTATCAAAAGAAGCGTTCAACTAAAAATAGATTATGAACATATATATTAAATAAGCCCTGCCGCAAGGCAGGGCTTTTGTTTTTATTTTGTTGCCAATCAACTAAAAGATTGGAGATATTATCACTTAAATAATCAAACAGATTTTTCAAAATTTTGCAAGTTATCCGACAAATCACAAATTGCACTTATCGTTTTTAACAAAGGTAAACAGTATTACCGGGGCAACAATCCAAAAAAGGCAAACTACCGTAAATGCCAAAATAAAATTATGACAGGTTGTAATCAAAAGACGAATACGCCGTCTAATCGGCCCTCGCTTCAATAAGAGCGATTACTTAAGTACTTACAGAAAAGGGTACTATTGAAATTAAGGTACATAAACTCAGCAAACCGCTGTTATTTTTTGGATGCTTTCTTTAACATCAGCATCACCAAATAAAGATTTCTTAGTAATCTTAATTCGTAATTGCCATAATAATTAGCTATTAGTAAATTTTTTAAAAGGACAACGTTCAGTAATGAGCTGTTAAATTTTTACCTGAAATGCTGTAGGGCATTACTATAGAATCGCTTATATGTATTCGCATTACCCCAAGTATTGACATTGACCCAAAAAAAACACCCTCCGAAATCGGAGGGTGAAAAAACTTATTTTTTAATCCTTACAACTTATCAGAATTATTTCTCTGTTCTCTTACGAGCAAAGTATATAACACCGGTTGCAGAAACCAGAACAGAAAGGATTATCAATGCCATAGAAACATTACCTGTCTGTACTGCACTTGTGCCCTTATTCTTTGTTGTGTCGCTTGTTGACTGATCAGCAGTAGACTTACCGGCTGATGTTGTGTCTGTAGCAGATGTAGAATCAGTTGCACCAGGCTCTGTTGTTGTAGGCTCTGTTGTAACAGGCTCTGTTGTAACAGGCTCTGTTGTAACAGGTTCTGTTGTTGCAGGCTCTGTTGTTGCAGGCTCTGTTGTTGCAGGCTCTGTTGTTG
>UQQD01000031.1 GCA_900543095.1 uncultured Ruminococcus sp. | reverse complement strand
GGCGGTTCATATGTGTGAACCGCCGTTAATTTTTAAATCGGAGCAACGCTCTGCTTTGCTTGCAGGGAGCAGAGCTTGTGACAGATTGCAAACAGTGCAAAGGAGCGTTAGTTCCTCAGGGTTTCAGCGGAAGATTATAACTCACACTGAAATTCTGAAGTGGCATCTGCAGCCTAAAATGTGAGGGATATTTGCACTAAGGTTATACAATTTTATTTTAATTCCTTGTGTAAGTGATTTTTCAATGCTTCAAATGTTTCGTTGCTGATAACGTGTTCAATTTTGCAGGCATCCGCAACCGCAATTTCTTTGTCAACGCCCAAAAGCTCAAATATCTGCGACAACACCGTATGGCGTTCATAGGTCCTTTCGGCAATTTCAAGTCCTGCTTTTGTAAGGTTAAGCGAACCGTCATTGCCTACGGTTAGGTATCCGCCCTCTTTGAGTATTCCGACGGCACGGCTTACGCTCGGCTTTGAATAGTTCATCTCCTCACAAACATCTATTGAGCGCACATAAGATGATTTTTTGCTGAGAACATATATTGTTTCAAGGTACATTTCCCCCGATTCTTTTAACTGCATAAAAACACTTCCGATTTTGTTTGTTTGTTATAAGAATACCACATTTTTGCAGGATAATCAATAATATTTGTCTGCTTTATTCACAGAATTAAGAAAAAATGATTAATTATGCATTAATTTGCAAAAAAACTTGATTTTGACTTCATATTGTTATAAAATTATTCTTAAATACAAAGCAAAGGAAGATGTAGTATGCTTACACTCGACAAAATCTACCATGCGTCCTATGTTCTCAAGGACGTTATCAGACCTACACATATCGTAAAAGCTCCTGCGATTTCAGCAGACTGCGACGTTTATCTGAAACCCGAAAATCTTCAAATTACGGGTTCGTTCAAGGTGCGTGGAGCAGGCTACAAAATTTCTCAGCTTTCCGACGAAGAAAAAAAGCATGGCGTAATCGCCTGTTCTGCGGGCAACCATGCTCAGGGAGTTGCTCTTGCCGCTACAAAATACGGAATAAAATCACTGATTTGTCTGCCCGACGGTGCGCCTATTTCAAAGGTTGAGGCAACCAAGGGTTACGGTGCAGATGTTTGTATGGTAAAGGGAGTTTATGACGATGCCTACAACGAAGCTCTGAGACTTCGTGATGAAAAAAACTATACTTTTATTCATCCGTTTGACGACGAAAACGTAATTGCGGGACAGGGTACTATCGGACTCGAAATACTCAACGAGATGCCCGATGTTGACGCAGTTGTTGCCGCAGTCGGCGGCGGCGGACTTTTGTCGGGCGTTGCGTGTGCAATAAAGAACCTTAATCCCAACATCAAGGTTTACGGCGTTCAGGCAGAGGGCGCACCGTCAATGGTTGAGTCGTTAAAGCAGGGTAAGCCCGTAGAGCTTAAAAGCGTTTCTACCATAGCCGACGGTATTCAGGTTAAAGCGGCAGGACACACCACCTTTAAATATATCAGTAAATATGTTGATCAGATCGTAACGGTCACAGACGATGAAATATCGTCTGCAATACTCTCGCTTATTGAAAGTCAGAAGATGATTGCCGAGGGCGCAGGCGCAGCGCCGCTTGCCGCCGTTATGTTCAACAAGCTCCCGTCATTGAAGGGCAAAAAGGTAGTATGCATAGTTTCGGGCGGTAACATCGACGTTACTATTCTTAACCGTGTTATCAAGAGGGGCTTGCTCAAATCGGGCAGACAGCAGACGTTCTGCATTGAGCTTCAGGATAAGCCGGGACAGCTTCTTGCCGTGTCAAAAATAGTTGCAGAAAAGGGTGCAAACGTAATTTCTATCCACCACGAACGTGCAAGCGAGGGTACGGACATAACCGCCTGCTATCTCAGAATCGTGCTTGAAACCAAAAACTATGACCATGTAAAGGAAATATCCGACGCTCTTATAAACGCAGGATTTAAACTTATCTAATAATCGGAGGTAATCATTATGGAAAAAGTATATACAAAAAATGCACCCGATGCAATCGGACCTTATTCACAGGCAATCAAGGTAAACGGACTTGTGTTTACCTCGGGACAAATAGCAATTAACCCAAAGTCGGGCAATGTTGAGTCTGATACTATTGAGGGGCAAACCGAGCAGGTTTGCACAAACCTCAAAAATCTTCTTGAGGCGTCGGGCAGTTCGCTTGACAAGACTGTTAAAACAGTATGCTTCCTCAAAAATATGGAGGATTTTTCTGCATTTAATGCAGTCTACGGCAAGTATTTTACCGAAAAACCGGCACGCTCCTGCGTAGCGGCAAAACAGCTTCCGAAAGATGTTTTGGTTGAAGTTGAAGTTATCGCCGAGCTTGGATGAAAAATCGAAAATAACAATTAAACTTATTCCTCCGATTGAGAATTTCTCTTTCGGAGGTTTTTATTTTTAAATAGCTTATAAACCATTCACCCCGAAAATTTCGGCGCATACAATAAAAGTATAAACCTAAGTGCAAATGTCCTCCGCCGCTTAGGCGGCGGGTGCCGGTTCGGAATTTCAGCAGGAGTTATAATTTTTCGCTGAAACCCAGATGAGCCAACGTGCGTTTGCACTGTTTGCAATCTTTTGCAAGCTTGCTTCTTGCAAGCAAAGCAGAGCATTGCTCCGATTTAAAACCATATTCGGCAAAAATATCATTTTGGGTGTTGCAGATGATTGACAAGATAAAAACCTTTGCTGTAATCGGCGGCGACAAACGCCAGCTTTTCCTTGCAAAATCAATTTCCGACAGATGCTACGACGTAATACTCGGCGGCTTTGACAGGCTTGAAAGCACCGGGGCGTTAAAAATTGCAGATATAAAAACTGCAATAAACGACGGTGACGCAGTAATTTTTCCTCTGCCGTCGGTAAGAGCCGACAGAACCGTCAATACGCCGTTTTCCGATAAATGTACGCTCCTTGACGAGGACGATTGCAAAGCGTTGGTCAAAAAGCCTGTGTTTGTATCTATGCGTGACAAATTTTTAAAGGCATATCCCACGCTCGGCGGCGGAAAGATTTATGACTACTCCGCAGAAGAAGAGTTTGCAGTGCTGAATGCAGTTCCGACGGCAGAGGGAGCAATCGAGTGTGCAATGCAGAATTTTGAGGGAACGATTGACAAGAGCCGCTGTATGATAACGGGATTCGGCAGAATAGGCAAGATACTTTCCCATAAACTAAAGCTTCTCGGCGCTGAAGTTGCGGTGACTGCACGCAGGCAAAGCGACCTTGCATACGCTTCTGCGCTCGGTTACGAAACAGTCAGAACCGAAAGGCTCAGATCGGTCAAGGGCTTTGACGTTGTGTTCAACACGATTCCGTCAATGATTTTTGACAAAAATCTGCTTATGAATACCGACAGCAGCACCCTTATAATAGACCTTGCATCTCTTCCGGGAGGCGTGGATTTTGAGGCTGCTCACGCCCTTGGGCTTGACGCGGTAAGAGCGCTGTCGCTTCCCGGAAAATGTGCTCCGAAAGCAGCAGGAAAAATTATTGAAACAACAGTTTTTAACATCATCGAGGAGGTTTACGGGTGACAAAAGCAACCATAGGATTTGCGATGTGCGGTTCCTTTTGCACCTTTTCAAAAGCATTTCCTCAAATGCAGAAGCTTGTTGAGCTTGGTTATGACGTTCTGCCGATAATGTCGCAAAACGCATATTCAACCGACACACGCTTCGGAAAGGCCGAGGAAATGATAAAAAAGGCAGAAGAAATCTCAGGACACAAGGTTTTGCACACCGCCGTTGAAACCGAGCCGCTCGGCCCGAAAAAAATGTGCGACCTGCTTGTAATAGCTCCCTGCACGGGCAACACCCTTGCAAAGCTGTCGCTCGGCGTGACCGACACATCGGTCACAATGGCGGCAAAGTCGCATCTTCGCATACTTCGCCCCGTGCTGTTGTGTGCGGCTACAAACGACGCACTCGGTGCGTCGGCTCAAAACATCGGCAGATTGCTCAACACAAAGCATATCTATTTTGTGCCGCTGAGGCAGGACGACATTGAGAAAAAACCGAATTCGCTCGTTGCGGATTTTGAAAAGCTGCCTGTATGCGTTGAATATGCGCTCAAAGACAAGCAGTATCAGCCGATTTTCGGATAATACCGATTTTATTAACGCTTAAACCGTCGGACATAAACAGCCCGACGGTTTTTTGCAAAAAATTTATCGTAAAATAAAATTCGGTATTGACAAATACCGCAAATTGCAGTAAACTGTTTATATTAAAAGCGATGTCTATATAAAAGACATCGCATACATCACACCTTGCCGATTTTATTTGTCGGCAAATTAATGTCGGTGAGTTCAAGAATATAGTCGGTGCTTGTACAAAAGTGTTTTGCGAGCATAACCAAAACCGCAGTGGGAATGTCACGTTGCCCAAGTTCATAGTTGCTGTAAACTTGTTGCGAACAGTGAAGTATCTTGCTCATTTCTTTTTGCGTCAGGTCGGCGTCCTCTCTTAGTTCTCTTATTCTTTTGTACATAGGGTTCACCTCTGCTAAAGTATAGCATACCGCAGTTTGTTGTGTCTAAAAATACCGCAAAATGCAGTATAATCATAATGCGTTTTGGGTTAATTTTTAAATTATTATTCAGATGGGAATGGTGTTTAAAACAAAAATATAAAACTTGAATACCAAATTATAATAATAAAAGTGGAGGAAATTATGAGGAAACATTCAAAAATTATTACAGTTTTACTGTCGGCTGTATTGGCAGCAACCCTTGTGCTGACAGTATTTATTCAGGCGTTTGCGTCTGAAATCGGCGAAGATGATTACGGCTACGGCAATGTCGCATCAGGTGATGAGGCAGAGGAAAGTATTTATCCTGTTTCTATGGAAGTTGTTAAAGCACCCGAAAGCGTTACAGTACTTCGTGACGAAATTTCAGACAGTAGTTTTTGGAGCAATGTTGTGTTGCATATCGTTTACAGCAACGGTGAAGAATATGATGTGAACTGTGACGGTATTGACAGCAAGGGCGGTATTGTTCCGCCGATTGCCGAAATTGACGGATATAAGGGTTACATACGCTACAACACATCCTATAATGACGATACTGTTAATTTTACTGTAGTGTACGATTATGCAGAATATGAGAGCGAATATGGATACAGCGTTTCAAGCGTTTCAGCAGATTTTTCTGTTAAACAAATAGATGATCCGCACACTATTGTAAGTGCTGAAGTGACAAAGCTCCCCGATAAGGTGTTTACAGCCCCGCTTTTTACAGGCAGTCGTGAGGATATCCGGAATAGTTTTAAATCATCAGAAGAATCTGATAAGTGGGCGAATTCTCTTGATATTAATAATTCTATCTCTAATAATCTTGACGGTATGGAGGTTACCTGCTACTATGCAAACGGTGAAAGCGTAACAGTTGCTATCAAGGATTGCTTAATGTATATTACAGGTGTGCCTTATAATGCAATGTATGGTGCTTATAATGTTGACGAATACGGAAAATACGGAAACCGTTTTATAATTTTCGTAATAGATGAGGGCGATTACAAGTTCTCAGTAACTATAGATGGTTTATTGTCAAAGACTTACACTGCAAAATCGGCATCAAATCCTAACCCCTCAATTAACGGTGAAGGCAAAAACGATACTCCTGTAAATCCAAGCGATAACAAATCTTCCGCAACAAGCGACGTTGCTACAAACGACAATGCCAATAACAACAACGGCACAACAAACAACGGTGTTGTTGCCACAGGCGCAGTTTCAATCGCAGTAATTACATTGACAGTACTTGTTGCGTTAACAGTTGCTATGTACGTTTGGCGCAAAAGAAATTCGGGCAAGGCATAATACAATAAGTTACAAATGAATTTTAATACTTAAAAGGTTCAGACACAGGGTGCGGCAGAATTTTCTGCCGCACTGTTTTTTAATTGAACCCCCGACTCCTAAGATGCGGGGATATTTGCACTTAGGTTATGTGCCGCAGAATTGTTTAAAATTTTCGAGCACACTTAAATGTTGCATAAAATTTTTATTACAGCCTGTTGATTTTTATTTATTTTTCTTGTATAATGAAATTGTACAGAAAAAGCTTTTTACTCTATATTTTAAAAGAGGAGGCATAAAAATGAAGAAGTTTAAAAAATTGACTGCGGTATTGTTATCAGTAATTATGGCGTTAAGTGCGCTTACGGCTTTGCCCTTAACTGCTTCGGCGGCGGAATCGGGGGCTTCGGTAGGAGTATCCGACCATTATATAACTGTAAACAACCAGAGATATGGTTATACCGTTCTTTATAACGGAACTGTTGAAATTACCGAGTATTTGGGTGGCGAGCTCAGTGTAATAATTCCCGATACCATTGACGGCAAACCTGTGACAAGTATAGGCGATGATGCTTTTCATTTTTTCCCCAAATTAAGCGGAGTATATATTCCGGACACGGTAACAAATATCGGCTACGCTGCCTTTTCGGGCTGTAATGATTTAATAGGATTAAGATTGCCGGACAATTTGAATACTATCGGAGCAGGAGCTTTTTCGGGTTGTTCGGGTTTAACGGAGCTTACCTTTCCCAACAGCTTAACAAGCATTGGTGAAGCTGCTTTCTCAGGCTGTACGGCTTTAAGTAAAATAACCTTTTATGAGGGCTTAACGAATATAGGCAGAAATGCGTTTTTTGAATGTAAAAGTTTAAAGAGCCTGAATATACCCGCAAGTGTAACCTTTATTGACGGCGGAGCATTTCAAGACTGTACGGCTTTAAGTGAAGTTACTGCTTGCGGCAATTCAACAAGAATGGGTGATAATGTTTTTGACGGTACGGCTTGGTATGAAAAACAGCCCGACGGTATGGTATTTATTGGTGACGTTCTTTACAATTACAAGGGAGAAATGCCTCAAAATACGAGCATAACTATTCCTGACGGCGTTACTGTTATCAGTAATTTTGCTTTTTCTAACTGTGTCGGCTTAACAAGCGTCATTATTCCCGACAGCGTCACCGTTCTTGGCTCAAGAGCTTTCGGCGATTGCCCTGACCTGAAAAGCGTAAGTATTCCGAACAGCATAACAAGTATCCCTGATTACACTTTTTGGTATTGCAAAAGCCTGACCGATATAACAATTCCCGAAAGTGTAACGAGTATTGGCGAATGTGCTTTTTCCGGTTGTACAAGCCTGAAAAGTATAACCATTCCCGCTAATATTAACAAAATTGAATTTGCTACATTTATGGATTCGGGGTTGACAAGTCTGATTATACCTAACGGCGTAACAAGAATCGAGGACTGCGCTTTTTCAGACTGCAAAAACCTGACAAGTGTGACTATTTCGGACAGTGTAACGAGTACGGGCTGGGGGATTTTTGAAAACTGCCTGAGTTTAATGAGCGTAACTATTCCCGAAAACCTAACGGACATCGGGGAAACAGCGTTTGGTTACACTTATGATGATAAATGGAACAAAATACCGATCGACGGATTTAAGATTTACGGCTCTAAAAATTCTGCCGCCGAAACATATGCAAACGCCAACGGCTTTGAATTTATTGCCGTTACCAAAAAAGAGATAACCGATGCTTCAAGCAGTGTTAAGATCAGCGGTATGATTCGTGACGGAGTAGAGTTAAACATCAGCGAGATTGAAAACACCTTTGAAAATTCTCTTGCAACCTATGATATTACTCTCCGAGAGGACGGTCGGGAGGTTCAGCCGGACGGCATTGTTACAATAAAAATTCCATACGATCAATCAGGCTGTAAGGTTATGTGGCTCAGGGACGACGGTACTGCCCGGGATATGAACGCAAGATATGAGGACGGTTTTTATGTGTTTACGACCGAGCATCTGAGCGTTTACGCAATTGTCCGGGATTTCTCAAGAATAAAGGGTGACGTAAACGGCGATAAAAAAATTACAATAGATGACGCAACGTGTATTGTAAAGTACATTGCAAAAATCACAAAGCCCGACGGAAGTCCGTATATTGATATTAACAGCAGTGAAGATATGTATGTTTCCGATCTTGACGGAAGCGGAACAATATCGGTCAGAGATGCAACAATCCTGCAAAAATATCTTGCAAATATTATAGATTCTCTTTGAGTGTAAACTGTCTTTTAATCGGCAGACTGCGGTGAATTTGCATATTTGCCGTAGCAAGATAAAATTTTTGAGCTTACGGACAGTGGGGGTATTGCCCCTGCTGTCTTTTTATGTTAATATAATATCATCAATAATAGGAATGGTATTAAAATGAAGTACTGTAAAAATTGCAAACACCTTCACAACGATAGCGACCAAAGTTGTCCCGACTGCAAAAAACAGCTTGTTGACGTTGCAGACAGCAACACTCCCGTTTATCTGCTTTCGGCTTCGGGCTTTGAACTCGAACGCATAAGGTCCGCACTCAACGACAGCGGTATTCCGAGCGATGCCGTAAGCCAAAAGGACAAGCAGACCGACGCAGGTATGGGCTGTGACTTTTCGGAGTATGATGTGCTTGTGCCGTTTCAGGCTTATGAAAAGGCATATGATGTGTGCATCGGAATAGGCGCAATCAAAACGGAAGGCGAAGAAGTCCTTGACGAAAATGTTGAAATCCCGACAAACAGCGGTGTAAAGCCTGCCGACGAGGAGTTTGAAGAAATGAGCGGCGCAAAGCGCACAACTGTAAAAATTGTGTCGGCAATACTGTTTTTGCTGTTGGTTGCCGCAGTTATTTACGGTACTGATTTTATTACGGGATTTATTAAAAATCTCTTTGGATAACAGGAGGAAAACTTATGAAATCTGAAACAAAATGTCTTCATTCGGGCTACGAGCCAAAAAACGGTGAGCCAAGACAACTGCCGATTTGGCAAAGCACGACCTTTAAATACGATTCAAGCGACGATATGGGCAAGCTCTTTGACCTTGAAGCAAGCGGATATTTTTATACAAGACTGCAAAATCCCACAAATGACGCTGTAGCTGCAAAGATAGCCGACCTTGAGGGCGGAGTCGCAGGAATGTTGACTTCAAGCGGACAGGCGGCAAACTTTTTTGCTTTGTTCAATATCTGCGAAGCAGGCAGTCATATTGTGGCTTCGTCTTCAATTTACGGCGGTACATACAACCTGCTCGGTGTAACAATGAAAAAAATGGGTATCGACTGTACATTTGTTGATCAAAATCTTCCCGAAGAAGAGCTTGCAAAGGCGTTCAAGCCCAATACCCGTGCCGTTTTCGGAGAAACGATAACAAACCCTACCGTTTCGGTAATTGACATTGAAAAATTTGCACATCTTGCACATTCTCACGGTGTTCCGCTTATTATCGACAACACCTTTGCAACTCCGATAAACTGCCGCCCGATTGAGTGGGGAGCAGACATAGTTACCCATTCCACAACAAAATATATGGACGGTCACGCAATCGGCGTAGGCGGTGCAATCGTTGACAGCGGTAATTTTGACTGGCTTGCACACGCCGATAAATTTCCCGGACTTACAACGCCCGATGAATCTTATCACGGAATAATTTATGCCGAAAAGTTCGGAAAACTCGGCTATATTACAAAGGCAACGTCTCAGCTTATGCGTGACCTCGGTTCTATTCAGTCGCCGCAAAATGCCTTTTATCTTATGAACGGTCTGGAATCTCTTTCCGTAAGAATGGAAAGGCATTGCAAAAATGCTCTTAAAATTGCAAGGTTCCTGAAATTATGCGATAAGGTTGAATGGATAGATTATCCGGATCTTGAGGACGACAAGTACAACGGACTTGCAAAAAAATATCTTCCGAACGGCTCCTGCGGCGTAATGGCGTTTGCGGTTAAAGGCGGAAGAGAAAGCGCCGTAAAGTTTATGGACAGCCTTAAATTGATAATGATTGCAACCCACGTTGCCGACGCACGCACCTGTCTTTTGCACCCGGCAAGTCACACTCACCGCCAGCTTACAGACGAACAGCTCAGAGAAGCAGGCATTGCCCCCGACCTTATCCGTCTGTCGGTAGGTCTTGAAAATGCCGACGACCTTATTGACGATCTTAAACAGGCGCTTGATGTAATCTGATTTGGAGGAAATTATGTCTGCATATGTTTCTGCAATAATAGTGGCGGCAGGCGGTTCGGTAAGAATGGGAATAGCCGACAGCAAGCAGTTTATACCGCTTTTGTCGCACCCGGCTATCGAATATACCCTTTCTGCGTTTCAAAAATGCCATCTTATCAGTGAAATAATAGTTGTATGCCGCAGTCAGGATATTGACCGCATACGGAAAATCTCCGATGAAAACGGCTTTTCAAAGGTTTCAAAGCTTGTTATCGGCGGGGAATCCCGTGCACAAAGCGTGCGAAACGGGATCAATGCCGCCAATCAAGAGGCAAAATATTTTGCTATTCACGACGGTGCAAGACCCTTGATAACCGTTGACGAGATAGAGCGTGTTGTTGAAGCGGCGTTTGAAACCGGAGCGGCAACACTCGGAACCTCCGTTACCGATACAATAAAAATAGTTGACGGCTTTAACAAGATTGAGAGCACCCCTTTGCGCTCTCAGCTCAGAGCCGTTCAGACTCCGCAGGTTTTTGAAAAGGAGCTTTACAAATTTGCCCTTGAAAACGCAGGGGACAATGCCGCAAACTTTACCGACGACTGCTCGCTTATTGAAAATATGGGCGGCGAAGTTGAAGTGGTAAAGGGCAGCAGAGAAAATATAAAGCTCACAACGCCCGTTGATGTAGTAATAGCGGAAAGCATTTTAAAATCGAGAATTTCGGAGGATTGCTGATGCGTATAGGTCACGGTTATGACGTTCATAAATTTGCCGAAAACAGAAAGCTTATTTTGGGCGGCGAGGAGATACCCTTTGAGCTTGGCCTGCTCGGACATTCCGACGCAGATGTTTTGCTTCACGCAATTATGGACGCCTTGCTCGGAGCGGCGGCTCTCGGTGATATAGGCAAGCTTTTTCCCGATACGGACGATCGGTTTGAGGGAGCAAACAGCCTTGAACTTCTAAAGGAGGTTTGCCGTGTGCTTGCCGAAAACGGCTACAAAACAGTAAACATAGATTCAACGGTGATAGCCCAAAAACCAAAGCTTAGGAATTATATCGACGCAATGCGCCGAAATATTGCAAATGCCTGCAATATAGATATTTCCTGTGTGAGCGTAAAAGCCACAACAGAGGAAAAACTCGGATTTACGGGACGGCTTGAGGGTATCTCGGCACATTCGGTTTGTCTGATAGATTAAATCATACATACAACACCTTGTTCATATAGTTGAATGAGGTGTTTTATTATGTTAAGAAAGGCAATAGTTTCAGTTGCAATCTGTACAGCGATGCTGTTTGCGTTTGTCGCTCCTGCGGCGGCGTTGTCGGACGACAGCGTTACTGCACCGTCGGCAGTGCTTATGGAGGAATCAACAGGAAAAATAGTCTATGAAAAGAATTCTCACGAACAACGCCCTTGTGCGTCGGTCACAAAGGTAATGACGCTTTTGCTTGTGTTTGAGGCTATCGACAACGGTAAGCTCAGCTTTGACGATACTATCACGGCGAGCGAGCACGCCGCTTCTATGGGCGGCAGTGACATCTGGCTTGAAAACGGTGAAACGATGTCGGCGGACGATATGATAAAAGCGACAGTTGTGGCATCAGCAAATGACGCGGCAGTTGCACTTGCAGAACATTTGAGCGGCAGTGAGGACGCATTTGTTGAACAGATGAATGAGCGTGCAAAAGAGCTTGGTATGAATGACACCGTGTTCAAAAACTGCAACGGACTTGACGAGGAGGGACACGTTACTTCTGCTAACGATGTTGCTATTATGTCACGGGAACTTACAAAGCACGAGAAAATATTTGATTATACGTCAATCTGGCTTGATAACCTGCGCGGCGGAGAAACTCAGATAGTAAACACAAATAAGCTACTTAAAACCTACAACGGAATAACGGGGTTAAAAACAGGAACGACCGACGACGCAGGCTGTTGTATGTCCGCAACCGCCACAAGAGGCGATGTGTCGCTGATAGCGGTTGTTTTGGGCTGTAACACGGGAAAGGAGCGCTTTGCCGACGCAGCGGCTCTGTTGGATTACGGCTTTGCTAATATTGCTGTTAAAGAATTAAACGCACCCGAGGATATGCCGACTTCAATAGATGTGAACGGCGGAATGGAAAAAAGCGTTGATTTGCGCTGCGAGGTAAATTCAAACGTAGTGGTTGACAAAAGCGAAAATGCCGATATAAAAACCGAGCTTGACCTGCCAGAAAGCCTTGACGCTCCGATAGAACAAGATCAAGTCGTAGGCACTCTTACGTTTACCGTAAACGGAGAAACTCAGAGCTTTGACATAACCGCAGAACAGGCTGTCGAAAAGACCTCTTTCGGCTCGATTTTTGAAGTCTTGTTTAATTCTCTGTTAGCATTATAATCTGATGTACAAATCTCCCTCGCCTTTTAGGCGGCGTATGCGGTTCAGAATTTCAGTGGGGGTTACAATCTCCCTCTTAAACCTGAGAAGCTGATGTCCCTTGTACTTTTTGCAATCTGTCGCAGGCTCTGCTCTTTGTAAGCAAAGCAGAGCGTTGCTGCGATTTAAAAAAATGCCAAAATAACCTTGCAAAAATACTCTTGTTATAGTATAATAAAACAAAAGATTTAATTGTTTATTATCAGGAATTATAATTTGGAGGACTTTAAATGGCAACAACTCTTACTGACAAATATTTGAGAGGCTTTGTAGGCGAACACGAATACGACGGCGTTGCGGCAGAGGTAAAGGCTGCCCATAAAACGCTCCACGACGGCTCCGGTTTAGGCAATGATTTCTTAGGCTGGCTCAATCTCCCAACCGACTATGACAAGGAAGAATTTGCAAGGATTAAAGCTGCCGCTGAAAAAATTAAGAAAAATTCCGACGTATTTATCGTTATAGGTATAGGCGGCTCATATCTCGGTGCAAGAGCTGCGATTGAATTTTTAAATTCGCAGAACTACAACCTTACCTGCAATGATACTCCGCAGATTTTCTTTACCGGCAACTCTATAAGTTCATCTGCACTTGCCGAGATTATGGAGCTTTGCGAGGGCAAAGATGTTTCGGTTAATATGATTTCAAAGTCGGGCACAACAACAGAACCTGCCATTGCATTCCGTGTTTTCCGTGAGATGCTTGAACAAAAGTACGGCAAGGACGGCGCAAGAGAAAGAATTTTCTGCACGACCGATAAGGCAAAGGGTACTTTAAAGGCACTTGCCGATGAAGAGGGCTACGAAACATTTGTAGTACCCGATGATGTAGGCGGACGTTTTTCCGTGCTTACCGCAGTAGGCTTGCTTCCTATCGCTGTTTCGGGCGCAGATATTGACGCGCTGATGCAGGGCGCCGCAAAAGCTCAGAAAGAGTTTGATAACGACGATCTTGCAACAAACGACTGCTACAAGTACGCCGCAATCCGCAATATCCTTTACCGCAAGGGCAAGGTAGTGGAAATTATGGTTTCCTACGAGCCTGCCTACACAATGATGGCAGAGTGGTTTAAACAGCTCTTCGGTGAAAGCGAAGGCAAGGACAACAAGGGAATTTATCCGTCAAGCGTTGTTTTCTCAACCGACCTTCACTCGCTCGGACAGTATATTCAGGACGGCAGACGCACAATGTTTGAAACTGTTGTTCTTTTTGATAAATGTAAGAAAGAAGTTACTCTTGGTACAGAGCCTGCAAACGTTGACGGTCTTAACTTCCTTTCGGGTAAAACGATGGGATATGTAAACCGCAAGGCATTTGAGGGCACGGTGCTTGCTCACAACGACGGCGGCGTTCCGAACGTAGTTTTGAATGTTCCCGAAATGAACGAAACGGAGCTTGGCTATCTTATCTATTTCTTTGAAAAGGCTTGTGCAATTTCCGGATATATGCTCG
>UQQD01000030.1 GCA_900543095.1 uncultured Ruminococcus sp. | reverse complement strand
TATTGACACACTCAATAAAAAAATAGTAGAATTAAATGACAGAATTCTCGTGCTTATGCAGGAGAACGCTCAATTACAGACAAAAATCAAGGAGCAGGAAGAGGTAATCGCTGAGCAGAAAGCTCATATCGAAGAACTTGAAACTCAGGTAGCCGAGCAGCTTGCGACCATAGCCGCACTTACGGAAAATATTGCAAAATGCGAGGCAAAGATTGCCGATGATGAAAGGCAGATAAACAGTTTAACCGACAAGAATGAAATATTGACCTCAACCTTGCAGACCGAACGTCAGCAGACAAAAGAGCGAATTGAAAAGATGAACGCTGATTTCGACGAAAAGACAAGGCTTGCACAGGAAAAACACAGTGCGGAGGTCAAGGCATTAAATGACACCATAGACGGTGCAAATGCGGCGCACGCAGAAGAAATCGCAAAGCTCAATTCCGACTTTGCGGAAAAGGCAAATCTTGCCGAGCAAAAGCGTATTAAAGACTTGTCGGACAAGCAGCAGGAATTTGAAGCTCAGATATCGAATATCAAGAATTCAAACGAAGCTGCCGCAGCAGCAGTAAACGCAAAGCACCAATCAGAAATCAAGAAGGTGCAAAAGTCGGTTGATAAGCGTGTTGAAGCCGCTGAAAAGGCTGCAGAAAAGCGGTTTGACGCAAAGCTGAAGGAAGTCAAAAAGAATGCGCAAAGCGAGATTCGCGAGGCCGACAGAAAAGCCAACGAAAAAGCAAACGCCGCAAAAGATGAGGCAAAAGCGGTTAAAAAGTCGATTGATTTTGTAAGCCGTGATTATTCGTTCGGAAGTGTGCGGATTATTTCGGAATATGCTCAGCAGCTTGCCAAAAGCGGCTCAGACAACCTTGCGGCAACGCTTTTGGACGCAGCGAAGAACATAAAATCACTTACCGTAACAAAGAGCAGAAAGGGAATACTTCTCAGTTGGTATTCGCCGCTCGGCGCAAAGACGGTAAAGCTTTATAAAAAGAGCAGCCTGCACACAGACGCACTCGGCGGCATATCCGAACAGCTCGGAAACGGCTCGGATTTTCCGCTGTATATAACATATTCGGGCGTTGAAAAGTCAGTCGCAGAGAGTTTTGCCGAAAAAGTCAAAGCGAGCGGATTTACAAACGTTTCGCTTGCCCACAATAAAACTTTGAAATCGGACGGTATGGTTGCAATTTACATTTGCAAACAGTAATTGCTCCGAATATGCGAGGTCAACAATGGAAGAAAGCAAAAAGCCCCGCCGCAAAACGGGTGGATTAATCGCTAAAAATTTAATAATTTTGCTCGTGCTTGCCGTTGTTGCATTCATTGCTATTTGGGCTTGGTTTACAAAGAACTTAGCTGCAACAGCCTCCGGAGTTTCGGTAAAGACACGGGCAGACGGAATTGAGGTTTCTTGGGACGACAAAAAATATTACAAAGACCTTACCGCCGTTGACCCGCAAGACATCAAGGATGAAGTCGGTCCCGCAAAAAACCTTACGGGGAACAGCGAACCTTTGAAACTGTCGCTTGTTACAGGCAACGGAATTAACTTTTTTGAACCTAAGCTAAACCGTAAAACAGGCGTGCCGCTTAAAAATTCCGACGGAAGCTGGAAGGGCACGGATATAAACGAAAACAATTCAAGCGGAAAATATGTTGACATTGATCTGTATTTCAGAAGCACGATGGAAAAGTCGATTTATCTTGCAAACGACAGCACGGTTTCACCGAAAAACACAGCTGATAGAAAAAGCGGCTTCGGCGATTTTTCAAAGGATTATATTTGTGCCGCTTCAAGACTGGCATTTTTAAACAAGGATAAGAACAATTGTAATTTCATTTGGGCGCCAAACTCAAACTATGAGCTTAGGGAAAACTCAGGATACACAAAAATAACCGATAAAAAAACAGCAATAATCGAAAATCACGATGCGGGCTCTATAGGAGAGTATCTGACCGTTAACGATAATAAAACCTATTACATTTGGTTGCCGCGCAACTATGGCACCGATCCGCAATCGCAGGGGGATTTCGAATCTGCACAGATGAAGTTTGAAACGTTTGATACGACAAGCGGAGCGGCAAAAGGACTTTTTACATATGAGTTTGATTTAACTCTCAATCCAAGGACTATCAGAGATATTCCTGTAGTTATTAATAATAACAGCAGTACATTTACAGACAGCGATTTATCAAACATCGACAGAGAAAAAAGCTATGCTACACGAGATACAAGTGACGATAATCCAAAGGTTGAAATATCGCAGCAGGACTTTATATTATATGACGGTAAACAGGCGGCAAAATTTTATATCAACGGATTTAACGAAACAACGCTTAGGGTAAAGTTAGGATATAACCCTAAGGAACAGCTGCTTGTTATGCTTAGTTATTCGGGAGGTAATCCCGAAAAGTCGTATGACCGCACGGGCAACATAGGCAGTACAGAGCTTGAGTATTATGAAATTGAGAACAATGTAAACGCAGTGCTTGCATCTCCCGAACATTCGCTTGCGGTTTCAAAAACCTCTGATGAGTATTCAAAGGCAATAGGATTCAAGTCGAGCGCCAAGAACACGATCGTACCGTCCTCTGTTTCATTATCCGAACAGTTCAGGGTGATTAAAACAGGGGAATCCTATAACGCAACTTATAGATTTGAAAATGCAAACGGCGAAGAACTTGCAATCAGTAACGGTAAAATATGTTTTGACAGCAGCGGAACAGAATTTTCGCTTGCAGTTTTTGAAAACTTTGACGGACCTGCAATTTGTTACGGCAATCTATATCTTGTGATGAAAAACGGCTCGTTGCAACTGGTTGATGTAAAAGAGTTGAATTTAAACGATTTGGTTACGGTTTATGTGGGCAGCAGCTATGAACTGTTGACAGACTCTTCCGAACCACAAGAATACCGGTATTATGACAAAACAAGCAAAAGTACCGTGACATTAGATGAGAACACAACCCCAAAACTGTTTTCAAGTCCGTCGTATGATGATCCGACACAAACGGTAACCACAGTCGGCGGTAATGTTGCGGTAGCAACACTGACAAAAGCAAAGAGTACAGACGAGTATTACACTGCACATATTATAATGCGTGTTTGGGTTGAGGGAACCGACCGTGATGCGCTGATACCGCTTGCAGACGGAATTTTCAATATGTCGCTGCACTTTATATCCAAATAAGGAGGGATCAAGTTGAAAAATTCAAATTCCAATTCAAAATCAAAATACATAATTATAGTCAACTTGTTCCTTATCGCTATCCTTATGGTAGTCGGTGTTTATGCATGGTTTGCCGTAAGTGCGGACAACCGTGTTGACGCTTACGACGTCCAAGTTAATTCCGACAGCAGCCTGGAGCTATCGTTTGATCAGAATACTTGGAGCGAAAGCCTGAATCTTAAAGATTGTGATGAATATAACAATGTAAAGTTCGTTGAGGTTACGGGAGACGGTCAATCCTTTAAAATACCGCAGTTGACTCAAAAAGGTAAATATGCAGTAGTAAATACAAGTGCTCAGTGGAAGGATGCAACAGAAAACAAAGACTATCTTGAGTTTAAGGTATATATGCGCTCAAAGGATAAGCTGAATGTGTATCTTGGCTCTGAGTCAAAGGCTTCTCCTGCGTCAAAAGTAATTACCGGTGCAAACTGCGGAAACAAAAGCTCCTACGGCGATTTTTCAAAGGATTGCATTGTAGGCGCATTGAGAGTTGCCGCAAAGAACGAAAATACCTTTAAATTTTTATGGATTACAAATCCAAAGTTACACCTTACCAATACAGTTGGCAGCGATACATATGCAGTTGATGAAAACTCAACATCGGGCCACTATCCTGACGGCGACGGTTCAAGCGGCGGTAACTATGAATGGAACGATTCTTATACGCATAAATACTATGACGCTTCTCAATCACTTAAAACGCTTGCCTCACCGGTAACCGAGCTTCCCAGCACAACAGGCTCTACAGTGCCGGACGACAAATATCAGATAGCAAATCTGACAACAAAGGGAGATGACGGTTACTACACATCATATGCAACCTTTGTAGTTTGGATAGAGGGCTGTGATACCGAGGCAAGACGCGCTCTTGTAGGCGGAAAATTCAATATTTCATTGTCTATCGACGCATTCAGCGCAGAATGATTTGATTACTACAAATTTATTTGATACTATATAAGCAGGAGGTGCCACTATGAAAAAGCGAAAAAGCAAAAAGTTAAGAATTTCACTGACCATAGTGGCACTTGTCGAAATTTTAACTCTTATTGCCGTTACAACTTTCAGTTGGATCGAGGGCGGATACAATGGCAACGTAAAAAGTCCCGATATAACCATCACTACCGGAAGCGATCTTACAATGTATTACGGCGGTAACGTTAAAAATACAATTACTATTCCAACTTGCACACTCGAAGAAACCTCAAGCGCAGACGGAAGAAACTTTTTCTTCCCTCTTGCAGAAAACACTTCAAATTCAACAGGCAATATGTCTTTCCGCAAGGGAACGGCAGATGATGAAAACCAAAAGTATGTAAGCCTTGATTTTGATCTTGTTGCCGGTGATTCTTCTGCAGATGTTTATCTTGGCGCAGGAACGATAATCCGTTCCTCAAATGCGAATCTGATGAAAGCTTTGAGAATGTCGTTCCTGACAAATGATAATAATGATCCGCTGGTTTTTAGCCCGACTCAGATGCCCGGTGTTGAGGGGTTGCAATATTCACCGATAACGTCAATCGATGAAAACGGTAGTGCTGCTACGTCAAATGTTATTACGGACGCCTACGGTGATTATTATTACAAAGGCGATGGTAGCAGCAACGCCCTGTTTCATCTTAATAAAGGCGAAACAAAGCATATCACATTTGTTTTGTGGCTTGAAGGTACAGCGTTTGGTTCTGAAGACGTTGCAAATCAGGATTTGTCTGTATATATAGAATTTACGACAACTACAGATGACCTTATAAAATACAATTTTATCGACAATACGCACAGTCCAGATACCGGAAAATTCGAGCATTGGGTTACAAACAATATTGAAGGCGGTAACTATGCGACTATGATGTATATATACGATACCGTCAGCAAGCGTTATTATGCAATGAGCAAGAGTGCGAACTACGACAGCGATTACACTTGGTCAGCGTATATATCAAACGCTGTTTCAAGATTTACCTTCCGTAGGTATTCTATAGATGTTGACAAATATTGGAATCAGTGGCAGCCGAGTTTATCGGATATAAAGAAAGACAAAAACGGTGATTATACATATGTCGCAATAACTGACACCGAAACCAATCTTAATAAACCCCATGATTCCTGCTATGGATATTGGAAAGACAGCAAAGGAACCTACCGAGTATTTTGTGAAGTTCAGAGCGGTTGGGTAGTTCCGTATTGTTATGGTTGGAGCGCAACTCAAAATGGATTAACAAGAAACGGTGAAGTCAAATTTCATCCCGGTGAACAAATGACACTTGTAAATAATTCCAACGGAAAGAGAATATACTATTATGACCTGTATGAGGATGATAATGTAACCGGTATACAATTCAACAACGGCAGTTCAACTAATGATTCTGATACAAAACTCGATATAATAGATCCCCAGTATTTCTTTAACGGAATGGCTTGCTGGTTTAGATCTAACAGCGCTGGTAACTACGGATTTTATACCTATACGGGAACAGAGAATAATTTAATCAGCAAATAAAAAAATAACAAAAAGGAGGTGCCGAAATGAAAAAATTATCAGAAAATAAACACATAATATTATCAATTTCGGCACTGTTCCTTATTTTGCTTGTTGCCGCCGGAATAACCTTTAGCTGGATAGAGGGCGGTTCAAGCTTTGTTATTAAATCGGATGACACTAATCATACGCTTAAAACAGGCAAACTCAAAGATAACAATCACTATGACGGATTGCTTCTTAACCCGGACACAAACGCCACGTTGGATCTTTTAAAGTTTGACAAGAACACGGGAGACGCACAGGATCTCATATTTACCCAGGCCTACAGTTATGACGGCGAGAATTTTTATTTTCCTGCCGATGAAAACGACCATAATCCCAGAATTGCAACGACCAACGATAAGGGAACAAAGTTTATTAACTTCAGTTTTAAATCAAAAGCCGAAAAAGACTGTTTTTTGGCTTTTGACAACGAAAATCCTTTGACAATAACCGCAACAAAAGGCGGAGAAACAATTGATACCTCCGCCTTTAGAGTTATGATAAAATGCGGTGATGACAAAAAAATACTTACTACCGCTTCCTCAGAACAGACCAGCACGATATATGATAATGTCGGCAATGAGCATACCTTGACTGCCGTGCCGGCGTCAACGTATAATTATATAAACGGAAATGACACAATTGCTTTGTCTGAATATACAAAAGATCAGGAAAAAAATATAGAGGTTTCCGTTTGGCTCGACGCACAAAACGCTCCTGCTGCGCTTCTTGGCGGTAATGCTGAAATAAAAATGCAGATTAAGGTTGCCGTAAGGAAGTTTGACATCACGTTTGACGCCGTTACATACACAAATACAGGCGTAGCAACGGTGTCTTCTTTCACTGGCGGTGATATTACTGTTGACGGCTTAAAGCAAACGGCTAAATATACCAACCCCTATGAAGCGGGAACGTCCTTTACAGCAGCTGCAAATCCTGCAACAAATTACGATTTTGGCGGTTGGTACAAGAATGATTCAACCTGCGATTTGGCGTCAAGAGTTTCAGAAGCAACCGAAATATCATATGCTGTAATTGATAATGCGACATATTATGCGAAATTTGTTGAAAAACCAAAGTATGATATATCTGTTGTTGCAAAAGCAAAGGATACATCAGGTGCTACGCTTTCAAACGGTGGCGGCACGGTTTATGTAAATTCATCGGATACTACGACCTACAGCGCATACAGGGATTCAGAGGTTACTATCGTCGCAGATCCGGCAAACGGATACAGGTTTGACGGCTGGTATACAGATGACGCCTGCACAACGAATATAGGCGATTCGTATAGAAATGCAACTTTGCAGGTTGAGGTTTCCGATACGACAACATATTACGCTAAGTTCGTAAAACAATTTACGGTTATGCTCAAGTCTGTAACCGACGGAGAAATCAGCGGTACGGGCGGCGAAGGTAATATTGATGCCGATAATAAAGGCGCAGATATATCCAAGACGGTTGACGTCGGAACTTCGGTATCGCTGTCAGGCTCGCCGAATACGGGTTACGAATATAAGGGAATTTATGCTACCGAAACAGGCGGAACTGAAATTACTGCACCTGTAATAATAACCGTAAACACCGATGTTACATACTATGCAAGATTTGAAGAACTGCCGAAATACACGATAACGCTTAAATCCGTAACCGACGGAGCAATCAGCGGTACAGGCGGCGATTCACAAATCGACAGCGATACGCCGGGTGCTTCGGTACAAAAGACGGTTTACAAGAATACAACTGTAATTCTGTCCGGTACGGCAAATACAGGTTATGAGTTTGACGGTATTTATGAATCCGAAACAGACGGAAGCGCAATCACTTCCACAACTGTAAATGTAACTGCAGACAAGACGTATTACGCAAGATTTACAAAGAAACCGCAATCGACCACGACAATTTACTTTGAACAGAGAAACGGTTACTCATCATATAATGTTTGGGCATATAATCCGACAACCAATACAAAATACTGCGGCGACACATGGCCGGGAAATGCAGCATCATATGACAGCAGTACAGGGTACTATAAGATTACCTTTACTACGGAAGATACCGGTAAATTTAAGGTTATTGTGAGCAACAATAAATTATCGCAATATCCCGCAAGCGGAAGCGAAGGTCTTGAAGGAACAATCGGCGGCACATACTTCTTTGCAAGCGGCGAACCGAGTAAATTAGAGGAATATAATCCTGTCACGGTTACTCTCAAAGCTGTAACTAACGGAACAGAAAGTGGTACCGGCGGTAATGTAAGTATCAACGGCGGCACATTGGGCGCAACAGCGTCGCTGAATGTTCAAAAGGGCAGGCCAGTTACTCTGAACGGCACTGCGAAATCAGGATATGAGTTTGACGGTATTTATACTGCGGCAACAGGCGGAAGCAGGGTTACTTTACCTGTAACCCCGACAACGTCGACAACATATTACGCAAGGTTTACAACAGAGTCAACAGACAGAACAATTTATCTGAAGCCTAATGATAACTGGCTGAAGGATAACGCACGTTTTGCGGTTTATGTGTGGGATTCAAGCGGCAATAAGTGGTATGATATGACGTCAGACGGCAACGGATATTATAAAGTTACGATTCCGAAAAAGTATTCCAACATAATTTTCGCAAGAATGAATCCGTCTACTACAGATAATAACTTTAACAGCGGTATCTGTTGGAATCGAACCGGTGACCAGACAATACCGAAGGACGGTAATAACTGTTTTGTAATTAACGATGGTTCTTGGAATCAAGGTTCTTGGACTACAAAATAGCGACTTCCGTTAACTGAAAAGAGGTGAAACCATGAAAAAGTCCGAACAAAAATCAAAGATGATTTCTCACATTTTAATAATGGCAATGACTTTGATAATGGCTGTTGCGGCAACCTTTTCATGGCTTCCCCGTAATCCAGCCGCTTCACTCGGAAAGGGAAATATGTTGAAGTATACCCAAAGCGGCGAAATTAACGGAAGCGGCGGTGAAGTCCACACCTATGCAGGCACAAACGACAACGGTGTTATCACATATTCCGATACCGAGCTTTCGTCAGACAGCGTTACTGCCGCTCCGGGAAAGGTTAATTATTTTAAAACAGTGATTCAGGATAACACTACAAACGGAAACAAAAGCGTTGTTTCTGTTTATCTTGAAAACCTTAAGTTCAGTACCGATATGGGAAATGCTTTCCACATCGGTTTGACCGAACCTGAAAAAACCTACAAAAGCTTCAATGCAACTACGGATAGCAACGATGACAACTACAATGTTATCAGCAGTCTTTGCCTCGAGGACAACATTATTATACAAAAAGGAGCCACTTGGGAAATATACTGGTTTATTTCTGTTGACGGCAACTATTCGGGTAATGGAACTATTGTACTTGATAAAATGCACCTTGTGTATAATTAACAAAAATGCAAACCTAATTTGAAAGGCTTTAATTCTTTTGAATAAATTTAAAACTATTGTTTCTGCTATAATATTAATAGTGACCTTTGTTTTTGTAATGTTTTTGATGTTTACAAAAATAATGGGCAAAACTCCCGAAATCTTCGGGTATCAGATTTTGCGTATTTCATCACCGAGTATGGAGCCTGAGCTTAATGTCGGCGATATAATACTTTCACAACGGGTTGAAGATGTGTCTGTACTTAGGGTCGGCGATATTATCACCTACAGCGGTGAAGTCGGCGACTATTCAGGCAAGATGATAACCCACGAGGTCGTTACCGCTCCACACAAAAACAGTGAGTCCGACAACACGTATTATTTGCAGACAAAGGGCAGTGCAAACGAATATGATGATCCTGAGATCAGAGATGATCAGGTTATCGGCATTATGAAATGCAAGCTTACTGTGCTCAGCACTGTTTACGGTATATTTATTACGCCGTGGGGCTTGTTTATAGTCCTTGGCTTTCTTGCAGTTTTATTTATAAATGAAGCTTTTGCTCTCAGACAGCTTGTTAAGGAGAATGAAGATGAAAAACGAAAAGACCAAAAAGGCTCCTCAAACATCGCGGTTGACGATGAAACGGGCGGCAATAACTAAGGCTCTCCGTTCAAATACCAAAGCAGTATCTGTTTTTATTTGCATAGTCGCAATATTAACCTGCGTTTCAATTACATTTGCTTGGTTTGGCTCAACATTTGAAAATCTCAGCACGGTTATCGCAATGGGAGATTATTCCGCAAATATAACCGTCTATGATACTGACGGAAGCCTTATTAAAAATATGTCCGCATCAAACGGTGAAAAGGTAAGCTTTGACAATACAAAAAGGCTCAGCGGTTGGTCAAGCGGAGATGTAGCCGCTTATTATATCAGCACTGAAAATACAGGTGAAATTGATATAAAAACCTATTTTTCATTTAAAAGCAGCTTTACTTCAAAGGCAGGCAACAGTATTGACGAAAATAAAAAGCATTTTTCGTTTTTAATCAAAAATATCACTCAGAGCGTTAAATCAGATGATATTAACGGCTACATAAATAATTCTTCTTTGCCGACGGCACAATATATTTATGAAAACGGTAAAACATTTGCCGAAACCGACAGCTCTATTGCAGGAAGAGTTAATTCGGGTGAGAAAGAGTTATTTGCACTCTATTTTTGCTGTTATGATCTTCCCGATGAATATGTAAACAGTAAATACAGCTTTGTATTGAATACAAGCATTGTAACGACTCAGGCAGGAATGCCGGAAGACGAAGCTGCAACTACTCAGCCTCAGACCGACTCATCTTCCGATCCGACGGCGAATACTTCGGTTTCTGACAGTGACAGCACTTCGCAAACCGGTAAAGAACAGTCAACTGCAAGCCCAACAAAGTCGACAGACGGTAATTCGAAAACTGAGTCAACAACGCAAAAACCCGAACAGACTACAGATGCTTCCAAAGCCGCAACAAAAGATGAGTGGGTTTGGAGATATAACGACTCCGACAAAAAGACAGCAACCATAACCGAATACAACGGCAAAGCCGACAAGGTGATTATTCCGGCGCTTGCAGACGGAGCTGTTGTAACAGGTCTTGGAGATAATCTGTTTGCAGACAGCAGTGTAACCGGCGTTACGGTTCCTGCTACGATAAATGTCTTCAAAGTGAATACATTTACCTGCTCAACGCTTAAATCACTTACAATCCAAGAAAAAACCAATGTATCCGACAAAATATATACGTCTCCGTTTGTTTGCAAGGACGGTGCGGTTTATACTTCGGATATGACAAGTCTTGTAAGGTATTTGCCTCAGACTGCCGAAAAGGAATTTGTTGTTCCCGCCTCTGTACAATCAATCTTTGATAATGCTTTCAGCGGATGCAACAAGCTTGAAACGCTTTCTGTCAAAAATGTATCGAGCTTTAATGCAAATACTCTGAGCGGCAGCGCAACCAAAGATGTCAAACTTTATAATGACGCAGCTGTAAATGCTGCCGGATTTGAAGTGTTCGGCGACAGTTCAAAGGTTGTTATTCATATTCCGAGCACAATGAAGGATGAATACTCATCTGCGCCCGCCGTAAGAGGATATGAGGTCAAGGCTGATCTTGAGTCTGATGTTTATGAGAACTATCCTGTTATCGAGTGCAACGGTTTAAAATATATGGTTTTGAACAACGGCGACGAATACAAGGGTACAAAATATGCGCCTGAGGGTTACAGCGAATTTGTGATTGTAACGGATTATAATGAGATACCCGAAAACGGTGTTGTTATTATACCTGAAACCGTTGTTTGCGACGAAAAGGTTTATACCGTAGCCGCTGTTGCGGACGGAGCGTTCAAGGATTGCTCCGAGCTTAAGACAGTCGTACTTCCGAGCCGCAGTGTAATGTACACCTCAAAGGCATTTGAGGGCTGCGATAATCTCGGATTGATACAGTATAACGATGTTTTGCCATACACTCCGGGAATCAAAGAAACAGCAGCACTTAACGACCCCGACTTAAAGGACGATGAACTGTCCGACGATTCGGAATAAACACACGAAATGCAACGGAGCTGTCAAAACTGACAGCTCCGTTTTTGGTATAGGCACAGGGCTTTTGATATGAAAAAAACATTCAGAGTTATAAAAAAAATACTTAATGTCATTTGTATATTATTTATAGCTGTAATGGTGGTTATCATAGCTGTTTCTGCTGTATCGCGAATCAGCGGAAGCACACCGTCGTTTTTTGGTTATACTATCTACAGGGTGTCAAGCGGAAGTATGGAACCCGAACTGATGGTAGGTGACGTTATCCTTGACAAGGACGTTGACGATCCCGACTCTTTGCAGACCGGAGATACGATAACCTTTATTGGTACGGGTGCGCTTGACGGTATGACGGTCACGCATAAGGTAATCAAACCTCCGTATGACGATAACGGGGTTATGAAATTACAGACATGCGGTATTGCAAACGAGATTCCCGACGACCCTATTCCTACCGAAAACGTCAGAGGAATTTATGTTTGCAAGTTAGCGGTATTGGATGTCATTTACAGTGTGTTTTTATCGCCGTGGGGATTGCTTATTATAATAGGCTTGCTGATATTCATTTTTTTTGGCGAACTGTTAAATATCGTAAAAGTGATAACCGGCAATGAAAAGTCTGAAAAAGATGCAGATGATATTAATGAAATAATTGAGCGTATGCAGAGGGAAAATAATCAGGAAACCGACGATTTCTCCAAAAAAAGTCACAATAATGCGAACAAAAATAAAAAATCCGACTAAAATCCGCAACCCCCTCTGAAATACTGCGTTTTGAGTATTGAAAATACAATAGTAATATGATATATTTTAGTTAGAGCAATATAATTTTAGTGCAATTATCTCCCGTCTCTTAGGCGGAGGGTGACGGTTCGGAATTTCAGTTTGAGTTATGCTCTCTCACTGAAATTCTGTAGAGCGAACGTTTTTTTGCACTGTTTGCAATCTGTCGCAAGTTTTGTTTCTTGCAAGCAAAGCAAAGCGTTGCACCGAATGAAATTCGTGCAATTATATGCAGTTTTTTCACGGATAATTAAAATTTTTCAATGCAACAGGTGGATTATGGATTACAAGCTCATAGCTATCGATATTGACGGAACTCTCTTGAATTCAAGCAAAGAGATCTCTCCGCACACTCGTTATGCACTTCTTGAAGCACAAAGGCAGGGAAAAAGAATTATACTTGCTTCGGGCAGACACCCCGTCGGAGTTTATCCGATAGCCTCAGACCTTATGCTTGACAGGTACGGCGGATATATTATGTCGTTTGGCGGCGCAAAAATAATTGACTGTTCAACAGGGCAGACAGTAGTAAGCAAATTGTTTCCAAAAGAATATCTTCCCGACATCGTAAATGTGACAAAGAATTCCAACATTACGATTATGGCGCATGATGACAGCAAAATATACGCAAACTCCAAGATCAATGATTATACAGATGTTGAAAAAGACATTTTAAAGATGGAAATGACCGTTGTTGAGGACTTTGTTTCTGCCGTAAAGTTTGATATAAATAAACTATTGCTTGCGGGTGAGCCTGACGAGTTGGACAGGTATCAGGAAATTTTGTCAAGGCGGTATGACGGTTTACTTGATGTATATAAGAGTGCGCCGTATTTTCTTGAACTTATGCCCTTTGGAGTTTCAAAGGGGTCAATGCTTCATTTGCTTCTTGATAAACTAGGAATAGACCGCAATGAGCTTGTGGCTTTCGGCGATAACTACAACGATATGACAATGATAGGTTACGCAGGTCTGGGAGTGGCGATGGAGAATGCTGAGCAAGAGGTTAAGAAGATTGCGAATTATGTTTGTGAGTCCAACGATAACGACGGAATCGCTTCGACAATCCGAAAATTTGTTTTAAGGTGACCGTCACTCAACACTTAATTAATATCAAAATATTTAAAAATGCAGTTGCTGTTTCGGTTTGTTGCCGCAGGATTGCATTTTTTGTTGATAATGAATAAATTATACATATGATTTTTGGAAGTCAAACAAGCAATATAATTCCTATAAAGAAATATATAAATTCTAACCTCCTTTATAATTAATTTGTATATATTATTCATTAAAATTAAAAGGAGGATAATCTATGGCACATTTTAAAAAAGTTCTTGCCTTGGTACTGACGTTGTGCGTTGTATGCACTGCCGCAGTTTTTTCTGTAAGTGCAGCAAAAACAGATGATGACAGCGACGCAGCAGCGGCAGGCGGAATCACAGTGCACTATTATTGTGAAAACGGCACCCCGAGCGTATATTATTGGAACAGCCTTCCGCAGAATATAGAAACTTCTTATCCGGGTAAGACAATGACTTCCGAGGGCAATAACTACTACAGTTATCGCTTTGACAATGTAACAAAGATAAACCTGATGTTTGTTACAAACGGCGTTCAGTCAAAGGAGCTTACCAGAACGACCGGTGAATGGTGGTACTGCAACGGTACTTGGGCAAATCACTGGATTGATCCGAACGCAACCTGGGACCGTGTTGACTTTCGCGAGGACTCCATCTATTTCGTAATTACAACCCGTTTCTATGACGGTGACACAGGTAACAATGTTCATTGCTGGGACGACTCACAGGCAAACAACCCTGACAGCGATCCTGCATGGCGTGGCGACTTCAAGGGTCTTATCGACAAGCTTGACTACATCAAGGCTCTCGGATTCAGCGCAATCTGGATTACTCCTGTTGTAACAAATGCGTCAGGCTACGATTACCACGGCTACCATGCAATGGACTTCTCAACAGTTGATGTTCGTTATGAGAGTTACGGCGCTACATATCAGGATCTTATTGATGCCGCTCATGAAAAGGGCATCAAGATTGTTC
>UQQD01000029.1 GCA_900543095.1 uncultured Ruminococcus sp. | reverse complement strand
AACATTTCTATCTGCAATAAGTAGGTCATATAGCATACTACTCACAGAAGACTCAGATACATTAATATATTTTGATATTATATTCTTAACCAAATCATTATCATTACTATTTCTAGATAATTCAATATAATCTTCTCCAGATACAGTATACTCTAACTTTTCATTGGTAAGTGGTATACGCTTTGCAAATATAATGTCATTTACATCAAATGAAGATGCAGTAAGATTCTGTGCAAAATTAACAATGTCTTTTTCCGATTTTCCTTTTTGTCCAAGAGTTGCACTAGTAAGAATAAACTTTGGTTTTTTATCAGCTAGTCCAGTCAGCCTACGAAGTAGCATGGATAATTCAATACCTAATGAACCATTATATGTATGTGCTTCATCAAGTACCACATACTTCCAGTTTGCCAACTTGTCCTTTGAGAGAGGAGGAATTCTTTTCTAAAATGAATGGAAATACAAATTGGAATTTGACGTAGGTATCATTATGTGTGGAATGACAACTGATTTATAAAGAAAAATAAATCGGAGGTTTATATGAATTATTTGATAATGATTACAGCGGAGAGATTCCGCCCCAAATGCAGTTAATGGACGTTTCGGAGGGAGAATACATTGTGTTTGAACACGGACCCTTTGATTTTGAAACCGAAAACACTGCGGTAGAGGCTGAGATGGAAAAGGCTATGAAGGAGTTTGACTACCGGAAATCAGGCTATCGGCTTGATACCGCACAGGGCAGAGTGTTTTACTTCTATCACGACTGCAAGCGATTTTGGAAGTATATCAGACCTGTTATAAAAGAAAAACGGTAAAATCTTTGCAGTCAGCTCGGCAAAATTTATTTTGGCAATATAAAAACGGCTTTGTTTTTACGAACAAAGCCGTTTTTGCATACCCCTTAACGTCACTCAAGCATAACGCTTTTAAGCGACAGTTTTTTGATTTTCATGGAATAGAAGTTCATAACGAGTTCATATGCGACGATAAAAATAGCAAGCGTAATAATAAATGCCTTAAAATCGAAACTGTATTCCGGTACATTTTCAACATCCGCAAACACCACGGACACCATCAGCTGAAGCAGTCCGTATTGATATACCGTACCTATTGCAAAACCAATATAAGAAATCGGACGGTAAGCACCCAATATGTATCGGCTGCAAGTAGTATAGTCATAACCGAACACCCGCATCATAGCAATCGTCTTTGTATTACCCTTAACAACGCTTGAAAGAGAGAGAAACAGCGTCACAAATGCTAAAATCAGTCCAATGGACAAAACCATAACGGCAAATGTTTCACTCGCAAGCTCGCCCATCGAAAAGGACATCTGCACCATTGCCGAAAAGCAGAACGCCGAAAACGCCACAAAGAAAACAAGTGACTTTTTGCTTCTGAGTGTTACACCGCGCAAATCTTTCAAGAAAGGTATGCCCTCTTTTCCGTCCCTGCCGATTTTAGGCTTGTAATGTTGCTTTTCACGAAGCAAATCAAGCACGGGGCTTTTCAATTTCAGATAAGCAAACAGCACCGATATTACGGCAAAAACAATCGTCGGCGCACCAATCAAGGCAAATGTCAACAACGGATGAAACTGCACTTTGAGTTCCGGAATTAGAGTTTGTAAGTCCGGAGCTTGTTTTTGATAAAATGTCGGAAGGTAAAGATACCCTATTATATATCCCACAATACAGCCGACAAATACAGAAAGCCCGAATATCCAAAAATGCCTTGCAATTTTGATATTGGAATAGCCGAGTGCTTTGAGAATTCCAAGTTCCTTTCCGTGTGTGCCGATATAGTTTTTAACATAGAATAACAGCATAACGACGGAAGTTGCAATCAGGCAGCCGCCTGAAACGGCAGCAGTCACTCTGCCCATAAGCACTTGTGCGTTATACATCACCATTCCTGCTTCTGTTGATATCTCATCTTTTATTGCCGCAAGGTCGATATTGTAGCTCAGAAACAGCGTGCAGACAAAAACGGCGCAACAGGCAATAATGGTTATTCCGAACAGCTTAACAGTATCCTTTAATCTAATCACCATAGCGTTACCACCCAATCTCATAAGCGGTTTTTTGCGATTGGTTTGTGTAGGTTTGTGCAATGTTACCGCTGTTCATCTTAATTACCGTATTTGCCATTTCTGCAATATTTTCGTTGTGAGTTACCATAATAATGGTGAATCCGAGCTCCTTGTGAAGCCTGCAAAGATAGTCGAGTATTACTCGTCCTGTTTTTTCGTCCAGCGCACCCGTAGGCTCATCCAAAAACAGCACTTTCGGGTTTTTTGCAAGCGCCCGTGCAACTGATACTCTCTGCTGTTCGCCGCCGGAAAGCTCAGACGGATATTTTTTCATCTTTTCACCGAGTCCCACCTCTTCGATAATTTGGCGGTAATCAGTATTGCCCGCAAGGTCTGCGCCCATTCTGACGTTTTTTTCAACGGTCATATTCGGGAGCAGGTAATACTGCTGAAAAATAAAACCGATGTTGTCTTTTCTGAATTTTGTCAGCTCGCTGTCGGAAAGCTTTGTTATGTCAATATCATCATAAGTAACGCTTCCGCTGTCGGCACGTTCAAGTCCCGAAATCACGTTCATAAACGTGGATTTGCCCGAACCCGACGGTCCGAGAATAACAACGAAATCGCCGTCGTTGATGTCCAACGATACGTTGTTCACCGCATAAAGGCGGTCGGCTCCGTTATCGTAGGTTTTTGTAAGATTTTGAATTTTAATCATAAAACATACCCCGTTATGTTATGCTGAAAGGAAATTTTGAAAATGTTTACTTATATGCTTCAAAAAAAGAGCCCGCTTTTCATCGGTAAGCTCTCCCGTCAGCATATATTTTTCATAATAAAAGTAAACAGGCGCATAATATTGAACCGCAAGATATTCACTGTCCTGCGCTTTGATTACACCGAGATTAATAAGATAATCGAACACGCCTTTTTGGGTTTTGAGCGGAGCTTCAAACATTATGTTGAAAAAAAGATCCTGCGCACCCTCGTTTTTAAAGCGTTCAAAATTAAGCGTCCTTATAAATGCATTGCAAAAATCGTCCATAAGGAATTTTTCAATATAAACGCTGAACACCTTTTCAAAAAACGAGTTGTCAAGCTGCTGCATTGATTTGCCGCCCATACCCTGCATAAGCATAGAGGTGAGCTTGTTGCCAATCTCAAGAAACTGAGCCTGAAGCGTATCAAAAATATCCTGCTTGTTTTTAAAATGATAGTAAACGCTGCTTTCCTTTATCCCGACTACGCCGCAAATATCACGTATTGATACGGCGGAATATCCGTGCTGAGAAAACAGATTGAGTGCGGCGGCCAGAATTTTTTGTTTTGTACTTGTCATAGATCTACCTTTTTCCTAACGAACGTTAGATTAATCATACCTAACACTCGTTAGATTGTCAATATTGTTTTTATAAAAATTTGTGAGAAATACGAAATAAGCCAACGATTTATAAAATTTGCACAAACATTAAAAACTTATGTCGTTGTTATTTGGCAGTTAATAAAAAATATTTTTGTGATTAAATGATAAAAATAATCTTAGGTTTTATTCAAAATGTCAAAGTTTAATTATTTGTACTATCTAATTATACAAAGATGATTAATGATTTTTTGTTATTTTTCTACTGTACTATGCCAAAAAATTATTGTATAATATATACAGCAAATTAGATTTGCTTGCACATTACTTTCCGAAAGGGGCAAACACAATATGAAATTAGATACAATACTTGCTGAAAGAAAAAACAAGGTCATTTACCGTGACGGTGATTTTGTGGCAAAGGTTTTTGACGAAACCTTTCCAAAGTCAGATATTCTCAACGAGGCTTTGAATCAGGCAAGAGTTGAAGAAACAGGACTCAATATTCCCAAGATTGAGGAGGTCACCAAGATCGACGGCAAATGGGCTATTATTTCAACATATATTGAAGGAAAAACGCTCAAACAGCTTATGGATGAAAATCCCGAAAAGACAGACGAATATCTTAATCTTTTTGTTGACGTGCAAATCAATATTCTCAACCAGAAAGCTCCGTTGCTTAACAAACTCCAGGATAAGATGAACCGCAAGATCAGTGAAACCGACCTTGACGCAACCACACGCTATGAGCTTCATACCCGTCTTAACGGTATGCACAGACACTCAAAGGTTTGCCACGGCGACTTTAACCCAAGCAACGTTATCATCACTCCCGACGGTACGCCGTATGTTATCGACTGGTCGCACGCAACACAGGGCAACGGTTCCGCCGACGCCGCAAGAACATATCTTTTGTTTCGCCTTAACAAGCAGGACGATCTTGCGGAAAAGTATATGAAGCTGTTTTGCGAAAAAACCGACACGGCACGCCAGTATGTAAACCAGTGGCTTCCGATCGTTGCCGCATCGCAGTCCGTAAAGGGCAGACCCGAAGAACGTGAATTCCTGCTTTCTTGGGTTAATGTTTTTGATTATCAATAAATTACAATATTTACCCCATAAAATCGCCCCGACAGTAATCGTTCTGTCGGGGTGCCTTTGTATTTAGATTATTGCAGGTTACAAAAGCTGTCACCGCAAATGCGGTAATCTCCTTTTTATTATTAAAAACGACGCGTAGAATTCTGTTTTCGGCTCTTACATTCGCTGCACATTCGGCAATTACAGCAAGAGTTTTTTCTGCGATTTTTTATCAGGTATGTCACCGCCGCAATAACACAAACGGCGACAGATATAAGAACGGTAATACTTGCAAAGTTCATATTTTCACCCCAAGCCTAAAAGACAACCGATACTGTAAACTATAAACGAGCATACCCATGCGATAGCGCACTGCAAAAATACTATTCCGAGCGCCCACTTTGCGCCCAGCTCTCGCTTGATAACCGATATGGCGGCAACGCACGGCGTATAGAGAAGGCAGAACACCAAAAACGAAGCGGCGGAAAGCGGAGTTAAAACGCTTCCTATTCCTGCACCGCCCACAAGGACGTTGAGTGTGGAAACAACGCTTTCCTTAGCCATAAAGCCTGCGATAAGCGCTGTTGAAATGCGCCAGTCGCCAAATCCGAGCGGAGCAAATATCGGGGCGATAAAACCTGCGATTATCGCAAGTATACTTGTGTCCGAGCCGCTTACGACATTCAGCCCGAAGTCAAAGGTCTGCAAAAACCAAACGATAATTGACGCAATAAATATGACGGTAAATGCGCGCTGTAAAAAGTCCTTTGCCTTGTCCCAGAGCAGGTGTAAAACATTTTTTGCTCCCGGAAGCCGATAATTCGGCAGTTCCATAACAAACGGTACAGCCTCACCCTTGAACACGGTGTTTTTGGAAAGCAAAGCAACAAGTATTCCGACGGCAATTCCCGTAAAATACAACAATATCATAACAAGTCCGCTGTAATCGGGAAAGAATGCGGCGCTGAAAAATCCGTAGATCGGCAGTTTTGCCGTACAGCTCATAAACGGAGTGAGCAGTATAGTCATTTTTCTGTCTCTTGCAGACGGCAGAGTGCGGCTTGCCATAACGCTTGGCACGGTACAGCCGAAGCCTATCAGCATCGGCACTATGCTTCTGCCCGAAAGTCCGATTTTTCTCAACAGCTTATCCATAACAAATGCAACTCTTGCCATATAGCCGCTGTCCTCAAGCATAGATAAAAAGAAAAACAGAACAACGATTATCGGCACAAAGCTCAGCACGCTTCCTACGCCGCCGAATATTCCGTCAACAACAAGCGAACGCAGTATTTCGTTTACATTCCACGAAACGAGAAGATTATCCACTGTTGCCGTAACGGCGTCAATACCGCCTGCAAGCAAATTCTGAAGCCATGCTCCGATAACATTAAACGTCAGGAAAAACACAAGCGCCATAATCAAAACAAACGACGGTATAGCGGTGTATTTGCCTGTCAGTATTCGGTCTATTTTTCTGCTTCTTATATGCTCCTTGCTTTCTTTGGGTTTAACGACGGTTTGTTTGCAGAGCTTTTGAATAAACGAAAAACGCATATCGGCGATTGCGGCGCAGCGGTCAAGACCTCTTTCTTTTTCCATCTGTTTGATGATATGCTCAATCATTTCCTTTTCGTTTTTTTCAAGATTAAGAGCATTTTCAATCAGTTTGTCGCCTTCGACAAGCTTGCTTGCCGCAAACCGAACGGGAATACCTGCCTCCTTGGCATGATCCTCTATCAGGTGCATTATTCCGTGCAGACAGCGGTGTACAGCTCCGCAGTGGTCGCTTTTGTCACAAAAATCATTTCTGCCGGGCTTTTCCTGATACCTTGCAATATGTACGGCGTGGCGGACAAGCTCGTCAACTCCTTCGCCCTTTGAAGCGGAAATTGCAACAACCGGGATTCCCAGCATACTTTCCATTTCATTAATATATATAGTGCCGCCGTTTACCCTGACCTCGTCCATCATATTAAGCGCCAGCACTATCGGCGTGTCAAGCTCCATAAGCTGCATTGTCAGATAGAGGTTGCGCTCAATGTTTGTTGCGTCAACAATATTTATAATGCCCGTTGGCTTTTCGTCAAGAATAAACCGACGTGAAACAATTTCCTCGCTTGTATAGGGAGAGAGCGAATATATACCCGGCAGGTCTGTAACAAGGGTTTCGGGGTGACCCTTAATAGTGCCGCTTTTTTGATCTACCGTAACTCCGGGAAAATTTCCGACGTGCTGATTCGCTCCCGTAAGCTGATTAAAGAGCGTGGTTTTTCCGCAGTTTTGGTTGCCTGCAAGCGCAAATGTAAGCGTCTTGTCTTTCGGAAGCGGATTTTCGCCCTTTTTGATGTGATAACGCCCTTCCTCGCCGAGTCCCGGATGAGCCTGACGTGAAACCGATACAGATTTCTGCGTCTGAACGCTTTGCTTCGGCTTTGCGGGAATAATATCTATTTTGTCAGCGTCTGCAAGCCTGAGAGTCAGCTCATAGTCGTGAATACGCAGCTCCATCGGATCGCCCATCGGAGCGTATTTCATCAGCGTAACCTCGGCTCCCGGTATCATACCCATATCAAGAAAATGCTGACGGAGAGAGCCTTCGCCGCCCACGGCGGTAATGACCGCTGTTTTGCCGAGTTCAAGTTCTTTTAATGTCATTATTAAGATGTACTCCTCATTAAAATTTAAAAGTCAAAAGTCCCTTTGCTTTAGGCTTGTGCAGGGTTCTTTTTCAGGTATTCTTCCAGCAGATCAGCGGCATAACGGCAAAGCTCCGAACACGGACGTGCCTTATAATAGGCTTCCGTTCTTTCGCTCGGCATAGGGTTTTCCTTTCCCTTAACTCTCAAGCCAAGCAAATCACGGCATATTATGGAACCGCAGTCAGACTTAAATTTTTCCGCAAGCGTCTGAACATCTCCGTAAAGCTCCGCCTTTTTAGTGCGGTCGGTTTCGGTAGCCTTGCCTTTTGCAAGACCGAGCGCCATATTTATTCCCGAAAAGGTACCGCACACCTCTCGAAGCCTGCCTATGCCTCCGCCGAACGGCGCAGAAATCATAACGGCGGTTTCTTTGTCAAGTCCGTAATCCTCGCAAAACGCAAGCAGTACAGCCTGAGCGCAGTTGTATCCGCTTTCAAAATATTTTTTTGCAATGTCGCCTTTACTCATATCATCAGTCCTTATTGTCAGCTTTTTTAAATTCATATTCAGTATATCATTTTGCCTTGCTATTTTCAATAACCGAACGCTTGTCGGAACAAAAATTACATTTGAAAAAAATATTAAAAAAAGTGTTGACAAAGGTAAAAGACGGTGGTATAATCATTTATGTTGTTGAAAAACAAGTTGGTGTTAATGACGCTGAGGGTCCACCTGTTCCCATACCGAACACAGAAGTTAAGCTCAGTGGTGCCGAAAATACTTGGCTGGCGACGGCCCGGGAAAATAGGGAGATGCCAACACATAAAAGTGTCCACCCAGTAGGGTGGGCGTTTTTTATTTTACGGTCACACAGTCGGGGGTGAACAACTTGCATAATATCTTTGAAAACACAAAAAGCGTGTGGAACATTCTCAAAGACTGCGAAAAGCCTGTTGTACTTTACGGAATGGGCGACGGCGCAGATAAGGTGCTGAAAGCCTTTGAACACTACGGAATATCTGCAAGCGCAGTTATTGCAAGCGATGAATTTGTGCGCGGTCAGAGTTTTCACGGTTTCAAAGTAAAAAAGCTTTCCGAGGCTGAACAGGAATTAGGAGAGTTTGTAGTTGCGCTTTGCTTTGCAAGTCAGCTTCCCGAAGTTATAAACACAATAAAATCCGTTGCAAAAAAGCATATGCTTCTTGTGCCGAGCGTGCCTGTCTTCGGTAACGTTATGTTTGATGATGATTTTATCGGCAAAAATTCAGAAAATATGAAAAGAGCGTATTCGCTTTTGGCAGACGACCTGTCAAAAAAAGTTTTTGAAAATGTATTGGAGTTTTATTATACGGGCGACATCAGTTTGCTGGAGGATATAACAACCGACAAATCCGAGGCGTTCAATAATATTCTGCGCCTTTCTCAAAACGAGGTATATGTTGATCTCGGCGCATACAACGGCGATACCGTTGATGAGTTTTTGCAATATTCGGGCGGAAAATACCGCAAGATAGTAGCGCTTGAGCCGAATGTTAAAAATTTTGAAAAGCTCAAAGCACACTGCGCCGATATGCCGAATGTTGAATTGTGGCGTCTCGGTTCTTACAGTCACAGCACGATACTGACCTTCAACAACAAGGCGGGACGAAACAGCGCAATTTCCGAAACGGGCGTAGAAACCCGTGTTGCGCCTGTAGACACCGTTCTTTGCGGAACGGCGGCAGGCTATATCAAGGCAGACGTTGAGGGAGCTGATTTTGAAACGCTTTGCGGTATGAAAAATACGCTTAAAAGCTTTAAGCCCAGGCTGAACTTTTCTGCATATCACCGTTTTGAGGATATTTTCAGGCTTCCGATTCTAATAAATAAAATCAATCCCGAATACAGGATATATCTTCGGCATCATCCTTACATTCCTGCGTGGGATACAAACCTTTATTGCGTGTAGCCCAAACACGGAATTTAAACTTCTGCAATTTGCTGCAGACCTTGATGTAAAAAGCGAGGCGTTTGTGCGCCCCGCTTTTTTTCATTCCTTGAGTTTGTTCAGCTTTTCAATTTGCTTTGCACGCTTATAGCGGTAAAGCACGTTTTCCGCCCATTCACGGTCTATCTTGAGAAATCCCTTGAGCTTTCTGTCCTTTACGGTCAGACGGTCAACAATATCCTTTGACTTGCCGTAAATTTCAAGCCTTGCCGTCTGAACATACGGGGTTCGCTCCTCGCCCGTAAAATATGTAAAGCCCATTGTGTTGCTTTCACGGTCGTACATAGAGAGGTATCCCTCACGAATCTCGGCGCCGTCGAGCTTTTTGGAAACGGTCTGGCTTATGGCAACCTTTGTCAGTTCAACCGCCATATCGTCAAGTCCAGATTCAAAAATAAATATTTTCTCTTTAAATGAGTTAAAGTCGGGAACAATTCTTTTGTTGATATTACGCAGGTTATTGTATTTTTCTTCAAGCTCCTTGTCACATAGCTGAAAACGGTCGATTTTCGGAATAAAATAAACCATAAAACGGTTTTTCATATCATTATATAGGATTGGATATGTAAGTCTTGCGCTGTAACCGCATGACGGACATTCCCACGAAAAAAGCCTGCCGTCCAAAACCTTTTCACGCAGACCGACGTGAATTGTCGGATTTACGCTCGTAAAAATTTCTGCCTTGCCGAGTTCTCCGCACATAGGGCAGACCACTGCCTTGATTACCTTATTGTCGGGCATACTAACACCTCTTTAAAATAATTAAATCGGAGCCCGCCGTCTGAGAGGCGGAGGACATCTGCACTTAGATTATAACAATTATAGAAGATTTTAACAAGCTAATTTTAAAAAAATGTTGATTTTATTAATTTTATCTGTCATAATAATAAAAGGTTAAAATCGTAGCAATACTTTGCCTTGCTTGCAAGGAGCAAAGCCTGCTACAGATTGCAAACAGTGCAAAGGAGCTTTAGCTCCTCAGAATTTCAGCCGGAGATTATAACTTCTGCCGAATTTCTGAATTGTCACCGGTCGTCTAAAGGGCAGAAGACATTTGCACTTAGATTATATTCTGTTATCGGAACAAGGAGAATGATTATGGCTATATTAAATACATTAAAGGGTACACTCACCACGGCGGTAGATTCAATTTCGGATGTTGCACAGACATTTGTTGAAAAAAACCGTACCAAGGCAAAGCTTAACAGGCTCAGACTTGTTATGAAAAATGAAAGTGAAATGATGAACAGAGCCTATATTGCTTTGGGAAAGCAGTTTTATGAAATGCAGAAAAAGGGCGAGGTAAAGCCTGCAAGAAATCAGGATCAGCTGTTTTCCGTGATTGAAAAATCAAAGGCTAAAATTGCCAAAGCAAGGATTTGCTATGAAAACATAATTGACAGCCAAAATGATTACATTTACCGCAAAATCAGCACAGAGGTGCCTGAATACAACGCAGAAAACGTGGTTGACATAACGGTTGCCTGCTCAAATGAAAGCGATTACAAATCCTCTCCGTTTGAAAAGGAGGAGGCTAAGGAGGCTGAGCCCGCCGAAGCAAAGCCTGAGGCTGAGGGCGAGTCGCCCGACAAGGAGCTGTTTTAAGCTCAACAGCATATTGTATTAAATTAATGGGACTGACCGTGTTGCGGTCAGTCCCGTTGTTTTAAATCAGAGCAACGCTTTGCTTGCAAAAAGCAGGCTTGCACTTGGATAAAAGAATGTTTACAGCTTTAAAATTGAGGTTGCAACCGCAAAGTAAATTAGAAGCGAAAGCGAATCGCACACCGTTGAGATAAGCGGATTTGCCATAACCGCAGGGTCAAAACCTATTTTGCTTGCGAGAAGCGGCAGGCTTGAACCGACGAGCTTTGCCATTACGATTGTACCGACCAACGTCAGAGAAACGACAAGCGCTATCCAAAATGCGTCGGGGTTGCCGTTAAGGTCAAATATCATCAGCTTGATAAAGTTTGCAGCACCCAGTGTGATTCCGCATAGCAGAGCAACTCTCAGCTCTTTCCATAATATCAGGAACAAGTCCCTGAATTCGACTTCGCCCAGCGAAAGCGCACGAATAACCGACACCGAGGCCTGCGAGCCTGCATTACCGCCCGAACCCGTTATCATCGGAATGAACGACGAAAGCACTATAACGCTTGCAAGAACACCCTCAAACGAGGATATTATTGCGCTTGTAAAGGTTGCCGAAAGCATAAGCACCAACAGCCAGGGAACACGCTTTTGGTAAATTCCCCACACGCTGGTTTTCATATACGGTTTGTCGCTCGGCAAAACGGCAGCCATTTTTTCAATATCTTCGGTTGCCTCTTCCTGCAAGACGTCAATAGCGTCGTCAATGGTTACGATTCCGACAAGCCGATATTCCTTGTCAACAACAGGAAGCGCCAAAAAGTTGTAATTCTGGAACATTTGAGCAACCTGTTCCTGGTCATCAAGCGTATGAACGGAGATTACATTTTCCTCCATAAGGTCTTTGACAAGTGCGTCGTCATCTGCAAGTAAAAGATCCTTGACCGTTGTTATACCGATAAGACGGGTGTTTTCATCGGTAACGTAGCAGGTATAGATAGTTTCCTTGTCAACGCCTGTTCGCCTGATACGTTTAATAGCCATTTCAGCCGTCATATCGGGACGGAGCTTTATAAACTCCGTTGTCATAATTGAGCCTGCGCTGTCCTCGGGATATTTTAAAAGCTCGTTGATCTGCTTTCGCATATCTCTGTCAGCCTGGCGTAAAATACGTTTTACTACATTTGCCGGCATTTCCTCAATAAGGTCAACGGCGTCATCGACAAACAGCTCGTCAACTACTTCTTTAAGCTCGCTGTCGCTGAATCCGTGAATGAGAAATTGCTGCGTTTCGTCGTCCATTTCAACAAAGGTTTCCGCTGCAAGCTCCTTTGGCAGGATACGAAACAAAATCGGCATTTTTTCATCCTGGAGATCCTCAAATACAGCCGCAATATCATACGGCTTCATTGTTACCAGGATGTCGCGCAGGGTGTTGAATTTTCTTTCTTCAAGCAGCACCCTGATGGTTTCCGTAAGAGTTACATTAACCTGATCCATCATCTTTCCTCCTTGTATTTTTGTGGAGTAAAGACGTGTGCCTTAGACAAAATAACATATTTAAAGCAATACCGCACAATTATCGTATGCAGTTAAACAAAAGATAGAATTGTTCGGTGCTGCTTTAACAAAACCCAATGAACGCATAAGCGTGCATCAAGTGTGTACTTCGCCCCGGAACAGCGCCTTTATTACCGTCAGCGTCCATTAAGTTTTCACCTCTCTGTATTTAATAGCTTACCCTATCATTTTATTCTTTTTCGGGAATATTGTCAACCGATTTTACTGTTTTTGTGTTTTTGCCTGCAGTTAATTCCCATAGTAACTTCCACCTCTTTCCTACTGTGGATCTTACTTTGGGAATTAACGGCTTTAAGTTTATCGGCAATTTAAATCAAAAATTCTGACTCTCACTGATCCCATGAAGTGTTATCCGCCCTAAGAGACGGGACATCTGTACTTATAAAAATGAAGCGGACATATAAGTCCGCCTCATAAATTATGCTATTACATATACATTGACATTTCGTCTGCCAAAACTGATACATTCGTCGTAGGTGTTGTAGAAGCAATCCACAAGGGCTGTTCCTGCCATAAGAGCTCCGCCTGTATCAACCGCAGTTGCATATCCGTAAACACAACTGCCGTCCGCCGCTTCAATATACAGCTTTGAACCATATGGAATTATATTCGGATTTACGGCAACTCCTCCGTGATATGCGGCTACACCTGTCGCCGTTGAAGCGCCTGCGGGCGCTGTATAGGCTGTCCCCGAACCGTTCAGTACCCGAGTGTATGCAACCTTTGCTCCGTTGCTGTCAGTAAAGGTTCCTGCGGCGTCGGTTGTTGTTGCCGCTCCTTTTGTGCCGACAAGCGTCACTTCATCAATAGGCTCGGTTATTACCTTTTTATCAACGACCTCTTTGTCGATTTCTTTTCCGTCAATATACTTGTATCTTGTTGCTACAAGCATTTCGCCGTCCTTGCCCTCGGTTTTGAGCTTTGTTTCACCAAGCTCAATGTCGTCCGAGTTTTCTTTGACACTTTCATATGCTATCGGTTCTGTTGAGGTTTTATCCGCAAAAGTAACACGCTCTATTGTGACGTTTGAAACGTCGGATGCATTGCTGTTCCTTGATACGCTCAGTATATCATCATCGGTTACGCCGAATCCTGCGGCGTTGAGCGCCGTAACAATATTTATGGGCGGTAAGAGAACGGCTGATGTTTTACCGTCGGCTGTAACGCTGACTTCTTTGCCGTTATATACAGTGACGTTCATATCTGAGGTTACTTTTGTGCTTTGGGCAGGAACAGTGACCTGATCTGCACCGACAACTATATTTGCTGTTTTAAGAACATCTGCTATCGTTTCACCGTTTGATATGACCTTTGTAGTTTCGTTACCGCAGATTACGGTTACCTCAAAAGCAGTCAGAACGTGATAATTTCCACCCTTGTTCAAAAGCTCAAGTGTGGGATCGGTTTTGACTATCCTGTCGCCTGAAATATCCTGTTCTTCACTTTCGGTGCTTATAGCCGACTGAACGGCAGCCGCAACCGTGAAAACAGAGCCAAGTATCATCAGACCTGCAAGCACAAGTGCACAAACCGAGCGAATGATGTGTATTTTGCCTGTTTTAATATACATAAAAATCTCCTTCGTTTTTAGGCTTGGCAAAGCATATTTTGCAAAAAACAATTGCAAAGCTGCAATTGCGCTTAGATTATAGCGACACACCTTGGTAATGTCAACCTAAATCAAGCCTATAATTTTGTGAAAATCGCACAACAAAATTACCAATATTTCTCGAAAAGCATTATAGTTCAGAACTTTACACAGCAATGACAATGCAAATTTATGGCTAATTTGCAAGAAATTCAAAAGTTGCAGTTTTGTAGCTTTTTGTTCCCAATTTGTTGCATATATATGTCGTTGGTTACAAAATTATTACAAACGCATAAAAAGAATTTACCGGCATAAGATAATTGCTGTGCCAACGGATAAAAATATAATTATGTTTATTTTTATAAAAGGATTAGTCAAAAAAACGGTCCTGCCGAATACTCGGCAGGACCGCATTTGAATTGTTGTGCTCAGCTTTTGTCATACGGATTTTCAGATTTTTTAGGGAATGCTACATTAGGATTATTGCCTTTGTTACTTTTGCTTCGCGGCATCATATACGATTTCCTCCAAAGGTTCAACACATCATTATCTTCGGCGACTTGAGTCTGTTCACTGTTAAGGGTTTCTTTGTTCGCTTCTGTTTCAAAAAAGTCTGAAGAACGACCGTTAATTATTTTTGAAACATATATATGGTACTTAATTGCATCTATCGCAAGAAGAACATAGACAACAGTCAAAAGAACGCAAACAAAAATATCCTCGGCATATACTGCAAGACGTGAGATTTCCAGTGCAGGGTTTGCTGCGGTGATAATAAATCCGTCCGAAAACAGATACAGCGGAGCAGACAGCAGCAGATACAGTTTGAATCCGAGTACGGTTGCAGTTTGTGTTGCGTTGATTAACGACATAACCGCAAAGAAAATTGAACCGTTAGTCTTTAGATATATGGTTGACGTGCTTTTTTTGATTGAGATTGTCAGGATAAGTCCTGAAAGTGCAAAAAGTATTCCTGCCGTATAATACAAGAGGCATATCAGCATTTCGTTTAGAGAGGTGAATGCAAAGTTGCTTGCAATTGGAATAATTGTAAGCGCAGAATTCATATATTCGGATTCAAATGTCAAAAGCAACCGTGTCGAAATATTTAACGCCGATATTATTATCATTAGTATAAAATATATGTTTGCCGATTTTACAAAAGCTTTTGGCGGAACGTCGGCTTTCTTTTTGACAGCAATCAGCGCATACAAAGCAATAGTTGCTATTATGTTTAATATGGGAATTATGCTGAATGTACCGGTGATGATTGCCGACAGTATCTCGCTCACCGTCAAAAGCGTAACTGAAATTGCAGTGATTAAAATAATCGGTTTTTTAGAAAAGCTCTTTATTATCCCACAGTTTTGTCTGTATGGATTAAATTCGTTCATAAAAAGCGAACCTCCAAAAAAGGTTTTGAAATATATATCTATATTATATCATAATTCCGAAAAAAACAACATTTCCCGTAAAAATTGTCCGAATCTATATTTTCAAAAAATGAAGTCAGGAATAAAGTCAACCGAAAAAACAAAGACCTTTTGATTTTACATACAATATATTGTGGCAAAATTCAAAAATAAAGGTGAAAAGCACAATCGAAAAATTTTTAAAAAAATTTTAAAAAAAGGCTTGACATTTGTCGAACAAAGATATATAATAGCGAATGTTCGGCGCAAGACAAATTATTGTTTGCGGTGTGGAACATCACCAAATAACTTAAAATGCTCTTGTGTATTTTGAACAACAGGACCTTGAAAATTAAACAACGAAAAAGATACAAGGAACCCGTAATGACTTTGAGGGAAGCTCAAAGAATTACAAGTTTAAGATGTACTTTAAAACATCGTAAATTCACGGATACGTCAAGTATTTGTTGATGAGCAGAGAGAACTCTGGAATTGATATTAAGGCTCGAAAGAGCTTTAAGATACAAATTTTAGAGAGTTTGATCCTGGCTCAGGACGAACGCTGGCGGCGTGC
>UQQD01000028.1 GCA_900543095.1 uncultured Ruminococcus sp. | reverse complement strand
TTCAAAATACTTCAAACTAACAACTCGATACTCTAAACTATCATTACCAGATATATCCTCAATATTCTGTAATATTAATTCCATACGTTTTAAACGATTCTGGATTGTATTAACGTTCTTGATAGCTTCCTCTAAATCTTTAGCGATTCCAGTTTCTTCTAGCTCCTCCAGATAGGATAACATCTTATCTTTGTCAGAATTACCACCTCCAGAACCAGTAAACTGTTTATATCTAGCTGTTATTGGAAAGTATTTGTCGAATATTGTCGATTGTTTCTCTTGTAATGTTCTCAGACGCTCTGTAGCACATTGTAGATCCGCTATTTGTTTATAGTAATTATCCATACAATACCTCCTTATTATTCCGGCTTAATAACTTCTGTACCGTCTTCGTTTAATACATAACCGCTAGCTGTCTCAATTCTATCTAGCGTATCGAATATAACTTTTTTTACGAGATTCCAAGCTTCTGGATCTTCTTTACACATTTGTATTAATATTTCCTCATTAGTTTGTGATCCAAACCTAACCATTGGTTTTCCCTCAACTGGTGGTTGTATTTCTGCACATATCAATATGAGTTCGCATATTTTAGTTTCTTGTTTTTCGCTTTCGTTCATTTTGATTCCTCCTTTAAATAGGTTATATCAATCATTATATAGCAATATGTTTCAGAGTAATAAAGTAATTATTATCAAGTTGTAAAAATCACCTTAATTTTAGTTCCGTGATTTTCTTTTGATATAATTTTCAGCTCCGCATTATGCAAAGCGACAATTCTTGAAACAATGCTTAAACCCAGACCAACACCGCCGAACTGTCGTGATCTTGACTTATCCGCTCTATAAAAAGGAGCGGTAATTTTTTTTATTTCATCTTCCTTTATTCCGAAGCCTTCATCAATAACCTCAATTACAGAATTTTTTTCACGATATGCTCTGAGAATAATTCTACTGTTATCAGATGAGGCTCTTGCCGCATTTTCGATAAGGTTTGTAAGCATAGAATACAACAATGTTTCATCAGCAATTATAAAATCAATTTTTGTTTCTGTAATTAATTTGATGCCGCGCTTTTCAAAAGCCGGAGCCGTTGTGTTTTTTAATTCAGAAAACAAAGCAGGAATATTTACCTTAGAAAGATCGGCGGTTTCGTTTTGCAATAATGTAAGTTTCAAAAGCTCAGTAGAAAGATTTTGCAGCCTAATCATTGCAGTATGTATGTGACCTAATGCAAGGAGCTTGCTTTCTTCACTGCTGTTTGCAGTCTTAAGATAATCTGCATATCCGATAACCGATGTAATAGGCGTTTTAATTTCATGCGCCAAATCATTAATAAATTGTTGCTTTTCGTCAGCCGCATTTTTTAATTCTCTCATCGTATCTTCAACAGAATCCGCCATTCGGTTAAAGCTTTTTGCTAACTCACCCAATTCATCATTACTATTAACAGTAATTCGTTTATTATATGAACCGTCGGAAATTTCGGCAGTCATTTGATTAAGCTGTGAGATCGGTCGTGTCATACGTTTTAAAAGAAGCCATAACAAAAAGCTCATCAGTAAAAGTACGGCGATATTTATTATGACAAAGAATTTACTGATGTTGTTGAGGAATAAATCTATACTACTGATGTCTCTTGCATATACAAACGTTAATTCGGGATAGGCAGCTGTTTTTGAGGCTACAAAAAGGATCCTTTTTTCGTCAACTACCGTATCTTTTATGTTTTTGGTATATGCATCAGATAAATTTAAAACTTCTTCATCTATTTGCGGAATATTTGAATATATAATTTTGTCATTTGACAGCAAAGCAAGCTGAACATTTTGAGAGCTGTAATAATCCGCCAAAGTTTTAACTATAGTCTGCAAATGTGTATTGTCGGATAATATATCAGGATTAAATTCCTCTGCTCTCAGCAATGCAACGGATAATGACGATAATATAATGCTTTGCTCATTAACTCCGGTTTGAATTTCACTTTCACGGTTATAGTTGTAAGCAAAAAATGTCAGAAAATATGCTCCGACATCAAAAACAATTAAGAAAATTATTAATACACCTATGAAAATTTTTTGCCACAATTTCATTTTATATCTCCAAACGATAGCCTAATTTATATACTGTCTTTATATACGAATCAAGCCCTAATTTTTTTCTCAGTTTTGTAATATGAACGTCAACTGTTCGATCATCTCCCTCATAATCGTACCCCCATACCAAATCCAACAGCTTTTGCCGTGACAATGCTATATTACGGTTGTTTATCAAAACTTCAAGGAGTGCAAATTCTCTGTTAGTAAGTTCGACCTCCGTATTATTCACCCTGACTTTTCGTTCGGAAATATTAACAGAAACATTCCCGATAATAAATTCTGACATTGAGAGCTTTTTGGTACGCCGCAAAACAGCATTTATGCGCGCAATTAATTCAACCGCTTCAAAGGGCTTTGTTATATAGTCGTCCGCTCCGAGATTTAATCCGTTTACTCTGTCGATAACTGCGCCTTTTGCAGTTAAAATTATTACAGGAATGTCTTTGAACGCTTTATCATGTAAAAGCGAAAAACCGTTTTTATAAGGAATCATTACGTCAAGTATTATCAAATCAGGATTAAACCTATTAAACGCATCACAAGCCTCTTTGCCGTCAAATGCCTGATTACAGGTATGCCCTACCAATGACAGATTCATCATAATCAAGTCATTTATCGGCTTTTCATCCTCTATAATTAAAATTTTTGCCATTATCACAATCACTTCCTATTATTTATATAACACAAACTTGTTATAGAGTTGTAAAATATAATACAGTAACTTTAATAATTTACAAAACAGGGCATCCGCTTTTGCAGATGCCCTATAGATTGCAAACAGTGCAAATGAGCGTTAGCTCCTTTGGGTTTCAGTGGGAGAATATAACTACCGCTGAAATTCCGAAATGTCCCCCGCCGCCTGAGTGACAGGGGGCATTTGCACTTATGCTATTATGATATTTTAGCCGATCAGTCAAAGAAACCTAAGCTGCGAAGTGCATTGATAAAGCGTTTCATATAGTCAAGCGAGGTTACAGGCCAGATAAAGCCCATACGGTAGAGCACCTGCATAGTGAATGTGTTGCTCTTACCTACAACAAAGGTCTTTTGTCCGTGAGCCATATTTTGGTAGGCAATCATACTTGAAAGTATCTTTGCCTTTTCGGGATCCTGTTCTGCCTGTTCAAGAGCCAAAGCGTATTCATCATACTCTGCCGCCTTGGAATGGAGTCCGAGCCTATCCATTTCGGTATATAAATCGCCCATAATCAGCGTATGGTTATTGAACGGGTGGAATACCGTGCAGGACTTCGGGGTTTGTGCAAGCAGTAAAATTGCCTTTGCAACAAAGTCGATCGGTGAAAGCTCAAACGGCATATCCATTGCTTCATACGGATATTTGCCGATAAGAAGCGTGGATTTCAGCCTGCCCATAAAGGTGTTTGTGGTAAAGTTAATCTGATATTCGCCGTCGCTGTTTCGTGCCGCAAGCGTTCCTACACGCATTATTTTTGCGTTAAGTCCCTTTGCGGCTTCGCTCAGAATTGCACGCTCTGCAAGGAACTTTGACAGGGTGTATTTTGAGCCCTGACTCTGACCGAAGTAAAGCTGGGTTTCTTCCAACTGTTTTACGGGTCCCGGCTCGCCGACATACATTCCGCCAACGCTCATTGTTGAAACGTGTACAAGACGTGCGTTTGCCTTTTTGCAGAATTCAAGCACGTTAAGCGTTCCGTAAAGGTTTACGTCCTCAATGTCGGTTCCCTTTGAGAAGTGCTTTACATTTGCGGCGCAGTTAATAACCGTGTCTATGCCGCAATTTAAAAACTTGTCAAACGACTCGGCGTTTGTTACATCGCCGTTAATGATAACCACTCGGTCAAAGTATTTTTCCTTTAGGCTTTCTTCAAAATAATAATAGAAGATAGAATTCAGTCTTTCGGCGGCAGGGTTATTGTTTTTGTCACGAATCATACAGTAAATCTTGCCGTTATATCTGTGCAAAAGCTCATAGAGTATGTGAATTCCGAGGAAGCCCGCAGGTCCTGTGAGCAACACATTGCCTATAGGCTGTTTTTCACCGTTGATAAAGTTCTCTATCGTGTTGTTTTTGAGCAGAGCGTCAATTTCCGAATAGTCAAAACCGCTCAGGTCGTCAAGCCCGTTTTGTTCGTTTTGTTCAATGCCGCCTGATTTGCTTATGAATTTTGCAAGCGCCTGCGGCGTTGGATTTGCAAACACGTCGCTGTATGCAAGCTCGATATTCTTCTTGCTTGCGGCAATTACTACCCGTGTTGCGGTAAGCGATGTTCCGCCGATGTCAAAGAAGCTGCTGTCGGCATAAACGGTATCAAGCTCAAGTATCTGTGCAAAGATGTCGCAGAACGTCTTTTCAAGCTCCGTCTTAGGCAAAGCGCCGCTCTTTGACGCGGTGTCAGTCGGTTCGGGAAGCGCCCTTGGGTTCACCTTGCCGTTTGGCGTAAGCGGCATTTCGTCAAGCTGCATATACGCCGTAGGCACCATATAATCTGTGAGGTTCTTTTTCAGCTCCTCTTTGATTTGTTCAACGTCAAGCGGACTGTCGGCTGTGTAGTAGGCGCAGATTGCGTCTGACTTGCCGACTTTTCTTATCAAAGCGACAGCACTTTTAATTTCGCTGATGTTTGTAAGCGATTTTTCAATCTCGCCAAGTTCAATGCGAAGTCCTCTCAGCTTAACCTGATTATCGGTTCTGCCCAGGATTACAACGTCGCCGCCGTCGGTCCATTTTGCATAATCTCCCGAACGATAAGTGCGCTCTCCCCTAAATTCAACAAACGCCTTTTCGGTCTGTTCGGGGAGCTTGTTATAACCGAGCGCCACGCCGCAGCCGGAGATGAGAAGCTCGCCCACAACGCCTATCGGCAGCAGGTTGTTATCAGCGTCAACGATATATTCCTTATAGTTGAACAACGGCTTGCCTACGGATATTATTTTTGCATCTCTGAGTTCCTTGGCATTTGACGAAACGGTTATTTCGGTAGGACCGTAGGTGTTGATAATTATTGCAGTTGTCTTTTCACGCAGAGCTTTTAAAAGCTTATCGGAATACTTTTCACCGCCCGAAAGAATCACCTTGCAGTTTGCCATTGCTTCTGCAAAGACATCAAGCTCCATATACTGCAAAAGCCTTGACGGTGTAGAGTTAAATACATCAACATTGTTATCGGTAAGGAGCTTTGCAAGTGCAATCGGATTTACGGTTTCTTCATTGCTTGCAAAGACAAGCGTAAGTCCGTGACACAATGAAAGCATTGTTTCCTTGAGCGACATATCAAAGGATATTGTCGTTACAGAGCCGTAAGCCTTGCAGTTATCAACAACACGCTTGACCTGAATATTTGCGTCGTTATAGGTTAGATAGCTTGCAATTCCGATGTGGCGGAGCATTACGCCCTTTGGTTTTCCCGTTGAACCGGAGGTGTATATAAGATAAGCAAGGTCATCGGGCTGAACGTCAATTTCGGGTCTGCTGTCATTTGCACCCGACAGCAATTCATCAACGTTGACAGTGTTGTTATATTCATTGAGAAGCTCGCCCTCCGTGATAACAAAATCTGCCTCGCTGTCCTCAATTATGCTGTCGATTCGCTCCTTTGGATAATCGGGGCAAGTCGGGATAAACGCACCGCCTGCTTTGAGAATACCGAGAAGCGAGGTGAAGAATTTTGAGGTTCTTTCAAGCAGTAATACTGCTCTGTCTCCCTTTTTAAAGCCCTTTTCGATAAGGCTGTTTGCGGTAATGTTTGAAAGCCGTTCAAGCTCTGAATAGGTAAGCGTTCTGTCGCAGGCAACCAGCGCCTTGTTGTCTGGCACTCTGTCCGCCTGTTTTTCAAACATCTTGTGCAAAAGCTTTGTTTCAACCGGTGCAATCAATGTGGACGAAAAGCTGTCGAGCTGTTTAAGCTGATCCTGCGAAAGCAGGGATACGCTTCTTATCCTGCCGTTCGGCTGTTCGATAATATGCTTTGCCGCAGATACCACCGACTGAGCTAATGTTTGCATAAGCTCTTTGCTGTAAAGAGCGTCGTTATACTGTACAACAACGCACGGTTTGCCGTCCTGCTCTTCGATATGAATTGCCGTTTTGAACTTTGCTGTGTTCATTTCAAGGTAATCACGCTGTACCTTTTTTCCGTCGATTACAAGATCGTCTACAACGCCAAGCTGATATTCATAAACAATATTCGGAGCATAGCCGCATTTTGCGCAAAGGTTTGCATAGGGATATATTTCGTTTTCAATCGAATCGGTAAACACGGACTTGCTCTTTTGCACGAATTCAAGAGAAGATGTATCTTCAACCTCAATTCCGAGAGCAAGCGTTTTTACGAACATACCAAAGCAATTTGTAAGGCGCATATCGCTTCTGCCGTTGCTTATGGTGCTGAGATAAACATTGCGGTTATTTGCAAAACGCGACACGGTGTAGAAAACTGCCGCAAGGAAAAGATGTGCCGGCGTTATGCCGTTTTGAGAGCAAAAGCTCTCTGCCCTTTTCATATCAATCGGAACAGCGGTAAGCGCAAGACTGCCGTCCTGCGGACGTCCTCTGAGGTCAGGCGTGATTTCGGTTGCGGACTCAAAGCTCTTCATCATATTGTCAAAGAACTTTTCGGCTTTTTTATATTCTTCGCCGTTTTCCGCCGCTATTTCATTTTCAACATAATCATAGTAGGTATATTTTTCAGGCTCGATATTGCCGCCCTCGTAAACTGTTTTCAGCTGTTCAAAGAGCAGTGCAACCGAAGCGCCGTCAAAAATCAGGTGATGAAAGTCCGAGAGCAGATAAACATTTTTGTCGGTTTCTGCAACGGTTACACGGAACAGCGGAGCTTTCATAAGATTATGCGGTTTAACGTATTCCTTTTTAAAGTCGTTTAGCTGTTCTTCGCTGAGCTTAACAACGGGGACTTCGGGGGCTGCCTTGTCAACGTATGCCTGCTCAACCTCCTCATTATCAATAGAGAGATGAGTCATTATATACGGATGAGCCTTAATAACCTGCTTTACAGAGTCTGCAAGCTTGTCGGCGTCAACGGTTTTGGGGAAGGTAAGGATTGACGGAATATTATATACCGTGCTGTACGGATTTTTCATACAGTCTAAATATACGCCGAGCTGGGTTTTGGAAAGCGGATAAAAATTCTTGTGCGGTTTTTCCTGAACCTCGCTTTTTTTCTGTACATTTGCGGATTTGCTGAGCATAAACTCCTGAAGCTCATCTTCTATTGACAGAACCGAACAGCCCTTCATCATTTTTTTGACATTCGCTTCAAAGTCAAACGCTTTATTCAGCTCGACCGCAAGCTTGATTACGGAAAGTGACGTCATTCCTGCGCTGAGAAGATCCTCGGAAACGTCAAATTCATTATGACCTATGATTTTTTCAACGATTTCTGAAATTTTCTTTTCAAGGAAGGTGAGTTTTCTTTCCGTTGGTGCGGACGCTTTCTTTTGCGCCGAAGCTGAATGGATTTCGGGCAGTTTTCGTTTATCGACCTTACCGTTTACGTTAAGCGGAATTTTTTCTATCTGCATTGTTGCGGCAGGAACCATATAAGGCGGCTTGCGTTCGGCAATGAATTTATTAAGGCTGTCAATATCAATCTTTCCGTTTGATACAATATATGCGTTAATGCACATACCGCCCGCAGGCAGCTTTTTGGCAATAACTGTGGCGTCGGTTATTCCGTCATACTCACGGATAACCTTTTCAACCTCGGAAAGCTCTATGCGAAAGCCTCTGATTTTGACCTGACCGTCGTTTCTGCCGACAAAATCAACGTTGCCGTCATTCATAAAACGAACAATATCGCCCGTATGATACATTTTGATGTAGTCGGACTCAGAACAGAACGGATTGCGTGAATATGCTTTTTGAGTTTGTTCGGGGCGGTTGAGATAGCCTCTTGAAACCTGCCGTCCTGCGGCGCAAAGCTCACCCAAAGCGCCTATCGGCAGACGTCTGCCGTATTTGTCGATAACATACAGCTTTGTGTTGGTGTTAGCCTTGCCGATAGGTATTCTGTGATAGAATTTATCGACAATATAGCCTGTGATACAAACGGTACACTCGGTAGGTCCGTAGAGGTTGTAGAGCTTATAATTTGTTTTCGGCTCAAACGGAACAAGTCTTTCTCCGCCGGTAAGAAAATATTTAAGCGACTTGTTTTTTATCTCGGTTGCAAACTGTCTTGCAACCTGCGTTGTCATAAATCCGTGTGTAACGCCGTTATCTTCGTAATATTTGTTTACCTTTACAAGGTCAAGACGAATATCCTCGTCAATGATATGAACGGTTGCTCCGTTTGTGAGCGCAGGGTACATCTCCGAAAGGCAGGCGTCAAATCCGTAGCTTGCATAAGCCGATACTACGCTTGTGTCGTCAAGCTCAACTGCCCTTTTGTACCAATCGCAGAAAGCCGTGATGTTTTTATGCTCAAGCATTGCGCCCTTTGGAGTGCCTGTTGAGCCGGAGGTGTAAAGCAGGATAAACAGGTCGTCGGGGTTAGGACTTTTGATTTCGTAAGTTGCTTCGGGCAGGCTCGGAATATCCTTTGTAAACAACACCCTGCCCTTGTATTCGGGAACAAGCGATAACAGGCTTTCGTCGGCGATAAGGAGCTTTGCCGATGAATCCTTTATCATAAATTCAAGCCTTTCGGGCGGATATGACGGGTCAAGCGGCTGATATGCGGCGCCTGATTTTAACACGCCCAATGAAGCTATCGCCATATACTCACATCTCGGAATAAGAACGGACACAACGTCCTCCGTACCGATTTCAAGGCTGTGAACATAGCCTGCAAGGCGGTCTGTAATCCTGTCAAGTTCAATATAGCTCAAGCGCCTGTCTTTATAAACAACGGCGGTTTTGTCCGGATTTTTATTTGCCTGCTCCCTAAACAAATCAACAACCGTTTTGGTTTTGTCATAAGGCACTTCGTTATTATTAAATTCATCAAGAAGCTCTTTTTGGGTGCTGTTTATAAGTTCAACCTCAAAGAGCTTGCCCTTTGTCATAAATTCTTCAAGAATTTTTACATATGTATCGGCAAAGGAGCGGATTGTTTCTTCCCTGTAAAGGTCGGTTCGATATTCAAAGCGAAGTTCAAAACCGCCGTCGGATTTAAAAATCATTATATTAAGCTTTGCAAGCGAGCTGTCAACAGGGATTGAGCTAAGCTTTAATTCAACATTTCCGAGCCTAAAGCTGTTGAACGCATCCGACTGGTAAGCAAGCATTATGTCCGATGAAATATCATATTCGGAAGCAAGCTTTACAAACGGATAGGAATCGTGCTTTATTGTGTTTTGCAGATTATCCTGTACTCCTGCAAGAAAGTCTGCAACCGTGCTTTCTTCGTTGATGTTTGCATAAAGCGGAAGTGTACGCACCATCATACCGACGGTGCTCTGCATACGGCTGTCGTGTCTGCCGTGATTTACTGTACAGATTACCGTTTCGGACTGTCCCGTAAACTTTGATACCGCATATTGATATGCGCCGAGGAACAGCGTGTTCGGCGTTACACCGAGCTTGTGAGTAAATGCGTCAACCTTTGAGGAAGCAAGCTTATCGTTTACGAATATATTGAATTCGCCGCAGGGCTTGTTTTCTGCGTTTTTGTCCTCGGCAAAGTCCTCGGTAAGATCGGATTTTACATCAACGCCCGAGAAAATACTGTCATAGTACGCTTTTGCTTCTTTATATTCCTTTGTATCTTCAACACGTTCCTCGTAAACCGCCAAGTCAAGCTGTGTAAGCTGTTCGGGCAATAGCTCCTTTCCGTCATAGGCAAGCGCAATTTCGCTGCTGATAACGGATATTGAAGTTCCGTCAAACACAATATGATGAAAGTCCATTGCAAGAAAACATTCTTCTTCGGATTCGATGATTGCAAATCTGAAAAGAAAATCTTTTTCTAAGTCAAACGGCTTTACAAATTCTCTCTTAGCCCGTTCAATATCGTCGGTTTTAATGACGGGAATATTTATCTCAATATTATTTCTCGGCTTCATCATCGGTGCGCCTGTTGAATTGTCTACCGTGATTTTAAGTGCGGCGTGATTTGCGACAGCCTTTTTGATTGCAGAGATGAGCCTGTCTTCATCAACCTCTCCCTTTTTAAAGGAATAGCCGCCGGGGGTGTTATACATAGTACCGTCAGGATTTTGAACGCACGCAAGATAAACTCCCATTTGGCTCGGTGTGAGCGGGTACATATCACGCTTATCCAAAGCGCATTGGGCAAAAATATCCTCGCCGCTCTGAGCAAGAATTGCCGCAATGCCTGCGGGAGTTTTTCCCTCAAAAATCACGGCTGTTGTAAGCCCTGAAATGCCACATTCGTTTTGGAGCTTCATAACCTTTATTGAATCTCCGCCAAGCTCAAAGAAGTTATCGTTGATTCCGACCTTTCCGCAGTTGAGGATTTTTTCAAAGGCGTTGCAGAGATTTTCTTCGACATCGTTTGTCGGAGCGCAGTATTCAGCCTTAAAATCCGATATGCTCGGCGGCATAAGCGACTTTCTGTCAAGCTTGCCGTTTGCGTTAAGCGGAAAGCTGTCAAGCTGAACAAAGAACAAGGGTATCATATAATCGGGCAGGCGTTTTTTGAGATGTTCCTTTACTTCGTCGGCGGAAATCCTTCTGTCCGCCTTGTAGTAATCAACAAGATAGTTTTGTCCGTATTCGTTTTGAAACGCCTTTACAACAGCGGTTGAAAGACCGTCGATATGTGTGGTCTGAACCTCAATCTCACCCGTTTCAACACGCTGACCGTTAATCTTTACCATCCAGTCTTTGCGGTTGAGATAAACTATGTTGCCGTCGGGAAGCCTTTTTACAATATCACCCGTATGATAGAGGATTTCTTCGTTATCCCTGTTTGCAAACGGATTCGGAACAAACGCCTTAGCGGTCTGTTCAGGAAGTCCGAGATAACCCTTGGCAACGCTTGCTCCGCTTATGCAGAGTTCTCCCTCCTGCCCGTCGGACGCTTCATTTCCGTTTTCATCAAGCACATATGCGTTTACAAAGCTCAGAGGCTTGCCTATAGGGGTGTTATCATACCTTTTGTCAACATAAAAGTACAGCGAGCCATGCGTTTCGCTTGCGCCGTAGCCGTTGATTATCAAATAATCGTCGCTGTATTCATTTGAGAGCCTTTCGCCGAGTGAAATTATTCTTTTCAGACTTTTGCTCTTGTTTTTGAAAATCTTTTGCTGGGCGGGACCGATAACTGCAACGGTAATATTGTTGTCAAGAATATAGTCCTCCAGAAGGCGAATGTTCTTTCTTTCATCATCGGAAAGAATATGAACTGTTGCACCCAATGCCAGCGGAGTATAGTTGATTTTTGCGGCGATAAAGCTTTGAGTTACAATATCAAGATAAATGTCGTTCTTTTCAAAACAAAAGGCGGAAATATAGCCGTTTATGCTTGAATCAAATGATTTTTGTGTGTGATAAATACCCTTTGGATTGCCCGTTGAGCCTGATGTGAAAACAACATATGAGCCGTCCTCGTCCTTTAAATCAGCCCATTGCTTTTGGGGTTCGTTCTTCATTGCTCTTTCAACAAACTCAAGGTCGATCAAGGTCTTGCTTTTGCAAAGACTTTTGATATATTCAACACGTTCATCGGGATAATCTGTTATAAGCGGCGTAAAAACACAGCCTGCACGCATAACACCTAACTCGGCGGCGATATATTCGGCGGATTTTGGGATTTTTATAGGAATGATTGAGCCTTTTTCACAGCCGGACTTAACAACCTCGGCGGCAATCCTACCGCTCATTTCATCAAGCTGTCCGTATGTAATGAGTCTCTTTCCCCCACGGTCAACTATTGCAACGCTGTCGGGAGCTTTTTGAATCACCGAGGCAATCATTTTTAATACTCTCTGCATAGTTTTCTCCTTATTATAGATTCATTTAATTTGCAGGAAGCTCTGCTTTGCTTGCAGGAAGCAAGACCTGCGACAGATTATAATGTTATTATTGTGCGGTTAAAGCCTAATGCCTTTGAATACTCAACCTTTTTTGAAATTGCCCTGATTACATTCATCGGGCTTAGCTCATCGCCGCTTTCATCGTTTGCCGTAGGGTCAAATTCGTCGCCGTTATCTCTTATTGACACAATCATATCGTCTTTGTCGGCAAAAATGCGAATGTCTATATCAACGCTCTTTCGCTTGCCCGACATTCTTTCCGCTGCCTGCGCCGCCATTTCTTCTACCGCAACAGCGGCACGGTTTGAATGATTTGCGTCAATTCCGTTAGCAGTCAAAAACGAAGAAAGATACAGAGATACGCCTGCGGCGTTTTCTTTTGTGCCCTTGACCGAAAGCGAGAGAATTTCGTTGCTTCCGTTTTCGTCAAGCAGATAAAAGCTCTTGTATTTTCCCTTTGAGGTCTTTTTTAATACAAGCGTTATAAAGAATATGATAACAAGCGTTCCCACCTGAGTTACCACAAGCGAGAACCATACGCCCGTAATTCCGAAAAATGCCGATAATATCAATGCAGACGGCACTAAAAGCGCAATTCCGTTTATTATTGAAATTGCGGTTGAAATCGTCTTTTTTTGTATAGCCATAAAGTAATACAAAAACAAAAACGAAAACGCAAGTCCGAAGAACGAAAGCGCATTGATTTTTAATGCAGGAATCGTACTTGCAATACCTTCTTCGGTAGTAATACCGAAAAATCTTATGATAAGCTCGGGAGCCGCCCATATGAACAGCGTTATTACTACGCTTGAAATCGCAAGCACCCACGCCGCACGCCTAAAAGCATACCGAACTCCGTCAAAGTCTTTTTCACCGAGGCAAACGCCGATAATAGGTATCATTGTCTGACTTGCTCCGGTAATGAACATAGACATAAATATCTGGCTTTGTGAACAAACCGAGTACGACACCATTGCAGTGCTGCCGCCCGTGTTTTGAATAAGAGTATTCAAAAACAGCATTTTTACGGTTATCAGCATTGTTCCCAATGCGCCCGACATTCCGATTGCAATCATATTTCCGAGGAATTTAAAAAATTGCCCCATATCCTTAAGAATTGAAAAATCAAAATGCAGTGTGCTTTTGCCCGTGATAAAATGCGTTGACATTATTATGAATCCGACTGCGTTTCCAAGCACGGTTGCAAACGACAAGCCTGCAATTCCCATTTTGAATACGCCCAAAAATAAAAGGTCAAGCAAAAGATTGAGCGTATTTGCTATGATTATTATGTTTGATGCAAACTTTGGCCTTGCGTCCGTTCTTACAAAATGTATTGAGCTGAGCAAGATAAGCAACAGCGGAGTGCCCCAGATATACGGCACATAATATTGAAACAAAAGCGAATGAAGCTCGCTGTCGCTTGTGAGCAGTGAACAGATTGCGTCGGCAAGCGGAAGCTGAACGGCAATAAGCAGTATGCTCAGAGCCGCTAATATTATAAACGCCGATGTAAAAACCCTGTTTGCCTGAGCTTCGTCGCGCTTGCCCTTTGCGTAAGACACAATAGACGACGCACCGAGTCCGAACAGGATTGTTATTGAAAAATAGAGCTGTGTTATCGGTGATATAAGACTGATTGCGGCAAGGGAATTTTGACCGAGCAGGTTTCCCGCAATGATTGAGTTAAGAATTGTTGAAATGTTTGTAGCCATAGCCGTAAGAACAGTCGGCAAAAAATATTCGGTGTATTTTTTGTTGACCGTTACGGCGTTTCTGCCGATAGCAGTGTTACTCATCTCTTCACCACCGCACTAAGCTTTTTCTATATCAAGATAGTCAGCCATACCCGTCATTTTAAACAGCTCCATAATCGCACTGCTGACGTTGACTATCTTTAAATTTCCGCCGCTGTTGTTCAGGCTCTTGTAAAGCGCCATAATAACACGAAGTCCCGAACTCGAAATATATTCAAGCTCACGCATATTAAGCGTTACCGTTTCAACATCATCAAGAGAAGTGTTGTTTATCTCCTCCTGAAGCTGGGGAGCCGTCATTGTATCAAGTCTTCCCTTGATTGCAAAAATTACGTTTTGATTGCTGATTGCCTTGTTGATTTCCATATAAATTTCCTCCGTATATTTTCGGTAATATAGATATGTCTGCCGAGGCGGCAGAATGATTTTAATTTATTTGTCAAAGTTTTTCACAAACGTCAGAACATTCATACCGTCGGTATAATTATAGCTTAGTTCATCTGTCAGATTTTTCACCAAATGTATTCCGAGTCCGCCGATACTCCGCTGTGTAAGGGGACTTGATATATCGGCGTCCTCCCTTTCAAGCGGGTTAAACGGCATTCCTTTGTCGGAAAATGATACCGTAAGCCTGCCGCCGCCCTTTTCAAGAACAATATTTGCCTTTCCTGTTTTGCCGCCGTAGGCGTAGTTACAGATATTTACAAATATTTCCTCGCAAATAAGCTCCAGGTCGTTTTTCAGCCTGCCGCAGTCCCGGTTTTCAGGCAAATCCTGAGTGACAAACGTCAGAACCTCGGGAAGATTGCCCACCTTCGCCTCAACCGTGAGAGATTTTTTTTCACTGAATTTCGGCTTTAACACAAGCATCGTCATATCGTCAAACTGTTCCGCACCGTCGGAAAATTCATATGCGGATTTTATTACGGCGTTCACTGTTTCAAACGAATTCATTTTTTCTGAATTTCCGAGTGCGTCAAGCAGTCTGCTTTCACCGAAAAACTCACCGTTTCGATTATTTTCTTCGGTTATGCCGTCGGTGTATAAAAACAAAGTGTCGTTATTATTTAATATGATTTTTTCCTGCTGATAGACGATAAAATCAAGACTTCCGAGCATAAATCCGGGCTTTATTTTCATAAACGACGGATTTCCGCCTCGGCACAATACAGGAGGATTGTGTCCTGCGTTTGCATACGTCAGCTCGCCGTTTTTGGGGTCGTATAAAGCCGCAAATGCGGTTACAAACATATCGGCGCTGTTGTGCTCACAAATATACTTGTTTGCACGGGTAAGGGCTTCTGCCGGAGTTCTTCCGTTTGCAAGAAACATATCTATTACAGTTTTTGTTGTTGACATAAACAGCGCCGCAGGCATACCCTTTCCGGATACATCTGCGATTACTACGGCTATTTTCCCGTCCTCTGTTTTAAAAAAATCATAAAAATCTCCGCCGACAATTTTTGCGGGAATCATATCGGCGTATATCTCGGCTCCGAGCGGTAAAAAATCTTTGAAATTGTGCGGAATGATGCCAAGCTGAATTTTTGAAGAAATTTCAAGCTCGGCCTTAACACGCTGACGTTCTTCGGTCTTTCGCTTTATATCCTCGGTATAAACTCCGATATCGGTTATCATTTTCCCGATAGATTTCGACATCTCGGAAATCTCGCTCTTTTTGTTTTCCAATTCCCTGCATTTTTTAATTATGCGTGTACTGCTCTGAGAATAATTATCGGTGTCATATCTTGAAACCGCGTCGGATATTTCGTTTACGGGGAAGGTAATGTTTTTTTCCATATATTTCAGAGCTGCAACGGCGAGTGCAAAATAACAAAGCATCGCAAAGGAAATGTTGCCGCAAACCTCTTCCCAAATATGCAGCATATCATTCGTGAGCTTGCTGTGTTCACAATATCCCATAAAACCTATCAAACCTGAAATTATCACGCCGAACATCGTAAAAATGATTACCATTTTTTCGTTGAGCGTAATAATTCCGCTGTTTTTGATTTTTGCGTTTTTGCAGGGATACAAGGGTCTGAAAAAAAGCGAACAGCAAACCGCCGAAACGATTACGACAAACAGGCTGAGCATTGTATTATAATCATAATTGTGCATTTCAAAAAGCAACACACCCGCAAATATTCCGACAATCGCCAAAACAGAAAGAGCAATGCTCAAAGCAAAAAGGCTTTTACGCAGCTTGCGAAATTTACGGATTCTCACTACATTCGGCGTTACAAACGGCAAATTACATTTCGTCAGCAATGCCAAAAGCGGAAATCCAAGCAGAATTCCAAAAATAAATTGATTAAAAAATACTATTATAGTCCTGTTGCCAAAAAGATACTGCGAACCGAACAAGACGGTTAAAAAGCCTATCATCAAGCCGCAAAACGCCGAGCCTGTCACAACGGAAACTGCGTATCTTATGACGTTGGACGATTTTGAAAGCGAAGGAAATTCGGCTTTATGCAGTTTTTCCTTTTTCCTGATATGGCTGTACCAAATAACATAGGTCATATAGCTTGTCGCAAACTGGATGAAAAAGCTGAGAAAACACATAAAAAGATTTGTTCCGCTTACTAAATCAAGCAGCAGGTTTCCGACAGCGCAGCCCAGTGCGCCCCAAAATCCGAACAGCAGCCCAAAAACAGGAAGCAGCGCAGAAGCAGGCCGCACAACAATCAAATCGGAAAACGATAAAATGTATTTAAACAGTATTGATAAAGCAAAAAAACTTATCGCACTGACAGAAACAATACCGAAATGCACCTTTTTACTAAACATATCGTGTGTTCTCCTATTATAATCTAAGCGCAAATGCCACACATCTGTAAAACATGTGACGGCTGAGAGTTTCATTGGGGGGTTCGGTGGGGTTAAAACTCCCACGATTATAGTTGTTTAAATTATATCTTATCCTGACAAAAAAATCAACAATATTTAACAAATATTTATTGAGTTTTTATATACGTTGCTCCGATTAAAAAATGCAGCAAGGGAGGACAGAATACTCTGTTCTCCCCTGCCGCATTTACTGCATTTGTTTTCCGTTGTATCACCTACGAAACCGAACTAATTCTTTTTCTCACATATTACTATATATCGGTCAAAACCGCCGCTGTCGTTGGAAATGCAGGTTATGAGAGTCAACAGGTGTTTTCAAGATGTCCTGCGCCTTTTTGAAGAACCTCAAGTGATGTTCCGTGGGCAAACGCTGTTCGCCCCTACAATACCGATTAAACATTTCCGTTAAATTGTAGGGACAGCCC
>UQQD01000027.1 GCA_900543095.1 uncultured Ruminococcus sp. | reverse complement strand
GTCACATTCCAGCCACCGTTGGAGTTCAGGCTGCGGGGATGGTAGCCTCGCGGAGTCTTATAGTAGGCGTAATAGTCCTTTACAAACTGCGGTGCGTCCTCCGGCAGCGGATCGACCACGCCGCCCGCCAACGCATAGGTACCGTTTTTATAGTCCTCTGTACGCTGTGCATTCAGTGCTTTTCGCTTCTCAAAGCGTGCCTGCTCAGAATCCTCGCTGTCAAAGTAGCCTTTGGCAGTCACGCGGGTCATGTCGTACATGGTCATAGCAGCGGTCGCTTTAATGCGGGTGTCGATGGCTGCGGCATTGATCGCCATGCCGCCCCAGCCACAGATACCGATGATACCGATTTTTTCTGCATCTACATTATCCTGAACAGAAAGAAAATCAACAGCAGCCATAAAATCTTCTGTGTTAATATCCGGAGAAGCCATGTATCTTGGATTGCCTCCACTTTCTCCCGTAAAAGAAGGATCAAATGCAATGGTAAGATATCCTTTTTCAGCCATCGTCTGCGCATATAATCCGGAACACTGTTCTTTGACTGCACCAAATGGTCCACTTACAGCAATCGCTGGATATTTCCCAAATGCATTTTTCGGCTTATACAAATCTGCAGCAAGTGTGATTCCATAACGATTTACAAATGTCACTTTCTCATGCTCTACTTTTTTACTCTGTGGAAAAGTTTTATCCCATTCAGATACCAGCTTTAATTCTTCTGTTTTCAACATATTTATCATCCTTCCATATGCAAAATTTCTTGTAAATACACTAACAATAGTATATGATATAAATATCATACAACCTAAAGTTAACTTTAGGTCAAGCACATTTTGAAAGAAGGTTTATTATGTATACAATCGGTCAGGTTTCTGCAATGTTTGATCTTCCTGTTTCTACCTTAAGATATTATGACAAGGAAGGCTTTTTCCCTAATCTGGAACGTAAGGGAAACATCCGTTATTTCAGCGATAATGAATTGGAAGCTCTTCGCATTATTGAATGTCTGAAGAAATCCGGTCTTGAGATCAAAGATATAAAGCAATTTTTTATCTGGGTATCTGAAGGCAGCTCCAGCTATAAAAAAAGAAAAGAATTATTTGAAGCCAGAAAATCAGCTGTTGAAACTGAAATTCAGGAACTTCAAAAAACTCTTTCCCTCTTAAAATTCAAGTGCTGGTATTACGAAACAGCAATGAAAGATGGTAACGAAGATTCGATAAACGCCATGTTGCCTGATAAACTTCCAGAAAATATACAAAAACTATATGATAAAGGGCATGAATAATTTTTGCTTTCTCCATCAAACAAGAAGTTGTCGGGTTCAAACTGTAATCTCAATTTGATTGCCTTCGATTGCAACAATACAGCTTTCGTAATAGCCATCTCCTGTTGTCCGTGGACCGCTGATTACTTCATAACCAGCAGTTTTCAACTCTACGGTCAAGGCATCAACCTTTTCTTTACTTCCTACACTAAATGCGATATGTGCATATCCCGTGCGAGCAAGTTCTTTAGGTAATTCAGGCATTTCTGGCTTATTCATAATCTCTAATCGTGCGCCATCATCAAACGACAAAAAATAGGAACGAAAGTTAGTTTTCAGATTATGATATCCTTCGTTCGACTTGGCTCCCAGATACTTCATAAAAAAGCTGCGAGTTTTTTCCAGATCATTTACATATAAAGCAATGTGTTCGATTTTCATAATTTACCTCCACAACTTCCGATTTGTATTTTCATTCATTTTAGAAAATGGGCAATCCCGATTGGAATTGCCCACTCATTGCTTTAATTATGCGATTTTTTCTTGCTTGCACCGATTTCTGCATCAATTGATGTAAGTTTGATGTAAATCGCTGTTTTTTAGTTTTTTATCAAATGAAGTACGTCCCGTCTGTTTGGTAAAACGGTACATCCTACATCATCATATTAACAAGGCTTTGCAGCTTTCGGGGTGGTTTTGTTAATATATACTTGTTGAATCTTATAGCCTGCTGAGAATGTTCCGTGTTTTATTGCTCGGCATAGCAAAAAAGATGACCTGAATAATATGTAACCGTTTCGCTGTCATCTGATTTAGATACAGGTGAAACCGTAACTACCCAGCAGGGGTACCCATCCGGAGTTTGACCTTCTACTGCATTCAAAATCTGTGCACCGGAGCCAGCCTGCGCCTTTACGTTAGCGATCGCGGTATCATATGAAATTCCGATATCGTTATTTTCCGAATTTACTATATTGTCCTGTGCGCCTTGATAATTTTCTGCATAACAGAAAAGATGACCTGAATAATATGTAACCGTTTCGCTCTCATCGGAATTAGATACAGGTGAAACCGTAACTACCCAGCAAGGATACCCATCCGGAGTTTGACCTTCTACTGCGTTCAAAATCTGTGCGCCGGAGCCTGCCTGTGCTTTTACGTTAGCGATTGCGGTATCATATGAAATCCCGATATCGTTTGATGAATTATTATCTGACATACTGCCGGCAGCAGATTGGCTGCTTTCGTCCTGAGACTGACCGCTGTTATCAGAAGATGACGTAGATTGAGCAGCCGTTGTTTGGGCTGTTGTGGCGGTTGCGCTTGTATTTTCTTTTTGCTCTCCGCAGCCTGTTATCATAACAGCTGTTGCCGATACTACGGAGATTGCAAGGATTGCGGTTAGAATTGCTTTGATTTTCATATTAAACATCTCTCATTTTTATTTATCCAGACTTTTCATTGTCGGGAAGAGCAATACGTCGCGGATTGCGGCGGAATCCGTAAGGAGCATTGTCATTCTGTCTATGCCAAAGCCGATACCTCCCGTTGGGGGCATACCGATTTCAAGCGCATTGAGAAAGTCCTCATCGGTGGTGTTTGCCTCTTCGTCGCCCTGAGCCAAAAGCTCTTCCTGAGCCTTAAATCTTGCCCTCTGGTCAATCGGGTCGTTAAGCTCGGAGTAGGCATTTGCCATCTCCCAGCCGTTCATAAAGAACTCGAAACGCTCGACATAGTTGGGATCTTCGGGTTTCTTTTTGGTAAGGGGTGAAATTTCAATCGGATGATCCATAACAAATGTCGGCTGAATCATATGCTCTTCGGCGTATTCTTCAAAGAACAGGTTGAGAATATCACCCTTTTTGTGCCTGTCCTCAAATTCAATGCCCTTTTCCTTTGCAAGAGCCTTTGCCTCGTCATCTGTTTTTATCTCGTTAAAATCAACACCTGAATACTTCTTTACGGCGTCAAGCATTGTAATTCTCTCAAATGGCTTGCCAAGATCCATTTCAACGCCGTTGTATGTAATTTTTGTTGTGCCGAGCACCTCCAGAGCAACGTGGCGGTAGAGATTTTCGGTCAAATCCATCATTCCGTTGTAATCGGTGTATGCCTGATAAAGCTCCATAAGCGTAAATTCGGGGTTGTGGCGTGTGTCAACACCCTCGTTGCGAAAAACACGTCCAATCTCATAAACCTTTTCAAGTCCGCCTACGATAAGCCTTTTTAAATACAATTCAAGCGAAATTCTCAGTTTAAGATCCTCGTCAAGCGCATTAAAATGCGTTTTAAACGGACGTGCCGACGCACCGCCCGCATTTGCTACGAGCATAGGAGTTTCTACCTCCATAAAGCCGTTTGAGTCAAGATAGCGGCGGATACTGCTGATAATCTTTGAACGTTTGATAAACGTATCCTTAACCTCGGGGTTCATAATAAGGTCAACATAGCGCTGACGATAACGTAAATCGGTATTTGTAAGTCCGTGATACTTTTCGGGCAACGGTTTAAGCGACTTTGAAAGCAGTCTTACTGCCTTTGCGTGAACCGATATTTCGCCCATCTGGGTTTTAAACACAAAGCCCTTGACCTCAACTATGTCGCCGATGTCCCACTTTTTGAGATAGCCGTATTCCTCTTCGCCAAGGTCGTCAAATTTTGCAAAAATCTGGATCTTGCCGCTTCTGTCGTAAAGGTCCATAAACGAAACCTTGCCCTTGCCGCGCTTTGAGAGCAATCTGCCTGCAACACAAACATCTTTGTTTTCGTATTCTTCATAGTTGTTTTTTATTGTTTCGGTAAGCGTGTCACGGTCACTCGTTGTTATGGCAAAGGGATCTCTGCCTGCTTCTCTTAAAGCGTCGAGCTTCTCATAACGAACCTTGATAACATCGCTTGTATTTGCCTGCTGCGGCTTCTGACTCATATTAAACTTCCCCTGTCCGATTAATTACTTAGTGATTTCAATTATCTTAAATGCTACTGCTCCACCCGGAGTTTCCACCTCTACAACGTCGCCTGCGCTTTTTTCCATAAGTGCCTTGCCAATCGGCGATTCGTCCGAAATTTTGCCCTCTTTCGGGTTTGTTTCGTTTGAGCCTGAACCTACAATCTTATAGGTAGACTTTTTGCCTGTCTTAATGTTTTCTATAGTTACAACCGAGGTGAGGTGAACGTGCTCGTTTGAAGTTTCGGATTCATCTATAATAACGGCGGTTTTGAGGATTGCCTCAATAGTGGTAATCCTTGCCTCCATAATTGCCTGTTCGTTTTTTGCGTCGTCATATTCGCTGTTTTCGGAAAGGTCGCCGTAAGAGCGTGCAACCTTGATTTTTTCTGCAATTTCTTTACGCTTTACGTCCTGAAGATAGCTAAGCTCCTCTTCAAGATTTTTTAAGCCTTCCTCGGTGAGCATTGTTGGTTTTGCAGCCATTTTTATATCCTCCTTAAAATAAAAGAAAATTTCGCATATAGATTTATTATAGGCTTTTTCTAAATTATTGTCAAGAAAATGTTATTGACGCAGTTATGGGTTTATGAAGGTTTGTCAATGATTAGTTACAGATTAAGGAAAAATGACTTGACCTTTCAACAAAAGGTGATTTAAAGATTCACCGAGTGACTTCCAACCGAGAGGGCGCATTCTTTAATACAGAGCCTCTCAAACAGTTATACGGAGCTTCCTTAACGTCTATTTGCACCTTTTCTCCAGGTGTCATTATCTCCGGATATCTTCTGCTGATTCTGCTTTTCTTTTTGGATTTCCGTTTTCCTCGGCGTATTTAACTATTGCTTGCTTTTTTTTCTTGCTTCTTGTGTTATTATATTCATGAGAAGTACTTCTTTATTGGTTATGTTTTTGTTGTTAATCACATTATACCATTTTTTGAAGTTGCTTCTCTTTTTATTGGGTCATATCATTTTAACACATACATTTGATACAACAGCGTAAATTTCTCAGCGATTAGAGGTTTGGACAATAACGTTGAAGCGTTCAATAATCAGGTAAACAAAAACCTTCTCCTCAGGAGAAGGTAACAATAACGATATTGTACTGAAAACGCAGGGAAATGTCTTGACCGTTCCGAATTCTATAGAACCGTTCCGTTAAATTGCAGAGGCAGTGTGGATTTATGAATGTTGTCTGCCGATATATCTTGAACTTCCGAGTCCGAGAATGAGTATAAATATAGGATAGAGGAAGAAAAGTCCTATGCCGAAACCGCTCGATTTTCCGTAAGCACGGGCAAGATTTCGTGTGTACATAAACTGAATAAACAGCGTGCCAACACTGATAACCATTGCAATTATCGTTATAATAGATGCTCCCACGCCCGTAACATAGCCGTTGTTGGTAAAGAACTGCAAAATATTTATGGTTGCCGAAAGCAGAAGAAGTACCCAGAAATAAACAGTTTGCCACGCAATCTTAAAAAGCATATAATCACTGTAAAACGGAATTATACTTTTCCAGCCCGGAACGCCGGCCTTTTCAAAGAGCCGCCAAAACGCAACCACCTGTAATATCCAGAATGAAAGCTGAATGAGTGACGCAAAAAGATATGCGTTTGAGAACGACCAAAGAGTAAAGAAAAATAACATATAAGCACCCCTGTTCTATTTATTTGCAAATAAAAATTTTAAGTAAAGAAGTTTTGATTATCCGCAAGAAGCAAAGCTTGCGGCTGACTGCAAATTTGTCAATCAATCATATTTATCATATGTTCGGTCAAGCAGAATATCCACAAGCTGCGCCACTCCGCCGCTGTCGTTTGTGCCGACGATAATGTCGGCGCTTTCTTTGCAAAAAGGCGTTGCGTTGCTCACTGCCGCACCCAACCCCGCAAAGCGTATCATATCGGCGTCGTTGTTTGCGTTTCCGCAGGCGGCTGTCTGTTCACGGCTTATAGAAAGCCGATTGCACAACCATTCAAGCGCCTTTGCCTTTGTTGCGTTTTTGTCCATAAATTCAACAAAATGCTCCGATGATGAAGTTATGTACATATTGTGCGCCGAGGCTTCTATCAGCCTTCTGACCTTTTTTCGCAGAATGTCGTCACTGCACACATATTCAACGCTGTCGAGCCTTGTGCGGTTGTCGTATATGAATTTTCTCATATTGTCAATATGTCCGTGCGACGCTTTTACATAATCCACATAAGCTTCGCTGCAGCCGTACTTCAGCGGATCGTCTGTATAGCGGCGGTCGGTGTAGGTAAGTCCGCCGATAAACGCCTCAAAAATAAGGTCAAATGGTTTTGTTACCTCAAGCAGGTTCAAAACGTCGCTTTCACAAAGCAGAGAGGAATGTATCCGTTTTCCGCTTTTGTCGCATATTACCGCTCCGTTTGAAACTATCAGATAGTTAAGCCCCTTGATTTCAAGGACGCTTTTATGCATTGAGCCAAACGGTCTGCCGCTTGCGGCAACCACCTCAACGCCGCCTTTTATTGCTTTTTCAAGCGCTGATTTCACTTTAGGCGAAAGCGTGTTGTCGCTGTTGAGCGTTGTGCCGTCAAGGTCAAGCGCAAGCAGCTTACAGTAGTTATTTATCATTTTTGTTTTCCTTTGATTTGTGCTTTTTTACCGAGGTAACATTAAGTTCAAACCAGAATGTACTTCCGTTTCCAAATCGACTTCTTACTCCGTAATGTGCATCGTGGGCGTCGAGTATGCTCTTGACTATCGAAAGACCCAAGCCCGTGCCGATAATGCCTCGCTTGTGTTCCTTGTCAACCTTGTAGTACCTGTCCCATATATACTCCAGCTTGTCGGCAGGGATTCCCTCACCATGGTCTGTTACTTCAATCCTTACCTTTTTATCCTTAACATTTTGGGTGACGATAACGGTTTTGTCGTTGCCTGCGTGGTTTATGGCGTTGTTAACAAGGTTATATATTACCTGAGATATTTTCAGCTCGTCGGCGTTGACATAAACGTCCTCACTGCTTTCAAAGCTTATGTTGTAGCCGTCCTGCTCTATCAGCTTTGCATAGCGCAGGAAAATATCCTTTATGCTGTCGGTCAGGCAAAATTCCTGCTTTTCGGGCTGTACTGCTCCTGATTGGAGCTTTGAAAGGTCAAGCAGGTCGTTTACAAGAGTTGAAAGGCGTGTTGCCTCGTCAATGATTATCTGTATGTTTTCGGGTGTGTTTTCTCCGGGCAGGTCACGCATAACCTCGCCGTAACCCGTTATCATCGTCAGCGGAGTACGCAGGTCGTGAGATATGTTTGCAATAAGCTCCTGCTGTAGCTTTTCGGTTGCGGCAAGCTCGGTTTTTGCGTAATTCAGTGTTTTGTTAAGCTCCTCAACCTCAAGATAGCCCGAGGCGTTAAAGTCAACGTCGTAGTTTTTCTTTGCAAGCTCCTTTGCCGAAGTGTTTGTTTTTGAAATCGGCTTTGCTATCCTGCGGCTCGCATACAGCGAGAACAAAACGGAAAGCAATATAAACACGATTGACACCATGAGCATCTGACCTTTGATTATCTCAACGGTGTTGCTCAACGGTGTGATTGACGACGTGATTATCAAAAAGCATTCACTGCCGTTGTCAAGCTCGATTATATCGGCATAAACCATATTTTGCGTGCGGCTTGCCTTATTGCTTCCGTCACTGCGGTAATGAATTTCCGTGCGGGCGCTGTCGTCGGTTGACTGACCCGAAAACAAATTCATCAGCCTTTGACTTGCAATCTTTGTATTGTCGCTTGTTGTGACGCACATATATGTACCGCCGTTGTTGCTTGCCTCTTTATAGTAGCTGTAAACATCGTGATATTCAAATTTCAGAGCCGTAGAGGGGTTGTCGTATTCACAGTCGTAAATAAGGTTAAAAAGCGAATTTGAATCGTAAACATAAACCGAAAGGTTGTTATAGCTTGCTACGTTTTCAATGGTCTCCTGCACGTTTTTATTGCTCTGTATCGACTTTGAAATTACTGCGGCGTTGCGCTCAACCTTTGATGAACGTGACATAGTATAGAACGATTCAAGAAAAAACGTCTGAAAAGCCCAAAGCACAAGCAGTATGATTGCACCGAACAAAAGAAAATATGTCAACAGCTTGAACTGCAAAGGCATCAGGTTTTGTTTTGCACTAAAGCGTTTCAAATCTGTAGCCAACTCCCCTTAAAGTTACTATGCATTTGCTGTATTCTCCAAGACTTTTTCTCAGAAGCTTTATGTGAGTGTCAAGGGTTCGTTCGTCGCCGAAGAAGTCATAGCCCCATACCTCGCTTATCAGGCTTTCTCTTGTCAGAGCAAGCCCCTTGTTCTTTACCATATAAAAGAACAGGTCATATTCCTTTGGTGTCATTTCGACGCGCACGCCGTCAACCGTAACTATTCTTGCAGGAAAGTCCACCGACAGTCCCTTGTAGGTAAAAACATCTTTTTCTGATTTTTGCTGAGTCGAGCCGTGTGTGCGCTTTATCACTGCGTTCACGCGCATCATAAGCTCTTTGGGCGAGAACGGCTTTACAACATAATCGTCGCTTCCAAGCTCAAAGCCGTGAATCTTGTCATATTCTTCTCCTCTTGCCGAAAGCATAATTATCGGCGTGGAGGGTTTAAACTTTTTGATTTCTCTGCAAGCGGAAAAGCCGTCAAGCTCAGGCATCATAACGTCCATAATAATAAGGTCAAAATCTTTTTTGTGGCATATGTCTATCGCCTGCATACCGTCAACCGCTTCTTCAACGGTATAACCCTCAAACTCCGCATATTTTCTGATTATCTGTCTTATTCTGAATTCATCGTCAACAACAAGTATTTTATACATTTAAACACTTCCTCATTACTATTTTACCCTGCCTTTGTGACAGAATTTTGAATATTAATATCATTTTAATTTAATCGGAGCAACGCTTTGCTTTCAAGAAGCAAGGTTTGCGACGGATTGCATTTAGATTATATCATAATATCTCGCATATTGAAATACTCCCGAAAAAGTTTTATAATATTTTTATGTCAGCAGTGTAGTGATGTTTTATATTCTGACAAACACCAGTTCAGCATAGCGACGTATGTGATATGAAAACAGCGTTTTTATGTCAGCAGTGTAGCAGTGTTTCATATTCTTATAAATGTTTTTATTGTAGGGACAGCCCTTGCGGCTGTCCGCAGGAAACGCCCCTACAATACTGATTTAACTTTTCCGTTATATTGTAGGGGAAAACAGTGTTTTCCCAAAATGCATTGTTAATATGCTGATTATAACATTTATAAAATATGTGCGTTTTCGCACTGAATTGTAGGGACAGCCCTTGCGGCTGTCCGCAGGAAACGCCCCTATAACCCCTAAAACCAAAAATCAAGCAATGTTTTGTAAACGGCGGAACAGTTAAAACTGTTCCCAATATTTTCAGCCGACAGGAGGATAAAATATATGAACATACGAATGATAAAAGCCGAAACGATAACCGCCGCAGTCAAAAAGCTATTTATTGACTGCAACTATTATATCGGCAAAGACATTATGAACGCACTCACAAACGCCGAAAATCGGGAAACCTCGCCTGTCGGCAAAAGTGTGCTTGCTCAAATCATCGAAAATGACAAAATTGCCGCTAAGGAGGAGATTCCCCTCTGTCAGGACACGGGAATGGCGGTTTTGTTTGTTGAATACGGCGATAAGGTCGCAGTTGAGGACGGCAGCTTTGACGATTCCGTAAACGAGGGCGTCCGTCAGGCATATCGTGACGGATACCTGCGAAAAAGCGTTGTTTCCGACCCTGTTTTTGACCGCATAAACACAAAGGACAACACCCCTGCAATTATACACACAAAGATCGTAAGCGGCGATAAAATAAAATTGACCGCAGGCGGCAAGGGCTTTGGCAGTGAAAATATGTCGGCGGTAAAAATGCTTACTCCGTCATACGGCGTCGAGGGTGTAAAGCGCTTTATTCTTGACACCGTCCGCACGGCGGGACCCAACCCCTGCCCGCCGACAGTTGTCGGCGTAGGTATCGGCGGAACCTTTGAGCGTGCCGCTCAGCTTGCCAAAAAGGCGACCTTTCGTGCAATCGACACTCACAACCCTGACGAAAGATACGCCGCTCTTGAGGACGAATTGCTTTGTGAGATAAACAAAATGGGCTTTGGTCCTGCGGGGCTGGGCGGCAACACAACAGCCCTCGGCGTTAATATCGAAACCTCGCCGACGCACATCGCAGGTATGCCTGTTGCGGTGAATATCTGCTGTCACGCCGCACGTCACGCAAGTACGATAATCTAAGCGCAACCTTCTCCGCTATTACTCAGGCTACGATTTAATTTTGATAAAGGATAAATGTTATGACAAAGAAAATTCAGCTTCCGATAACCGATAAAGACATAAAAGCCCTCAAAGCAGGCGACAGCGTTTTGCTTTCGGGAACTATAATTACAGGACGTGACGCCGCTCACAAAAGGTTTTTTGAGCTTATAGAACAGAAAAAGCCTTTGCCCGTAGAGATCAAAGGAGAGATAATCTATTATGTAGGCCCTGCGCCTGCAAAGCCGGGATATGCCGTAGGTCCGGCAGGTCCGACTTCAAGCTACAGAATGGACAAGTATGCGCCTGCGCTGCTTGACCTCGGGCTAAAAGGAATGATAGGCAAGGGTGCAAGAAGCAAAGAAGTGATTGATGCAATTATCAGGAACAAGGCGGTTTATTTTGCGGCAATAGGCGGAGCGGCAGCGCTAATTGCAAAAAGCATAAAATCCGAGGAGCTTTTGTGTTATGAGGATCTCGGAACGGAAGCAGTCAGACGCTATACGGTTGAGGATTTCCCCTGTATCGTAGCCGTTGACTGCTTCGGAAACAATGTTTATGAGTCCGAGCCGCCGAAATACCGAAAATCGGTTTAAGCAAAAATATTAAAAAACAAAGAACAGCATCACAAAATTAAAAATATGCCACAGATTCACAAGCGCATATGCGGCAATTCCGATATAAAGCAAAAGGTTTGCCGCAAAGCTGTCCTTTGAGCCTGCAAGCTTATAAATAAGCGCACACAAAAGCACAAGCGCAAGGGGCAAAACGCCCTTTATCAGAACTGTAGGCCAAAATTCTCCTAAGATAGGGCGCATAACGGGGTTTGCCTCATAAAATTTTCCGCTTGAAATCAGCGCTTCAGTGCATAACCAGTCAACAATGTTTAAGAAATAGAGAAAAAACAGCTTTGTATAAAACGATATTCCCGACCGACCGACGGCAGGTCTGTCGGCGTCGGTGTTTTGGCTGACGGCTGCCGAGTTTGTTGTATCCATAAAAACATCCTTTCGCAGATAATATGGATATTATTTCCTGTAAGAGCGGTTTTATTCAAAGAAATTTAGGAATTCACAAAGTTACATAATCGGTTTTGCTCGGATTCTCAAAAATTTTATAAAAAAGTGTTGACAAAAATTCAGTGTTATGATATATTATTAAGGCACTGAAAATGCATATGCTGGTGTAGCTCAGTTGGTAGAGCAGCTGATTTGTAATCAGCAGGTCGGGGGTTCAAGTCCGTCCACCAGCTCCAAAAGCCTACTGTTTAGGCAGTAGGCTTTAGCATTGAATTTAATATGGGAGAATTCCCGAGTGGCCAAAGGGGGCAGACTGTAAATCTGTTGCGTCATGCTTCGGTGGTTCGAATCCACCTTCTCCCACCAAACACAAATAATCCGAACTTTTTACTGATTGGTGAAACGTTCGGATTTTTGGTTTATATAGAACAGTCTTAAAAACAGGCAGAGAGTTTATGTAGGCTCTCTGCCTTAACTTTTATGCTATATTTTTCATAGGCTCTATTTGTTACCCCAACATTTATTATAGAGCCATTTTTATAAGCAATTAATAAACATAAATGCAAGGCGGTTTTAGTTACTTTGCGTGTTGTGTGTATGTTAAATCGCATATGTGTACTTATAAAGCTATAATAGCGTTCATATTTATGCTTACTTTACAAGCTCTTCCCGAGACTTTAAAAAGCCTTATGCAAAATCCCTTCTCGCCTCTGAATGTATATATTTCTCAAAAACAGACTGACTTCGCTCGAAAAACGAAGTCAGTTTTTTGCTTAATATTTGTTTGTTTTTAATGTAGGTATCCATTTTTGTACTACCTTAACAACTTGTAGTGGTTTGTTACGGTGACAAAGCTTTTTATAAAAAGAAATATGAGTGTATTTTTTAGCAGGTTATACCGCAAACATACGAATAAACCTTTTCCGACCATTCCCATACGTCAAGATTGCTGCTGTCAAGGTAATGAGTTCTTTGCAAAAGTTGTGCAGGAACATATTCGGCAATTCTTTTGCGGTGCAGTTCAGGGACGATTACGGCAAAAACATATTTGTTTAGCTCAACCTCATTTTTGACCTTTATGGGCAAAAATCCGTCGTGTACTGCCTGCGGATGGCGGTCAAGTTCATCGTACCGAAAGTAAAAGCGAACACCCGGAATAAATCCGACGCCCATTTCTTCTGCGGTGGGACTGCGACCGAGCTGGCGTTCCATAACAAGCCTGTCGCCTGCCTGACAGTTGCCCCACGAAAACATAACGTAATCAAAAAAATCTTTGGGATCGTGAGCGGCGTTCCGAGGCTCTTTCATAAGAACCCCCTCTGAAAGTCCGCGTGCACGCACAGCCGAAAGAAGAAAGCCGCACCGAAGAATTTTAACGGCGTTTTCCACGGGAGCGGTATGGCATACAAAATCCGTCATACAGCCTTTTCGCACCGGACAGGCTGTACATTCCCGTATAACGGAAGGACGTTTTGTATGTACATATTTTTCGGGCTTTTGCGCCTCTTGCAAAACATAATCTTTGATTTTTGGGTTATCCGACACGATTTCCGCTGTGCGCCCGTTTGCCCTTTCGTATGCGATAAAGTCGATAATATCCTTCATTTCATTATCACATACGTTTGGATAATCCGACAGTGCCTTGTAAAATACGCCGTCCCACACTTCCGAAAACTCGTGGTTTCCAACATTTATTATCATATCAATTTGCCTGATTTATAAAATGTCGTTGTATTGTCAGAGCAAAAATCCGACCTTTTTCATTGCCTTGTTCAGAGTCCTGCTGCTGATTTTGAGTGCAATCTCGTCAGCTTTGCGGTAACACTCCTCAAGATATGCTTTGTCCTTTATAAGCTGTTCGTAACGCTCACGGATAGGTCTGAGCGCTTCAACAACCGCTTCGCCTACCGCTGTCTTGAAATCGCCGTAGCCCTTGCCCGCAAAGTCCTTTTCAATCTGTTCATAGCTGAGTCCCGTAACGGCGCTGTAGATTGCCATAAGGTTGTTTACGCCGTCCTTGCCCTCGCCGTAGTGAACGCTTGCTTCGCTGTCGGTAATGGCACGCTTGAACTTTTTCATTATGACTTCGGGGCTGTCAAGAAGATGAACGCAGCCGTTTACGTTTTCATCGGATTTGCTCATCTTTCTGGTCGGATCTTGCAGGCTCATTATTCTTGCGCCGTTTTTCGGAATAAATCCGTCGGGAATTTTGAATACGTTTCCGTAAATTCCGTTAAAACGCTCTGCAATGTTTCGTGTTATCTCGATATGCTGTTTCTGGTCTGCGCCTACAGGTACCTTGTCGGCCTGATAAAGCAGTATGTCGCACGCCATAAGAACGGGATATGTAAACAGTCCTGCGTTGATGTTGTCGGCGTGCTTTGCCGATTTGTCCTTAAACTGTGTCATTCGCGAAAGCTCGCCGAACTGGGTGTAACAGCTCAAAATCCACGAAAGCTCGGCGTGAGTGTGGACGTGGCTCTGAATAAAGAACAGGCTTTTTTCAACGTCAATGCCGCACGCCATTATTGAGGCGTAGGCGTCGATAATATTTTTTCTCATCTGTGCCGGATCCTGTCTTACGGTGATTGTGTGCAGGTCGGCGAGCGCATAAATGCAGTTGTATTCCTCCTGCATAGTTACCCAGTTGCGGATAGCTCCCAGGTAGTTGCCGAGGGTGATTGTGCCGCTCGGCTGAATTGCGCTGAATACCACTTCTTTTTTCTTTTCGTTTTCCATATTTGTACCTCCGTGTTTATTAAGTAACCGCTGATTAAATCACGCTTACTTATCGGTTGTTGGCAAGTCTGCCGAGAATCTCTATGCCTTTTTTAAGCTGGTCGTCCGTCGGCGTAGAGAAGTTTATTCTAAAGCTGTTGCAGGGCGCATTTTCATCAGTCAGAAAAGCGTTTCCCGGAACAACACATACTTTATTCTTGATTGCCTCTTTGCAGAATTCCCGCATATCTATGCTTTCGGGCAAGTCGCACCATATAAACAGTCCTCCGTCAATTCGGTGATAGCTTATTGCAGGGGCGCAGTATTTGTCAAGCAGTTCCATACAGTACGCCGCCTTTTTTGTGTACAGCTTTCTGAGCCCTGCAAGGTGGGCGTTAAAATCATATTTTGTGATGAATTCGTCGCAGACGTATTGCGACCAAATGTTGGTGTGAACATCGTTGCTCTGCTTGCAGACCACAAGGCGCTGAAAAATCGGCTTAGGAGCAATGCAGTAGGCAACACGCATACCGGGTGAAATTACCTTTGAAAAAGAGCCTGCGTATATCACAATTCCGTCGGTATCAAGCGACTTGATGTTCGGCACGTTTTGTCCGCTGTATCTCAGGTCGCCGTAAGGGTTGTCCTCAAGAATAAGCACGCCGTATTTCTTTGCAAGCTCATATATTTTTTTACGCTTTTCAAGGCTTGCTGTAATGCCCGACGGGTTTTGAAAGTTCGGAATCGTATAAATAAATTTTACGTTCGGTTCGGTTTTCAGCGCATTTTCAAGTTCGTCAAGCTTCATTCCGTCGCTTTCAAGCGTAACGCCGACAAGTCTTGCGTTGTAACTGCGAAAAGTGTTGAGCGAGCCGATAAACGACGGCGCTTCACAGATAACCGTGTCGCCCTCGTTTACAAGCGCCTTTGAACAAAGATCCATTATTTGCTGTGCGCCTGTTGTGATGATAATGTCGTCATCGTCATTTCCCGTGTTATGTTCACGGCGCATATATTCTTTAAGGTGCTGCCTGAGCGGTGTGTAGCCCTCGGAAACACTGTACTGCAAAACCGAAATAGGGTTGTTTTTCAGCACGTCGGCTGAAATTTCGGCAATAGCCTTTGCAGGAAAAGCGTCAGGCGACGGGTTTCCTGCGGAGAGCGACACTACTTCGGGGTCGGCCGCATATTTGAAAATTTCCCTTATTGCGCTCGGCTTCAGGTTTGAAACTCTGTCAGAAAATTTATACTCCATAAAAACCATAGACTTTCTGCCCACCAAAAGAGATGAAATTCGCACCGTATCGTGGGCGGATAGGGCGTAAATTCAGCAATAGCCTACACTTAGATATTATTTTATCACGAACCGATAAAACATTCAAGATTTTGGGCAAACAAATTTAAATCGGGCGCCGAAAACTCGGCGCCCGTCGTTGTTTTATTAAGCTTTCCGCTGTTATTATTCAGCGTCTTTGCCTGCAAGGTGGAGGAGGTGTGCATACTTGTCCTCTGCAACCTTTTCAGCCTTTTCAAAGAGTTTTTCTGCTCTCTCAGGGAACGAACGTGTGAGTGAGTTGTAACGAACCTCTCCCATAATGAAGTCACGGTAAGAAGCCGAAGGAGCCTTTCCGTCAAGCATAAACGGATTCTTGCCTTCGTCTGCAAGACGTGGGTCAAAGCGGAAGATGTTCCAGTAGCCTGCGTCAACAGCTTTCTTTTCTTCGAGCTGAGCAATTCCCATACCGCCCTTGATACCGTGGTTGATACAAGGAGCGTAGCAGATTACGATTGAAGGACCGTTGTAGCTTTCAGCCTCAACCATAGCCTTTATAACCTGGTTGTTGTCTGCACCCATAGCGCACTGTGCTACATATACATAACCGTAGCTCATTGCGATTGCGGCAAGGTCTTTCTTCTTAACAGCCTTACCTGCTGCGGCAAACTGTGCAACAGAACCTACAGGAGTAGCCTTTGAAGCCTGTCCGCCTGTATTTGAGTAAACCTCTGTGTCAAATACAAGGATATTTACGTTTTCGCCCGATGCGATAACGTGGTCAAGACCGCCGAAACCGATATCGTAAGCCCAGCCGTCGCCGCCGAAGATCCACATTGATTTCTTAGCAAGCTCGTCCTTGTCAACAAGTGTTTTCTTAGCAAGCTCGCCGATCTTAGCGTCGTTTGTATTCTTTTCAAGCTCTGCAATAAGTGCGTCTGTTGCAGGACGGCTTGAAGTTGAATCTGTTACTGTGTCAAGGTAGTTCTGGCAAGCGTTCTTGAGGTCAGCATTGTCGGTATCCTTTTCGATGTTTTCAACATACTCGATAAGTCTGTTGCGGATAGCCTTCTGACCGAGAGCCATACCAAGACCGAACTCAGCATTGTCTTCAAACAATGAGTTCTGCCAAGCAGGACCGTAGCCCTTCTTGTTCTTTGTATAAGGTGTTGCAGGAGCGGAAGCACCCCAGATTGATGAACAGCCTGTTGCGTTGGCAATGAACATTCTGTCGCCAAAGAGCTGAGTTACAAGCTTTGCATACGGTGTTTCGCCGCAGCCCGCACAAGCGCCCGAGAACTCAAGGAGCGGCTGTTTGAACTGGCTTCCCTTTACTGTTGAGAACTTGAACTTCTCTGCAACCTCAGGTTTATCCTCAAGTGTAAGAGCATAGTCAAAGAGTGCCTGCTTAGGACGCTGTGAGTCGATAGGCTTCATTGTGAGAGCCTTCTCGCCCTTCTTGCCCGGACATACGTTAGCGCAAGCGCCGCAGCCTGTACAGTCAAGAGTTGAAACCGTCATAACGAATTTGAGGTCTTTGAGTCCGATCATAGGAATTGCATTTGTCTCTTCCGGAGAAGCGGCAACCTCTGCGTCTGTCATTGCAACAGGACGGATTACAGCGTGCGGACATACGATAGCGCACTTGTTACACTGAATACAGTTTGCACTGTTCCATTCGGGAACGTCAACTGCGATTCCTCTCTTTTCATAAGCGGCAGAGCCGTTCGGAGCAGTACCGTCAACGTGATCCATAAATGCAGAAACAGGGAGCTTGTTGCCCTTGTATGAGTTTACAGGCTTTAAGATGCCGTTTACATACTCAACGAGTGCACCCTGACCGTCAACCTTGTCAGCCTTTGCGTCGTCAACAGCGTTAGCCCAGTCGGCAGGGATTTCAACCTTTTTGAGGTCTTCCATACCGCGGTCGATAGCGGCATAGTTCATATCAACGATAGCCTGTCCCTTTTTCATATATGACTTCTTAGCGGCAGCCTTCATAAGCTCCTTAGCCTTGTCGGCAGGAATGATGTCTGCAATCTTGAAGAATGCTGACTGAA
>UQQD01000026.1 GCA_900543095.1 uncultured Ruminococcus sp. | reverse complement strand
CTATTTAAAAATTAAAGATTAACGGGTTTAAACAAGGGCTTTTAACTTTTTGCTATGGTCGGCAAGCGGTTTCCCGATGCAAAATCACCCTTGCCTGCAATCATTATTTATGCTCAAGCACAAAAAATATTGTGCTTGGGAGTATTGAAATTAAAATTTCAGATGCTATAATGTGAGTATAAACAAAAGAGATACGACAGCAAAGGGGCTTCAATGATGAAGCTCCTTTTGCGTTATTATCTTTTGTTAATACATCAAAGGGGTAATTATTATGACGCCTGAAAAGATTATTGAAAACCATAAAAAATTTGTGCTTCAGTCCTGGAGCAAGCAGGGAAAGCTTAATCCTATCCCGGTTGCAAAGGCAGAGGGGATTTATTTTTACGACTTTGACGGAAACAGGTACAGCGATATGTCGTCGCAGCTTGTAAATCTTAACCTCGGATACGGAAACAAGGCTATCGGCGAGGCGATCAAAAATCAGGTGGATAAGTTTTGCTTTGTCGGTCCGTCTTATGCTACGGAAGCCAAGTCAACACTTGCGGAAATGATAATTAATCTGTTGCCCGACAGCTTTGGAAAAGTATTTTTTACAAATGCCGGCGCAGACGCAAATGAAAACGCAATTAAAATCGCAAAAATGTTTACGGGACGACATAAGATATTCAGTCGTTACAGAAGTTACCACGGCTCATCGTTCGGCGCAGGAAATCTTACGGGTGAACCGAGAAGATATACGCTTGAACCCGGAATTCCGGGATTTGTAAAATTCTTTGACCCTTATGTTTACAGAGAGCCGATAGAGTTTGAGTCGGAGGAAGCCGCAACAAAATACTATCTGACAAAGCTCAGGGAACAGATTGTTTATGAAGGCCCCGAAAGCGTAGCCGCCGTTGTAATGGAGACGATTACGGGTTCAAACGGAGTTATCATTCCGCCAAAGGGCTATCTCCCGGGAGTGCGTAAGATATGCGATGAATTCGGAATTTTGATGATTTGCGACGAGGTTATGGCAGGCTGGTGCAGAACGGGCAAGATGTTTGCATTCCAGAATTTTGACGTAGTTCCCGATATGGTTACATTTGCAAAAGGCGTTACCTGCGGATATGTTCCGCTCGGAGGCGTTGCCGTATCCAAAAAAATCGCCGCATATTTTGACGACCATCTTCTTTCCTGCGGTCTTACATACAGCGGTCATCCGCTTGCATGCGCTGCCGGAGTTGCCTGTGTAAATTATTACGGAGAGGCAAACATTCTTGACAATGTTGCAAAATCGGGCAAGGCGCTGGGTGAGATGCTTGAAGAAATGAAAGCAAAGCATCCGTGCGTAGGCGATGTAAGGTATATCGGACTGTTCTCGGCAATCGAGCTTGTTAAAGATAAGAACACCAAAGAACCGTTAGTTCCGTACGGCAGAGATACCGACGGAATTATGCCAAAGCTTGTAGGAATGTTGAGAGAAAAGCGGTTTATGACATATTCGCACGAAAATATGCTTTTTGTAAATCCGCCTCTGATTATCACTGTGGAAGAGCTTAAAGAGGAAATGCCTAAGATGGATGAAGTTCTTACATATGTTGACAACAATCTGATATAGGAGAATTTTATGTCACACTTTGTATTACCGAAGCATATTATTACCGGAAACGGCGTATTGGAGGAAGCGGCGCCGATATTGCAAAAGTTCGGCAGCAGGGCGTTTATAGTAACCGGAAAGCACATTGCGGTTTCGGATATGATGAAGAAGCTGACCGATTTGCTTGACCGACTTAATATCGGTTACGTTATATTTGACGGCATAACGGGTGAACCCGACGATATTATGATTAACAACGGTCTTGACGTATTAAAAGACTCGAAATGTGATTTTATTATAGGCATAGGAGGCGGAAGCCCGCTTGACGCCGCAAAGGCGATCGCTGCGCTTCAAGTCAACGGAGGAAAGATTTCGGACTTTTTGGGAAAGGAAATTTCAGGCGATATTATGCCGCTTGTTGCCATTCCGACTACGGCGGGCACAGGAAGCGAAGCCACAAAAATGACCGTAATAACAGATTCCGAAAAGGGAATAAAAATGTTGCTCAAGGGCGATTCGCTCATACCGAGGCTTGCAATAACAGACAGCGAATTAACATTCAGTTCACCAAAGTCCGTAACGGCTGCAACGGGACTTGACGCATTAACTCACGCAGTTGAAGCATACACGTCCAAAAAAGCCTTTCCGATGACCGATACGCTTGCCGTTTCGGCAGTTAAGAGAATAATGAAATATTTACCGAAAGCCTATAACAACCCCTGCGACGCAAAAGCCCGTGAACAAATGAGCCTTGCGGCACTTGAGGCAGGTATTTGTATCAACAATTCAAGCGTTACGTTAGTTCACGGTATGAGCCGACCTATCGGCGCTCTGTTCCATGTTCCGCACGGCATATCAAACGCGATGCTGCTTAGGGAATGTCTTTCCTTTGCGGTGTCGGGCGCATACAAAAGGTTTGCGGATCTCGGAAGAGCGATTGGTGCGGCAGCCGAAACGGACAGCGACGAATCGGCAGCGAAAGCGTTTATTGATTCGCTTCAGGATATATGTTCTGCCTGTGAAATACCCACTCTTGAACAGTACGGTATCAATAAAGAGGAATACTATTTGCAAATTCCGAAAATGGCAAAGGACGCAGTTGAAAGCGGAAGCCCCGCTAATACAGTCAGAGAGGTAACACAGGAAGATTGTATTAAAATATATAAAAAATTATATATGTAGTTTTTTATGATCTGATTAAATATAAGATAAAAGCACAGCAAAGGCGCTACAAGGCGATTTGCTGTGCTTTTTTATTAACGGGAGGTATATATATATGAATTTGAATAGCGACGTACTTAAAAACAACGACGTTGAGATTGCAATAAATAATGTATCGGTAGTCTTTAAGGATAACAAGGGTAACGATGTTAAGGCGCTTGACAATGTGGATTTTGATATTCACAAGGGAGAATTCATTTCGCTTCTCGGTCCCTCCGGCTGCGGAAAGACCACGCTTTTGAGAACGATAGCTGACCTTCTTGAACCCACATCGGGCAACGTCAGAGTCAGCAATCTGACCCCAAAGGAAATCAGGCTTATGCAAAAATTCGGAATAGTATTTCAAAGCCCCGTGCTTTTTGAGTGGAGAACCGTAAAGAAAAATATTGAGCTGCCGCTTGAAATTATGGGCTATTCAAAAAAGGACCGCTCGGACAGAGCTGATGAAATGCTTGAGATGGTAGGTCTTACCAAATTTGCAAATCATTATCCGCAGCAGCTTTCCGGAGGTATGCAGCAAAGAGTCGGTATAGCCAGAGCGTTTGGCATAAGGCCGGAGATTTTGCTTATGGACGAGCCGTTTTCGGCGCTTGACGAGTTTACAAAAGAAAAGCTCCATATCGACCTTCTGAAAATTTGGGAAAAAACCAACAAGACCATTGTTTTTGTAACTCACAACATTCAGGAAGCGGTATTTTTGTCAAACAGAATATGCGTTTTATCACCGCATCCCGGCAGACTTTCGGCTGTTGTTGACGTTGATCTGCCGTATCCGAGAAAAACGGATATGCGTGACACTCCGCATTTCGGAGAACTTGTTTCGCAGGTAAGAAACAGCTTTGAAGGTGGAAGCCTATGATTAAGACTTTTTCTAAAATAAAAAATTCCAAGGCCCTTGTAACGCTTGTTTGGGTTTTAGGAATAATAATTATCTGGGAAATATTTGCATTCATTGTTGCGGCAACAAAGCGTTCCCCCGAAAATATAATGCCGCACATATGGCAGATATTATATTCGTTTATTGATCCGAAGCCTGTTGCAAACGGAATGAGCTGTCTGCAAATCGTTTTGTACAATGCAGGTCAGACTCTTTCAAGAGCGGGTCAAGGATTTATGATAGGTATGATAATAGGATTTGTTCTTGCAATTCTTATGAAGCTTTCGGGAATAGTCGAAAAAATTGCGGCTCCGTATCTTATGCTGATACAGCTTATTCCTATCCTTGGTATGGCGCCGATAATTCTTGCTATGACCCACGACATCGGTTCGAGCCGAATAATAATTGCGGCAATACTCACCTTTTATCCAGTGGCTACAAACACACTGGCGGGTCTGAACTCGGTGGAAAAGCAGAAATATGAACTGATGTATTCATATGCGGCTAAAAAATCGACGGTATATTTCAAAATGCTCATACCGTCAAGTATTCCGTACTTTTTCACGGGACTGAAGATTGCGGCGCCAATGGCAATTACGGCGTCTATCCTTGTTGACACGCTTCAGGGTGACGGCGGCCTCGGATGTATGCTTTCACAATCCCTAAAGCACGCAATGTCCATATATGTTTTTTGGGATATAGTGCTTTTCAGCGCAGTTATCGGCGTGCTGAGCTGTTCGCTTATGGGATGGATAGAAAACCTTGTGTCACCGCTTAAAAGAATTGAGCGCAGTTCAAAAAGGAGGCGTGCTAATTGATTAAAAAAAGAAAGAGCTTGCTGAGTCGGGCAAAGGAAAACAAAACCGTCCAAACAATAAGCTCCGTACTTTTGCCGGTCTTGTTTGGATTGCTGATTTTAATTTTGTGGCAGGGGCAGGTTTTGCACAAACTGTTTAATACGGATACAAACACTCTTCCGCTTCCGTCAAGAATCTGTAGGATAATTATTGACAACATACCTACGTTTGCCGAAAATGCACTGTACACAATAATTGTTGCGGCGGCAGGGCTGATTATAGGTTCGGTAATAGGCTATCTGGTGGCTGTATTTGCGGCGCTGTTTCAAAAATGGGGCGCAGGCGGTCTTACGGTCGTGGGTGCGTTCAACGCAATACCCATTGTTGCGCTCGCTCCGGTTATGACCAACTGGACAAAGGACATAAGCCGTGACCCTAATATCAGAAGTATGGTTGCAAAGATACTCGTTGTAATGATTGTTTGTATTGCAAGTATGAGCATCAACGCATTCAGAGGACTGACCGAACTCAAGCCGTTTGCGCTTGACCTTATGAATTCATATGCGGCAAAAAAAAGCACGGTGTTTTTTAAGCTGAGACTGCCGAATTCCGTTCCTTATATTTTTACCGCTTTGCGAGTAAGCGTGCCGATAAGCATTATAAGCGCAGTGGTATCCGAATACTTTGCCGAGTACATCGTCGGAGTAGGACGTGAAATAAGGGAAAACATCGTACTGGGACAGTATCCGACAGCGTGGGCATATATTGTGGTTGCGTGCATAATCGGTTTGCTGATGTACGGACTGTTAATGGTTATAGAATCCGCCGTGTTAAAAAAACACAGGGCAAAATGATTTATTAAGTTGTTTACCGAGCTATCGGTTTACATAATTTTATTAAATGGAGGAATCAAAATGAAAATGAAAAAAGAGTTAAAGAAATTACTTGCACTGGTATTTGCAGGCGCAATCACAGTTACGGCGTTTGCCGGCTGTGGGGAATCCGTCTCTTCTTCGGCATCTTCATCATCGGACGCTTCAAATTCGGGAGAGCTTATGACGAATGAAGAAATCATTAAGAAAGCTTCCGCAGAGGGTAAGGTCGGAAACTGGGGACTCGGAAACGAATACGAGATCCTTGCACTTTTGCAGAAATACGACCTTCCGACAGAATATCTCTCGCAGGATTTCACAATGGACGGTTTTGATCAGGACGATGTTACACTTGCCTCCGCAATGACATATAACGAGCTGGGACTTGTTAAAAACGATTATGACGGCGGTTACAAATACGGCGACACTGTCGGAACTATTGATATGAACGACGAGGGCGTTGCAATGCTTGAGGACAACATCTTTTGTTCAAAGAAGTTTGCAGAGGAAAACCCGAATACAGTAAAGGCTTTTCTTTACGCTTCGCTTAAAGGCTGGGAATATGCGGCTGCAAATCCTGAGGAAGCAGCTCAGATCGTATTTGACGCAGGTTCATCGGTATCGGCGGATCATCAGCTTTATATGGCAAAAGAGGTTGCAAAGCTTGTTACTACAGATACAAAGGGCAACACCGTCAACGACTACGGCAAGATGGACGAGGAAGCTATGCAGCAGACTCTTGACCTTTGTAAAAAGTATGTACAGCTTGACGATTCCACAGCCGCAGACAAGCTTTCAAAGTTTACTCTTGACGATATAAGGGATACACAGTATTTTGAGGCTGCAAACGCTTCAAGTGACGGAAAATTCGGTACTCTTGAAAAAACAGACGTTACCATCCAGCTTAAATGGCTGCCGCAGGCACAGTTTATGGGCTATTATGTGGCAAAGGCTAAGGGATATTATGACGAGGTCGGTCTGAACGTTACTATCACCCCGGGCGGCGGCGATATTTCCGAAACCACTGCGGTAAGCAACGGCACAGTAGATTTCGGCGTTACATGGGTAGCCAATCTGACTTCTGCTAATGCAGGCGGTATGGAGCTTCTTGAGGTCGCTCAGGTTTACCAGAGATCGGGTCTTGAGCTTGTTTATAAGAAGGACCTTTTCACAAAATAAGCATTATCATTCCACGGCGGTGATTCCGCCGTGGAAGCAGTAACAGCGAAAGGATACAGAAATGGATTTATTAATAAAAAACGGAACAATAGTTACCGCAAAAGAAAGCTATAAAGCCGATATTGCGGTAAAAGACGGCAAGATTGCCCTAATCGGCAAGGAGCTTGATGTTCCTGCCGATAAAGTTGTTGACGCAAGCGGCAAGCTTGTTCTGCCGGGTGCTATTGACGTACATACTCATCTTGCAATGCCATTCGGCGGCACGGTATCGGCGGATAGCTACCTTTCGGGTACCCGTGCCGCAGCCTGCGGCGGTGTTACTACGGTTTTTGATTATCCCGTTCAGCACACCGGTGAAACTATTATGGGACTTATTAATTCCAAAAAAGCGATTCTTGAAAAAGAGGCCTGTGTTGATTACGCTTTTCACTGCTGCATTACAGACCTCAACGGCGGAGAAATTCTTGATGAGATGGCAACTGCCGTTGACGAGGGAATTACAAGCTTTAAGTGCTTCCTCGTATACAAAAAAGAAAAGATGATGGTTGACGACGCAACGCTCGTAAGATTGCTGCTCAGAGCAAAGGAGCTTGGCGCAAAAATCAATGTTCACGCCGAAAACCCCGACCTTATCGACCTGAGAACAGAGCAGTTCCTCAAAGAGGGCAAAACAAGCGCTTGGTATCACTATCTGAGCAGACCCGAATTTGTGGAAGCGGAGGCTGACAAGCGGGCGGTTCATTGGGCAAAACACCTTGATGCGCCGTTGTATATTGTTCATATGGCGGACAAGGAAGGGCTTGAGGAATGTATCAAGGCAAAGTCGGAGGGACACACAATCTATGTTGAAACCTGTCCTCAGTATCTTGAATTTACTTGTGACGTTTACAAGCGTGAGGACGGAAGAAACTTTGTTTGTTCGCCGCCGATGAAAGGTAAGGAGAGCCAGGACGCTTTGTGGACTGCGCTGAAAGCCGGATTTATTGATACCGTTGCAACCGATCACTGCCCGTTCCAGAGCTATGAAAAGGATTGGGGAAAAGACGATTTCACCAAAATCCCCAACGGCTGTGCCGGAATTGAAAACCTCTATCCGTATATGCTTGATGCGGCAAACAACGGAAAACTGAGCTTTGAAAGAGTTGTTGAGCTGTGTTCCGCAAACCCCGCAAAGATATTCGGCTGCGAAACAAAGGGGGCGCTCGAGGTCGGCAAGGACGCAGATATTGTTATCTATGACAAGGATAAGGATTTTACCATAAGCGTCAACAATATGCATTCCGACTGCGACCATACAATATGGGAGGGCAAGCGCCTCCACGGCTATCCCGTTCAGACATATTTGCGAGGAAGTCTTGTGTATGATAACGGTGAGTTTGTAGGAAAGCCCGGCAGCGGACAGTACATAAAACGAAAGGCTTCAAAATAAATCTGAAAAGTGGTTGATATTATGGAATACAAAGAAGTTGTTTTAAAAAGCGAGAGCAGCAGGTGCTTGCTTTGCAGTGACGCACCCTGTGCAAAGGCCTGTAAACACGGGCTTAAAATCGACAGGATCATTCGCTCCGTAAATTTTTGCAACTTTGAGGGAGCGAGATTTATGCTTGCCGACAATCCCTGTACCGACTGTGTTGATTGCAGCTGTATGGAGGCGTGTATCGGAGGTCGGTTTGATACTCCCGTAGATATTCCGAAAATTACCGACGCGCTTAACGAATATGATTTTGTTTCGGACAATGAGGTTGACCTTACTACGCACCTGTGCGGCGTAAGGTGTGAAAATCCGTTTTTCCTTTCTTCCTCGGTTGTCGGAAGCAATTATGAAATGGTTGCAAAAGCATTTGAAAGCGGTTGGGCAGGAGTTGCCTTTAAGACTGTGGGAATGTTTGTTCCGAATGAGGTATCTCCGAGGTTTGCTCGACTTGACAAGGAGGACACTCCGTTTGTCGGCTTTAAAAATATTGAGCAGATTTCAACTCATTCGCTTGAAGAAAATCTCGGCTTTTTCAGGAAGCTGAAGAAAAACTATCCGTCAAAAATAATCATAGCTTCGATAATGGGGCGTGACGAAAACGAATGGACTGTTCTTTCATCACTTTGCGAGCAAGCCGGAGCGGATATAATCGAGTGCAATTTCAGTTGTCCGCAGATGGTGGGCGACGGACTTGGCAGCGACGTCGGTATAAATCCCGAGCTTGTGTATTTATACACAAAGGCAGCAAAAAAAGGAACGACGCTTCCTGTGCTTGCAAAGATGACGCCTAACATAACGTCGATGCTGCCACCGGCATTAAGGGCAGTTGAGGCAGGAGCGGACGGTCTTGCGGCAATCAATACAATAAAAAGTATAATGAACATAGACCTTGATAATTTTTCAAGCGAACCGAATGTTTGCGGAAGGTCGTCGGTAGGCGGTTATTCCGGAAAAGCGGTAAAGCCCATAGCGTTAAGGTTTATTAACGAAATGCTTAGCGACAGCCGACTGAAAAATATTCCCGTAAGCGGTATGGGCGGAATAGAAACCTGGCAGGACGCAGCGGAGTTTATCTCGCTCGGCTGTTCTACCGTCCAGGTCACCACATCGGTAATGCAGTATGGCTACAGGATAATCGAGGATATGATCGACGGATTAAAAAGATATATGGCCGCACGGGGCTTCACCTCTATAAACGACTTTCTTGGAGCGGCAAACAAAAATATTATTTCTGCCGACGACCTTGACCGAAGCTATATATGCTTCCCGAAATTCGACCGTGAAAAGTGCGTCGGCTGCGGAAGATGTTTTTTGTCCTGCTATGACGGCGGCCACCAGGCAATAAAAATGAACGCACGGAGGGAACCGGTGCTTGACGGTAAAAAATGCGTCGGATGCCACCTTTGTAAGGTTGTATGTCCCGTAAACGCAGTAACCTCCGGCAAAAAAGTCAGCAAATTATCATTAAGCAATCACTGAATAAATCAAGCTTGAACGCTGTTTGTAAAACCGGCTTGCATATTTTCCGCCGGCATACCAAAAATCCGGCAGCGCAATATGCACAAACAACTTGATCAGTGCTTACTTAAACAATTAAATTTAATTTATTAGGACGGTGCAATATTATGTATAAATGCAGTATGGAAAGAATGCAGGACAAAATTTCAACATTCAGTAAATTCGGTGACGCAGGTCACGGCGGAATTACAAGATATTCCCTCTCGCCCGAGGCTATTCAGGCAAGAAAGGAATTTATCAGAAGAATGACGGCTATCGGTGCTGAAATCAAAACCGATGATGTTGCCAACGTGTATGCAACGCTCAAGGGCTCCGATCCGTCGCTTCCGGCTATTGTAATGGCTTCTCACTGCGACTCGGTAAAAAACGGAGGAAACTATGACGGTATTCTCGGCGTTATGAGCGCTATGGAAGTGCTTGAAACGGTTGCAAACGAAAACATTCCGCACAAGCACAATTTGGTTGCGATGATTTGGACAAACGAAGAAGGTTCGTTGTATCCGCCTGCTATGATGTGTTCGGGTATCGTTTGTTACGATTATCTTCCGGCAGACATAGCAAAAAACTTTAAAAAGGAAAATATGTTTGCCTCAAAGTCCGTTCTTGACCCCTCAAAAACCTTTGAAATGGCACTGAATGCGTCGGGCTACAAGGGCGATGAAAAAAACAGACTTAATCCCAAAGACTACAAGGCTATGTTTGAGCTTCATATAGAGCAGGGACCTATTCTTGAGGCGGCAGGCAACGACATCGGCGTTGTAACCTGCGTTTTGGGTATGGTGAACTATCGAATAAAGATTACCGGACAGGCAGATCATGCGGGTACAACCCCTATGAAATATCGCCACGACGCACTTTTTGCGGCAGCAAAGGTGTTGCTTTACCTGCACGAGGAGCTGGATAAGCTCGATCCGCAGCTTGTTTATACAACCGGCGAGATTCTTTGTCACCCCAATGTGCATACGGTAATTCCCGATTATGTGGAGTTTTCCATTGACGCACGTCACGAAGACCCGAAGGTCATCGAACAGGTGGTTTCGGTGATTGAGAATATGCCGAGCGATGTTGCAAAATGCAAGGTTGACTATGAAGTTGCGTGGACAAGAGATACGGTGTACTACGACAAACAGCTTGTTGATTTTGTTCAGAAGTCGGTTGACGAGCTTGGATATTCAAATCAAAAAATAAACTCAGGCGCAGGTCATGATGCTCAGTTTGCGTCATATATGCTTCCGACAACGATGATTTTTGTTCCGTCCAAGGACGGCCACTCACACTGCGAGCCTGAATTCACTTCAACGGAGCTTTGCACAAAGGGTGCGTCTGTGCTTTTGAATGCAGTGCTTTTGTGTGACGCTTCCGACTGATAATATGCGGAGGAAGAAATGGACAACTACATTATTACCATAGCAAGGAGCTTTGGCAGCGGAGGAAAGGAAATTGCTTCTGTTCTTTCCGAAAAGCTGGGGATTCCGTGGTATGAACGGCAGATATTGACGATGGCATCGCAAAACAGCGGTATTGATGAAAGTGAGTTCGTCGAGGTTGATGAAAAGCTTCACGGCAATTATCTTATCAAATCGCTGACCAAGCTCCCTACAACTTCCGTTCTGCGGCCCGAATCCCGTGCCTTTGTATCCGACCTGAATTTGTATAATATACAGGCTGAAATAATCAGGGAGCTTTCGCACACTCAGTCCTGCATAATAGTCGGAAAATGCGCCGACCAAATTCTCAGAGGAAAACCAAATGTATTCAGTGTTTTTGTAGACGCCTACCGTGCCGATTGTATCAGCAAGATACGTTCAAGAATATATGTTTCCGAGGAACGTGCAAACGATATAAAAAAGCGAACCGATAAATATCGCACCGCATACTACAAATATTATACTCGAGGCGAAAACTGGAAGGATCCGCTTAATTACAATATGTTTCTTAACACGTCACGGAATTCGGTCAGCGAATGTGCCGATATTATTGCCGATGCGGTAAGAATAAAATTCGGAGTTTGACAAAACAGAATAAGAGGTGATTAACCATGGCAGTAACGCTTGGAACATTATGTGAGAAGTCTGATTACCTTTACGGACTGCGTGTTATAGCGGGAAATGAGGGAATGTCAAATATCGTGCAGTGGGTTCATACCGTTGAGGATATAGAGGTCAGCGACTTTCTTCACGGCGGTGAGTTGATTTTTTCAACCGGCATTGCAAATAAAGGAATCGGGTGGATGCTGCCGTTTGTAAAAAACCTGGTTGAAAAGCAGGCAAGCGGACTTGTCCTGAATATCGGACCGTATATCAGGGAAATACCTCTTGAAATTATCAATTATTGTAATTCGCAGAATTTTCCGCTTATGGAAATTCCGTGGAAAACCAGAATAGTTGATATTTCCCGTGATTTTTGCAATCAGATAATCCTGAAAGAACGCAAGGAGGAAACGATTGGCGAAACCGTTAAAAACCTGATCTTCTTTCCCGATGATTACAAAAAACATATTCCCGTTCTTGAAAGCAATGATTTTGACGTTAATACAAATTACTGTATTGTCGGAATAAAAGGCGATATGGCGGACGGTGCGTCTCCGCAGAAATTAGAGTATGCTTTTGAAAAGCTCATCTATTCATTCAAAACGCATTGGGGCGGATTCAGAATTGATAATACATTTTTTTATGTATTCAACGATTTGTCCGATAAAGCTGTAAGCGACCTTGCCGCAAGGCTTCAGGAGGAAGAAAACCGATTTTCCGGCATTGAAAAATTATATGTTGCGGTAAGTAAAAAGAACGGCAGGCTCAAACATCTGCCGAAATCATATCAAATTGTTCTGCGGCTGTTAAGGTTGGCTCAGCGCAGGGATATGTCGCCGATTTTTTACGACGATCTTGAAATCAAAAAGCTTATACTTGCGGTTGACGATATAGATTTGTTGAAAAGTATTTACAGCGAGAACCTTAAAAGGCTGGAGCAATTTGACAGGGACAACGGAACGGATTATATGAACTTTTTGCGATTGTATCTGAAAAACGACGGCAGTGTTCAGAAGCTTGCCGAGGAAACCTTTGTACACAGGAATACAATCAATTACCAGATGTCAAAGATTAAAAAAATACTCGGAAATGATTTGAAAACACTTGACGACCGTTTTAAAATAATTTTGGCGTTTGAAATATATGATGTTCTGTAATTACGGCAAAGCGTAACAGTCATAGCGAAAAGAGCTTATAAAAGTAGAACGACACCCGCCTTTTAGGCAGGTGTCGTTTGTGTTGTTTATTGTTTAAGCGGAAATTTGTATGTACGGATATTGTCAGAAGCTGTTATTTAACCTTTTGTCCGACAACTCCCGTATTTGAATAGGTGCCTGCGATATACTTTTGAATAAGTGTTACGTCGGAAATAGACACTCTTCCGTCGCCTGTTACGTCGGCGCACTTGATTTGGTCGTCGTTCAGATCAACCAATCCTATGCTTGCTTTCTGAACAATTGTAGCGTCGGTTATTGTTACCGAGCCGTCGCCGTCAACATCACCGTAGATGAGGTTTGATGAAGGGGTGAAGCTTAACAGGTCTGAGAGCCACGCTGTGTCGCTGTTGTTAAGTTCCGCACGGTTTTCTTCGCTCAAGGCGATTTCGTTTCCGTTTATCTTGAGAACTGCGTCATCGGCAAAGACATAATCTTCACTTGCTTTTATATACAGACCGTAATAATACTCGGTATCGGCCTTGAATTCGGTAAGCGGCATACCCCAGCTTTCCTCAAAATCTCCGTAATGCTGATTCCAGAAATCAGATGAAGTCCAGCCCTCGTCTGCGCTGTTCCAGCGTTCGCAGTCGATATAATACGGAGCTCCGTCGGGTACGCTGCCTGTAAACACCGGTGCGTCGCCTGCGTCAAAGCTGAGGGTCGCTCCGTTTATCTCAACAGTGTGTATACGGTTGATAAAGTGCATTGTGGCTTTTTCGAGAATATAGTTGCCTTTCTCTACCTTGACCTGACTGTCCCATACCTCTTTGCTGTCGGGGAAGTAAATGTCCGTTACATTGTAGATACCGTCAAGTCCCATAGAAGATATATAACGCAATCCGGCAGGCAACGTCAGAGATTTGAGGTCTTGCGCCGAACAGTCGAAAAATGCCATAGAAGCTATACCCTTAACATCATCATCAATTTTGTAAGAGCTGCCTGAAATATCACCTACTGCCAGCAGCCAGCCGTTGTTTTTAAGCACGTTGTTTTCCCAGTTGCTTTCATCGTTGTAATAAGCCGTGTCTTCAAATGCCCAAGAATCAATGTCAGTCAATGTATCGGGCAAAGAAAATGAAGAAAGCGCCGTGCAGCGCCTGAAAGCCGAAAAGTTTATGGTTTCAAGTCCCTCGGAGAAGTTGACGGAGGTTAGCTTAACGTTGGCAGAAAAGGCGCTGTCTTTAATATCTCTCAGGCTTTGCGGCAGAGTAACGCTTTCAAGTGCAAAAACGTTACTGATTGCCTTTACCTCAATGCTTTGCACGCCGTCGGGAACGGAGAAAGCGGTTTCGGTCCTGCCCTCGCCGTATTTTACCAGAGAAGTTTTGTCTTTATTATAGAGGATTCCGTCTGAAGAAGAATATGCAGTGTTTTGTTCATCAACATTAATTGAAGCTAACGCAGGCGTATTATCAAAGGCGTCTTGATTGATATAGATCACGCTTTTAGGTATGTTCACAGTTGTTAAAGTAGTTTGGTCTGCAAGTCCTCCGTCGGCAATTCCTTTTGCTCCGTCATATACTTCCGCTTCGGTAATTCCTTCCTTTGACCATACAAGCCAGCCGTCCAGATATTTAATACCGTTAATTGCAATTGTATTGCCCAAAACGGCGGAATTGCGAAACGCTTTCTCTCCGACTTTTGTAACAGAACTCGGAATATGTACCTTTGACAAAACAGTGCAGTTTTGGAATACTCTTTCATCTATAGTTTTTAGCCCTTCGGGCAGCTCAATCTGTTGTAACGATTTGCAGCTGGCAAACGCATACATACCTATTGATTCGAGCTTGCTGCCGTCGGCAATGGCTACCGTTTGAAGATCAGAGCAGCCTGAAAATGCAAAGCTTCCGATTCTTGTTACAGATGCAGGAATATTAACACTGACAATTTTGCTGTCATAGAATGCAGAGTAAGGAACCTCTTCAAGTCCCTCGTTTAATGTTACTTCCTTTAGATTTTTTGAATAAGCAAAGGAATTCGACATTATTTTTGTAAGAGTAGAGGGCGTTGTAAAAGAATCTCTCTCATTTCCGATCGGATATGAAACCAAAACCGTTTTATCCTTGTTATACAGCACGCCGTCAACTGTAGTGTAGTTTTCGTTGCTTTCATCAATCGTGATTTTTGTCAGTGCCGAACAGTTGTTGAAAGCATCATATTCAATTTCCTGCAAGCCGGCAGGCAGAGTAATCTCGGTAAGGCTGCTGCATCTTTCAAAAACGCTGTAACCGATTTTTGTAATCTGATCGGGAATTGCGGTAATACTGTTAAGCTTTGTACAACCCCAGAACAAATCCACGTTCAGTTCCGTGATGCCCGCCGGTATGTTGGCGGAAACAAGATTGTAGCAGTTAAAAAAAACACTGCCGCCCAAATCCGTTACACTGTCGGGGATTACAATACTTTCAAGAGCAGAACATAAACTAAATGCGTCATCATCAATGGTTTCAAGCCCGTCGGGCAAGTTTATATTTTTGAGCTTTCCGCAGCCTTCAAAAGCGGCGAAACCGATTTTTTTAAGTCCTGCGGGCAACGAAACCTCTGTAACCTCGTCGCAATTATAAAATGCATATCTGCCTATAGATGTGATTCCGTCACCTACGACAATTTTTTTAATATCATTTCCCATTTCAAATTCGCGCCAGGGCGAAACATCATCGCCGCCGCTTGAGCTGTATGCGTAATCGCGCATGGCTCCGCTTCCCGTGAGCGTCAGGGTGCCGGATTCGTCAAGCTCCCATGAAATGTTGTCTCCGTTGTCGCCGCAGGTGCCGCTGCCTGTTGAGGCAAAAGCTGTTATCGGTGCAATCGTCAGCAGCATACATATCGCAAGGACAGCCGACAGCAAACGTAATTTTTTTGTGTGCATTGTCTGTATAAACATAAAATGCTCCTTTCTTTATTTATTTGTTTTTAGAAAAATCTTTCAGCCGCATATTTTGTAATTTTTCAACAAAAAAGATTGGCTGAAATTTTGTTTCATATCAATTATAACATACGCTAAAATTATAAAACAGAAAATTCCCGAAAAGGCAAATGCCAAAACGGAAATTTTTTCCGAATATTATATCTTTTCTTTTTCATGATAATGTTGTATAATCTAAGTGCAAATTTTTCCCACAACTTTGGTTTGCGGACATTTTTAAATGTATTTAAACTTACATAACGAGGATGTTTATATGAAATTCAATGAAAAGTTTAATGAATATATTCGTCAGCTTGACTGCACGGCAAGTGAAATTGCAGCAGCCGCAGATATTTCAGCCTCAACCGTCAGCCGATATCGTTCCGGAGAGCGTGTGCCGGAAATGGGTAGTGAGGCGTTTGAAGGGCTGTGCTTTGCAATCGCAAAAATTGCAGCCGACAGGGGTAAAAGCGGTCTTGATAAAAAGACCGTTTGTGAGAGCTTTATTTTGTGTGACGATTTCATCTCAACGAACAGGGAACAGTTTCGACAGAATTTTAACGCTCTGATTTCCGTGCTGAACATAAATCTTAACAAGCTGTGCCGCTGTACAAACTATGATATTTCAACTGTTTTTCGTTTTAGGAACGGTACAAGACAGCCTGCGGACCCGAATCAGTTTGCCTCAGACGTGGCGTCTTACTTAGTCGAAGAAACCGAGGAGATCTCAAAACGGACGGTTTTGGCTGAGCTTATCGGCTGTACGGCGGAGGATATTGCAGACGGTTTCGTGCGGTTGAAAAAAATAAAAAGCTGGCTGCTTGAGGGAGAGTCAAAAACAGACGAAGAAAAGGGCAGTGTTTCAAGCTTTCTCGATAAGCTGAACGGTTTTGATTTGAATAAATTTATCAAGGACATACATTTTGACGAAATGAAAGTGCCGACTGTCCCGTTTCAGCTTCCTACCTCAAAAATGTACTATGGACTGGAAGAAATGATGCAGAGCGAGCTGGATTTTATAAAGGCTACCGTGCTCTCAAAATCTCAAAAGCCCGTCACGCTTTACAGCGATATGCCTATGACTGAAATGGCAAAAGACCCAAAGTTTCCCAAGAAGTGGATGTACGGTATGGCTTTGCTTTTGAAAAAAGGACTTCATCTTAATAATATACACAATATTGACCGTCCGTTTGACGAGATGATGCTGGGGCTTGAGAGCTGGATACCTATGTATATGACAGGGCAAATATCGCCTTATTACCTGAAGAATCCGCAAGGCGGAGTGTTCAATCATTTTATTCGTGTTTCGGGTGCTGCCGCATTGTCGGGCGAGGCGGTCGTCGGACATCAAAAGGACGGCAGATACTATCTTTCAAAAACAAAGGAAGATATTTCTTACTATCAAAAAAGGGCGGACAGTTTGCTTGAAAACGCCTTTCCGCTTATGGATATTTATCGTGCCGACGGGGAAAGCCGCCTGAATGCTTTTATACTTTCCGCCGCACAAACGCCGGGAAAACGGAGAAGTATTCTTTCGGTGCCGCCGCTCTGTACAATGGACGGTTATTACCTTGAACAGCTGTTGGAAGGACACGGGATTTCCGATGAGGATAAAAAAAGAATTCTGAAATATGCCGCGGCTCAGCGGAAAGTTGCAGAACAGATTTTGCAAAACGGCACTACAGAGGACGGAATACTGCGAATTTCAAAAGCTGAATTTGAGGAAAATCCGCTTACCCTGCCGCTTTCGGGAATGTTCTATGAAAAGGACATACATTATACATATGAGGAATACTGCGAGCATATAAACCAAACTGAAAAATATGCACGGGAACACGCAAATTATTCCGTGAATTTTTCTGTTGCAAATCCGTTTAGAAATTTGCAGATAATAATGCACGAGGATAGGTGGGTGTTAATTTCAAAGGGCAATGCCCCGGCTATCCACTTTGTAATTCATCATCCAAAGCTTAGAAGTGCTATTGAAAACTTTGTGCCGCCTGTGTTAGATGAGTAATAACAAGGTCGCCGTTACATTGTTCTACCGAAATGCTGTGTTGCTGTGACGAACATAATGTTTAAACGAAAATCAAGCTTTGCTGAACCGTAAATGTAGGGACAGCCATTGCGGCTGTCCGCTGGCGACGTGTTCTCCGCTACGCCTAAAAATTTGTTGTTTCATAATAAACGCACCTCGCTAAAAACAGTCCGCAGGACTGTTTTTTTAACGCTCGGCTTCGAGTCCCTGTTGGATTATAACGCAAAAAAGCAGATACCTTTCGGTATCTGCTTTTGGTGCGCCAACAGGGACTCGAACCCCGGACCGACCGGTTATGAGCCGGTAGCTCTAACCAACTGAGCTATTGGCGC
>UQQD01000025.1 GCA_900543095.1 uncultured Ruminococcus sp. | reverse complement strand
GACACCGCCCTTTCACGGCGGTAACACGAGTTCGATTCTCGTCCGGGTCACCAAACTTTTTATGCCGGTGTGGTGGAATAGGCAGACACAAGGGACTTAAAATCCCTCGGACTAATACTCCGTACCGGTTCAAGTCCGGTCACCGGCACCAATCGGGTGTTCATAATTAAGTTAACCTTATTTATGAATACTCGGTTTCTTATTTTTTGGACATAATTTCGGCAGTGTAATTTGTTATGCGATTTAGTCATTAAAATCCAAGTGCAAATCTCCCGCTGAAATTCAGTGGAACGAATGATGTAACATTCAAAGAGTTTGAAGATCTTCCGAAAATTATGAGATTGAGTTGCATTAAAATTTGAGTGCGACTCTCCCAACGAGGACGATTACAAAGATACTATACATCAATCGGGCTATGGCTTTGTGTTCAATGATATGCCGATAATTGTTTTTTATAGTGCGTCCAATAATAAAGTTGACGATGCAAAAAAAGCAGAACTTCAAGGTTATATTGATGAAATGATACAGACAGTAAGAACACAGCCTTAATTTACAAAACTTAAAACTATTGGGAGCTATGTGTTACCGATATTAATTATCGGCTATGTTATTGTTTTCGTTCCTGTCAGCAGTTACAGCGATATTCGTTGTGACTGCTTTTTTTTGAAAAAATTTTGAAACATTTTTGAACGTTGCAGGGTGTTATTAGTGAAAGGAGGAAAAAATGGAACAAATCGATTTGCAATCTCCAACAAACAAAGTTATAACCTTTTATTCGGATATGGTATATAAACTTGCCTTGGCAAAATGCAAAAACACAGAGGACGCAGAGGATGTGTTTCAGGAGGTGTTTTTGCGCTACATAAAAAAGAATCCGCAGTTTACCGATGAAGAACATCGCAAAGCCTGGCTAATACGGGTAACGATAAACTGTTCAAACAAATCTCTGACTTCGCCGTGGCGAAAAAGGACGGAGAAAATCACAGAGGATATTTATGTAAAAGATAATTATTCAAACGAATTGTATTATGAGTTATTGAAGTTACCCGAAAAATACCGCGAAGTGATACACCTGTATTACTATCAGGATATGAGTGTTGACGAAATCGCAAACGCACTGGGCAAGCGCAGTTCATCAATCCGCACACGTCTTGCACGGGCAAGACAGCTTCTCAAAAAATTTATGAGGGAGGAAGACTATGTTTAGAAAAAACTATAAAAATCTTTATTCACAAAAAGTTCCCGATGAACTTATCAATAAAACCTTAGCCGAAGCTGAAAAATTTGAAAACCGTCAGAAAAATAAATCCACTAAAACCGTGTACAAAATTTTGATTCCCGCGGGTGCAGTCATTACGGCTGCGGCAATTATGCTTGCAATTTTTGTTTTGCCTCTCGGAAACAACCACGGCAGCCTTTCGATATTTTCAGAGGAAAAGCCGACGCATACAAAGGGTTCGAACAGCTTTTTCCTTACTGCCTCGGCGGCGGAATCCAACTATTATTCCGATGTTGACGACAGTATCACCCTTTCATCGGGCGAGTATTCATACGGCTGGGCAGGCGCAGGAGATTATTCTGAAGACAACAAGGATTTAGTTATTGATTACAAGCTTGATTTTAAAATCAACGGTACAAATATAAGTTCTGTTACGCTTGACGCAGAAAAATTTAATCTGTCGTTATTGCCGACAGGTGAAGAACCGTCGGCAGACAGCAGTCACATCTATAAAATAGATAATTCGCCGAACGGTAAATTGCAGGAGATTGAGGTTTACGACCTTTACTACTCCTATATCTCGGACAGAAGCGACAGCAAAATTGACGAATTTGTCAGCAATATTTTCAACGCTCAAAAGGAAAACAAGCAATTAACCGCTGAAAAACGTCAAAAATACGGCGACTATTATACTACGGACTCAGCGGAGGATAGACTTGACAGACAGAGTTCAAGATATGTATTTGACCTTTTGGATTATGTTTATCGAAATGCAAAAATAAACGTAAGCGTGACATATGAAAACGGAACTGTCGAAACAAAGACTATTTATGTTGATTTTGTTTTAAGTCAGGCGTATATAGAGCCGTTTAATCATACAAAAAACCTCTATGATTCACAGTATCAGGACTACAGTCTTATTACCGATGCAGAAAAAGATATTTCTTACGGTTGGTTGGTTTTCAAAACATACTCAGACAATAGAATCGCCGCCGACGAATCAAAAAAGATAATAGCCGTTGCGGAAAAACACAAAGATATATACGGCGGGTATTATTTTGACGATAATAAAAGACTTAACATTTTAATGACCGACAATTATGTTGAGGGTAAAGACCCGCAGCTTGATAATGCGTTGAAAAATGCTGAGATTAAAAGCTGTGAATACACAAGGTCTGAGCTTGCAGAAGTGCTTGGTACGGCGGTCGAAAATAAAAGCAAGTGCTATGATTACGGAGAGGAGTATTACTATTTCCATATTTTAGCCGATTATAAGATGAATCGCTTGATATGCAAAATTGATGATTGGGAGTTATCGCAGGACGACGCAGAAAGCCTTAAATCAAAAATCAAAGAGAATGTTATCTGCGGAGCAGAAGATTATTTTATTATCGAAACCTCAGCCACACAATAATTTTCAATTCGTCAGGCGAAGTTTCCACAAAAAACAATCAAACAAATGCTGACGAAAGCCCTGTTTGGCTTAAAACCAAACAGGGCGATTTTTAAGGTTATTTCATTGGCAGGTGCGGCGCAGCAAAGCCTGCATTTCTCTGACTCCCCTTGTCTGAGAAACGATTATTGCGTTGAGTATCGGTTTAAGCTCCCGACATATCGGAAATTGCAGGACATTGCGCGACATCTGTATTGCTCCCTCGTGGTGCGGTATCATTTCACGCATAAAGTTTGCGTTTATCGAGTTGCTGACTTTTGCCTTTCTCATTCGGTTAAACATCGTTTGAGTTATCCTATGATTATTGTTTAGGTAGTGTTCCGTTTCGTGCCGAGTGTTTTTGCACGCCGTGCACTTGTCAAGCACATCTTCCATATCCGCAATGCTCTGAGTTTGTTCCGTAATTATGTTTTCGGCTATGTTTTGAAGCGGTATCAGCGTTGTAAACTGCAACAGATTCCGTGACATTTCTATCGCCGCTTCGTGGTGGGGTATCATCTGTACAATAAAATTGCGGGATATGCTGTCTGTAAGCTGTGCGCCGTTCATTCCCTTTATCATATCGTCGAGAATACAGTAGTAACGGCTCAGGTATCTTTGTGTTGCGCTGCTGAGTTCGTTTTGCATCATTTTGCCACTCTCCTTCATATTTAATCTATGCGGATTTATTTGTAATGTGAATTTTTAAATATTCAGCGGAGAATTTTTAAATTAATCAAGCATAGCGTTCGGCGCAGTTACACTTAATTGCTGACATAAAAACTCTGTTTTAACTTTACACACGTTTTTTCGGCATAGTAACGTGTGGCAAAATATTATACGCTTCTGCACTGCTAACATAAAATATGCGAAAAAGTGTTGACGAATACGAAAAATTAAGGTATAATGCTATATTGCAAGGTTATATATTGAAGGGAGGTTTTCACTATGTTGAGAACATATCAGCCAAAAAAGCTCCACAGAAAAAAAGAGCACGGCTTCAGAAAGAGAATGTCCACATCAAACGGACAGAAGGTTTTATCCAGAAGAAGAGCTAAAGGTAGAAAAAGGTTGTCTTATTAAGGTATAGGCCACTTTTAATCAGTGGTCTATCTTTTTTGACAACGACTTTGACCGTATAAAAATTATGAACAAGTATATCACATTAAAGGACAATCGGGATTTTTCAAGGCTTTATCGGCGAGGAAGATCCTTTGTCAGCCCGGTGCTGGTGACGTATGTAACCAAGAACAGGTCAGGTAATCTGCGCTTTGGAATCACCACGGGCAAAAAGATAGGCAAAGCGGTCAAACGCACAAGAGCAAGAAGAGTTATCAGAGCGGCTTACTATGAGCTTTATCCCGAAATGAAACAGGGATTTGACATTGTATTTGTAGCCAGAGGCAAAACCCCGTTTGTTAAATCGCAGGTCGTTTGCAAAGCGATGAAACAGCATTTGAAATCGGCGGGGGTTTTGGGTTAATCGGGCGTTTGAGGTCATCAGAGATGAAAAAAGTGCTTCTTGCAATTATCAGGTTTTATCAAGCCGCAATTTCTCCGCATACCAAGCCAAGCTGCAAGTATATTCCGACCTGTTCGGAATACGGCCTTGAAGCTATTGAAAGATTTGGCGCATTAAAGGGTTCGGCGCTTACTGTTTGGCGGATTTTACGCTGTAACCCGTTTTCAAAGGGCGGATATGATCCCGTCCCCGAAAAAAAGGACAGGCAATGAAACGGCAGTCGGATTCGACGCTGCCAAAAGAGAGGTAGCTTATGCAATATATTTTTGGATTTCTCGGAGGTTTCCTCGGCTACATATTGTGGGGAATCTTCTATGTTATTCAGAACTTCGGACTTTCGATCATTTTATTTACCCTGGTCATAAAGCTGGTGCTGTTTCCGTTTTCAATCAAGCAGCAAAAAACTATGGCAGGTACTGCAAGGCTTAACAAAAAGCAGCAGGAAATCAAAGAAAAATATGCAAACAACAAGCAAAAAGCTCAGGAAGAGATCAGCAAGCTCTATGAAAAAGAGGGCGTCAAGCCTTTTGGCGGCGGATGTCTTACAATGGTTATTCCTCTGCTTGTAATTTTGGGCGTGTTCTATGCGGTTGCTTATCCGCTTACAAATACCCTCCACCTCAACGCCGACAGCGTTCAGGCGGCTGTAAACTATGTTGACACTATCCCCGGATATGTGATGAACGCAAACCAGACCTATCAGCAGATAAACCTGCTTACCATATTCCCGAATATTCAGAATACTGAGGCAATTCAAGGTCTGTTCAGCTCCTCTGAGATTGCTCAGATTGAGATGTTTGAGAACGGCTTTAACACATTGGGTGTTGATTTGCTTGCGGTTCCGAGTCAGTTTGGATTTGCTTCGTGGTACATTCTGTTCCCGGTTTTCTGTTTCCTCTCAAACGTAGGTTCACAGTTTATTATGCAGAAGATAAACGGCAATCAGATGAATCAGCAAATGGGCTGTATGAAGATTGCTTTCTATATCCTGCCGCTGTTTTCAGCGTATATCGCATACACCGTTCCTGCGGCTGTTGCTTTCTATTGGATAATCTCGGCACTGCTCAGTCTGGTGCAGTCGATACTTTTGGGCAAAATATTCAGCCCTGCTCAGCTTACCGCAAACGCAGAGGCAAGACACGTTGCTCTGCTCTATCAGAATGAGGCAAGCGTTCCGTATGTTTATGCACCGCACGAAGTGAGTGTTCCCGATAATACGAACGTAAAATCGGCGCAGTCCAAAAAACCCGCAAAGAAGAAAAAGAAATAATTACTACAACTTAAAGAGAGCGGAAACGCTCCGTAAGGAATATAAAAAAGAAGGAGAATTAACGTGACACGAGAAGCAATCGGCGTTGGTGAAAACGAAACCGAAGCTCTGGAAAATGCCAGACAGCAGCTTGGTATTGACGACACGGTACAAGTAGAGATTGAAATTATCCAACGTGCAGAGAAAAAGAAATTCGGTCTTTTCGGCGGCTCTCCTGCCAAGGTAAAGATCACTATGTCTGAATCGTCAAACGACACGGCTGAACAATTTTTGAAAAACGTTCTTGAAAAAATGGGACTTTCGGAGATTACGGTTGAAAAGACGGAAGAAGAAGGCGGCGTGAAGTTTAACCTTTCGGGTGAGGGCGTTGGCTTTGTTATCGGAAGAAGAGGCGAAACTCTCGATTCACTGCAGTATCTTACAAGTCTTGTTGCAAATCACGGCAAGGATGAATATCTTAAGGTTACCATTGATACGGGAAACTACAGAGAAAAACGTGAAAAAACACTTGAAATTTTGGGCAGAAAGCTCGCATTCAAGGCTGTTAAAACAGGCAGAAAGTCAAGCCTGGAGCCGATGAATCCATACGAAAGAAGAATTATTCACACGGCAGTTCAAAAGGTGAACGGCGCAACATCGTGGAGCGAGGGCGAAAACGCCAACCGCCACGTTGTTATCGGTCCCGACCCGAAAGCAAAGAATTACCGCAGAGATAATTACAACAGAGGCAGAGGCGGAAGACGTCCCTACGGCGGCAACCGCAATTCAAGTCCTGCTCCCGTTAATCCCGACAGAAAGCCGCTTAACGAAGGCGGAGAAAACGGACTTTACGGAAGAATAGACAAATAAAAACAGGGCGGTTTTATCCGCCCTTTTATTTTTGGAGATTGTATATGAACGATCTTAATTCAAACAAAACAATAGCCGCAATCAGTACCGCTCAGGGTGAGGGCGGAATCGGCGTTATCCGAATTTCGGGCGCAGACTCCGCACAGATTGCCGATACGGTTTTCAGAAGCTTTCACGGCAAACGATTGTCCGATATGAAAGGCTATACTGCCGCTTTCGGAAAAATTGTCAATCAAAATGAAGAAGAGGTTGACGAGGCGGTTGCGCTTGTATTTAAAGCGCCACACAGCTATACGGGCGAGGACGTTGTTGAGCTTTCGTGCCATGGCGGCGTGTATATCACAAAACAGGTGCTGCGTGCTGTGCTTGACGCCGGAGCTGTTCCGGCACAGGCAGGCGAGTTTACAAAACGTGCGTTTCTCAACGGAAAAATCGACCTTACCGAAGCCGAAGCAGTTATCGACATTATCACGGCAAAAAGCAAAAGTGCGGTTCGTGCGGCACTCTGCGTCAAGGACGGCGTACTAAGAACAAAAATAAACGCCGTAAAGGACGATTTGCTTGCGATTGTTGCTCACCTGTCGGCTTGGGCGGATTATCCCGAGGAGGATATTGCCGAGGTTTCGGACGATATGATTTTTGACGTGTGCAAAACCTCAAAAACCGCCCTAAAAAAATTGCTTGATACCTATGACAGCGGTCAGGCGGTAAAACAGGGAATTGACACCGTTATTGCAGGCAGACCTAACGTGGGAAAAAGCACGCTGATGAATCTGCTTTCGGGCTACGACAAGAGCATTGTCACAGACATACCCGGCACAACCAGAGATGTTGTTGAGGACACCGTGCTTGTCGGCGATGTTATTCTGAGGCTTAGTGATACCGCAGGGCTTCGTTCGACTGATGACAAGGTTGAGAAAATCGGCGTTGACCGTGCTAAAAAGCGGCTTGAACAGTGCAGGCTTTTGCTTGCGGTGTTTGACAACAGCCGAGAGCTTGACGAAGATGACCTAAGCTTGCTTGAACAGGCAAAGGATATTCCGACGATAGCCGTTATCAACAAAACCGACTTGCCGCAAAAACTTGATGTTGAGAAAATAAAGGATAAGTGCAGCAGTGTTGTGTTTGTTTCGGCGGCGAGCGGCGAAGGTAAAGATGATATTACAAAGGCGGTTGAGCAGATTGCCGGCACTGCAAATTTGAATCCCAGCGATGGAATTTTGTCAAATGAAAGACAACGGCTGGCTGTTTTTAATGCGCTGAAATCGGTAAATGAGGCAGAAAGCGGACTTAAAGCCGGCTTGACCTACGACGCAGTTACAGTTTCACTTGAAGACGCAATTTCAGAGTTGCTTGAGCTTACGGGAGAGAAAACAAGCGATGAGGTTCTTGACCGTGTGTTCCACAACTTTTGTGTCGGCAAATAGTTTAGCAACGTTAATTATCTATACAATTTGTAAGCAACAATCCTATTGTTCCGCTTGACAACAAGCGCAGTTTTGTAGGATTCGGAGCGGTCAAAACCGTTTCCGCATATTTAAGTGAAGATTAATAATATACATACAACAACGGAGAATGAAATGGAATACTTTGCAGGAAATTATGATGTTGCCGTTATCGGCGCAGGTCACGCAGGCATAGAAGCCGCACTTGCAAGCGCAAGGCTGGGCTGTAAAACGGTGATTTTTACAATTAATATGGACGCTGTGGGTAACTGCCCCTGCAATCCGTCAATTGGCGGAACAGCAAAGGGTCACCTTGTGCGTGAAATTGACGCTCTCGGCGGTGAAATGGGCAAAACAGCAGACGAGTGCTTTTTGCAGTCACGAATGTTAAACCGAGGCAAAGGTCCTGCCGTACATTCTCTTAGGGCGCAAATCGACAGGCGCAAGTATTCCGAAACTATGAAACACAAGCTTGAGCTTCAGCATAATCTTGAACTGCATCAGGCGGAAATAACCGATATTCGCAAAATTGACGGCGGCTATGAGCTTGCTACCCGTATGCTCGCTTTGTATCACTGCAAGGCGGTTATTATTGCCACAGGCACATACCTCGGCGGACGGATTTTTGTCGGCGAGGTATCCTACGAAAGCGGTCCCGACGGTATTTTCCCTGCCACAGAGCTTGGCAAAAGCCTGAAAGCTCTCGGACTTCCGCTTCGCCGTTTTAAGACGGGTACGCCCGCAAGGGTGCTGAGAAGCTCTATAGATTTTACCGACCTTGAAGAACAGCACGGTGATGAGCCGCCTCAGCCGTTTTCTTATGAAACCGAAAGCCTTGGTGAAAACAAGGCGGTTTGCCACATAAGCTGGACAAACGACCGCACAAAACAAATTATTCTTGATAATATCCACCGTTCTCCGCTGTATGCAGGCAAAATTGAGGGTGTTGGACCTCGTTACTGTCCGAGCTTTGAAGATAAGGTAATGCGTTTTAAGGACAAGCCACGCCACCAGCTTTTTATTGAGCCGTGCGGACTTAACACAGAAGAAATGTATATGCAGGGTATGAGCTCTTCTCTGCCCGAAGAAGTTCAGCTTCAATTTTACCGCACAATCAAGGGCTTGGAGCATTGCGTTATTATGCGCCCTGCCTATGCGATAGAATATGACTGCGTTGATCCGCTTGCAATGAACCCCACGCTTGAATTTAAGGATTTTGAGGGCTTGTACGGAGCGGGTCAGTTTAACGGCAGTTCGGGCTATGAAGAAGCCGCCGCCCAAGGGCTTGTTGCAGGAATCAATGCTGCGCTAAAGGTTTTGGGCAGAGAGCAGGTTGTATTTACCCGTGCAAACTCCTATATCGGAACGCTTGTTGACGACCTTGTTACAAAGGGCGCAAACGAACCCTACAGAATGATGACTTCCCGAAGCGAATACAGGCTTGTACTGCGGCAGGACAATGCCGACGAGCGTTTGACGCCGCTCGGATACGAGATAGGGTTAATAAGCGAGGAGCGCTACCGCCGCTTTCTTGAAAAGCAGGAGCTTAAAAAGCAGGAGCTTAAAAGGCTTAAAACAACGGTTATCTCTCCCACCGAGCAGGTAAACCGAATACTTGTTTCACGTGAAACATCGCAAATTTCAACAGGTGTGCGCCTTATAGATTTGCTTAAACGTCCTCAGCTTGATTATGCTTCGCTTTCTGAGGTTGATTTGACAAGGCCAAAGCTTGACCCGAACATTTTTGAGCAGGTCGAAATCGAGATAAAGTATGAGGGGTATATCCAAAAGCAGTTAAAACAGGTGGAGCAGATGAAAAAGCTCGAAAAAAAGCATCTGCCAAAAGATTTTGACTATAAAGATATAAAGGGCTTGCGCCTTGAAGCGCAGGAAAAGCTCAACAAAATAAAGCCGCTTAACATCGGTCAGGCGTCCAGAATATCGGGCGTTTCCCCTGCCGATATTTCAGTATTGCTTATCTGGCTGAGCGGACAAAACAGAGGATAAAATGGAAATTAAAGATTTCATATTACAGGCTGTTGCCGATTTTAAAATTAATTTAACCGAAATTCAGCTTTCTCAGCTTGAAATCTATTACAGACTTCTTGTGAGCCGAAATGAAAAAATTAATCTTACCGCAATAACAGAGCCTGAGGAAGTTGCCGTCAAACATTTTGCCGACAGCCTTTCTATGCTCGCCTATGTTGATGTACCGAAAAACAGTACGGTAATAGACGTTGGTACGGGCGCAGGCTTTCCGGGCGTTGTGCTGAAAATTGCACGCCCCGACATAAAGCTTACCCTGCTTGACAGCCTTAACAAAAGGCTTGTGTTCTTGCAGGAGGTTCTTGATGAAATCAATCTCTCGGCTGACCTGATTCACAGCCGTGCCGAGGACGGCGGACAAAACATCGGGCTTCGTGAAACCTACGATTTTGCGCTTTCCCGTGCGGTTGCAAGGCTGAATGTCCTGAGCGAATACTGCCTGCCGTATGTAAGGCTTGGCGGAAAATTTGTTGCATTCAAGGGCAAGGACGCCGACACGGAGCTTAAAGACGCCCGCAAGGCCGTACAGACCTTGGGCGGCAGGGTTGCGGACGTCCACAGATTTTCGCTTCCGTCCGACGGCGGCGACCGTGCGATAATAGAGATTGAAAAGGTTCAGCCCACTCCCGAAAAGTATCCCCGCAATTCGGCAAAAATAAAATCTATGCCGTTGTAGACCGATTTCGACAGAAAATTCGGCAAAATACCATTTGTTACCAAAACAATATAAAATAATTGCACACAATCTGACAAAGACCGCAGTCACTCCGTGGTATTATAATAGCACAGGGACAACCCCTGAAGCCAAATATACGGGGTGATTGCGGTGAATTTTTTAGTTAAAAGCGAAAACATAATCTCTGAAATACCTATAATAAAAATTCGCCCCAACAAAGCCCAGCCGCGCAAGCAATTTTGTAACGACGACCTTATACAGCTTTCACGCTCCATAGCGGAAAACGGAATTTTGCAGCCGCTCACCGTCAGAAAGGTGACGGGTACGGAGTTTGAGCTGATAGCAGGCGAACGCAGACTGCGTGCGTCGGTAATGGCAGGCTTAAAAAAGGTTCCCTGTATAGTAATCAAGTGCACCGACAAAGAGTCGGCGGTATATGCCCTCCTTGAAAATCTCCAACGCCGCGACCTCAGCTTTTTTGAGGAAGCGCGTGGGATTTCAAGACTGATACGGCGGTACGGACTGACTCAGGAGCAGGCGGCGCAAAGACTCGGCAAATCTCAGTCAACCATAGCGAACAAGCTCAGATTGCTCAGACTTACATATGAAGAGCAGGAACTGATTGAGAAAGCAGAGCTGTCGGAGCGCCACGCAAGAGCATTGCTGAAAATAGACGACGAAGACAGACGGCGTGAAGCGTTGTCAAAGGTTATTTCGGACAATCTAAACGTTCAGCAAACGGAAAACCTTGTCGGCATAATGACAATGCAAAGCCCCAAGACCGACAAGAAGCAGGGCAGCAGTAAAGCGGTGATAAAAGACGTAAGAATTTTTTTAAACACAATCAACAAGGCTATCGACACAATGCGGCTTTCGGGAATTAACGCACAATCAAACAAAACAGATAACGAAAACTTTATTGAATACACAATCAGAATTCCCAAAAAGCGTGTGCCGACCGGCAGTAAATCCGCCTGAATGCGGATATTAACTAACTTTCCAGTTGGATGCGAAAGCATCCATTCCACTCATACCCATTTCCTTATCTAACCCCTTGCGAGGAGCCGTACAGTTTTCTGTACGGCTCTTTGCTTTTTGTACAAATAATAGTTGAATATAAAATGCTGTGATAATACTTTTGTTTCATTGCAGGATTCTTTTTGGCTCTTCTTTTTATTTTAAAATTAAAAGATGTTGCAACAGAAATGTTTCACGTGAAACATTTATTAAAAAATTTTTTTATGTACTTTAAAAACACAATAAAGTGTGATATACTTTTAAATACAGAATATTTAGCAAAAACAAGGTTGAACTGATTGAAAAGGTGATTTTTTGGCAAAAGTAATAGCAATTTCAAATCAAAAAGGCGGTGTGGGAAAAACCACCACAGCCGTAAATCTTGCCGCTTGTCTTGGTGCGGCGGGCAAAAAAACTCTGCTTGTTGACGCCGACCCCCAGGGCAACGCCACAAGCGGAGTTGCGATAGATAAAAGCAAAATCAAAAATTCAACCTATGATATTATTGTTGAGGGCGTAAAAGCGGAGCAATGCGTGCTGACTACTCCCTATGAAAATCTTCACGTTTTACCGTCGAGCATCGAGCTTGCGGCGGCTGAACTTGAAATAGCCGAAAGGCCGCACCGTGAAGCGCTTTTAAAGGATGCGATTCTGCCGATAAAGCAGTTTTACGATTACATAATTATTGACTGTCCGCCGTCCTTGGGGCTGATTACAACAAATGCCCTTACGCTTGCCGACACGTTCATTGTACCGATTCAATGCGAGTATTATGCGCTTGAGGGACTGAGCCAGCTTATGAGCACGGTTAGGATAATCAAACGCCGCTACAACCGTTCAATAGACCTTGAAGGAGTGTTGCTGACGATGTACGACGGCAGACTTAACCTGACTCAGCAGGTTGTTGAGGAGGTCAAAAAGTTTTTCCCCGGCAAGGTGTTCGGCACGGTTATAACAAGAGGCGTGCGGCTTTCCGAGGCTCCGAGCTTTGGAATGCCGGTGATTTATTATGACAGATCCTGCAAGGGAAGCGACGCTTATACCCGCCTTGCAGGTGAATTGATAGAAAAGGAGCAACGCTGATGGCAAAAAAGCTTGGCGGTCTTGGCAAAGGACTTAATGCAATTTTTATGGAAAACGAAAGCGAAGACAGCAACGGAACTGTCACCCTTGACATTTCGGACATAGAGCCAAACCGAGGTCAACCCCGAAAGGAGTTCGACGAAAAAGCGCTTTCGGAGCTTGCCGAAAGCATTTCAAAACATGGACTTTTACAACCGCTTTTGGTGCGTCCGCTGACGCTCGGCGGTTATCAGATAGTAGCAGGTGAACGCCGTTACAGAGCGTGCCGAATGGCAGGGCTTAAAGAAGTTCCCGTGATAATTCGTGAACTTGGCGACACCGAAACAATGGAAATCGCCCTTATTGAAAATTTACAGCGAGAGGATCTTACTCCGCTTGAAGAGGCGCAAGGCTACAATGTTCTTATGAACGAACACGGCTTTACTCAGGACGAAGTAGCAAAATCCGTAGGTAAGTCCCGACCTGCCGTTGCAAATGCACTCAGACTTTTAAATCTGCCGCAAAGCATTGCAGAATACCTTAAAGACGGCAAAATCAGCGCAGGACACGCAAGAGCGTTGCTGTCGCTTGACAGTGAAAAAGATATGCTGGAGCTTGCAAACCTGATAATACAAAAGGATTTGTCGGTGCGTCAGGTTGAAAAGCTATGCAAGAGCAAGCCAAAGGTGCATACCGATGAAAAGCCCGAAAAAAAGCCGTCGTTTTACAGTATGGTTGAGCTTGCGCTCAACGAAAGCCTTGGGCGGAAGATAAGCATTACAAAAAACAAGGGAAAAAAAGGCGGAGTTTTACAGATTGAGTTTTATTCCGATGAGGAATTGACCGAGCTTTCTAATAAATTAAAATAAAAGAGGAGAACAACAATGATAGACATAAAGTTTTTGAGGGAAAATCCCGATGCAGTAAAGGAAAACATAAAGAAAAAATTTCAGGACAATAAGCTCCCGCTTGTTGACGAGGTTATTGAGCTTGACACTCAGAGCCGTGCCGTAAAGCAGCAGGCGGACGAGCTTCGCTCAAACCGCAACAAGATCTCAAAGCAGATCGGTGCGCTTATGGCTCAGGGCAAAAAAGAAGAAGGTCTTGCCCTGAAAGATGAGGTTACAAAGCAGGCTCAGCAGCTTGCCCGGCTTGAAGAAAAGGAAGCCGAGCTTTCGCAGAAAGTAACCAAAATTATGATGCAGATTCCGCAAATAATAGACCCATCTGTACCTATAGGCAAGGACGACTCGCAAAACGTAGAAATCGAACGTTTCGGCGAGCCTGTAGTGCCCGATTTTGAGGTGCCGTACCATACGGATATTATGGAAAGGCTCAACGGAATTGACCTTGATTCTGCGCGCAAGGTTGCAGGAAACGGCTTTTATTATCTTATGGGCGACATTGCAAGACTGCACAGTGCGGTAATTGCCTATGCTCGTGACTTTATGATAGACAGGGGCTTTACCTATTGCGTTCCGCCGTTTATGATAAGAAGCAATGTTGTAACAGGCGTTATGAGCTTTGCCGAGATGGATTCGATGATGTATAAAATTGAGGGCGAGGATCTCTACCTTATCGGCACAAGCGAACATTCAATGATAGGTAAGTTTATTGACACAATAAACAAGGAAGAAAACCTCCCCTACACCCTCACAAGCTATTCGCCCTGTTTCCGCAAAGAAAAGGGCGCACACGGCATTGAGGAGCGCGGAGTTTACAGAATACATCAGTTTGAAAAGCAGGAAATGATTGTTGTCTGCAAGCCCGAAGAAAGCAAAATGTGGTTCGACAAGCTCTGGCAGAACACTGTTGACCTGTTCCGTTCGATGGATATTCCGGTAAGAACGCTTGAATGTTGTTCGGGCGACCTCGCTGACCTAAAGGTTCGTTCACTCGACGTTGAGGCGTGGTCGCCGCGTCAGAAAAAGTATTTTGAGGTTGGTTCCTGCTCAAACCTCGGCGACGCTCAGGCTCGCAGGCTCAAAATCAGAGTATCGGGCAAAGACGGAAAGTATTTTGCTCACACTCTCAACAATACTGTTGTTGCACCGCCGAGAATGTTGATTGCGTTCCTTGAAAACAATCTCAACGCCGACGGTACAATAAACATTCCTGTTGCGCTCAGACCTTATATGGGCGGCAAGGAATATATCGGTTAATTCTGTTGTGAAGTTTAAATCGAAGCAAGCTCTGCTTTGTTTGCAAGGAGCAGAGCTGTAACAGATTGCAATTTGCAAATGGGCGTTAGCTTCTCAGTGTTTCAGTTAGAGATTATAACTTCCGCTGAAATTCCGGAGTGCTGTCCGCCGTCTGAGTGACGGGGACATATGTACTTAGATTAACCCAAATAAATTTACAAATATTCGTCATATTATATAAAATTATCTAAAAATAAAAAAAATACAAAGTTGTAGTTGACATAAATTTCAATCAGTGGTATAATTGTATTACCTTATTAAGGTAATTATATTTTGGAGGTAGAATAATGGAACAAAAAAATAATCTTGGTATGATTGCAATGATCATCGGTATTGTATCAGTTGCTCTTTCAGTTTTCGGTGATGCAATATCAGTTAACGGAGTTGTTGCACTGATACTCATATTTGTTGCTCTTGCAGCAGGTATCGCCGCTATTGTCCTCAGCGTTAAGGCTCGTAAAGATCCTGCAGCATCAAGAGGTATGGCAAATGCAGGTTTGATCACAGGTATCATCGGTACTATTTTTGCAGGAATCTCTGCAATTTGTGTTATCAGCTGTGTAATCTGCGTAACATCTGCAGTAGGAACATTAGCTGCTGACGGTACATTGGACAGTGCGTTGAACGAACTTAGCAACGCTATTCAGTAATTCTAAGGAATTATTACTTAAAGCCTCCCATATTTTATGGGAGGCTTAATTTTTGAGGTGAATCTATGCTGCCTTATATAAATGTATTCGGAAAAGAGTTTTCAACTTATATGCTCTGCGCTCTTGCAGGAATTCTTGTTTCGGGCTTTTATGTTTGCAAAACAGCAAAAAAACGCGGTCACGATGACAACGATTACATAATTTTTATGCTTGTTGCGGCTGTCGGCGTGTTCTTTGGAGGACACATTATGTACGGCATAACGCAGATACAAGCTTTTATTGAGATTGTTACACATTTGTCAAAGTACATAACAAGCTTTTCGTCTTTTATAGGAATGTTTATGTATGTATTCGGCGGCTCCGTGTTCTACGGCGGACTGCTTGGCGGAATGGCTGTTTGCATAATCTACGGCAAAAAGAAAAAGCTTGATTTGTCGGAATACTCCGACATTTGTGCAGGTGTTGTACCGCTGTTTCACTGCTTTGGCAGAATAGGCTGCTTTTTGGGCGGCTGCTGTTACGGAATTGAGAGCAGTTTTGGCTTTACCGTTCACGGCAACGAACTCAATCCGAGCATAAATGATGTTCAGCGTTTTCCCGTTCAGCTTTTGGAAGCCGTGCTGAACCTTGCACTGTTTTTCCTGCTGGCATATTTGCTGAGAAGGGGCGTGCTAAAAGGCAGGCTTTTTGCGCTGTATCTTATCATCTATTCGGTCATCAGATTTTTTGATGAGTTTTTGCGCGGCGACACCTACAGGGGATTTCTTTTTGGTTTGTCAACCTCCCAAATCATCAGTATTCTGTTATTTATCGGTGCAGTGATATTTTTCATTGTAAAATCACCAAAGAGGAGCAGGCAAAAAGCGTGACAGCTACTGCCAAGGGAGTCTTGAAAACGGCAACACATAATTTGGAATGTTAGTATAAAAATGTAAGGGAGAACGACTGAGTTCTCCCTTGATTTATGCTATGAAATTCTGTAAAATTTTCTTGCGTTTTCGCAGGTGATGTTTAGCAGTTCCTGAGTTTTAATACCTCTGATCTCTGCAATTTTTTCCGCCGTATATGCAATCATTGAGCTGTCGCAGCGTTTTCCGCGAAACGGCACGGGCGCCATATACGGTGCGTCGGTTTCAAGCAGCAGCCTGTCAATCGGAATTTCCGCCGCAACTTCTATGCTGTGACGTGCGTTTTTGAACGTGACTACACCGCCAAGGCTGATATAAAGTCCCATTTTGACTGCTTCACGCATAAGCTCCACACTGCCCGAAAAGCAATGTACAAGACCAATCGGACGATATTTCCGCAACAAATCAAACGTGTCGCCGTGCGCCTCTCTGTCGTGTATGATTATAGGCATATTCAAATCAAGCGAAAGTTTGAGCTGTTCCTCAAAAACTCTTTTTTGCAGTTCCTTTGGAATATCCCAATGATAATCAAGCCCCGTTTCGCCTATTGCAACCACCTTTTTATGCGTGCACAGCTCGGCAACACGGTCAAGACAGTTAAGGGGCATATCATCAAGATTTTCAGGGTGAAAGCCGACAGCGGCATACATAAAATCGTATTTTTCGGCGTATTCAATACATTTTTTCGCAGTCGCAAGGTCAACCGCATTATTTACGATACCACACACTCCCTTTGACTGTATATCGTCAAGAATTGAATAACGGTCGTCGTCAAACCACTTGTCGTCATAATGGGCGTGAGCGTCGAATATATGTGTTAATTGATTAGAGTGTTCCATAATTTATTGCGCTCTTTATGAGATTTTTGCGCCTGCCGGCATATCGTCAACAAAAACGACTTTAATATCTTCACCGCAGGTTGCGGCAAGTATCATTCCGCAGCTCTCAACTCCGCAGAGCTTTGCGGGTCTGAGGTTTGATACAAGCACTATTTTTTTGCCGACAAGCTCTTCGGGCTTGTAAAATTTTGCAATTCCGCTTGCTACAGTTCTTTCCTTAACGCCGTCAAACACTGTAAGCTTTAACAGCTTTTTAGCCTTTTTTATCGGTTCGCAGGCTTTGATTTCGGCAACTCTCAAATCCACCTTGCAAAAATCCTCAATACCGATTTGTGCAACGCCCTCAATCTCTTCACGGAGTTTTTTTGTTTCTTCGCTTTCGGCGGCGTTGTTCTTGATTATGCCGTTAAGCTCCTCTATTTCCTTTTCAACATCAATTCTCGGGAACAGAGCTTCACCTCTTTTGACGGTAACGTCAAGCGGCAAAACGCCGAATTTATCGGCATTTTCATAGGTTGCAAGACTGTTGTCCGCACCGATCTGCTCCAGAGCCTTTGGCATTGTCGAAGGCATAAACGCCGACAGAAGTGTGCATACTATCCTGATTGTTTCAAGCAAATTGTAAAGCACGGTCGCAAGCCTTGTGCGGTTGCTCTCGTCCTTTGCAAGCACCCAAGGAGCGGTTTCGTCAATGTATTTGTTGGCTCTTGAAACCACCTTGAAAATTTCGGCAAGAGCGTTGTTTAGCTGAGTTTTGTCAAGATAGCCGTCAACCGAATTTCTCAAAGCGGTTGACTGTTTTATCAAATCATCGTCAAATTCACCGCTTTCACGTTCGGTAGGCAGAGTGCCGCCGAAGTATTTTTCAACCATCGCAACGGTTCTTGAAACTAAGTTGCCAAGACCGTTTGCAAGGTCGGAATTTATGCGGTTTATCATAATTTCGTTTGAGAAGGAGCTGTCTGCGCCCAAGGCCATTTCACGCATAATATGATAGCGAATGGCGTCTGCGCCGTAGCGATTGCCGAGAACGAACGGGTCAACTACGTTGCCGAGAGACTTCGACATTTTCTGACCGTTAAAGGTGATCCAGCCGTGAACCGCAAGGTGCTTTGGAAGCGGCAGATCAAGAGCCATAAGCATTGCGGGCCAGATAATGGCGTGAAAACGCATAATGTCCTTTGCAACCATATGAATGTCGGCAGGCCAATATTTATCAAATTCATCAAATTTTTCGTTTTTATATCCGAGTGCGGAAATATAGTTTGAAAGTGCGTCAATCCACACATAGACAACGTGATTTTTATCAAACGTAACCGGAATACCCCATTTAAAGCTGGTTCGTGACACGCAAAGATCTTCAAGTCCCGGCTTAATAAAGTTGTTTACAAGCTCAACGGCACGGGTTTTGGGCTGAAGATAATCGGTTTCGGTCAAGAGCTTTTCAATCCTGTCGGCAAACGGCGCCATTTTAAAGAAATAGGCTTCTTCCTTAGCTTCGGTGACTTCGCGTCCGCAGTCGGGACACTTGCCGTCAACAAGCTGGCTGTCGGTCCAGAAGCTCTCGCACGGTGTGCAGTATTTTCCCTTGTATTCGCCCTTGTAGATATAACCTCTGTCGTACAGCTCCTTAAAAATTTTCTGTACGGTTTCGATGTGATAATCATCGGTTGTGCGGATATATCTGTCATAGCTGATATTCATAAACTGCCAGAGCTTTTTAAATACAGCGGCAATCTCATCAACATATTCTTTTGGAGTAACACCCTTTTCGGCGGCTTTCTGCTCAATTTTGAGACCGTGTTCGTCTGTGCCTGTAAGGAACATTACGTCATACCCCTGCATTCGTCTGTAGCGGGCGATAGAATCGCAGGCAACAGTTGTATAGCAATGACCGATATGCGGATTGCCCGACGGGTAATAGATAGGCGTAGTGATGTAGAATGTTTCTTTTTTACACATAGAGTTTTTCCTCCTTTTATTCAGCGAATGGGCTGTAACTTTTATTATACCAATTAATGTAAAAAAATGCAACAAATATATAATCAAAGTGCAAATGCCCTTGTGTAGATTTGTCAATGCTTAGTTACAGATTAAGGAAAAACGACTTGCCCTGTCAACAAAAAGTGATTTAAGAATTCACCGGGTGACCTCCAACCGAGAGGGCGCATAGGAAAATTGTTATATTTTCTGCTGTGAACGGCTAATTGCTTTTTAAAAT
>UQQD01000024.1 GCA_900543095.1 uncultured Ruminococcus sp. | reverse complement strand
ACTCCGGACACCTTGATTAAAAGTCAAGTGCTCTGCCAACTGAGCTAATGAGTCATATGGGGTGGAATGACGGATTCGAACCGTCGGTCTCCAGTGCCACAAACTGGCGCGTTAACCAACTACGCTAATCCCACCATATATTGTGTCAAATGTTGATTTTAGCTTTGCTGAAAATAAAACAAATATACATTCGACATTTTACTTTGTTTTACAATAAGGCTATTGGTTTTTCAACCGGTTTTTAACACAAGTAATGTTGATTTAAATATACATCATCAGTCAACGAGAAATATTATATCAAAACTCATCGTAAATGTCAACATTAATTACAATATTTTTTTATTTAGTTAATTCCCAAAGCAAATGCAAAACCGAATTTCGAGTTGCATTTACTTTGGGAATTAACAAAGGTCAATCTTCGAACAAGTTATAGTCAAATACGCATTGAAACAGCGGGGAAATTGTGATAAAATATACACAGAATTCACCGCAGCTTGTTGCGTTTTTGATTATAAATTAATCAACTTCATTCTGAAGTCCGGGATAAGTTTTTAGTATCATTATTATGGAGGAGGTCATTTAATGGGCTTGTTTGATAAAAATAATAAAGGTCTGTTTGGCGGTTTATTTGATTTCAACGGTGACGGCAAAACGACTTGGGACGAGGAATACCTTGCTTTCAAAATATTTGAGGAATGTACCAAAAAAGAAGAAAGCGATTATGACAGCGACCTTGATTCCGACTTGCTTAGTGATACCGTCTTATCTGACAAATATGATTGGAGATTATACTGCGAAGACGGATTTAGCTATGATGTTAACCCCGAAGATTACGAAACCGAAGAAGAATATGAGGAAGCGCTTAATGAAGCAAAGTACGGTTGGCGTGATAATTGTGAAAGCATATTAGATACCGGTATTGACCCCGAAGACTGCGAAACCGAAGAAGAATATGAGGAGGCTCTTGTCCAGGCGCAGGAGAGAACAAACAGCATAGGTATTACTATGAATTTTTCGGTTGATTGTCCGGCACATGATAAACTCGATGAAATCAAAGAGGAAAATTATCCTAACAAAAGAAGATACAATGCCGCTTACACACTGGCAGATGAGTTTCTGATTTACAGTAGTGACGAATATGAAAAGTCAGAAAAAGACCGTTGCCGATTCATCATGGATAAAGCTGATACAATTCTTGCAGCTAATTACTTAACCCCCGACGGAAGCTTCTTATATTCGCAGGCAATAAAAGATAATTTCAGCCTTCCTTGCTCCCTCCCCGATGAAGATGAAATACGGGAACTGGAATTTCACGAGGTTCTTTGCAAAATATCAAGGTATGATATACCTCTTTCATTTGAAGTATGGGCTTGGTGCTTGGAAAAATTTTTGCCTTTTGCAATGTATGATGATTCCTGCGGTAATGATTTAAGTACAGAGGTTATTGACGATCTTTATGACTTTCCTGATGGATATAAAACAAAGCTGATTCAGTATATGAGCGAAAACAGGAATTTCTGCAATACAGTTATAAGTGCCGGCGATGAATCAGCAAACAATATGCCCGAATTGATTGCGGAAGCAATAAAAGAAAAACAGACTACAACGGCACTTGTTCTTTTTAAATCCGAATTAAAAAAGGCGAAAGGCGATTGGAAGAAGATAAACACCCTCACTGAGGAAGTGATTCTTTGGTGTAAGAATTACGATGAGCTGGAATCTATCGAATATTTCAGGGACAATCTTCTTCCGCTTGTAAAAGAGATTTCGACAGGAATGGTTCAAGACGAAATACCGAAATGGGAAAGTGATATTGCCAAATATATAGACCGTGTAGAAGACGAGTGCGAACAGTACGCTTATACGCGGAAAAACGCTTGGAGAAAAACGGTTCCGGATGGTAAAAAATACGCATTAAATCCTATTGACTATGACACGGAACAGGAATACCTCGAAGCCTTTAATGAAGAAAAATACGGGTGGCGTAAGTGGTACAAAGAACGTGATAATTACGGTTTAGACCCTAATAGCTTTGAAACGCAGGAAGAATACAGAAATGCTCTTACTGCGAAAATTAAAGAAGCTCGTCGGCAAAAGCAAACCAAAAGATCGGCGGAACAGCAGCTTAAAAAGCAAGACGAAATTCAGGAGTATGAAAAAGACAAAACCATATATACATACTGCGGAATACTCCTGCCGTTTTCTTCCCGTCCGTATTTTTTCCGTACCGAGGATGGCTCAATAAAGATTGGCGATACGGTTATCGTGCCGGTAGGAGAAGATAAAAAGGAAATACAGGGGAAGGTTGTTTCTGTCGGACAGTATTCACGATTAGGTGTACCATACCCGGTGGAAAAGACTAAAATGATAATTTGCAAAACGGAGGAGGAAACAAACTTATGAGCCTTGCTTAATACCTCTTAAAAATCTACTTGCAGCAATAAAGATAAAATACATAAAGACTATTTCAGCATTGACAAATCAAAAAAATTGCATTAAAATGTAATTAACCTATAAAGAGTGCGTGAGGGACAAGCCCCGTGACCGCACACCAACCTACCGAAAAGGAAAGGTGGTAATGCTTGGATGATGGGTGTATATATAAATTCAACGCCTATCAAACGATAGGCGCTTTTCTTTGCCCTCTTACGGTAATATAATTTTCAGGAGAATTTTTATGTCAAAAACAATCGAAGAACTATCTCATAGCAATGGCAGAGTCTATGTATATTTCAAAACTGAAGCTATTTGCCGCCAATTTCTGATACAAGCCGAACAGGAAGGCTTCACTTTTGGGGACGGTGTAAAACCGACAAAACGGCACACCGACAGTATTATCGCCGTCAACAAAAACCGAACCCTCAATTATGTTGGCATAAACGGTCACATTGCTTATGGCAGCAAAACAAAATACGTTGGAAACCAAAAATTGCTTCGTATTGATTTTGAGGATTATATTGGCTAAAAAGTTTTGTTCCTTATCGCTTTAATTAATCCTTGTAAAAAGGCAACGCCCCATACAGCATTATATGTTGCTGTACAGGGGGCTGCTGACTTGGTTGTTAATTCTATAAAAAGGCGCAGTATAGCAGGCAAAGACTAAAGGAAATTTTGAATTTATGATTGATACTATATTATGATGTACATGCAGACTATACTGCGCAATTATAGATTTGAACCGATAATCGTTTTTTCTACCTACCCAAAAAACAGTTACCGTGGTCAAATACACGCTTGGGGCAATGCCCTCGACTGAAATATCGGATAAAAACGATTATTTCTTCAATGCGCTTTTTAAGCATTTCGGTGCAGATGGCTGATACTGGAACCACAGACAAGTTGAGTTGCAGCTTTTTGCAGCAGCCTTCATAGCAATCTTAGATGCTTTATTGCTGATTGCTTTTTTTAATTTCATGATAATGCGCTCCTTTCTTTTTTTAAAGTATAGCATTTGGAACGCATTTCAATCAATACTTTTGTCCCGAACGCCCAAATATTGACCCGAACGCAAAAATCAAGTCGATTTGAGCGATTTTTTGTATTATTCGCATTAAAGCGGTATTGTTATTTCACTAATAAATCCACCATTACCCTGCCTATTCTTATATAATCCGTTATATTTTTTCACTGTAGATGTAATTATAGACAATCCGACACCTCTATGATTCGGTTTTGAGGAAAGTATCTTATCGCCGTCAAATCTGAGCGGTTCAGCTAAACTGTTACGCATATTTACTATTATAAAACCGTTTACCTTATTCATAGAAAAAAATATGTAAGGCTCCTGTCTGACCTTTTGGCACGATTCAATAGCATTATCCCACAGATTTGCAAACAGCGCCGTTATGTCAAGGTCATTCATAAAATCAAGAGAAAGATCCTCTACTCTGGTGTCAACCCTTATGCCCAGGCTTTCCGCCTTTGATATTTTTTGGCTGAGAACTATACTGAGTATTTGATTGGAGCATTTAAAGCCGACAAACAGCGAATCGACCTCTTTTTCAATCATTTGGCTGTATTCCTTTGCTTCACCGCTGTCTGTTTTACTGAGTTCACTCAGGATATTCATATGCTTTTTTATATCGTGAATTACCTTTCGCGATTCTTCGTATTTACTGCTGATTTCGGAGTAATTGGACAACTGCATCTGATTTTGTCGTTTTGTTAATTCCAGCTCATATTTCAGCCTGTAATAAGACGCTATCCGATTAATGATATATGTAATATACAGATTAAGTATTATGAATCCGACAAGCAGTGTAAAAATTACTGTTCCGTCTTTTGAAGAATCAGCCTTTATTGTGAAAATATACAATATGAATATTTCAAAAACAAACAAAAATATTACCGACAGTATCTCCTGCAATTTTGTTGATTTAAAGTCGCGGTTGCATACAAGATCCGTAAATATTTTATAAATAGTTATCATTATTAATATATTCAGGGTATTGCTTATCAGCATAAGCATTGAATTTGACAGCACATCGTTAAGCGTTTGGCCGCCGATGCATGTCCAAATTACAACGGATGCAACGTCACTTGCAAGCAAAAGAAATATGAGCAACAGATTAAGCAGCAGCGAGCTTCTTATGCGTGCATTATAAAAGATCAGGCAAATTGCGTTAAAGCTCAAAACTCCGTATAAGATATTTACAATGAGTATTCCGAAATGATTTACCGCTACCATAATTAAAAAAGCGGTTATAAACAATGAAATATAAAGTGCTTTGCTTTTGTATCTGCGACCGTAGGCTTTTTTAAAAAAGAGCATCATTATCAGATTCAGTACAAATGTACACAAAGACTGCCCAAACATAGACTGTACGGTAGTGTTCATAATTTTTCCTCAAGTCTGCGAAGCTGCATTGACAGCTTTTCAAAAAAGTCTTTTTGTTTTTTCTGTGCAAGCGGAACCCATTCTCCGTCAGTCAAAAGAATTCCGTTATTTTTTTGTAGGCTTTCGACGTAATTCATATTTACTATGCAGGAGCGATGAGTCATATAAAATCTATCATCACTGAGTTTTTCAAAAATCGAAACAAGGTTTTCCTTTACTATGTATTTTTTATAGACTGTCGAAACTAAAATATTCCGTTTCTTCTCGACCATACAATACATTATTTCGCTTATCTTCTGAATTTCAACTCCGTTTTCTGTATGCAGACCGATAGTTTTGTCATCAGCGTCGCTGAGGGTTAAGAATAAATCCGAAAGCACTCCGTATATGTCCTTTGCCTCAAAAGGCTTGGTGATAAAATCAAAGGCATGAACCTTATAGGCTCTTCGCCAGTAATCGCAATAGCTTGTTATATACACTATCGGGACGTTATAATCGGTTTTTCTGATTGTTTCCGCAAGCTGAATACCGTTAAGCTCCGGCATTTCAATATCAAGAAAAATTGCGTCGTATCTTTCAAGGTTTGAAATAAGGTCCTTTCCGCATTGAAACACATTAACATTTAATTCGATTTGGTGTTCCTTTGCAAATTGTTCTACAAGCTGTTCAAGTATGCTTCGTATTCTTTTTTCATCATCTACAATAGCAATATTAAACATAACCCTCACCTTAAATATACTTAATTTTGAAACTAATTATTTTTAAGGTTTTTTATGTGTCCGCATAAAAGCAGTACGCCCGATGAGATGATTGCGAGATTAGCCGCCAAAGAAAAACAGATAAATCCAAAAGCACTGAAAATTATGCTTACCGCTATCTCGATAAACAATATCAGGACGGATATTTTCTTAAACCGCCGTTTTTCATCATCATCAAGACGTTTGTTTTCGGTATCCACAGGTGAAACCCTGAAAACTATAAAAATAATCGGAACAACAAGAGCATAACTTATCCAAAGAACTATCGGATTTGCAAACAGTTTTACAATAGTCAGAGAAATACAAACCGTACACAAAGAATATATAAAACACTTCAATCTACTCTCCGTATGATAGCCTCCTGCGTATGTTCGCAAAGATGAGAACATAAGTAAAAAAATAAGGCACTCCCAAAAGCAGCAAAACAACAAGCCCGCTACTAAAAGAGTAACCCAAAATATACCTTTAAGAAATATAATCTCGACTCCGTATCGTATTATTTCAACTTCGTCGCTTTCCTTATCGGCGGATATTAAATTTGTTATTGCATCTAATACCTTATCCATTGCCACACTTCCGTGAATCACATTTTAAATCGAAGCACACTCTGCTTTACTTACAATAAAGAGAACTTGCACCAGATTGCAACCGGTGCAAAAGAACATTAACTCCTCAGAGGTTCGGTTGGAGATTATACTCCCGCTGAAATTCTAAGGCGTCACCCGTGCCTAAGAGGCGAGAAACATTTGCACTCGGTTATAGCTTCGTCGGAAACAGAGCTATTATAACACATTATAAAGCATTTGTACATATTTTTTTAAAATTTTCCATAAAAATATTAGGCAGCAATCTATGCAGCCTAATAATTCTCTGTATTTATAAATCAAAATTCAAATCGGAGCAATTCACTAAAAAACACCCCTGTGCCAAAGCCTTCAAAATCAACGCTAAATCGCTAAAAAATATCAACGCTCAATTTCCTCTTTGAAAAACAATATTTGATAATCACCGTAGTTTATTGTTATACTGTTTATTCCCGAATTGCTTCGCTCAATTTTAAATGCTGTTTCGGTTCCCTCGTCAAAGCACGCTGTTATCGTATCGTCATCGCCAAGCTCATATGTGCCGCTGTGAGTGCCGTCCGATATATCGCCGGGATTGAGCCAAAGGTAAAATTTCCCATCGTCTTTGAACTCAAGCAAACCGTTATAGTTAGTATAATGTGTATTGTATATCTCGTTAAGATCAACCTCGTCGCCACTTGAATTTGTTGCGCCTGACGGCACCCAATTATAATTAACAAGCTGTGCCGCATCCGAAGAATTATAGAAATTAACCCCTATTATTATCGCCGTTGTACAGATTGCAGCCGTCAAAACAACGATTGCCGCAGTCAATATCCTTTTAACAGCGGACTTTTTCTTTGGTTTTGGATTTTTTTCGGTATATTTTTTAGTCTTTCTTTTTTTACTCATTTTTATCGTGCAATCAATTATAGAATCTAACGTCAATATCTCCATAGTGACCGGTAATATCCGCAGGTTCGTCGCCGTCCCATTCATTTACCGTCATAAAGAAATTTTTGTCGTTTGTATATGTCATTGTTATATCATCGTCTTCAACCAAATATGCGCCTGTATAGTCGGGAGAATTGGTAAGCGTATCTGTAAATGTACCGTCGCTGTTAAAGGTGATTACGCCGTCGGTATATTGACTGCCAAAAACCTCTTTAAGGGAGATTTCTTCTCCTGTTTCGGAATCCGTTGCACTATACGGTACATATGTTGAATTAAAGCTGCTCTTTACGGTTCCTCCCTTTGTGGGTACGACAATTTCGTCTGCTCCGTTTCCGTCTGAATCAGCCTGTGAGTCATTGTCGGACTCTTGTGAATCCTGCGAACTCTGCTCCTGTGCATTTGTTGCGGTTTGGGTTTCGGATTCTGTTTGCAAAATGTCCGAAGCAACAGAGTTGTCAGTTGAAGGTGCGGCAGTTTCAGAGTTCTTGGGGGCTTTGCCGCCGTTCAGAAAAATTATCAGTCCGATAACGGCTGCAATAACGACTACCGCAGCTACAGAAAGGATTATAATAGGTGCCTTTGAAATTTTATCATTCGGAGCGCTGTGTTTTCCTGCCATTAACTATTCTCCTTTTTCTGATTTTCATTTTTTAACTTTATTATCACGCTGCGCTTAACCATTTTTCCGTTATAATAAATATATTCATCGGAATCTTTGGTTTCATCAATGTCAATATTACGCAACAGCTCATCATACCTATTCTTTTGTTCGTTGCTTTGTTCCTCATCATCAAAGAACTTTCCGTTTCTGCGGTTTTGCATCTTTTTATCAATACTTTCAATCTTTTTATCGTTATCAACAATCATATTATACATCGGCTTAAACACTGCCGCATTTATTATAAACGAAACAAGCGAGGGCAATATAAACAACGCAAGCACGATTGTTGCTATTACGACCGCTATATCCGTTGTGCAGCAAAACATAACCGTTGAGCAAATAACAAAAAGAATGAACAATCCCAATACGGCAAAAATATTGTGCTTGATTTCTCCGAATGACATAAGCAAACTGTTTTTGTAGATATTTTTCATTGAAATATCAAAGGTAACTGTCATCGGCGGAATATAAAAAAACGCAAAAAGCAAAAACAGCACAATCAGTATTGTTATTACAAGCAAAGCGTAGAACATTCCCTGCTTTTGTGCCAAAGCCGCATAAAAAGCTATTGAATAATAGCTGAACAACAGCGACAAATACAACACGACGCCATGAATTAAAAATCTGAGAAAGTTCTCCTTTACTCCGACAAGAAAGTCACCGAATACAGGAATACCTTCTTCGCCTCTCGCTATGTGGGCGGTGACCTGAACCACACCGGCATAAAAAGGGAATATCGGTATGACCGATAAAAACAGTATGTAATAGGCGTTAAGTCCCGTAAAATTATTTATCAGCCAAAATACCGAAAAAATAATTGCCGCCGGTACGGCAAACAAAAGGTTTGTAAATAACAGCCTGTGAAAATTATGAAAAAGGTTTGAAACTACTCTTGTTAAAGCAGTTGTTGGCTTTTCAGATGCCATTTTAACCTCCGAAAGAGGACAATCAGTCCTAAAATTTAAACGAGCCTGCAAAAAGCGTCCAAAGCGCCGTATCAAGAAGCGCCGCACAAAACGTCATTATCAAAGCTGTGAGAAATCTTGAGCTCAAAATCGAAAATCCGTCCCTGAGTGAAAATTTCGGAGCTGTCTTGCTGACAGTAGCAAAAAACATACGCTTTGAAAAATAAAACGCCGATGTCGAAAAAAGCACAAGCGCAATGCAGAACAAAAATGTGCCGGGAAGCAGTATTAAAAGATAAAATCCCACTCCCGAAAGCTGATTTGTAATAAATAAATATCCTGCGGTGATTCCTGTTCCAAAGCCTTTGAACAAAGCGGCAAACGACATTGCCGGTATTCCCCAAGGCGACATTCCGAACAAATACACTGCAAATAAAAATATAAAATCAGAAGCAAAGCAAGCGCAAAACGTACCGACAAAATTCTGCGTCATTCTTGATTTCAGGTTTGTAGTAAACAAAAAATCAAGCGACGCAAGCATTTCGGAATCGGCATTTTGGGCATAAACAGAGCCCGCCGCCAAACCAAACAATATCAGACTGACAAACATTACCTTTACGCCGTACCTTTTAAAGAAATAACGCACGTCGGAAATTTTTATCCGTCTGATACTTCCTGTGCCTGCATCGGTTTTTTTGAATGAAAATACTATGCCTTTCATAAAAACATTCCTTTCGTTTTAACGGGTCATAAATTGTAAATGATCTTGGATTGTCCCATTTAAATTTATGCGGAATGTTTTTAGTTTATGAAATTAAAATCGGAGCAATGCTACGAAGCAGGGCTTGCGAAAGATTGCAAGCAGTGCAAAGAAGCGTTAACTCCTCAGGAATTCAGTGAAAATCCCTGCACTCAGATTATTTTCCAAGCTCCTCGGCACGCTTTGTGCAGGCTTCCATAGCGTCCTGAACCGCTTCTGTAAAGCCGTGTTCCCTGAGCTTGTCAAGAGCCGCAATAGTAGTGCCGCCCTTTGAACTTACCTTTTCAATGAGCACATCGGCAGAGTCGCCGCTCTCTCTCAGCATTGCCGCAGAGCCTTCAAGAGTAGCGCACACAAGGTTCATCGCTTTGTCGTAGTCTATTCCCTTTTGCTGTGCATAATCTGCCATTGCCTTTGCAAAAAGATAAATATATGCAGGACTGCTGCCGTTGACCGAGATTATCTCGTTCATATGGTCCTCGGTGATGTATTCACATACGCCGCTTCCTGCAAACATATCGTAAACTGTCCGCTTGTCCTCCTCGCTGATATTATCGGACGGACAAAGCGCCGACGCTCCTTTTTTGAGCAAGAGAGGAGTATTGGGCATCACTCTGACTACAGGACATTTACATTCAAGTGCATTTTGAACGTAGTCAATAGAAATTCCTGCGGCAATCGAAACAAATGTTTTGTTTGGGTTTGCCTCGGATTTTAATTCGGAAAGCACCTCGGCATAATTTTGCGGCTTTACGGCAAGCACGATAATGTCGCTTGAGTTTACAACATCAGCGCCGCTTTTTTCGATATTAACACCGAGCTTTGCAATCTCAAGGCACTTATCCTCGCTGACATCAAATATATTGATAAAGTCAGCTTTTCCGTTGTGCTGGGCTATCAGACCTTTTACAATAGCGGTTGCCATATTGCCCGCACCTATAAATCCTATGCGTTTCATTTTCATATACCTTCTTTTATATTTGCTGTATTAACATAAAAATGTTGTCAGTGAACAGATACACTGCCGTTGCGGTGGCAGGTGTATTTAAAGTCATATTTATTGCTTGAACCGTCACGGGCATAGTCGCCGTAGAAGAACATTTCGGCTTCATCAATTCTTCTGTAGAGAAGTCCCCAGTAGCATGAGCCTGCGGCGTGGTGATAGGCAAAGAAGTTGTCTATAAAGCTTTGCTTGTTGACATTATTCAGATCTCTTGAACCCGAACCACCCGATACGGAAGCGTATGTCTTGTATATGTATCCGACCGTGCCGTTTGACAGCTTGATCTTATACCAATTTGAGTTATAGGTCTTGCCGTCCGCAAAAGTAAATTTTGTATTCTGTGCCATACAGGTCAGCACGGAATATCCTGTTCCGGCACCCGAACGCAGATTAACGTAGCTGTCGTTTACATATCCGCTTGCGCCCGATGAAACAGACGAACCGCCTGATTTTGTATTCAGCAGAACATCTTTGAGGTCGGAATCATTGTAAATTGCATATGAGCCGACGTTGTAGGCAAAGCACACAAGTGCGTCAAACTGCTGTTGATTGAACTTAACATCGTTGTTAATAAGAAAATCATTGGTCTTTGAGGTGTATCCGCCTTTATTTACCGTCTGATAAAGATAAGCGTACGCCTCGGATTTGGTAATATTATTATAGAACTGTTCGTTTGACAAAACTACTTTGCCGTAACCCAGCGTAGGATCGCTTGTTATACTATCGGGAGTCACTTTTGAAAGAAATCCCTCGTAATTTGCTATGTTACCGATAACCTGATCGCTTGCTCTGCGTTCGCCCGTTACGGTAGTTTCGGTATCGGTAGAGTTTGTTACAAACGCTTCGCCCTCGCCGTTGCCCGAAGTTAGAGTCCATTTGCCGGAATTGCGAAACATTGCATATGCTTTAAATTTCCATTTTCCTGGTTTAGATAATTTCTGACTGCCGGACCAAATAAAGTTATCGCCGTCTTTTTCTTTTTTATCGGCGTTTACCGTATAAGAGGTTGAGCCGTTTGACACAACAAATCTTACTGCTGTTCTGTCCGTATCGGTAATAGCCTTAAACGATACCGTAGAGTTTTTTGGAGCGGAATTCGGAGTTGCATAAACGAACTGAACGCTGTCACGGCTTATAACCTTAATTAGGCAAGTTGCCGCTCCGCTTGATGTATAGGCAGTGATTGTTACAAAGCCTGTTGCTTTTGTATCTACAATGCCGTTTTTTACTGTTGCAATTGAAGTATTCGATGATTTCCAGCTTACGCCGGACGTTGACGAAGTTAAATACACTGATTTAAGCAAGCTCAAATTTGAAATGTTTGTACTTGATATATTTACGTTTGAGCCGCTTTTGACATTGAGTTTACAGCTTGCCGAATACTTGCCCGAAGAGGCGGTTATAGTTGCTGAGCCTGATGACTTTGCGCTTACGATACCGTTTGAATCAACAGAGGCTACCGAATTATCGGAGCTTGACCACTTTACCAAGTCTGAACACCTTGCGGTAATGGCAAGCTTGTTGCCTACATAAATAGTTTCGCTTGTATTTGATAACTTTATTGATGAACCGGTATTATCACTTGAAGGTTTTGTTTCGGTGGAATTTTTATCCTCAGACGGCTTGCTTGTTGAATCTTTTGTGACATATTCCTTTACTACATAGCCTTTTTTGCCGTCGGAAAGTCTGATTGCATACCACCTTGAATTATACAGCTTAGTATCGGTAAACGTAAATTTGGTTTTTTCACGCATACAGGTAACTATTGAATAGTTAGTTCCCGCACCCGAACGCAGATTAACATAATCGGCGTTTATGTAGCCTGTTGCGTTTGAATCGGAGTTCGACGAATCATCGGATTTGGAGCCGCCGCTTGACGTTATCTTTACAAAGGTGTCCTTAACATAACCCTTTTGACCGTTTGAAAGCCTAATTGAATACCAGTCCGAATTATATAGCTTTGTACTAAGCATAGTGAATTTCGTGTTTTGGCGCATACAGGTTACTATGGAATAGTTTGTTCCTGCGCCCGAACGCAGATTGACATAATCGGCGGATATATAGCCTGTTGCATCTGATGAAGCCGAGCTGTCCGAATCATCACTCGGAGAAGAGGTTGCCTCAACATAAGTCTTCATTACATATCCCGTCCGGGAGTCTGAAGCCAATTTAACCTTATACCAGCTTGAATTGTAGAGTTCGCCGTCAACAAAAGTGATTTTTGTATTCTCCCGCATACAGGTAATAATTGAGTAGTTCGTACCCGCACCCGAACGCAGGTTAACATAGTCCCCCGATATATAACCGCTTGCGTTCGCCGAAGGTGTGATTGCAGCGCTCGCCGAAAAAATCTGTATCGCACATAAAAAAGCCGAAGCCAACATAACTACAGCAAGGATTACGCATATCACCCTGACAAATAGCTTGGATTTCATAATTTCACCTTCTAAATTCTTTAATATCATCGTAAAAAATATAATTTTTCTATTGTATAGAGTCATTCAAGTCGGAGCAAAGCTTGCGACAGATTGCAAACAGCACAAAAGAGCGTAAGCTCCTCAGAGTTTCAGTGTGAGCTAATAACTTCCGCTGGAATTCCAAAGCACCACCCACCGCCTAAGCAACGGGCGACATTTTCGCTTAAATTATAACACATACATCTATTTTTCGCAATTAGAATTTTAAATTTCATTAAAATTCACAAAAAGAATTTTAAAATATATTAAATTTCGCTAAAGGAATTTTGGGAAATATTTCCTTATTTAAGTTTTCCAAACAATTTGCCGCGCAGCTTGCGGACATAAGCCGCAACAAACACCGTTACCGCATAATCGTAAAAAACAAAAAATATATTGCCAATGACAAGAAACGCCCACGGAATGTACACTCCGAACAGGGTGTAATCTTCATTTGGTATTGAAAGCAAAAATGTGCCTATGAAAAACGAAGCGACCGCCGCCGCATTAAAAACCGCAAGCTTTAGAAAAAACAAAAGAAACTTGTTTTTAATCTTGCTTTCAAATACATTTTTAATTATCGGATAATAACCGAAAAACGCTATAAAATAAAGCACAGCCTCCTTGTCGCCTGCAAGGAACACCGACAAAACAGAAATGACCGCAAACACGCCTATCGACCATTTTACGCCGTATTCTATAACCACCGCTATTACCAGTATCCCCGCAAAGCACGGAAGCGCATATGTACCCACAGGCACAATAGATGTAATCATCATAAGCACAACGCCGAGAGCGGCAATTATTGCACAAACGGCGATGCGAAAGGTCGATTTTTTAATTCCGTTATTCATAACAGCGTCCTTATCTGCAACAGTTACACAAACAGTTGGCGCACATCATAGCCGAACAAATATCACATACCGAACATTCAGAGCCCGACTGAGAATTGGGCTGATTAAATCCGCCGTAATTGTAGGTGCGCTGTCCCTGCATATTATTCATTGCCGCACGGTACTCCGGGTTGTTCGGATCCATATTACACGCCGTGTTAAAATAGCCGAACGCCTGTTCGCTCCAGCCTCTGCGGTACGCACACATTCCCTTGAGATAGTACCACTCGGCAGTGCGGTTTCCGTTTGGCGTTGACCCAAGCACCTGTTCAGCCTGGTCAATCATATTGCGCTGAATATAAATTCGTACATTATAAAACTGCGAGTTTGAAGAATTTGCCGACGAATAAGCGGAACTGCCCGTTGAGCCTGTTCCCTTGCCCTTTTGACGCCATTGGTTTATTGTATCATAAGCCTCGTTGACCTCTTTCATTTTTTGTTCGGCAACATCCGCAAGAGGCGAATTTGCATAATTATCGGGGTGATACTTTTTTGCAAGCTTGCGATATGCCGTCTTTATCTCTTCGTCAGTGGTGGTTTCGCTCACTCCGAGCACTTCATATGGATTTGTCATTTTTTACCTCCGTAGCTGTTTTTTCGGTTACCTTGTTTTGAACAGTCGGGAAACCGTAAAGCAACATATTATCAAAAATTCCTTTAAAATCTTTTAAATCTATAAGATTATAAGCATTATATGCCCTTGCAAGCGACTGATTAAGCACCGAAGTCATAAGCGAACATATATCCTCAGATTCAACCTTTAGGAACGGATTAAAACAACCGCTCTTTTTATCCTTTGTATAATCATCTGCGGCGTCGATAAAATATATCCACCTGCCGAGCTGGTAGCCCAATTCATAATATGTCCGCCTGTCAAAGTCGCTTTCGGCTTCAAGAGAAAGCACGCTTGCAAGCATATTTCCTGTCGGGTGAGCCGACATATCAAGAGAAAAGTCATCGGATTGTTCGGCTTTTTGCTGCAGCGTCATCATCTCCGAAACGCATTTCTCCAAATCAGGATAAATTCTCATTGCCTTTTTGTGCCAATGTGAAAAGAAAGGCAAAACGAGATAAACTGCAATTTTTTTGAAGAATCCGCTATCAACAATATCATCTTTCAGCTTATAGTAAGAGGAAATTACCGAAAGCGCCGCAGCTTTTGAATAGCAATCGCTTTTATCCTCCGCATATTTGCATTTTTTAAGCGGATTAAATCTGCATCTGCCGTCCCTAAAGCCCGAACAGCTTCTGTGAAGCGACATAAGCAGCATTGCATAAAAGGTGCAGTCATAACTGAGAATAAGTCGGGTAAGAAACGAATAATCTTTTCCGAGCTGTTTGCAAAGTCCGCAGTAAACGGACTTGTAGGCGTCATATTCACGAACCAAAAGCTCACTTTTTTGAACCTGCAAATATCCAAACACTTGTCTGCTCCTTAAATACAATTATACATTGTAATTATACAATATAATGCGAAAAATGGCAATAGAAAAGTGGATTGCAAAATTTTCTTGAAAAATTTGACGAATGATATTATACTTTTATCATATCCATACAATTTTTATTAAAACACGGTAACAAAATAATTTTTGGGCGGAGGGCGGCGAATTTCACGCAATTATGAATGTTTACGATTTTGACAAAACAATATATGACGGCGACTCGACCGCCGACTTTTACCTTTTTTCACTGAAAAGTCACAAAGGTATTTTTAAGCTTTCACCCTCGCTGTTATCGGCGTTTTTAAAATACTATGTGTTTAAAATCGGCAGTAAGACGCAATTTAAGGAAACTATGTACAGGTTTTTGACGTACTGCGACATTGACAGGGATGTTGAAGAATTTTGGAAACGGCACAAAAACAAAATTAAGGATTTTTATAAAAGGCAGAAAAAAGACGACGATCTGATAATTTCTGCTTCTCCCGAATTTTTGCTTAAACCGGTTTGCAAAAATCTAATTGCCTCAAAGGTCGATAAAAAAAGCGGAAAGTACAGCGGCATCAACTGTCACGGAGAGGAAAAAGTCAGGCGTTTTTATGAAATTTTCGGCGATAAAAAAATCGACGAGTTCTATTCGGACAGCAAAAGCGACGAGCCGTTGGCAAAAATTGCAGACAAAGCGTTTATTGTAAAGAAAAACAAAATATCGGAATGGAAATTCTAAGAAAATAACGGTTGGAGCATAATACTCCAACCGTTTTGCGTGTACCAAAGCTCATTCGGAATTACAGCAGCTGCAATGCGGCTCTGAGGTTCCGCTATCAGAATCAATCGGGCTTGGCGGGAAGAATGAATCCGTCGGGAATTCAATCTGGCTGAATACTTCGCACGGATCATCGGTTTTTACGGCGCACTCTTTGCGCGGAACACAGAAATCATACGACGGTATCAAGAGCTGTACGTTGCGCTGAAGTCTTGTAATCGTGAAAATTCCCAGCGTTACAAGAACCTGCTTTTCTACCGGAGCAGAAAGTTCTCCTCCGATAGCGTCAATCAAATAACTTGGAATATACGGTAGACTTACATTCTCTTCAGGCTTCACAAGCTTTGACGATAATCCCATTGGATTGGAAACGTTTACGGTTGCCTTCGGCAAGCTTCCCTCTTCGGGCGAACAACAGGTATTGGGTGAATATCCTGCAGTTTCGGATGCATCACTCGCAAAGGATTTTATATCCCCCGAGCTGCCGTAAAGCACTACTCTTTTGCCGTAGGTTGCAACGCCGTTGATTGTTGTCGGCAATGAACCGCTTCCCGAATAAATGTCACAGCAAACCGAAAAGTAGAATACCATATCTACAGAATAAAATCCGGTATGGAATGCAACGGAATCTACTTTTATAATTGCATTTGACACACTTGCTTTGTTCAAACGAACAGAAGTCGCCTCTTCCACAAGCCTTTGATTCTGTGCAGAAAAATACACAGGCAGATTACTCAGACAATCCTTTGCACAGCAACTGTCATAGATTCGCGGAACGTCTACGCAAACGGAATCAAAGTCTGCTCTTTGACCGATGTCGCTTTTAGCAGAAGTCTGTTCCAAATCTAAAGATGCATCTGGCATAAAAATTACCTCCATATTAAGTATTAACAGGCTAAATATCGCTCTGTAACAATACATTTTATGGAGGTTTTTGATTTGTGTGAAGAATATAAGGAATTTGTGATTATATTTTTTCCATCTTGCTGAAATTAGCCATAAGGTTTTTAGTTCCCTTTTCAAAGGCTATCTCAAGCAATGTATCGTTGCCCATTTTTTCGGCTTTCATAACCATTCCTTTGCCGAAAACCTTGTGCAGCACTGTGTCACCGACATTATACACAACGCCCGACTTAACGGCAGGCTTTTTATACAGCGACGGATTATATGCGGTTTTGGGCTTTGATGAACCGACCGATATTTTATCGGGTTGAGATGAATACGAAGATGATTGCACAAATTTTTTGTTTTCTTCGGTTATATTGATAAGTTCATCAGGAATTTCGTTGAGAAAACGTGACGTCTTGTTATATGACGTTGAACCGAATAACATTCTTGAACGTGTTTTTGTTAAATACAGCTTTTCCTTTGCCCTTGTTATGCCGACATATGCAAGTCTGCGTTCCTCGCCGATTTCATCGGGATTTATAATAGAAGCGTATGACGGGAAAATTCCGTCCTCCATCCCCGTTATAAACACAACAGGGAATTCAAGTCCCTTTGCGCTGTGCAGAGTCATTATTACACAGGTGTCGGCGTCTGCATCGTAATTATCAATATCAGTCTGGAGCGAAATTTCCTCAAGGAAAGAAGAAAGATCGGCTTCATCGGCGTAGTCCTCTTCAAATTTGATGATATTTGAGAGAAGCTCCTCGATGTTTTCTATCCTTACATCGGCGTTTTCTTTTTCATTTTTAAGATAAGTTCTGTAATTTGTATGCTCGATGATAAGATTATATAATTCTGCAAGAGAATAATCTCCGCTTTGCTCAGCCTCAATAAGCCCGTCAATAAGGCTGACAAACTCTTTGAGCTTTGCCGCTGAACGGGAGAGCGCAGGAAAATCATCGGCGTTTTTGATAATATTGTAAATGCTTTCGCCGAGTCCTGAGGCAATCTCGGCGGCAGTTGACACGGTTTTTGTGCCTATTGAGCGTTTCGGCACATTGATTATACGGCTGAGTCTTACGTCGTCGTGCGGATTGTTTATCACCTGCAAATATGCCACCATATCCCTGATTTCTTCACGGTCATAGAACCTGTGACCGCCGATTATACGGTGAGGAACTCCCGAACGTGACAATGCCTGCTCAATAGCGTTTGACTGAGCGTTGGTGCGGTAAAGCACGGCAAAATCCGAAAATTTGCGGCCGTCTGCAACACCGTCAAGTATTGTGTTTGCAACAAAATTTGCTTCGTCACGCTCCGTTTCGCAAAAGTGAGCTTCTATTTTATCTCCCTTAGGATTTTCCGTCCACAGGGTTTTGCCCTTACGCATTGTGTTGTTTGAAATAACTTCATTTGCGGCGTTGAGTATATTTTGCGTACTGCGGTAATTCTGTTCAAGACGAATTATTTTTGCTCCCTTAAAGGTGTTTTCAAACGAAAGGATGTTTTCTATAGTTGCTCCTCTGAATTTGTATATACTCTGGTCGTCGTCGCCCACAACACAGATATTTCCGTATTTTTCGGCAAGCATACTGACAAATTTGTACTGAACCTTGTTTGTGTCCTGATACTCGTCAACCATTATGTACTTAAACTGATTTTGGTAGTAGCCGAGTATTTCGGGACATTGTTCAAAAAGCAAAACAGTGTTGCAGAGCAAATCGTCAAAATCCATTGCGTTTGCGGTTTTTAGCCTTGACTGATAGATTTCATAGACCTTTGCAACAGAAGCCTTGCGGTTGTCATAGCCCGCCTGACTTAACATTTCGGAAGGTGTAAGCATTTTATCCTTTGCTTTTGAAATTTCGGAAAGCACCGCCTTTGCAGGCAAAATCTTTTCGTCGATATTAAGCTGTTTCATTATATCCTTGACGAGCCTTTTCTGGTCGTCGGTCGCATACACGGTAAAATGGCTTGTATAGCCTATTCTGTCGCCGTAGCGGCGTAAAATTCTTGCACAGGTAGAATGAAAGGTTGCCGCCCAAATATCGTTTCCGCCCTCGGGAACTGTTGCGCAAATGCGCTCTTTAAGCTCGCCTGCCGCCTTGTTGGTAAAGGTTATAGCAAGAATATTCCACGGATTGCAAAGCTCCGACTGCAATATATAGGCTATTCTGTTGACAAGCACGGTAGTTTTGCCCGAACCTGCGCCCGCAAGAATAAGCAGTGGTCCCTCTGTTGAAAAAACCGCCTGCTGCTGCATTTTGTTCATATGAGAAAATTTTTGTTTGATTTCGTTTTGCGTCATAAGCTCTCCTGAATAATATGTAGTTAAAAAATGCATATACAAAAAAAGCTTCCCGTTGGGGAAGCTTGAAGTGTTAAAACCTTTGAAGCGGCAAACTGAGCAGATTAACATTCAAGGTTTCCGCCATATATGATAAACTATTACATTTTTTGCAGTTACTGCAAAAAATAACGCCGCCAAAAGACGGCGTTATTACAGTTGGTCGAGGTGACAAGATTCGAACTTGCGACCCCATCGTCCCGAACGATGTGCGC
>UQQD01000023.1 GCA_900543095.1 uncultured Ruminococcus sp. | reverse complement strand
CTTGTAAGGCAGATGCTCTCCCAGCTGAGCTATGCTCCCACATGCCTTTGTCGCTTCAATCGATTGCTGGTATCTCTCAGCGACGAATATTATGATACTACAAACCAATCCAAATGTCAACACTTTTTTTAAAAATAATTAAAAAATTTCTTAAAAATGCCACCTGCCCGATTATCGGGCAGGTTTGTTAAACTTTTCAAAAAATTCGTTTTTTGACATCAGCTTTGCAAAGCCGTATTCCTTGCAGATGTTCTCACAAATTCTTTTGGTTTCATCGTCCATATCGCAGTCAAGGCAAATCACATAGTCGTGTTTTCCTCTGCTGATCCACTTGACCTTTGACGCTGCGCTTCGCAGAATCATTTCTGCGTCCTCACATTTTCCGCTTATCGGAGTGACAAACATAACAGACTCGTTGGTTTTGTACCTGAGCAAATAAAACGAGATCTCTCTTATCAGCGCAATCACGCCGATTACCGCAAACACCACAAGCAAAACAGCCGAAACAGTTTCCATATGATTCACCTCGATATATTTTATTTTAATTTTTGAAAATGGTGCAGTATATTTTTGCTTTTGCGGTCAAAAATAATATCAGCAACGCCGCAAAATTTTGCAGGCATTGCAATCAGTATTATCCAAAAATTTTTGAGGTGATTAAAATGACAAACAATTCTTATGCAAATCAGTGCATTAAGTGCACTGTTGTAAGCTGCAAAAACCACAACAAGGATAAGGACTACTGCTCGCTCGAAGAAATCAAGGTAGGCACACACGAACCCCATCCGACCCAGTGTCAGTGCGTTGACTGCAACAGCTTTGAGTTAAAGTAAGCGGTATATAGCCGAATTCACACAAAAGGCACCCTCAGCAGCAGCCGAGGGTGTTTTGTTTTGGACAAATGTTGTAATATTTTTTTGGTTACGCTATAATGTACATATAAAAATCGGATGTGATAATATGAAAAAGAATAAATATAAAATTCTTATCGGCATTTGCGCCTTAATCTTTGCACTCGGCATTGTCGGCAGTGCGGTCGTGCTGCTTTTGCCTAAGAAAAACACCGTCAATATTGTTCGTGACTCAAAGGTGCTTTATACCTTTGACCTTTCCAAAGCCGAAGACACAACCTTTGACATCGACTATAACGGCAGTACAAATACAGTTGAGATAAAGGACGGCAAGATTCGTGTTTTAAAGGCAGATTGCCCGGACAACACCTGTGTACATATGGGCTGGCTCAGCTCGTCTGCTATGCCGATAGTGTGCCTGCCCAATCACCTTGTGATTGAGTTTGCGGAAAATAATTCAGAAATTGACGCAGTGGCAGGGTAGGACTATGAAAGCAAAACGAATTGCAGAGCTTGCGATGCTTTGCGGAATTTCACTTATAATATTTATTGTTGAGCAACAGATTCCAAATCCGTTTCCGATTCCCGGTATCAAGCTGGGGCTTGCAAACATAATAACCGTCTATGCGGTATATCATTACAGGGCATATGAGGTCGCTATGACAGTTTTTGTCAGAATATTGCTTTCGTCAATTTTTTGCGGCAACATAACGGCGCTTATCTACAGCTTTGCGGGCAGTACGCTTTGCCTTGTCGGAATGTTGCTTTTGAAAAAAATCATTGATGAAAAACACATTTGGATAGCAAGCATATTTGGAGCGGTTTTGCATAATACAGGACAGATGATTGCGGCGCTGATAGTCTTGCAGACGTTTCAGATAATTGCGTACTATCCGTTTTTGCTGGTATCGGGATGCCTTGCAGGATTATTTACGGGCTTGTGCGCTCAATTTGTTATTGCAAGGCTTAAAAAAAGCGAAGGCTGACCTGTTTTTGCAAATAAAAAGGGACGGTTAAACCGCCCTTTTTTCAGATAACATAATCGTTTGCGTATTTTTCTCGCTGTTGATCAATAATATCCTGCAAAGTAATGCCGTCAAGATATTCGTTAATGACCTTATCCAGCCCTTTCCAGACAGGAAGCGTCATACAGTCATCGCATCTGTCACATTCAATCGGATCGTGGTCAAGACACGCAACGGGGGACAAACTGCCCTCGGTAAGCCGCAAAATTTCGCCTACCGTATATTTGCTCGGTGCCTTTGCAAGTCTGTAGCCGCCCTGATAGCCTCGATTTGCGGTGAGGACGTCCGATTTGTTAAGTATGGGTATTATTTGTTCAAGATATTTTTTTGATATTCCCTGACGTTTTGCAATGTCCTTAAGCGCAATGTAGCCGTTTTCCTGATGTTGTGCAAGGTCCAGCAGCATACGCAGAGCATAACGTCCTTTTGTTGAAATTTTCATTTGTTACACCTCTTATTTAATAATACCATATATTTAGTAGGTATTCAAGTGGTGACCTACGTTAATTATTTAATGCACATAAATGCGCTCATTGTTCCTCTATGTCCCTTTGTTGCACGGTGACTCCACAAAAGCTCGCTGTTGCAGTTTGTACAAATGTCGGAAACCGTGATGTTTTTGGGCTGAACTCCCGAATTTATAAGAATCTGACGGTTTGTTTCAAGCAAATCTATCATATATTTTCCGTCGCCCTTAGGGAACACGAATTTGCTGTTGTCAAGTCCGTCAAGCGCAATAAAATTGTCTGCACACGGTTTGTCAACCTCGTAACAGCAAGCCGATATGGCAGGCCCGATTGCCGCTATTATGTTGCTCGGATCTGTGCCGTAAAGCTCGTGCATTTTTTTAACTGTCTTTTCGCCTATTCTGCCAACCGTTCCTCTCCAGCCTGCGTGAGCAAGCCCGATAGCTTTGTTTTTAACGTCAACAAAAAACAGCGGCGTGCAGTCGGCGTAGTATGTTACAAGCGTAACGCCTTTCTCGTTTGTGATTATTGCGTCAACGCTTTCAATGTCCTTTGGCTTGTATATTCCGACTCCGATATTTTTGCGTGTGACGGCACGCACAAACGTGTGATGATCCTGAGAAGAGGCAGTCAGACTTTCAAAATCAAAGCCTGCGCTTTTGCACAGCCGTTTGTAATTTTCGGTAACTGCTTCGGGCTCGTCGCCTCTGTTAAATGCCATATTCATTGAAGTGAATTCACCTTTTGACACTCCGCCGAGGCGCGTTGAAAAGGCGTGGTTGATAAAACTGATTTCCGACAGGGAATTATAAGTGAGATATGGAACGCTGTCGGGGTTGTTGAGCGTCATAACATTTGATGAAAAATTCAAAATAAAAGCCTCCGATAATATATTTTACTTGAAACTGACAAACACGAATGTTATAATTTAGAGGAACAAGAGGTGATTGTATGAAAAACAAGCTTTTCGGAAATCGCATTCCGCCAAGCTGTACATATTGCAAAAATGCTTTGTCTGACGGATATGCAGTTGTATGTTCAAAGTCAAAGCAGATAAAAAACGGCAAATGCAGATCGTTTGATTATGATCCGCTTATGCGTGAGCCAAAGTCGATAACGCTCCACGGTACATACACTGCCGAGGATTTTAAGCTGTAATCCTAATATACCGATTAAAATTATGGGCGAACACCGTTCGCCCTTAGTTTTTGTGCGGTTACGCCATCTGAAAATCCCTTATGTAACCGTTGATAGATTTTTGCAAAACTTCCTTTGCTTTTTCAACTCCGGCAAATTCGGTCACGCTGGTTTCCTTGCCGTTTTCGAGCGTTTTGTACACTTGAAAGAAGTGTTTTATTTCCTCAAAATAATGTCTGGGCAGTTCGCTTATGTCGCCAAAGCAGTTGTAGTTCGGATCGTTTACGGGAACGGCGATGATTTTTTCGTCGTTGCTGTCGTTGTCAATCATATTAAGCACGCCGATTGGTTTGCACTCAACAAGCGTCATCGGCCGAATGTTTTCACTGCAAAGTACCAAAACATCAAGCGGATCGCCGTCGTCGGCAAAGGTTCGGGGAACAAATCCGTAGTTTGCGGGATAATGAGTGGACGTAAACAAAACACGGTCAAGCTTCAAAAGACCTGTTTCCTTGTCAAGCTCATATTTGTTTTTGTCGCCCTTTGAGATTTCAATAACGGCATAAAACTTATCTTTTGTAATCCTTTTTGGCGAAATATCGTGCCATATGTTCATACATTAACCCTCCGTTTAATTATGATCAGGTTTAAATCGAATTTCACTTAGATTTAAATCGGAGCAATACTACACTTAGATTATAAATAAAGCATCGGGCGTTGTCAAGAAAAAGACAGCGCCCGATTAATTTATATGTGATATTTATGAAAAACTATTCTTTAAAAACCAACAGCTTGTAGCTATCAATTTGCAGGGCGTCGGCAATGTTAAACAACAGTTCAATGGAAAACGCTTTTATGATGTTGGGTGCTTCAATGGCGCTGAGGTGTGAGCGGCTGATGTCAACCATTTCGGCAAGCTCCTCCTGAGTATATCCCCTCAGCTTTCTGAAATATGCGATGTTCAAACCGAGCTGTACATACTTTTCGGCGTTGTTTGCCGAAATTGCTTTTGCTTTAGACATATCTTATCACCCACAAAAAGCATAACCTATCTAACAAAAAATATAAATAACTTAATAATAAGCACTTGCTCTCTGTTAGTAAGCGTGTTATAATCAAAGTGCAATTATTCGGCACACCTGCGGCACAAAACGAGTGCGGCGGTTCGGTGTGAGCGTATATTTTAAGCCAAACACCGAGATTTTAATTAATTTAAAAATACCGATGTAACTTTGATTCAAAAGTACATTGCAGGCGATTATTCCTATATTGGAAGCATAGGGCAGGAAGAAAGCTTGGACTAATGATGTTTGATTTACGGCTTTGATATAAAAACGAAAAGTTATAAAATATCACATATTTTCCGAAGTAAATGCTCCCCGAAGAAAAGGGGAGCATTTTTGTATAGGTTATTTTTTTATTTTTTCGGCGATGACCTTTATTAATTGAATAACGACTGTCGGGATAAACGCCAAAAGTCCGATATAACCGACTTGTGCTGAGGTGAGTATTTCAACGCTGAAAAGCGGCTGCATAAACGGTACAAAAAGTACGAATGAAAGGAAGAATACGCCTGCCAAAAATGCGGCGATACTGTAATAGTTGGAGGTCAGTCCCAGCCTGAATACCGAGTGCTTACTGCGGCAGTTAAAGCCGTGGAACAGCCGTGCAAGCGTTAGTGTTGAAAAAGCCATTGTGCTTGCCGTTGCGGCGTTTACCTGCAATCCGATATAAAATGCAATTATAGTTGACAAAGCAATCAATGCACCCTGACCGAACATAAGACAGACAAAATCCTTGCTCAAAATTCCCTGCTTCGGGTCACGGGGCTTTTGCGACAGAAGGTCTTTTTCGGGTTTTTCCATACCTATTGCGATAGCAGGCAAAGAATCGGTCAGGAGGTTGATAAACAGCAGATGCACAGGCTCAAACGGTATCGGAAGCGACATAAGCGATGTATAAAGCACCGCAAATATTCCTGCCATATTGCCCGATAGCAAAAACAAAATTGCGTTTTTGATGTTGCGGTAAACGTTTCGTCCGTTTGCTACCGCTTTGATTATGGTTGCAAAGTTGTCGTCCTGCAAAATCATTGAGGCGGCGTCCTTTGAAACCTCTGTTCCCGTAATGCCCATTGCTACGCCGATGTCGGCTTTTTTGAGCGCAGGGGCGTCGTTTACGCCGTCGCCCGTCATAGAAACAATGTTGCCCTTTCTTTGCCAGGCTTCAACAATTCGTATTTTATTTTCGGGTGATACACGAGCATAAACCGAGATTTTTTCAATCTTTTTATCGAGCTCTTCGTCGCTCATTGCGTCAAGCTCAAGCCCTGTAACCGCAAGGTCACCCTCACGCATAATTCCTATCTGTTTTGCAATCGCCGACGCAGTTATCTTGTGGTCGCCTGTTATCATAACGGGCTTTATGCCGGCTCTTATTGCGTCTGCGACAGCTTGCTTTGATTCCTCTCTCGGCGGATCTATCATAGCGACAAGACCGAGGAAAATATAGTCGTATTCCGTGTCAACGTTAAGTTCCTCATCTGATTCCTTGTATGCAAATGTCAGAACTCTGAGTCCGCTTTCGGAGTATTTTTTGTTCTGCTCAAGAATGGATTTTTTGTCATCGTCGGTGATTTTGCGTACTCCGTCCTTTGTTGCGATTTTTATGCACCTTTCAAGGATAACGTCGAGCGCACCCTTTGTGAGAATATGCGGAACGCCGTGCATTTGATACTTTGAACTCATCATCTTTCGGTCGGAGTCAAACGGAACTTCTTCAATTCTTTTCAGTCCGTATCTTATTGTGTTTTCGTCAAAGCCGATGTTCCTAAAGGTTTCAAGCAGGGCGTATTCCGTAGGGTCGCCGATACCTTTTCCGTCAACTATGCTTGAATCGTTGTTTAGCACCATATCATAGAGCAGATGACGGTGACTTTCGATATTCATATCAAGCTGTTCTTCAATAATACTTTCGCCGTTGATGTATATTTTCTGAACGGTCATTTTGTTCTGGGTCAGCGTACCTGTTTTGTCGGAACAGATGACCGAAACGCATCCAAGGCTCTCAACCGCCTTTAAATCTTTGATAACGGCGTTTTCCTTTGCCATTTTCTGAGTTCCCATAGCCTGAACGATAGTGACGATTGAACCAAGCGCTTCGGGAATTGCGGCAACTGCAAGCGCAACCGCAAACATCAGCGCATTAAGTATTGTGTCCTGATTGATTGTTCCTGCCTGCCACAGGTTAAGTCCGAACACAACGGCGCTTATTATCATAATGATTATTGCAAGTCGGCTCGAAAACTTGTCAAGGCTTTGCTGAAGCGGAGTTTTCTTTTCCTTTGCCGAATTCATAAGCTCGGCAATTTTACCTATCTCGGTGTTCATTCCCGTTGCCGTGACGGCGACTATCGCCCTGCCGTAGGTGACAAGACTGCCCGAATATACCATATTAGTCCTGTCGGCAAGCACAACTTCACCTGATATAACGTCTTCGCTTTTGTCAACGTTCGTTGATTCGCCTGTAAGCGAGCTTTCGTTGACTTGCAGAGAATAATTGTTGATTATTCTTCCGTCGGCAACAACAAGGTCTCCTGCTTCCAAAACGATAATATCGCCCTCAACAACGTCCTTTGAGTCAATCTCAATTTTTTGCCCGTCACGAATTACTTTTGCACTCGGCGATGACAGCGATTTAAGGCTTTCGAGCGATTTTTCTGCTTTGATGTGCTGAACAGTACCCAATATCGCATTCATCGTAATAACTGCAAAAATAACTATAGTGCTTTCAAGATTGCCCGAAAAAATTGAGATAATTGCCGCTATAATCAGTATTATTACAAGCAGGTCGGCAAATTGACTTAAAAACACCATAAACGCCGATTGTTTTTTTGTTTCCTGCAAAACATTCCTGCCGTTTTTTTGCAAAAGCTCTTCGGCTTTTTCCGAGGTGTGACCGTCGCTCGTTACGCCGAGTTGTTCCAGCACCTCTGATTTTGAAAGCTGATAAGGATTTTTCATAAAAATTCCTCCAATTATTTTTTACGGAATCAGGCTTGTTCCGTTGTCTTTGGTGTAGTTCATAATATATTATACAAACAAAAAAGACTTTTATTGCAAGGCACAGCAAAGCTTTGCAATAAAAGTCTCGTTCTTTAAAATATATCCGATACCCGCATCGGGGTATGTGTACTGACGAAATATATCACAGATATTTCTGCGAACTACTCCCCTTTATTAACGCAATTCTATCATAAATTATCATTGGTGTCAACACTGAATTTTTCATCCGGTGTTTTTGGAGCTTTGGGCTTTTTCGGCTTGCTGAGCATTGCAAGAATTATTCCGATAAAACACAGCACACAGCCGCTGCCTGTAAAAACAGCCGAAAAATATACTCGGTTAAACGCATACGCAACCACAATTCCGGCAATGAGCAACCCAACCGCTACGCAGAGCAGGATAAATGCAATTTTGAACAAGACGTTCATTTTTTTTGGCTTTTCCATTAATATCATCCTTTCCCAAGGTTGTTTGCAATATCGGCAAAGTTTTGCATACTCAATTTTTCGGCTCTTGCGTTTATCGGAATATCGGAGCCTTCAAGCAGGCTTATCACCATAGCTTTTTCTATTCCAAGTCCCGAACTCAGTGAGTTTGCAACAGTTTTTCTTCTTTGAGAAAAGGCCGATTTCACTACGGCAAAAAACTTTTGTTCATCTGTTTCAACAGGCGGTTCTTTCAGCACATCAAGGCGCATTACCGCCGAATCGACTTTTGGAGCGGGCATAAACGAACCTGCGCTCACTCCGAACAGCATTTGCGGCTTTGCATAGTAGTTTACCGCAACGGTGACCGCTCCGCTTGCCCGTGAACCTACCTCGGCGCAGATACGCAGTGCGGCTTCCTTTTGCACCATAACCGTAATTGCTTTTATGGGCAGTTTGCTTTCAAGCAATTTCATAATAACGGGAGAGGTTATGTAATAGGGGAGGTTAGCGCACACAACGACCTCCATACCCTTAAATTCTTCTTCAATAAGTTTATTCAGGTCAAGTTCCAAAACATCTGAGTTAATTATTTTTATGTTGTCATATTCCGCAAGCGTTTCGTCAAGTACGGGTAAAAGCCTTTTGTCAAGCTCTATGGCGACTACCTTGTCGGACAGCTTGCAAAGCTCGTTTGTAAGCACGCCGATTCCCGGCCCTATTTCTATAACACCAACGCCTTTTCCGGCTCCCGAAAGCTCGGCCATTTTCGGACAAACAGAGGGATTAATTAAAAAGTTTTGACCGAGTGATTTTGAAAAAGTAAAGCCGTGTTTACCGAGAATTTCTTTTATAACGCCTATATCTGACAGATTGTTCATCTTAATGTTCGCAGTCCTTTCGGATATTTGTTTTTGAGCCTGCCGTTTGACGCTTTGCCAAAACCCGTTGTGATTCCGTTTACGCATACCGCAGTATAACCTTTTGCGTCAAACGGAGCCGGAATCTCATCACCGTGAAGATAGGCTTTTATTTCACTGCTGTTTAGGTTGAGGTCAACAAAGCTTTTGCAGTCGCCTTTTTTTGCCGCCATAAATGCGCTGTGATGCGGTTCAATCCTGTTTTTTGCAAGTTCTCCGAGAATTATGCCTGCACGCAGTATCTGCAAGCCCTTTAGCTCAAAATTAAAATTCTTTGGAAGAATAATTATTTTACTGTTTGAAATAATAATTTTATCTCCAAACGGACGATTGTTGAAAATGCCGTCGTAAAAATCAAGTACATCTTTATCGGTTTTTTTATTGTCCGACTGAATGACAAGAGTTTGGCGGCAATCGCCTTTTTTACGCAGTTTTGCGGCAAAATGTCCTTCGCCGCCGTCCATTGGGAATATCCTGCGTGCGTATTCAAGCGCAGGTCTTCCAAAATCAACGTTTGGGTCTTCAAGCTCAAAGTCGGGGTTGTCCGAGAGAAATCTTGTGATAACTACTTCATTTTCTTCCCGTGAAAACGTACAGGTGGAATACACCATAACGCCGCCGTCTTTAAGGGCATTTTTGGCACTGTTCAAAATCAAAAGCTGGCGTTCGGCACAGCTTTTGACGTGTTCAACGCTCCATTCGTTTTGTGCCTCATTGCTTTTTCTGAACATTCCCTCGCCGCTGCACGGAGCGTCAACAAGCACTTTGTCAAATTGATTTGCAAGTCTTTGACACAGTGTGTCGGGGTGGCAGTTTGAAACAACGGCGTTTGATATGCCCATTCGCTCAATATTCGATAAAAGAATATTAGCTCTGCTTTTTACTATTTCATTGCTCCACAAAAGTCCGGTTCCGTTCAGCTTTGCGCCTATCTGAGTGCTTTTTCCGCCCGGAGCCGCACAAAGGTCAAGCACAAAGTCGCCCTCTTTAACGTCGAGCATCTCAACCGCAGAGGTAGCCGACGGCTCCTGAATATAAAATGCGCCTGCGTGATGCAGAGGATTGTTTCCCAAGCCCTCAACGCCGCTCGGAATATAGTAACCTTCCTTGCAAAACGGCGTGGGGGAAAGCGGAAAGTCAATCAGCGACTTTAGCTTTTCACAACTGCATTTTAAGGCGTTTACACGCAGCCCTCTGAAATTTTCGGCGGAATAGAATTTTAAAAACTCGTCAAATTCTTCGCCCAAAACAGATTTCATTCTAAATAAAAAATCATTCATTGAATATTACCAAAATTTCCGTCAATAATAAATGCACAAAGGAGGTGTTAATATGAATCAGAATCAGAATCAGAATAACAACCAGAACAACAACCGGAATCAGAACAAAAATCAGAACAACAACCAGAACAAGAACCAGAATAACAACCAGAACAAAAACGAGCAGGAAAACAGATAACTACATTGTTCCTGTCAGGGACGAACCGTGTGTTACCGCACGGTTCGTCTTTCTGTCAGCTTTGATTTAAAGGCTCAATATCCGTATTCTTCGCCGATAATAATTACCTTTATCCTGCCGATGTGCCGCTGTTGAGCGGAAACTACATAGTTACAGCATATCCTGCCGGGTGAATGACAGCCGTCGCAAAGGTCGGAATCGTCTTTTTCAAGGGATACGCATTTGCCGGATTTTGAGCAGTAGGTGTCAATGTTTAATCTTATTGTGTTTTGGGGAGCGGCAACGGTTTTTACACGGTAAACAGCCTCGTTAATATCCTTTACGAGCTTGTTTATGCCTGCAACCACAATAACGCTTTTCGGGCCGTAGAGTATTGCGGCAACGCGGTTTGAGTTGCCGTCAACATTATAAAGCTCGCCGTTTTCGGTTATGGCGTTTGCGCTTGTAAAGAAAGCGTCGGCAGAAAAAGTCTTGCGGTAAACTTCCTCGACCTCTTCACGGGTAATTCCCTCACGGCTGCGGTCAAGATAGTTGTAATCCGCCGAGCGGATAATATCGGAAATTCCTGTTTGCTTCAGCGTTACCGAGCCTCCGTTCGAGACTGTGTCGCCCTTTTTGATAAGAGTTTTTACAAGCTTTTGTGCTTCTGCTGCATTTTCGCAGTAGTAGGCGTCCATATTGTTTTGCTTTAGGTTTTTGATAGTTTTTTCAATTCTTGATTTGAGTTCGTCAGTCATAATATCACCACTTTTTATATGATAAGATAATTATAACTCAAAACTTATCTCAAAGCAACAGCCGCCCTGCAATTTTACAGAGCGGCTTGCTTTACGGTTCAACAAACGGTACGCCGAGATATTGTGCGACAGATTGCGACAGGCTTCTTGCTATGTTGTTTATGTTGTCCCTTATCCATTTTGCGTCGGTCGGGTTGTCGTGATAGGCTACTTCAACAAGAGCGGTGGGTGCTTTTGTTCGGCGCACCTCTGCAAGTGAGGTGGTAGGAATGGTTTGCACCTTGTTCGGATATACATTCTGATAGTTATCCTTAATGATTTCGGCAAATTGCTTTCCCTTTGTACTTGTAGGATAGTAGTATATCGCCGCTCCCGTGTTTTGACCTGCCGTTGCGGGCGGAGAAGCATTGCTGTGAATCGCAAGATGCAGGTCGTAATCGCCCTTGTTTGAATCTGCGATAGCCTGCGAGAGAGTCATATCGGGTTTGTTGCGCGAAAATTCAATTCCGCTTGCCCTCAGATACGGCTCCATTGCATCGGCAACAAGGTTCATATAGTATTCTTCGTTTCCTCCGCCTGTGTAGGGATTGTATTCCTGCAATGACGGGCTGAGATAAATTTTAGGCATAAGATCTCCTCTTTCAAAAGCTTCATTTCATTTTATTCAGATATTTTAAAAAAGTACATAAATTAAATTGTTTAATTCCGGAACTGAATTAAAATTAAAAGCTCGTATGCTAAAATAATCAAAATAAATAAACAAATGAATACATACATTTGTTTATTTTGCAAAAACTAAAACTAAAATTTTAGGAGGCTGATTATTATGAAATGGGTATGTTCAGTATGCGGATATGTTCACGAAGGTCCTGAACCGCCGGAAAAATGTCCTGTATGTAAAGCTCCTGCCGACAAATTCAAGCAGATGAACGAGGACGCAGATTTTGCAACGGTACACGAAGTAGGCGTTGCAAAGGGAGTAAGCGAGGATATTATCAAGGACCTCAGAGCAAATTTTGAGGGTGAGTGCAGCGAAGTCGGTATGTATCTTGCAATGGCAAGAGTAGCCGACAGAGAGGGTTATCCCGAAATTTCCGCCGCATTTACAAAGTATGCTTTTGAAGAAGCAGAACACGCAGCTAAATTTGCAGAGCTTTTGGGCGATGTTGTAACCGACAGCACAAAGAAAAATCTTCAGCTTCGTGTTGATGCGGAAACAGGCGCATGCGAGGGCAAGTTTGACCTTGCAAAGCGTGCAAAGGCTCAGGACCTTGACGCTATACACGATACTGTTCACGAAATGGCAAAGGATGAAGCCCGCCACGGCGCAGGATTCAGAGGTCTGTTAAATCGCTATTTTAAATAATTTTTAATCAAAAGCAACATCGGCTGATGCAGAAATTCTGTGTCAGCCGAATTTTGTTTTAAATATATTACCGCATATATTCAAAAAACGACCACATATATAAAATCGCTTGCATTTAAAGCGGCGGTTGATTATACTGATGTCGAAAGGAGGGAACAAAATGAAAATTGAAATTATGATTGACGAAGCCTGCTCCGAACCTAAGGTGATAGTTGTTACCGACAAAATGACCGATGAGATAAATTCCATAATAAATAATTTGTCGCAGGAAACTCCCAAAATACTTGTGGGGTTTAAGGACAGCACCGCAGTTATCCTTGATTTATCGGACATATTCAAGATATATTCGACGTCGGGCAAGATCTTTGCGGTAACGGCAGAGGGGGAATACGTCCTGAAGACGAGGCTGTATGAGCTTGAAGAAAAACTCGGTAAGGCTCAGTTCGTTAGAATTTCAAATTCGGAGATAGTCAATTTTAAAAAGGTCAGACGCTTTGATATGGGGCTGACGGGAACCATATGCGTTACGCTTGCTAACGGCAGTACAACATATGCATCAAGGCGATATGTAAATAAAATTAAACAAATACTTGGAATATGAGGTGTTATTTATGAAAAAAAGATCGGTATTTTCAAAAATTATATTGCGCACACTTGTCGGAGCACCGATAGGACTTGCAATCAGCACGATAATTACGATAATAATTTCTGTGTGTATAGGCAACGGCAGTTTTTATCCTACTGTTCCCGAACTTGTTAATGACTGCGGCAATGAAATCAATGCGGTTTTGGTACAGACGGGTTGTTCCTTGCTTTACGGTGCGGCGTTTGGAGGAGCTTCTGTCATTTGGGAGCTTGAAAGCTGGAGCTTACTTAAGCAGACCGTTGTTCATCTGATCATTTGTTCTGCAGCAACATTTCCGATAGCATTCTCTATGCGCTGGATGCCGAGGAATGTGTTGGGAATAGTTATATACTATGCTATTTTCTTTGCGATATATTTTGGAATATGGATGTCGCAGTATTTTTCAATGAAAGCGCGTCTTAAAAAACTTAATGAAAGCGTAAAAGCAAACAGATAACTCAAAAAGTCGGGAGCAGACATATTGTCTGCTCCTTTTTGCTAATCATCAAAATCATTTTCTATTGTTACGGACAAATCGGGACAATGGCGCTTGTTCATTTTTTTGCTTGCCTTGCGGTTTGCAACAGTATCAAAAATAATTGAAAAGTCATAATCCGGCGGATACATCTGAGCGGCGCTGACCTTTAGCTTGAGTCGTTTATGATTAACAAGTCGTTTTTTGCCGCTTATTTGTACGCCTACGTTACCCTTTTCGTCGGCTGTCCGAAAAACAATGCCAATCTTTTTTTCGGGATAGACTGTTACGCTGTCGCCGATATTAAAGCTTTCGGCGTGCTCACAGCTCTTATCAACGGCTTTGTTTTTCCTGATTTTTTTGCCGTGGTTCTTTGGGTTGTACAAAATCGGCTCAGCTCGTCGGGGTAAAGAAGCCCGTCCTTTTCGATTTTGTTAATCAGAGCCTTGGCGTTTTCTACGTTTGGCAGGGGAGGAGTTCCGCAAACGTCAATTATCTTTCTTGCGTTGTCCGTATCAAGCTTAAGCTTTTTGAGTGTAAGCTCGGACATTTCGGGTTCAAGTGCAAGGGCATTGGCTTTTGCGCTTTCGTTTATGCAGAAGTCTGCAAGCTGATTTTTTATCTTGTCGAATTCAAGAGCGTAGTAATTTGTATTCAATGTTAATTCTCCTTAAAATAAAAGTCTGTCAGTACCGTTCACGCACTGACAGACATATAATAAAGGCTTAATTAAATAAAATACATATGAATTGCCTCAAAAATAAATTGCCGATAGAAGTGCGTAAATGGCATAACAACAAAAGCACCGGTGTGCTTTTAATTGAAAATTCATTACTGCCGAGGCTTACGCCTCAGCTGCCACACTTAATATCAGCAAACAAAATCCTCCGATATTCATAGATTACGGTTATCTTAACATATTAAAATTATATTGTCAACAATTTTAACGTACAGTCGGTCTGATTATTCCGCAGGCTATTTTTTCGCCCGAATTTCCCGACGGCTGAGTCATAAAGTCATCAGGGTGAGCGTGGATAATAACCGCTTTTCCGATGACCTCGGGAATAGAGAATCTGTCTGTTAAGAATATCAAAAACGCATTGCCGTTCACGCCGAACAACGGCGGCATATCACCTGCGTGATAAGGGTGAAGACAGTTATTAGGATTATAATGTGAGCCTGCGTTTGCAAAAGCGTCCTCCGCATTACCCGTACACGAGGTTCCGCCGTGAATATGAAAAGCAAACACGGGATCATTGCACTCATTGCTTGCTTTCGGAAGTCCGGTTATCTCTGCACGGACAATAACAGAACTGCAAAGCTCGTAAAAAAGCACTCGCCCGTGAATACTTCTGTATTTTTCGCTTCCGTCAATAAACGCCGCAGCATTTGCACGCCGTCCGACTATTACAGAGCATAAATTATTTATGTTTCTCATAACGCACCTCTTTCATATCCATTATATTCAGAGGTCGGCGTGTTGTTAATAAAACAGGGCTGAGCAGTTTTGATTTCTGCTCAGCCCAAAAGTATTACGGATTATTTATTTGCCTGATACGGTTGCGTTAATGCCTGCAAGATATTTTTGAATGTTTGTAGCGGAAGATACGGTGATTTTTTCATCGCTTCCGTTGACTTTGGCAAGCACAGTTTGATAGCTTTCAAATTCTGAGATGTTTGCAAGATATTTTTGAATAAGCGTTGCGTCGGCAACGGTAATTACGCCGTCTGTGTTAACATCACCTAAAGGTGCACATAAAAGTTGATAACTGCCGGTGTTTTCGTAGTCACGCTTAACTTTAATATAGTAATCTCCTGCACTTAGCTTGCTTGTGTATGAGCGTTCACGAATTCCTGAGGTTACCCCTGCATATCCGCCAAAGCTTTCAAGCGTTTCGTCATTGCTGTTGAGAACATCTATAATGCTGTAATATATGTTAGCCTTTGCCCAGAATACATATTCGCTGTCTTTGGCAAGAGAGATTTTGTGCCAGTCGTATTCTTCATTACTTGCCACAAATCCGCTATGGAGTTTTGAAAGGTTAATCAAAGTTGCGGTGTCTTTGGTTTCGTTTTGACCGTTCTGATATTCAACAACTGTTTCGTCAGACGACGTGAATACTGTTTCAATGCTGTATTCGCCGAAATGGTCGGGACGCCAAGCGTCAACGGCTAATTTAGCGCCTATCATAATATAATATGAACCCGCATTTAAATCCAACTTGATTTCACGGCTGTTTATTCCGTTACTGCTTACATATGTGTTTTTTGAATAAATTTGTGTTTCGGATTCATCATATATCTTTATTTCTGTATAATATACGTCGCCGTTAAAGATAAAATCAAGATTGCCCGATTGCGGCAGGGTAATCTTGTAACCGTCATTTGCGTGATTTTGGTTGTCACCGTCATAATATTCAATAACGTCTCCACGCAAAAATGCGGTGTCATATTTCTTATCAATATCAATGGCAAATGCAGTGTCAAAGGTGTTATTACTGCCGTTTTGCTCTTCGGGCAGGTCGTCCTTGACTTCCTCCGTAGCAGTTGCCATATTATAGGTATAGGTATAATCCGTGTCGGTATAATCCGTGTCGGCAAAAATGTCAATATGATAGTTGCCTTTTGCTATAATAAAAGTTACGCTTGCCTTTACTAAATTGCTTGAGCCTGAAGTATATCCGCCGCCACCGTAGATAGTATTTCCTGCATTGTCTAACAGCAGGATACTGCAATATCTGACTGATGCGCTGAAATTGACCGTGAGCTTTGTTGTTTTATCAACCGAAAAATTATATCGGTTGATTACATTTTTACTCAAACCTCCGCTTATATCCTGACCTAAGTCATAGTTGTAAACGATAGTTTTTTTGTTTGTTTCTGCCGATACCGTAAGCGGAAAGACGGTTATCGCCATTAATACCGCAAGAATAATTGACAGTAGTTTTTTCATAGTGTTTATGCCTCCTTTTTTAATATGGTATATTTATGTTTGTTCAGGCTATAACCTAAGTGCAAATATTCCATCGCCTCTTAGGCTGCAGGTGCCGGTTCAGAATTTCAGCGGGAATTATAATCACTCGCTGAACCCCAGGGAAGCTAATGCTCATTTGCACTGCATTGTTTGCAATCTGTCGTAAACTTTGCTCCTTGCAAGCAAAGCTTATTTTGATTTAAAATTTCACCAAAATAATTATAACATATTCAATGTTTTTTGTAAATACTATTTTAAAGAAAAAACATATTGCCATTACTGAATAAAACAAAACAGATTTTTTGATTTAATTTTGCAGTACCTGTAATTAAAAATGAGAGTGGTTGCAATTTTCAAACATAAAAAGCAGCCGACATACAGCCGACTGCTCAGATAATTAAAATAAATTTAAATCAGAAAAAGAACACTTTGCGTTTTATCCAGAGTAAAATAAGCGATGAAACCGAAAATACAAGAAGTGCTACAGCTTCAATGCGGATATTGCTTCCTGTTTGAACGGTACCGTTTGTATTGCTTACTGTTGTATTATTATTTGCAACAGTGTCTGAAGTGGATTGAGAAACTGACGGAGAAACCGTGGTTTCTGCGGTATCGGGTGTGCTTTGAGCATTGTCCTGAATTTCCTCGTTTGTGGGAGGCAGGTTGAGTTCATTAACGTGAATGTCAAAGTAATCGTTTTCGGAATAAAACGTTACGCTGACTTCGCTGGTCTGTTCAAGCGTCAGAGGATAAGTGGAACTGATAACCTCGTCGTTGCCTTTCATAAAAATAGAATACTTGCCTGCTTTTAGGGTTACGGTTACTTCCTGATCTTTGCTTTCAAGCGGATAAACTCCTGTTTCTTCGGAGTCGTCATAAGCAAAGTACAGAACATATTCTGTGCTGTCTTCGGGTGGATTAGTAACATTAGGCTCATCGTTTGGTTCCTGTGAGTCCGTTCCCGATTGCTCATTGGAATTCACGGGATCGGTATCTGATTTTTCGGGCCGGGTAGGAGCAGGGGTTGTCGTTTCAGGTTCGGTTGCTTCAGGTTCCGTAACTTCAGGTTCCGTAACTTCAGGTTCGGTTGCTTCAGGTTCCGTAACTTCAGGTTCCGTAACCTCCGGTTCAGTAACTTCGGGTTCTGAGCCTATATATTTGCAGAAGTCAAGTGCTACCCAACCGCTGTTTCCGTTATAATTAGTATAGCCCCAAACATAGCTTGAGTCTGAATCAATATCTGTAATATTCAACTCCGTACCGTCGGGGATAGAAGCTACCCAGCTTGTACCTGAACCGACGCCGCTGCGCATATTTAAGGTAGAGTCTACCGTTACCTTATATATACCTGTTGAGTAATCATCGGTAGATTTATTAGGTATATCAATACCTGAATCATTATCGCCTGAATCGTTTGAATCAAGTATGTAAATAAATCCCTGGAAATTCCACCAGCTGTTTCCTGCCGCACCGGGATTTGAAACCGATCCGTATGTAAGGTAGAAATTTGTTCCGCTCCATGCGGAGTTTGACATCGTTACCGTACCGTTGCTGATAGATTCGACAACAGCAACGTGACCGCCGCCGTAATGTGACCAGCAAGCAATAGCTCCGACTTTGGGAGTTGAGCCGTAGTCGTAAGCGCCGGTTGCTTTGTTGTAACCGTACCAGTCCTCTGCATTGCCGTGGCTCAGATTCGGTTCGGTGCCGAGAATCTCATATGCTCTGCCAAAGGCGTAAGCCGTGCAGTTGGGCATACCGTAACCTGCGGTGTAAAAAATGTTTTTACTGCCATAGTAATAAGTATTATCGTATGCAGGTGCATAAAGCCTTGGACTGAATGAAGCCGCAGAGCTTGTTATTACCGATACGGAAAATACTGTTGTTAAAAATAGTATCACACTCAGAATAATTGCCGGAATACGTTTTGAATTCGGGTGTTTAAAACCGTTGTAATGCAAAAAAATCATCCTTCCTTATTTAATATAATTTAATATCAAAACACTAAAAAATCATAAATTTACGTTTCCAATTACAAAATGTAACAAATTGTAATTATATTGTAACACGATATTCCGAGATAATCAAGAGAAAATTTAATATATTTGTTATTTTTTCATTTTTGAATATAACCTATCAGAATTGCCAAGCGTATTTAAAAATGTTTTTCAGGTTTGTAATATAATAAGTATAACTGATTTAGCTCAACAGGACTGCCAAATTTTGATTGCTCCGCCGTTATTTTTACTAAAATTAAAAAATAAATAAAAAAGGTGAAAAGATTAGTGATAACTATAGTAATTTAAAACTTAAAGGTAAATACTATGTAGTCACTTCAAATGGTAAAAAAGGAATTGTGGATACTAATGGTAAATTAGTGGTACCTTGTGAATATGATGAGGCTGATGTAGTGTATAAGTTTGGAATACCAATTGCTGAGTTATATAATAGAAAAGATGGAAAATTTAATTATCTTATAAAGAAATTAGATGATAATAAAGTATTTAATGATAATACTTTGGTTATATATAATGTTTATAATAATTATGATAATTTAATAAATAGTTTTAAAAATAAAAACATTTCATTTTATTTTTTGCTCACCACAAGGTTTTTTTGTATTTTTGTAGTCGTTATCTGCCAGACGCCAACAGGTCGTATAATAAGAAGGAAATAGCGTCCGGCAAAGCAAGGACAACGATAAACAACAATAAAAACAACAATAAAATACACAATAATGAGAATCACATTGTCATGCGCGGTGCTAAGCAGCCGCCTTCTTACACTGTCGAAAGTGCTTAACAGCAAGAACTCACTACAGATTCTGGACTGCATCCTTTTTGATGTAAAGGACGGAGTGCTCACGCTCACCGCTTCTGACAAGGAGAACGAGCTCACCACCAGTGTGGAACTCGACGAGGCTGATTCCGACGGAAGGTTCGCCATCAGCAGCCGCACCATCATCGACGCCGTTAAAGACCTGCCGGAGCAGCCAGTCACGCTCACAGTAGACCTGAACACCTACTCCGTGAGCATTACATTCCAGAACGGAGGCTATACCTTCACGGCACAGAATGCCGATGAATTCCCTATGGCACAGCCAGTAGGCGACGGGGCAACGACAATCACCATACCATCCGGCATCCTCGCCGACAACATCTCGCGCACATTGTTTGCCACAGCTAACGAGGAAATCAGACCTGTGATGAACGGTCTCTATTTTGACCTCAACCAAGAGGCATTGGCAATCGTGGCAAGCGACGGACACAAGCTCGTGAGAAACAAGATACTGAGCATCACCAACGAAGAGCCTGTGTCGTTC
>UQQD01000022.1 GCA_900543095.1 uncultured Ruminococcus sp. | reverse complement strand
AATGTGTCCCATACGCTCGCGCCTTACCTTTGCGCGGGTAACCTCTACGCCGCAGCGGTCGCAGATCTTACCCTTAAAGCGAATTCTCTTGTATTTTCCGCAGTGGCACTCCCAGTCCTTTGTCGGTCCGAAAATGCGTTCGCAGAAAAGTCCGTCACGCTCAGGCTTTAATGTGCGGTAGTTTATGGTTTCAGGCTTTTTAACCTCGCCGTATGACCACGCTCTGATTTGCTCAGGGGAAGCAAGTCCGATTTTAATTGAATCAAAAACATTGTTATCTATCATTGCGCTGCCTCCTTACATTTCGTCGCTGCTTAAATCGTCGTCAAAATCAAACATATCGTCATCAGCCTCTTCATCAGCCAGCGAATCGTCAAACATATTGCCTTCCTCGCCGCCCTCGTCAAGAGTATATCCCTCCATAGAGGTCATAACGCTTTCTTCTTCAAAATCAGAAGGTGTGGTTGCCTCTGCAATATCTTCATCCTCATCAAATTTTTGCTTAATGTCTATCTCTTCGCCGTTTGCGGCAAGCACACGAACATCAAGCGACAGCGACTGAAGCTCTTTGATAAGAACTCTGAACGATTCGGGGATTCCCGGAGCAGGAATGTTCTGACCCTTTACGATAGCTTCATAGGTCTTTACACGTCCAACAACGTCGTCCGACTTAACTGTCAGAATTTCCTGAAGCGTATAAGCGGCACCGTAAGCTTCAAGCGCCCAAACTTCCATTTCGCCGAAACGCTGTCCGCCGAACTGAGCTTTACCGCCCAAAGGCTGCTGGGTAACAAGTGAATAAGGACCTGTGCTTCTTGCGTGGATTTTTTCATCAACAAGGTGATGCAGCTTGAGATAATACATATATCCTACGGTTACCGGATTATCAAAACGTTCGCCCGTTCTTCCGTCAATAAGCCATGTTTTACCGTCCTCGCTGTAGCCTGCGTCCTTTAACGCAGCAAAAATATCCTGCTCGTGTGCGCCGTCAAATACAGGCGTCATTATCTTCCAGCCGAGTGCTTTTGCGGCATAACCGAGGTGAACCTCAAGCACCTGACCGATATTCATACGGGAAGGTACGCCCAACGGGTTAAGCACGATGTCAAGCGGAGTACCGTCCGGCAGGAACGGCATATCTTCAACGGGGAGTATTCTTGATACAACACCCTTATTTCCGTGACGACCTGCCATCTTATCTCCTACGCTGATTTTACGTTTAAGTGCGAGATAAACTCTTACTACCTTGTTTACTCCGGGCTGAAGCTCGTTGCGGCTGTCTGCACGGGTAAATACCTTTACGTCAACTACCGTTCCGCATTCGCCGTGAGGAACACGCAGGGAAGTATCTCTTACCTCTCTTGCTTTTTCACCGAAGATCGCTCTGAGAAGTCTTTCTTCCGCCGTCAGCTCGGTTTCTCCCTTAGGAGTTACCTTGCCGACAAGAATATCGCCTGCCTTAACGTCGGAGCCTATCTGAATGATACCGTCCTCGTCAAGGTATTTGAGCATATCCTCGCCTACGTTCGGAATGTCCCTTGTGATTTCTTCAAGACCGAGTTTTGTATCTCTTGCCTCTATGTCAAATTCTTCTATATGAATTGATGTATAAACATCATCACGGACGATCTTCTCATTAATAAGAACAGCATCCTCGTAGTTGTAGCCTTCCCATGTCATAAAGCCGATCAAAGCGTTTTTGCCGAGTGCAATTTCGCCGTTATCGGTTGCAGGACCGTCTGCAAGAACTTCACCCTTCTTAACACGCTGTCCGCGGGATACAATCGGGTGCTGATTGAAGCAGGTACCCTGGTTTGAACGCAGGAACTTGATAACCTCGTAATCCTGCACCTTGCCCGAATCATACTGAACACGGATATTGCGTGCGTCAACGCTCATAACAACACCGTCGTCCTCAGCAAGAATACAAACGCCGGAGTCTGTACCTGCCTTATATTCCATACCTGTTCCGACGATAGGAGCCTGTGAAGTAAGAAGCGGAACAGCCTGACGCTGCATGTTAGCTCCCATAAGCGCACGGTTCGCATCATCGTTTTCAAGGAACGGAATCATTGCGGTAGCTACGGACACAACCATCTTAGGCGATACGTCCATATAATCGAATCTGTCGGCAGGAAGCTCGACAAACTCGTCACGATAACGTCCTACTACCCTTGAATTTACAAACCTGCCGTTTTCATCAAGCGGCTCGTTAGCCTGGGCAACATAGTAGTTATCTTCCATATCGGCTGTCATATAAGTAACTTCGTCGGTAACGACTCCCGTTTCCTTGTTAATTCTGCGGTAGGGAGCCTCGATAAAGCCGTATTTGTTGATTTTTGCAAAGGAAGCAAGGTATGAAATAAGTCCGATGTTAGGGCCTTCAGGGGTTTCGATAGGACACATACGTCCGTAGTGGGTGTAGTGTACGTCACGAACCTCGAATCCCGCACGGTCACGGGAAAGACCGCCCGGACCGAGAGCAGAAAGACGGCGCTTGTGGGTAAGCTCGGCAAGCGGGTTTGTCTGATCCATAAACTGTGACAAAGGCGATGAGCCGAAGAACTCTTTTATAGCCGCAGTTACGGGACGAATGTTTATAAGTGAATTCGGAGAAAGTGAGTCCATATCCTGAGACTGGGTGGTCATTCTCTCTTTTACAACTCTTTCAAGTCTTGAAAAACCGATTCTGAACTGATTTTGGAGCAGCTCGCCTACACAGCGAATACGTCTGTTGCCCAAGTTATCTATGTCGTCGGTGTTGCCCACGCCGTGAGCAACGCAGTTGAGATAGTTGATTGTTGCAAAAATATCCTCAACTGTGATGTGGTTGGGAACAAGCTCAGGCTCACGCTCAGTGAGCATTTCTTTAAGCTCAGCTTCGTCTTTGGCAGAATCAAGTATCTCGCAGAGTATGTCAAAACGTACATTCTCTCTGATTCCGCATTCTGCCTCAGCGTCAAAGTCAACATATTTGCCGATGTCAACCATACCGTTTGAAATTACCTTTACAACGGTTTCATCATTTGCCTTAACATATGCAACCGTAACGCCTGCATTTTCAATTTCATGTGCCTTGTCTTTTGTAACCTTTTCATCTCTGAGTGCCATAACCTCGCCCGTGCGGGGATTTGCAATCGGCTCGGCAAGGACCTGATTTGCAAGGCGGTTGGCAATTCCGAGTTTTTTGTTGTATTTATATCTGCCTACTCTTGACATATCGTAACGGTTCTGGTCAAAGAAAAGGTTATTGATATGCGTCTGAGCACTGTCAACCGTCGGAGGTTCGGACGGGCGGAGTTTTTTATAAACTTCAATAAGGCCTTCCTCGATATTGGAAGCCGCATCCTTTTCGATAGTAGCCTTCATTCGCTCGTCATCGCCGAAAAAGTCGAGAATCTCGGCGTCAGTGCCGAGTCCGAGGGCTCTGATAAACGATGTAACGGGGAGCTTTCTGTTTTTGTCGATACGAACATAGAAAACGTCATTTACATCGGTTTCATATTCAAGCCACGCACCGCGGTTAGGAATTACCGTTGTTGAGTAAAGCTCCTTACCTGTTTTGTCGTGGTCCATTTTGTAGTAAACACCCGGACTTCTTACAAGCTGGGATACTATAACACGTTCAGCACCGTTGATAACAAAGGTGCCGCTCGGCGTCATAAGCGGGAAATCGCCCATAAAAACGTTGCTTTCCTTGATTTCACCTGTTGATTTGTTGAGAAGGCGTGCTGTTACCCTGAGTGCAGCCGAATATGTTGCGTCACGCACCTTACATTCGATAACACTGTAGTTGGGATGATCAACATCAAGTTCGTAGTCAATAAAATCAAGCACAAGATTATCCTGATAATCGGTTATGCCCGAAACGTCTTTGAACACTTCCTTGAGTCCCTCTTTAAGGAACCATTTGTAGGACTCCTTTTGCACCTCAATAAGATTCGGCATATCAATGACTTCGTCGATTTTGCCAAAGCTCATTCGTTCGGTGTTGCCAAGCTTTACGGGTTTGACATTTACCATAGGCGTATCACTCCTTAAATATTTTGAACAAACGGGATTTTGGACTGCCTGAAATTTTGATAAAAAAACATCTTGACACAAAGCATATTTTGTGATAATATCCCCTTGTTGAAAGATATTTTTTTAAAATTTCCGCATACCGTCGGTATATATCCCCATTATGGTACATTTTACTATTTTATATCCCCGTAGGGCTGTTGTCAAGTATTTTTTAATGGAAATTTACAGAATTTTAACTATTTTTTAATATTTTGACACCTTGTTTCTCTTAAAGAATTATTTTCCTTTAAGAGTACTTTTTTGCAGCCAAAAGCAACGCCCGACAACGTGTATGATTTCAAATCATCTGTTCAACAAAGCATCTGCAAACAAATTGCAACTATTGCATATTGAATATGTTGACAAGCTATTGTATAATTAAGGTAATGCCGAATTATGCGACATTTTATTTAATTCAACACAAGGGAAGTAATTATATGGCAAAAAAGCAATTTAAATCAGAGTCAAAAAGGCTTCTTGACCTGATGATTAACTCTATCTACACACACAAGGAGATTTTTCTTCGTGAGATAATCTCCAACGCAAGCGACGCTATCGACAAGCTGTGTTTTATCGCTTTGACCGACGACAAGCTCGGTATGACCCGCAGCGACTTTAAAATCACCCTGAAACCCGACAAAGAGAATCGTACCCTGACAATAACTGATAACGGTATCGGTATGGACAAGGACGACCTTGAAAACAACCTCGGCACGATTGCTTCATCGGGTTCTTACAAATTTAAGCAGGATATGACCGAAAAGAACGACGACATTGATATTATCGGTCAGTTCGGCGTAGGTTTTTATTCCGCCTTTATGGTTGCAAAACAAATAACCGTAAACACCAAAAAATACGGCTCCGACATTGCATACCGCTGGCAGTCAAGCGGTGCGGACGGCTATACAATTAAAGAAATTGACAAGGAAGCTATCGGTACCGAAATCATTCTTGAAATGAAAGACAATACAGATGATGAAAATTACGACCAATTCCTTGAGCAATACAAAATACAGGAGCTTGTAAAAAAGTATTCAGATTATATCCGCTATCCTATAGAAATGGATATGACGCACAGCAGAGTTAAGGAAGAAACCAAAGACAGTGACAAGCCCGAATATGAGGATTATACCGAAACCGAAACTCTAAACAGTATGGTACCTATATGGCAGCGCCGCAAAAAGGACGTTACTCAAGAGGAGTACGACAAATTCTACAGTGAAAAGTTTATGACAGCAGACAAACCGCTTCGCACTATCGTAACATCGGTTGAGGGCGTTGTCACCTACAAGGCTCTGCTTTTCATTCCGTCGTCAACTCCCTATGACTACTATACAAAGGAATACAAAAAGGGACTTCAGCTTTATTCAAGCGGCGTTCTTATTACAGATAACTGCGAGGAGCTTGTACCCGAACATTTCCGTTTTGTAAAAGGTATTGTTGATACGGCAGACCTGTCGCTGAATATTTCCCGTGAGATGCTCCAGCACGACCGTCACCTTTTGACTATTGCTCAGAACATTGAAAAGAAAATCAAAAACGAGCTTACGGCAATGCTGAGCAATGAGCGTGAGAACTATGAAAAATTCTTTGCCGCATTCGGCAGACAGCTTAAATACGGAGTTGTTTCGGACTACGGTATGCACAAAGAGGAGCTTCAGGACCTGCTTATGTTCTATTCATCAACCGAAAAAAAGCTTGTAACGCTTTCTGAGTATGTTGACCGAATGAAAGAGGATCAGAAGTACATCTACTTTGCAACAGGCGAAAGCACTGACGCTATTGACGCTTTGCCGCAAACAGAATTGCTTCGCTCAAAGGGCTATGAGATATTGTACTGCACGGAGGAAACCGACGAGTTCACGCTCCAGACGCTTATGCAGTACAAGGACAAAAAGTTCTGCTCCGCAGCAAACGACGACCTCGGAATTGAAAATGACGAAAACAAAGAGGACGAAAAGGACAGCTCGGCACTGCTCACATTTGTAAAAGAAACGCTCGGCGACAAGGTAAGCGAAGTAACGGCGTCCAAGAAGCTGGTTTCACATCCTGTTTGCCTGACCGCAAAGGGCGGAATTTCTTTTGAAATGGAAAAATACTTTAACGCAGTTCAGCCCGGTTCGGGAATGAAGGCCCAGCGTGTTCTTGAGCTTAATATAAACCACCCGGCAGTAAAAGCAATGGAAAGTCTTGTTCAGACCGATATAGACAAGGCAAAGAAATATGCCGAAGTGCTTTATTGTCAGGCTCTCCTTATTGCGGGACTTCCGATTGAAAACCCGTCGGAATACACTGACCTTGTTTGCTCGCTTATGTAATAAACAAACTGTAACAAAGCGGACGGTAAAACCGTCCGCTTTTTGTGTTAAAGCCAATTTTTAATTTTAAACAATATCAGTTCTCCGATAATGATAATCGCGGAAATCACCATAATAATATAATATCCGTTAGCCCACTCAAGCTCCGGCATAACCTGGAAATTCATTCCGTACCAGCCTGTAATAAGCGTAAGAGGCATAAAAATTGAGGTGATTACCGTCAAAACCTGCATAATGCTGTTTTGCCTTGCATTAATTTTTGATTTATAAGCGTCATCTATCTGCATAACATAGTCTTTAAGCTCTTTTGCGCTGTTATAATATCTGTCGATACGCTTTTCAAAATATACGGCATACCTTTGGTGCAAATCGTCAATATCTGCGTTTTCTTCAATATTTGTAGCAAGATCGACAAGCTGCTCATAAAAACTCTGATACACCGACAGCTTACGTTTGTACAGCAAAAAGTCACGTTCAAACCTTTCCGTGCCTTTCTTTGTCATTTTTTCCGTTTTTATTACCACATCTTCAAGCATTTGCAGTTCGTCACGGGTGTCGTAAAGAAATTCAAGCTCTCCGTTGACTATATTTTCAAGCAATATGAACAATATTCCCACCGCTCCTCTTGCCCCGACGGGAGTTTCAGCCGAATTGTGTTTGATAAGGTTTGCGGTATATGGCTTGCTTTCAATTATAAGTAGGGTTTCTCCGAGTATTACAAAACAAAATCTGCCTTTCTTTTTTCTTGGGAAATCCGGATCCGGCACCGCAACCGTTCCCATAATACAGCTTTTGAGTATTTCCGACTTACATATCGTACAATGCTGCATCTTCTGTCTGAGCAACTCATAGTCATTTAAGTGTGAATATTCCGTCTTGAATTCGGACGGATCCATTATTCTTATTACAGGGGCATCAAATTTACCATTGCAAGGCTCGATAGTCCTCTCATCTGAAATTATATAGTCTTTCATTGCTGTCCCTCTTTTATGAACTAACTACATTTGTAGGTCTGCCGTCAAGATAATTTCTGATATTCTCAGTTACAATCCGCATAAGTCGGCGGCGTGTTTCAACAGGCGCCCATGCAATGTGAGGAGTAATTATGCAGTTTTTCGCTCCCATAAGAATACAGTTTTCCTCCATAGGCTCAACCCTCAGCGTATCTATGCACGCTCCGCCCAAATGACCGCTTTGAAGCGCATCATAAAGATCTCGTTCCGACATAACACCGCCTCGTGCGGTATTAACAAACAACGCTCCCTGCTTCATTTTCGCAAAGGTATCCTTGTTGAACATATTTTCCGACTCGGCGTTCAGCGGACAATGGACGGTAATTATATCGCTTTGTTCAATAAGCCTGTCAAGGCTGACAAACTCAACTGAGTCGGCGGTTTTCTTTGAGCGGTTGTACGCCGTGACATTCATTTCAAAGGCGTTTGCTATTTTGGCTACCGCCCTGCCTATGTTTCCAAAGCCGACAATGCCTATGGTTTTGCCTGCAAGCTCGCTGAGCGGATATACAAACGGCGAAAAGGTCTTGCTTCGTTTCCACAAACCGTCCTGAACATATTGATTATAATTTGCGGTGTTGTTGAAGTGTTCAAGAATAAGCGCAAAGGTGTGCTGAGCAACGGCATTGGTTGAATATGAGCCTGCGTTGCACACGGTGATTCCGTGCTTTGAGCAGTAGTCAATATCAATATTGTTATAGCCCGTTGCAAAAAGTCCGATATATTTTAAGTGCTTTGCATATCTAAGCGTATCTTCGTTAAGCAAAGTTTTGTTGCACACCACAATATCGGCATCGGCAACGGCTTCGGCTATCTCGTCATATTTTAACAGGCCGTGATCCTTAACCTCACCGAATTGTTTAAGCGGTTCAGCGGTAACCTTGCTGTCAAAAACAGTCTGAGAATCAGTCAATACGATCTTCATATAATTCCTCCGTCCATTAAGTATATATATTATAACTTAAAAACTCCGCACTTGCAATTATTTCAGCAATAATATATAATTATGCTGTATTATGGGTAGAAAGTTATGTGGTGTTGAATGTATAAAAATTATCTTTTTGATTTGGACGGAACCCTGCTTCCGATGGATATGCAAAATTTTACGGAACATTACTTTAAATCTCTCTGCAAAAAGGTTGTTCCCGTCATCGGCGTTGACCCGCGACTTCTTGTAAAAGGAATATTGAGCGGACTTAACACTATGACTGTAAACGACGGCACCAAAAAAAACTGCGATGTTTTTTGGAGAGCCGCTTCGGAACAATGCGGCACGGACCTTATGCAGTATTCAGAGTTATTTGACGAATATTATAAAAATGAATTTGAATATGCCAAACGTGCGACGCAGGTAACGCCATACGCAATAAAATCAATTGAATACATTAAAAGTCATAACGGCAGGCTGATTGCAGCAACCAATCCGATTTTTCCAAAAACAGCAACCTACCGCAGACTTGAATGGGCGGGAGTATCCCCCGAAGATTTTGAATACATAACGGTGTACGATAATTCAAGCTTTTGCAAACCAAATCCAAAATATTTTGAAGAGATATGTAAAAAATGCGGCATTTCTCCATATGAAAGTATTATGATCGGAAACGATGTTGACGAAGATATGTGTGCGTCCGAGCTTGGTTTCGACACATACCTGATAACGGACTGCATAATAAATCGCAGCAACAAAAGCTATTCAGAATTTAAGCACGGAAGTTTTGAAAATTTCTATGATTTTCTGACAAACCGGGCGCAAAGATAAAAAGACATTACGGAGGGGTCGGCAATGACGAAAAAAACATTTGCGAACAACCTTGTGTATTACCTTTTCTGTGGATTTAGCGGAGCAGTGATTTCAGCTATTGTATGGTTGTTTTTGAAATTGATGTCACTCGGCGTAAATTTGATATGGGAAGAAATACCGTCGCATTTTGACTTTCCATACTATCCAATGGTAGTGTGTACTATCGGCGGTGTGATTATCGGAATTTATCAGGTGATAACAAAAGCAGTCCCCGATGAGCTTGACGAAGTAATGCTAAAGGTAAAAAGAGACAAGTTTTATCCTTACAATCAAGTTTTCCTGCTTTGTATTTCGGCGTTGCTCCCGTTGCTTTTCGGCGGCAGTATCGGTCCTGAAGCAGGACTTACCGGAGTTATCGTAGGGCTTTGCTATTGGGCAGGAAGTCATATGAAAAGCGCCCAAAGCCGTATTCCCGACCTTATGCAAACCGGCATAAGCGCAACGCTCAGCGCAATTTTTTATGCACCGCTGTTCGGTCTTGCCGCAGCAAACGAAGAACGTCTTGACAGCGAAGAAAAGTCAACCGATATATACACAACAAAAATGATTTCAAACATTATTGCCGTATTATTCGCAATAGGCGTGCTGTTTTTGCTCAACTCTGTATTCGGCAGCGCAATGGGGCTTCCGAGAATCGGGGGCTACGAGATAACCAATACCGAAAGGCTCTGGGGAATTCCGCTTACCTTGCTCGGAGCGGCATTCGGTCTGCTGTTCATAATTTCTTCTAAATTATCCGACAGGATATTTAATTTTATCAAAGGCAAATTCGGCACAATTATCAGCACCACCCTCGGCGGAATTATCCTTGGAGTTGCAGGTACATATCTTCCGCTCGTTATGTTTTCGGGCGAGGAAAGCATTAACGAAGTAAAAAACGGATTTAATGAATTTGCACCGTGGATTCTTGTAATATCGGGCGCACTCAAGCTGATAGTTACAAATATTTGCATCAAATCCGGCTGGAAAGGCGGTCACTTTTTCCCCGTTATATTCTGCGGAGTAAGCATAGGATATGGTGTTGCACTGCTTTCCGGACTCGACGTTGCTTTCTGCGCCGCTGTAATAACGGCGGGACTTCTCGGCGTAACAATGAAAAAGCCGCTTGCCGTAACATTTTTGCTTTTGTTATGCTTTGACGTAAGAATTATTCCGTGGATACTCCTTGCAGCGTTTATCGGAAGCCTTATACCAAACGGATTTAAGAGGAAGAAAAAGCGAGCTTGTTATCTGCCTTCGGAAAGCGAAAAATAACAGAGGATAAAAATATAAAATAAGACTGTTACATTCAGCGCAGAGCAAACCCAAAAACATAAAGCTATAATTCACAATCAGCAACCCCTGTGGGTGTGATGTAAATTATAGCTTTTGCTTTTTATCGGATAAAAATATTTGCTCTTGTTCTGCGCTGAATGCGACAATGCCTAAATTTTATTGATTACTGAAAGTTAATTTCACCTTCGTATTTCTGCTTAAAAATATCAAACAGCTTTTGAAGCAGATCATCGTCATCAATACTTGTATATTCTTCGGTATCGTCGTCGATCGGGTTGATTTTCAGAATAACTACCTCATCGGCGTCCTCATCGTTTTCGATAAGAACTATATATTCCTCTCCCTCGTATTCAACAACGTCAAGAAATTCAAACTCTACCTCATTGCCCTCATCGTCAACAAGAGTTATAAGGGCGTCCTCGTTTTCAAATTCTTCAATGTTTTTTTCGTCAGCCATAGTGCATATCCTTTCCGAATGTGACAAGCACATTCTTTTGAATGTAACTAAAGTATAACGGTAATACGACTAAAAGTCAAGCGCAAAAAATCGGGAAACCGCAAATAAAGGTTATTGACGCCCCTTAGGCTCAGGCGTTTATATCTTCTTTTCAAACTCGCTGCCGCAACGGGGACAGTGCACTGTGTGCGTGCCCTTTTTGTTTTTTACCCTCAGCTGTGCTTTGCATACGGGACATTTCAAATAGCGGTAATCCTTGTGATCTCTGAGCTTTTTCCATGTAAGCTGAAACCAATTTTTAACAGGGTCGTATATTGTCAGAAATTTTCGGTTTTCAAGACTTCGCTTTGTGATGTTTCGGGAAAGCGAACGGAACAGTATCAACGCAAGCACTCCGCTCTGAACCAAAAACAAAATAAGCGTGGCTAATCTGTTACGCACGAACAAATTTGAAATCCAAATCAAGAAAAACAGCACCATAAGGCAGTTGTTAAGCTTGTCGGTACCGTATCTTCCCTGCATAAAAAGTGAAATTTTCTGCAAAAAGTTTCGCATAGCTATCTTCCTTTGTTATTTTATATAATCAGCGCAGAAATAGACATATTTCAGGTCGGCGATAACCGCAGAATGTTCGGTCTTTACGACATATGTTCTGCGTTCTTTTCGGCTAAGCTCCGCAATACATTCGGCAATGTTGCACGAGTCCGGTGAATATCCGCTCTTTTCAAAGAACTCCTCCGTGGTCATAACGCAGGAGTTATAGCCCTCAAACATATGCAGATGTTCAAAATCAATGAGCTTGTATTCGTCTTTTATAATGTGTATGCCGATGTCGGCATTTGTCAGCTTGTCAATAAAATAAGGTGCGTCATTTAGAAACATTCCTGTTTTATATGCGCCTATAGACACAGTAAGGTCGGAATTGACCGCAATTTCCGCAACACCCGTATCACCGTTTATGCCGCTGTTGATGTCGGCACTGATAACATATGCACCGGACGCATTAATAAGCTCTATCGCCGTTTTTATTTCACCCCGAACCGTGCCCGAAAATCCTGTTCCGAGCAGGCAATCAACCACGATGTCAAAGCCGTTCAGAGCCGCGGGAACAGAAATCGAGCCTTCCTCAGCTCCGAGCGACATTGCGGTTTTGTAGTAGTACATTCCGTCGGGTGAAAAACTGTCCGACACCCTGAAAACCGTCGGAGTAATCCCATGCTCAAGCAGAATACACGCCAGCGCATAACCGTCGCCGCCGTTGTTGCCCTTGCCGCAGACGATTGCAACCTTTCCCCGAAACTGAGCGGCGTCAAATATTCCGTGAGCCGCTCTGTGCATAAGCTCCGCCGATGTGGTGTGTTCGGCTATTGTATGCGCGTCACTTTCACGCATATTTTTAACAGATACTACCTCTGATAAATTCATAAAATCAGTCCTTTGCTGAATTTGCCGCATTATAGGCGACCTCTGCCGCCGAAATATCGGTGTTGCATTTCAACCTGAAAAGCTGAGTTGATGAAAAAAACTCATCAAACAGCGTAAGCAATTTTGCCATATTCTTTCTGTCCGGCAAAACAAGCGTTGCTTCCAAAAGCCGAGTAAAAACCTCGCCTACTGTCACCCTTTCGGCAAAATTTTCATCGCTGCGTTCAAGTACAAAAACCGCTTTGACGGGAGCTTTTATATTGCTCCCTATTTCGGATTTGCCCATCCACGGAGTACCGTAGATAAAAAACCTGCCGTCCTTTTTGCGAATAATCGGTTTGTCGTCATTTATCATTTTTGCCTTATCGCCAAAGCGTTTTCGCCACAAGGCGGTGTGGGTGGATTTGCCGACGCCGCTTTTGGCGGTAAACAGGTATGCTTCATTATCTATCATAAGGCTTGACGAATGAAAGAAAAATCCGTCGAAGCTCTCCAGCACATTTTTACAAAGCATATTAAGAATAACAAAGCTTTCCGCAGATTGTGCAGTACAAATAACAGCAGAATTTGCAATGAATTTTTCGATTTCTTCATCGGTCGGCGAAAGCTCAAAATCCGCTCTTATTTCATCGGACAAATAGGGCTTTAACCTGTCAAGCGTCGTTTTATATTTTGGGGTAATGCCGATATTTAAGTCGGCAATTTTGTATATTCCCATAACTGCTCCGTAGTTATAAATTAGTATTTAGATTATAACACAAAAGCAGTGGTTTGTAAATCAATCAATAATGCCTGTATGACGATATTTACATCTTGACAACTTACAAATTGGGTTGTATTATAGTTATGAAAAACACCACAGGGGCGCTGACGCAGGTCGGCTGAGATTGAATTATTGCATTCAAAACCCTTTACACCTGATACGGATAATGCCGTCGTAGGGAGCGTAATATTTCTGCACAGCGGATTTCAGCACCATACGATCGTGTGGTGCTTTTTTATTGTGATAAAATATCGTACCTTGTGTTTTTACAGTTTGGCTCAATGACGATATTTTATGAAAGGGGAATTTTAATGAAAAATGTAAAACTGCTGCAAAAACTTACCGAAAGTGCGATTATGATAGCACTTGCAACAATCCTCAGTCTTGTGAAGGTTATTGATATGCCCTACGGCGGAAGCGTAACCTTTGCATCAATGCTGCCGCTCATTATTATAGCCTACCGCTACGGTTTTTCGTGGGGTGCGCTGACGGGCATCGTTTACGGCTTGGTACAGATGCTTTTCGGGCTTAATAACCTTTCATACGCAACAAGCTTTGCCGCCGCCGTTGCAATAATCTTTCTTGATTATCTGCTTGCCTTCGCTTCAACATCTCTCGGAGCGCTGTTCAGAAAAATGCAGAATGCTCCTGCCGCTTTTGGCTACGGTGCGCTTACCGCCTGCGCTGTAAGATACATATTCCACGTCATTTCAGGATGTACGGTATGGGCAGGCGTTTCTATCCCGTCGTCAGACGGACTTGTGTATTCGCTTGCATATAACGCAACCTATATGCTGCCCGAAACGATAATCACAGTAATTGCCGCTGTTTACATTGCGCTTGTTATCGACTTTTCAAAGCCAAAGCTCTCACCTGCAAAAAAGAGCAATGTACCGACATCCTCTTATGTTCTGAGCGGAGTTGCAGGGCTTGTTTTGCTTGCCGCCGTTACCGTTGTTTCAGTGCTTGTCTTTCCTAATTTGCAGGATGCAGAAACGGGAGATTTTGCAATCACGGGAATTGCGAACACAAACACTACGGCGCTCATAATCGTTGCCGCAGCTTCTGTTGTTATAATTGCAGCACTACTTATTGCTAAAAAGGTTATGGCTGCAAAAGCTAAATAAAAACAAATGTCACCGCTATGGCAACATTAATCTCATAGCGGTGACATTTTTTATTTACAAAAGCTGCTTGCAAGCACTGACCCCCGCCTCTTAAAAGGCGGGGGTCATTTGTACTTAGATTATTATTTTTCAAAGTTTTTGCTGATAAAATCAATCTGTCCCAAAACAGGAAGTCTGTTGAACGTACCCTTTGCGGCATTTACAATTCCAAAAACCATTAGAATAGTGAAGAAAATATAACCGAGATTAAAAATAGTTGCAAAAACAGTAGGTACAGGACTGAAAATAGAAATTGAATAGAAAATTGTGCTTATTATTGCATTTAATATTGCTGTTGTTATACCGTACGCTGCACAGAATACCAAAAGCGTTAAGCCCTGGCCTGTATGAAAACGTGCGAATTTTGAATTCTTTGCGCCAAACAACGGAGCAAGAACAAGAATTCCTATGTAAGCAAGGATTCCCATTGCCTTGTTGTTTTGAATATCGTTATAATCGCCCTGAATCGGCTGAGCGTTTACAACCGGCTGAGCCTGCTGCTGAGGCTGTTGTGACTGATTTGCCTGAGCCTGAATCGGTGTTCCGCAAGACGGACAAAATGCAGCTCCGTCTGCAAGCTGAGCACCGCAATTTTTACAAAAAGCCATTGTTAATTACCCCTTTAATATAGTATTGTGGCTGAACCCGAAATAAATTATAAATTTAATTATATTGATTGTCAACAAGGTTTTTCATATTTGTATAATTATGCAAAAATATGCAAAACCTTTTTGTCCATTATGGTTACTTTTTAATGATACTCTAAACGCAGATGTCCGCCGCCTAAGAGGCGGGGACGTCTGCACTAAGATTATTTAAAATAATTTACGCCGCTTTCAAATATCTTCTGATCCTTTGCAAACGGAACATTCTTATAAAGGTTTTCTCCCTTTCTCTCGCTGTGTCCCATTTTGCCGAGAACTCTGCCGTCGGGAGAAGTGATACCCTCTATGGCGCAAACAGAGCCGTTTAAGTTATATGTAATATCTTCGCTCGGCTCGCCGTTAAGGTCAACATACTGGGTGGCAATCTGACCGTTTGCGGCAAGCTGTCTGACGGTTTCCTCATCAGCCATAAATCTGCCCTCACCGTGTGAAACGGGAACGGCAAACACATCGCCTGCATTAACTCCCGAAAGCCACGGCGACTTAACGGAAGTAATCCTTGTGTATGCCATATGTGAAATGTGGCGGCCTATTGTATTAAACGTCAGGGTCGGATCGGTTGGCTTTAACTCTCTGATTTCGCCGTAAGGAACAAGACCAAGCTTTATGAGTGCCTGGAAGCCGTTGCATATACCGAGCATAAGTCCGTCACGGTTTTTGAGCAGTTCGTTTACAGCTTCGGCAATTCTCGGATTGCGGAATGTTGTTGCTATAAACTTGCCCGAACCGTCAGGCTCATCACCGCCTGAAAATCCACCCGGAAGCATAATCATCTGTGATGATTTTATAATTTCCTCCATTTTATCAATGGTTTCTTCAATTCCCTTTGAGCTTAAGTTCTTAACAATAAGAGTCTCAACCTCTGCGCCTGCTTTTTCAAATGCACGCGCGGTGTCAACCTCGCAGTTTGTACCGGGGAATACGGGAATAAACACCTTTGGTTTGGCTGTCTTTATTGCAGGAGAGTGCTGATTTCTTTCTGTAAACAATCCTGCATCAACTGCCATTTTCGGGCAGTCCGCCTGCGTTGGAAATACCTTTTCAAGAGGAGCAGTCCACTTGTCAATAATGTCAGAAAGCAAAATGCTGTCTTTACCCATTGAGATTTTTCCGTCACCAGCAGTCACACCCAAATCATAGCTTAATACGCTGTTGTCAAGCTCTGCACCGTCGGCAAGCTCAATAACGAGCGAACCCGAGAGCGGAGCAAACAGCTCTTTATTTGTAAGTTCCTTTTCAAACTTGAATCCAAGTCCGTTACCAAAGCAGGCTTTGCAAACGCTTGCAGCTGCGCCGCCCTCTTTTACAACGGACGCAGACAAGATTTTTCCGCTGTCAGCCAAAGCATAAACTGCCTTGTACATTTCGATAAGCTTGTCCCAATCAGGCATAAGCGTTTCTTTGTTTTCGGGGACAGGAACATAGATAACCTTTGAACCTGACTTTTTAAACTCCGTTGAAATTGTCTTTGAAGCTTTTGTCATTGCGACAGCAAAGCTTACAAGTGTTGGCGGAACATCTATGTCTTCAAAAGTTCCCGACATACTGTCCTTGCCGCCGATTGACGGAAGACCGAGTTTGAGCTGAGCTTCCATTGCACCCAAAAGTGCAGCGGCAGGCTTGCCCCAGCGTGAGGGAACATCCTTTAATCTTTCAAAATACTCCTGGAATGTCAAACGTGCTGTAAGCGGATTTGCTCCGATAGCAAGGAGCTTTGAAAGTGACTCAACAACTGCATAAGCCGAACCGTGGAACGGACTCCAACGTGATACTCCCGGAATGTAACCGTAGCTCATAGCGGTTGCATCGTCGGTTTCACCCTTTTCAAGCGGAATCTTTGCCGCCATAGCCTCTTGCGGAGTGAGCTGGTTTTTGCCGCCGAAAGGCATAATTACCGTAGCAGCACCGATAGATGAGTCAAAACGCTCTGCAAGTCCGATTTGTGAGCAAACCTCAAGTCTGCCCATATTTTCTTTTATTGCCTCGTCAAACGAAAGATTTTCGAGCTTTTCGGGGCATTTTTCACGGTAACAATCCTCTGCCTTAGGAGCAGTAATATAAGCCTTGGCAACCTGAGTAACGCCGTTTGTATTTAAAAATTCACGGCTGAGGTCAACTATAGTGTCGCCTCTCCAATTCATTGTAAGTCTTGGACTTTCGGTAACAACCGCAACAGCCGTAGCTTCAAGGTTTTCCTTGTCGGCTTCTGCAATAAACTTGTCAACATCTTTTTTGTCCAAAACAACTGCCATTCTTTCCTGGCTCTCGGAAATTGCAAGCTCTGTGCCGTCAAGTCCGTCATATTTCTTTGTAACTTTGTCAAGATCAACGGTAAGTCCGTCTGCAAGCTCGCCTATTGCAACACAAACGCCGCCTGCGCCGAAGTCGTTACATCTCTTTATGAGCTTTGCAACCTTCGGATTTCTGAACAAACGCTGAATCTTACGCTCTGTCGGAGGATTGCCCTTTTGTACCTCCGCACCGCAGGTTTCTATTGAGCTTTCCGTATGAGCCTTTGAAGAACCCGTTGCGCCGCCGCAGCCGTCACGTCCTGTTCTTCCGCCCAGAAGAACGATAACATCATCGGGAAGCGGTACCTCACGAATAACATTTTCCTTTGGAGAAGCACCGATTACTGCGCCGATTTCCATTCTTTTTGCAACATAGCCCTTGTCATAAAGCTCTGTTACCTGACCTGTTGCAAGACCGATCTGGTTACCGTAAGAGCTGTAACCGTTTGCCGCTCCGGTAGTGATCTTTCTTGACGGAAGCTTGCCGTGCATAGTGTCCTTGAAAGGAACAGTCGGATCGCCCGAACCGGTAACACGCATTGCCTGATATACATATGCACGTCCCGAAAGCGGATCACGGATTGCGCCGCCGAGACACGTTGCCGCACCGCCGAAGGGTTCAATTTCGGTTGGGTGGTTGTGGGTTTCGTTTTTAAACTGAACAAGCCATTTTTCGGTTTTGCCGTCGATAGTTACGGGAACTTCTATTGAGCAGGCATTGATTTCTTCGCTTTCGTCAAGATCGGGAATAAGCCCTTTCTTTTTGAGCGACTTCATACCTATCAAAGCCATATCCATAAGAGATACAATTCTCTGTGTATCTTTGCCGTAAACCTCGTCACGGGTTTTGTAATACTCATTAAGCGCATCCTCAATAACCTTGCCGAGCGCTGATTTTTCTATTTCAATTTCACTTAATCTTGTAAGGAAGGTGGTGTGACGACAATGGTCTGACCAATATGTATCAATAACCCTGAGTTCTGTTACACTCGGGTCGCGGTGTTCGGTATCACGAAAATAATCACGGCAAAATTTAAGGTCGTCAAGCGTCATGGCAAAGCCCATTGAGCCGTAATACTTTTCCATCTCGTCGTCATTCCATTTTATAAAGCCGTCAACACGCTTTACGTTTTCGGGAACGGGAATTTCCATATCGAGCGTTTTCGGCTTTTCAAGAGAGGCAAGACGGCTTTCAACAGGGTTTATGAGGTATTCCTCAACCTTTGTAAGCTCGTCAGAGGTAATATCGCCTTTCAGCGCAATTACACGGGCTGTCAGCACCTTGCATCTTTCACCCTGAGTAAGAAGCTGAACACACTGTTCGGCAGAGTCGCCGCGCTGATCGTATTGACCGGGAAGATACTCCATTGCAAATACCTTCCAACCGTCCTCAACAGGCAACGTTTCTTCATAAATAACGTCTGCGTTAGGCTCGGAAAGCACGATTCCCTTTGCCTTGTCATATTCTTCCTTTGACAGTCCCTCAATGTCATAGCGCACTATATAGCGCAAATCGGTAACGGATTTCATTCCGAGGTTGTGGCGAATATCCCACAGGGTTTGTTTTGCAAGGACATTGAAGCCGTCACGCTTTTCAACAAAAATTCTTATTACTTCTGACATAAAATTCAGCCTCCCGAATAAATCATATTCGTTAATATGATACCATATATTTCTGAGATTTTATTTCATTTATGGCAATATAATGTTTTTTGATTTTTAAATCTGAGCAAAACATTGGCAAACAACGGTATGCAAAAAGGGAGCGGCTTGCCGCTCCCCTGAAAATGCTGATTATTTGTTTTTGTTCTGAATATACTCGTCTATTGCCGCCGCCGCAGTTTTGCCTGCACCCATTGCGAGAATAACCGTTGCAGCACCTGTTACTGCGTCGCCGCCCGCAAATATTCCCTCACGAGAGGTTGCGCCGTTGTCGTCGGCAATAATACCGCCCCATTTCTGGGTTTCAAGTCCCTTTGTGGTTGACTTGATAAGCGGATTAGGAGAGGTTCCGATAGCGATTATTACCGAATCAACATCAATAACAAATTCACTGCCCTCAACCGGAACAGGACGGCGTCTGCCGCTTGCGTCGGGTTCGCCGAGCTCCATTTTTATGCACTTCATACCTGTTACAAATTCATCTTCGTTTCCGATAATTTCAACAGGATTGTTGAGCAGTTTAAAGATGATTCCCTCTTCTTTTGCATGCTCAACCTCTTCTTTACGGGCAGGAAGCTCCTCTTCGCTTCTTCTGTAAACAATATAAACTTCGTCTGCACCAAGACGTTTTGCACATCTTGCGGCGTCCATAGCAACGTTGCCGCCGCCTACTACAGCTACCTTTTTGGAATGCATTATAGGTGTGGTCGAACCGTCCTTATATGCTTTCATAAGGTTTGTTCTGGTCAAAAACTCATTTGCAGAATAAACGCCGCAGTAGTTTTCGCCGGGGATATTCATAAATCGCGGAAGTCCTGCGCCCGAACCGATAAACACGGATTCAAAGCCGTAATCGTCCATAAGCTCGTCGATTGAGATAACTCTGCCGACTACCATATTTGTTTCAACCTTTACACCGAGGGCTTTAAGGGTGTCAACCTCTTTTTGAACGATAGACTTAGGAAGTCTGAATTCCGGAATACCGTAAACAAGTACGCCGCCTGCAAGGTGAAGCGCCTCAAACACGGTTACGTCATATCCTTTTTTTGCAAGGTCGCCTGCGCAGGTAAGACCTGCAGGACCTGATCCGATAACGGCTACCTTGTGACCGTTGGATTCGGGCTTGTTTACAGCAACATTTTCCTGAGCATTGTGCCAATCGGCAACAAAGCGCTCAAGTCTTCCGATTCCTACAGGCTCGGTCTTGATACCTCTTACGCACTTAGCCTCACACTGGCTTTCCTGGGGACATACACGTCCGCACACGGCAGGCAGTGAGCTTGACTGAGAGATAACGTCATATGCCGCACCGAAGTCGCCCTTTGCGACCTCTTTTATAAAATCGGGGATTTGAATGTGAACGGGGCAACCCGAAACACACGGCTTGTGCTTGCAGTTAAGACAGCGTTGTGCTTCTTCCAACGCAACTTCCTCGGTATAGCCCAAAGCAACCTCAAGGAAGTTTTTATTTCTTACATTCGGCTCCTGCGATGGCATCGGAGCTTTTTTTGGTGACATATTAGGCATTTTACTCAACCTCCTTGTTCAAAAGATTGCAAGTTTCTTCATATGCGTGGCGTTCAAATTCCTTGTACATTGCTCCACGCTTCATAGCTTCGTCAAAATCAACTTTAAAGCCGTCAAAATCAGGACCGTCAACACAGGCAAACTTTGTTTGTCCGTCAACGCTGAGACGACATCCTCCGCACATTCCCGTTCCGTCAATCATAATCGGGTTCATTGAAACGGTTGTCGGAATATTGTGTGGTTTTGTGGTTTTAACGACAAATTTCATCATAATAAGCGGACCGATAGCGATTACCATATCATAATTTTCGCCTGCTTCAATGAACTCTTCGAGCGGAGAAGTTACAACGCCCTTTCTTCCGTAAGAACCGTCGTCCGTCATAACAACAAGCTTATCCGAACAGGCCTTGAACTCATCTTCAAGAATAACAAGCTCCTTGTTTCTGAAGCCTACTATTGAATGTACCTCACAGCCGATCTCGTGAAGTTTTTCGGCAACGGGAAGCGCTATTGCACAACCCACGCCGCCGCCGACAACACATACCTTTTTAAGTCCGTCGGTATGGGTGGGCTGACCGAGGGGGCCTACAAAATCGTGAATATAATCACCCTCGTTAAGCTCGTTAAGCAACTTTGTTGTTGCACCGACAATCTGAAAAATTATTCTTACAGTTCCCTTTTCCCTGTCGTAGCCTGCAACGGTCAGCGGAATACGCTCTCCGTTTTCGTCAACTCTGAGAATAATAAACTGTCCCGGCTCGGCTTTTTTTGCAATAAGCGGAGCGTCAACCTCCATTAATGTAACGGTCGGGTTAAGAGCTTTTTTCTTAACAATTTTATACATTGTTCCTCTATCCTTTCGTATTATACTATCTTCCGATAAAACCCTTTAACATCTGCCGCATAAAATTCCGCATAACTGCGTTGTTGTCCTCGGAATACGACAGTATTCCTGCGTCCTCCGACTTGTTCTGCGAAAATTTCCATCGACATCTGTTTTAAAGCGTTTTATCGGAAAATA
>UQQD01000021.1 GCA_900543095.1 uncultured Ruminococcus sp. | reverse complement strand
CTTATCAAGGGAATACATTGTTCGCCCACGGACAGCCGCAAGGGCTGTCCCTACATTTTCAGTGCGGAAACGCACATATTTTCAAGCGATGTATTTAGCAGAAACAATCTGCTTTACAAGCCTTCCCCTTGAGGGGAAGGTGGCGGCGGAGCCGTCGGATGAGGTGTAGCCGCAAAGCGGCGTGGAAACGCAGAATTTGTCGGAATGTTTCCACCTCATCAGTCACTTCGTGACAGCTTCCCCTCAAGGGGAAGCCACGAAAACATCAGCGTAAGGCTTTCGCCCACGGACAGCCGCAAGGGCTGTCCCTACAATTTAACGGAAATGTTTAATCGGTATTGTAGGGGCGAACAGTGTTCGCCCACGGACAACCGCAAGGGTTGTCCCTACAATTTAACGGAAATGTTTAATTGGTATTGTAGGGAACGGTCTTGACCGTTTTGTTGTTTTTGGTTGTTGGGGCGAAGAGCGTTCGCCTGCGGACAACCGCAAGGGCTGTCCCTACAATTTAACGGAAATGTTTAACCAGTATTGTTGGGGCGAACAGCGTTCGCCCTTGGACAACCGCAAGGGTTGTCCCTACAATTTAACGAAAATGTTTAATCGCTATTGTAGGGGCGAACAGCGTTCGCCCTCGGACAACCGCAAGGGTTGTCCATACAATTTAACGGAAATGTTTAATCGCTATTGCAGTGAACGGTCTTGACCGTTTTGTTGCTTTCAAGCCTTCCCGTTGAGGAGGGGGGAGTACAAAAAACTATATTATCCAAAAATTCAAGCCTCTCTGAAATATCAGAGAGGCTTAATATCATTTTTATCAATATTAAACTTTTAACAGCCAATCAACTTTCTGCCTGCTTCAACGAGGTTGTCGCAGATTGCAGCAGCGTCGCTGTGTGTTTTGCCGACAGCGGTAATATAAAGCTTTATCTTAGGCTCTGTACCGCTCGGACGGATAATCACTGCATTGTCACCTTCAAGGTTGAGGGCAATTACATTTGAAGTCGGCAGGTCAATGTCGGTAACCCTGACGCTTACAAGGTCGGTTTCCTTTTTGAGCTGATAGTCGCTTATCTTGACAACATTATATCCTGCAACAGCCTTTGGCGGGTTCTGTCTGATCTCCGACATAATGTCAGCCATTTTTTGCATACCTGCCGCACCGTCAAACTCAAAAGCGTATGTTTGATTGAGATAGTAGCCGAATTCCTCATAAAGTCCGTCAATAACCTCAGCAAGTGATTTACCCTGCTTTTTGTAGTAGGCGGCCATTTCACAGACGAGCATAGAAGCAACAACGGCGTCTTTATCTCTTACATATGTGCCCGAAAGATAGCCGTAGCTTTCCTCAAATCCAAACAGATAGCGGTTTTCTTCGTGCTTTTTCTCAAGATTAAGAATTACCTCGCCGATATATTTAAAGCCTGTCAATACGTTTTTCAGTTCGCAGTCGTATTTTTCGCACAGCTTGTTTATCAGCTTTGTAGTAACTATGGTTTTAACCACAACAGGCTTTTCGGGAAGCTTTCCGCTTGCCTTTTTGCATGAAAGAATGTAATTTGTCAGCATAACGCCGTCCTCGTTGCCCGAAATAAGGCGGTAGCTGCCGTCATAATCCTTAACGGCAATTCCTACTCTGTCGGCGTCGGGGTCGGTTGCAAGCAAAAGGTCGGGCTTTACCTTGTCGCACAAATCAAGTCCCTTTTGCAGGGCTTCTTTAATTTCGGGGTTGGGATAGGGACATGTGGTAAAGTTGCCGTCGGGAAGCTCCTGCTCCTTAACTATCTCAACCTCTTCAACGCCAATCATATTAAGCACCCTGCGAACAAGCTTGTTGCCTGTGCCGTTAAGCGGCGTATAAACAACCTTAAGTCCTGCGCCCTTGCAAATTCCGGGGTTGACCTGCTGTTCAAGCACCTTTTCAAGATATGTGTCGTAAACTGCGTCGTCCACATATTCTATCATACCCGATTTAACTGCTTCGTCAAAATCGGTAATTTTAACATCGTTGAAAATATCAAGCTTGCAGATTTCGTCGTAAACAGCGGTTGCGGCGGCGTCGGTCATCTGACAGCCGTCCTCGCCGTATGCCTTGTAGCCGTTGTATTTTGCGGGGTTATGGCTTGCAGTGACCATAATACCTGCCTGACACTTATAATAGCGCACAAGATAAGAGAGAACAGGCGTAGGTTCAAGCTCTTTAGTTATATATACCTTGATTCCGTTTGCGGCAAGTACTCTTGCGGCTTCAATCATAAACAGGTCAGCTTTTATTCTGCTGTCGTGTGAAATCGCAACAGAACCCTTGCCGTACTTATTGATAACATAGTTGGCAAGTCCCTGAGTAGCCTGACGAACAACATAAATGTTCATTCTGTTTGTGCCTGCTCCGATAACGCCTCTTAATCCGGCCGTGCCGAATTTCAGCGAAGTATAAAAGCGTTCGTGAATTTCGTTTTCATCATTTTTAATGCTTTTAAGTTCGTCGATAAGGTCGCTGTCGTCTTTGGCGTTTGCACACCAATCGTTGTATAACTCCATAATATCCATATATAACCGCTCCTATGAAATAAATTCGGTTAGAATTAATAAATCGGTAAAAATTCAAAAGCATTTTTGCCCAATCGAATTTACTATATCACAACTTCAAATAAAAAACAAGTAATTTCCAGCCAAAATCTGACAAAAGGTTCTAAGCTACTTCATTTCAAGCTTGTAGCTTACTTCGTTTTCCTGAACCGAATATCCGTATTCGGCAGCCTTTGAACTAATCTGAGTTTTATCCCATTTTGAGTCCTTGGGGATATATACATACCTTGGTTTCTGTTCGGGATTGATTGAATAATAAGTCAAAAGTCTGTCAAAGCAAGCCTTGTTTTCCGACATCCAAGCCGAAAGCGTACCGAAAGGATATTCCTCTGCGGCAAGATATGTCCAGGTTTTACTTGTTAAAAACAGTATTTTATCGACGGGTTTACCGGCGTAATATGCAGCTATATCATTGTTAACGGCTTCATAGCTGGTATAGTTTGCGTCGTTTGTGTAAATATCCTTTGCCGGACCGTCGGTTATCTTGCGTGTAAGAGATTTTGCCTCGCCTGTTTCCCAGAAGCAGTGCTTAGCCTTGACCGAAATCTGAAATGCTCCCTGCAAAAATACCATAAACGCCGCAAAAATTATTGCCGTGCGCTTCATACAAAGCGCATAGGTAATATTGTCGGGAGTTTCCTGCATTTCTCTGATGAGCTGACCGAGAAAAACATAGCTTGCAACATTTGCAACAGCCATTGCCATAGAGATAACGTAAAAATACTGATTTGAGAGGCAGTGAATACTGAACGAATAAACTATTCCAAGAATAAACAGAGCTGCAAAAAGTTCCCTCGGTTTATTTTTGCACAAAACATACGAGGTTATACCGATAAACAGCATCGGGTACATAATTGCATTGTAATTTGATGTAGTCAGATTCGGCAGCAGCGTCACAAAGCAGTATATTACGATAGCGGTTGTTGTAAAGAGATACACCGAACGGTGCAGTTTTCTTTTGCGGTCAACAGCCATTATCAGCGCCGTAAACAGATATACATAAACTCCGATATTAAACATAGGAACGGAGTTTACGGAATAATAGAAGTAGCTGCCTATCCTGTTTATAAACGGAATCGGAGCGTGCTCGGGATCGTTCATAATGTAAGGGAAGTTTCTTATTATATCATCAAGGCTTGCTCTTGACAGCGTAAATACAGCAAATATCACGGCAAGCACTGCGGCGCCGATTGTGAAGAAAATAAAGGTTTTAAGTGAAAACAGCTCCGATTTCAGAACAAAGCTGATGTTTTTCTTCTTAATTATAATATGCACGATAACGCATATTGCAAACAAAAGATATGCCGACAAAAGGTAGGGACAGCAAAGCACAGCTGCCGCAAAGGTAAATCCGCTGACAATAAGCGGTACTTTTTTCTTGTAGTCGGCAGTACCCATAACCGCACCCGTAAGGGCAAGGAAGTCAACTCCCATTGAGTCGTAGTTCATCGCCATAATGTTGTACGGAGTGAATATAAAGAAAAACAGACAGCCAAAGAGAGCCGCATAGCCGTATTTTCTCAGCCTTGTATAGATTACCGCCGTCACGCCTGCATGGAAAACAACATATACGAACCTTGCCGCAAGTATAATTCCCTCGGTTGAGCCGGTAAAGGTTTCATAAACCCAAACAAAAGGCATAAGCAGCAATCCCGAAAGCTGGGATAAATTCCATTCGTCGCTCAGCAATCCGTCGCCCATAAGAAATCGGTGGGGAATTGTAAGATAAAAGGCTTCGTCGCTGCCGCCGAATCCGTAATTGCATTTCCAGAAAGAAAACAGAATAGCGAACGCAAGCAAAGCGACAAAAAGATAATCCTGCCACTTATACTTGTCCTCTCTCATACGCTGCTTTTTTACAAAATCAACAATCTTGCGGAAAATCACAACAACAAATTTTGCAATAACATTCAGCAGAGCCGACCCCATAGCCGAACAGATAAACACAGCCGGAACGGTGAGGAGCATAAACGGAATTCTGTCGGTAACGGTCGTTACCTGTTTGCACAGATATTCATAAATCAGCTTGTCAAATATGAACGAGAGCAGATACATTCCCAGGGCGAGGTCGGAAAGCTTCCATAAAAATATTTTTGCGCCTCTGCCAAGCTTATCGGTTTTGATTCTTGTCAAAAGCTCAAATACGAGGATGGTTGAAACGAAAGGCTCAAAGCCGTACCAGTAAACATAAACACCGGACTTAAAGTTCGTACCGTAGCTTCTGTAAAAGTTAAATGTGCCGAAAAGCACGGTAGTTATTACCAAAAGGATAATAAGCGTGCTTGTTTTGAATTTCAGACCGAATTCGCGCAGATAACAGCCTACAAAGTAGTAGGTGACAGGATAGAATCCCATCCACCAGCTCGGAACGAGCTTTTGGAAGGTGTCCGAGGACGCAGGATTACCCCACCATGCGGCCGTATCAAAGTTAAAAATATTAAGTATGGTCGGTAAAACGGTCAAAGCAAACAAGGTCAGCACAAGAACCTGCTTTTGTTTTTGGTTTGCAAGCTTATTGTAAGCAAGATTCAAAAACGGAGCAAGCAAAAACAGACCTATGTACATTTCAATATACCAGGAATAATTAGCGCCGGTAAAGTCCAAAATTCCGAGTATAAATGATTTGGGAGTCAGCGTTGCGTGGTCGTGGATCGCCTTGAATATCATACAGGCGACAGCCGAGAGCACATATATTATCAGGGTGTGCGAAATACCCTTGTAATATTTTTTGCTCAGCGTCTTGTGACACATAAGGTAGCCCGTCAGTATCATAAACATCGGCACACATATAGAGAAGAACGAACGAATCATTACTTCTATGTACATAGTTGTTCCCTGTACAGGCTGGCTGTAAAAGCCCGTGTACAGAAAGAAGTGAACCGAAAAAACTGACGTAACGGCAACTATCCTGAGAATATCAAGAGAAGTATTGCGCCCCTCCAGCCTATCAATTTTTTTCTTAGCCATTTAATCAACCCTCACATAAAGAATTTTAAATCGGACGTGGTTTTGCCCACAAAATAAAGCCAATGTTTAATCAATATTGTAGGGAACGGTCTTGACCGTTCCGCCTGTTTATAAACATTTGCAGAAAGGTGAACAGCGTTCGCCCTCGGACAACCGCAAGGGTTGTCCCTACAATTTAACGGAAATATTTAATCGGTATTGTAGGAAACGGTCTTGACCGTTCCGCCTGTTAATAGAACATTGCTTAATGTAGGGGCGAACAGCGTTCGTCCACGGACAGCCGCAAGGGTTGTCCCCACAATTTAACGGAAATGTTTAATCAATATTGCAGGGAACAGTCTTGACCGTTCCGCCTGTTTATAAACATTTGCATAAAGGCGAACAGTGTGCGCCCTCGGACAGCCGCAAGGGTTGTCCCTACAATTTAGCGGAAATGTTTAATTATTATTGTAGGGGCGAACAGCGTTCGCCCTCGGACAACCGCAAGGGTTGTTTCTTCACCGTTGCGGAGCTTTCTGTCAATCTTCGAGTATTTCTTCGACAATGTATCTGGGGCGACGTTTGGTTTCAAGATAAATTTTACCGATATATTCGCCTATAACACCGATAGCCAAAAGCTGAAGACCGCCCAAAGCCCAAATAGAGCAAAGCGTGCTTGCCCAGCCGCTTACGGCGGCGCCGACAAAAAAGCTGATCAGCGTATAAATAATGAATATCAGGCTGATGGCAAATACTATTCCACCGAGCCAGGTTATCATTCTTATCGGCTGAATACTCAGCGAGGTGACGCCCTCCCAAGCAAGAGCAAGCATTTTTTTGAGCGGGTACTTGCTTTCTCCGGCAAGTCGTTCGGCACGTTCGTATTTAACAATGTCCGATTTGTAGCCGACAAGAGGAACCATTCCGCGCAAAAAAATGTTGGTTTCCTTGTAGAGTGAAAACGCCTCAAGCGCACGCCTGCTCATCAGTCTGAAATCGGCGTGGTTAAATATGACCTTTGCGCCCATACGGTTGAGAATCTTATAGAAAGCCTCGGCAGTAAACCTTTTAAAAAACGTGTCGGTAGCTCTTTTTGAACGTACTCCGTAAACAACATCACAGCCGTTTTCAAATTTATCAACCATTTCATCAAACACGTTAATATCGTCCTGAAGATCGGCGTCAATCGAGATAACTGCGTCAGCCTTGTCCTTTAACGTCATAAGTCCGCACAAAAGGGCATTCTGGTGACCTCTGTTGCGTGTGAGCTTTATACCCTGAAAAACAGGATTTTCGTTGTGAAGCTCGCTTATAATGCTCCAGGTTCTGTCTTTTGAGCCGTCGTCAATAAAAACGATCTTGCTGTCGGAAGTAATCTTGCCCTCGGCCATCATATCGTTAAATTTGATGTTCAGTTTTTCAGCGGAATCTCTCAAAACTTCCTCTTCGTTGTAGCAGGGAATAGCAAGATATAATTTAGTCATAAATGTCTCCTTTGAAACCGCAATAAATACATATTCCGCACGAATACATATATATTAATTATGATAATACCTAATTGATTTAATGTCAAGAAATAAAATTTTTTGTAAAACATTGCATATATTTTACCAAATTTTAAAAATCCCTCTTGTAAATAAACCGTATTTGTATTATACTAATTGTGTAAAAACCTTATGGAGGTAGAATTATGTCTCAAAAATCTATTGCAGTTTTAACAAGCGGCGGTGACGCTCCCGGTATGAATGCGGCTGTCAGGGCTGTTGTTCGTACAGGTATAAATAAAGGAATGAAGGTCTACGGTGTACACCGAGGATATAACGGATTGCTCAACGGTGATGTTGAAGAAATGAATCTTCGCAGCGTTTCCGAAATAATCGGCAACGGCGGCACAATGCTCTATACGGCAAGAAGCGAGGAATTTGCAACTCCCGAAGGCACTAAAAAGGCTGCGGATTTTTGCAAAAGCTTAGGCATAACGGGCGTTGTTGTAATAGGCGGCGACGGCTCGTTTAAGGGCGCACGCGCACTCACAAACGCAGGTGTAAACTGTATCGGACTTCCCGGTACTATTGATAACGACATTGCCTGTTCCGAATATACTGTCGGTTTTGATACGGCAATGAACACGGCTATTCAGATGGTTGACCGCATAAGAGATACCGCTCAGTCGCACGACCGTTGTTCGGTTGTTGAGGTTATGGGCAGACGCTGCGGCGACATTGCGCTTCAAACGGGTATCGCAACAGGTGCAACCGCTATCTTGGTGCCTGAAGTAAAGTATAATATTGAGCGTGACGTTATTACCAGAATTATCAATACTCAAAAGACCGGCAAAAAGCACTTTATCATCGTTGTAGCCGAGGGCGTTGGCGGTGTTCAGGATCTTGCAAAGTATATAGAACAGCGCCTCGGCATTGAAACAAGGGCAACTGTTCTCGGTCATGTACAGCGCGGCGGTTCGCCTACGCTCCGTGACAGAGTTGTTGCAAGCGAGATGGGCTACAGAGCCGTTCAGCTCCTTGACCAGAACATCGGCAACAGAGTTGTTGTTATGCAGCAGGGTAAGATTACAGACCTCGACATCAACGAAGCTCTTGATATGAAACGTGTATTTGACCTTGACCTTTACAATATCGCAATGACAATTTCAATCTGATAATCTGATTTGGATTTAATTAATTTCGGGCGGACGGTGTTCGCCCTTAATTTCTATGTATTTTCCCGAAAGGAAATATAATTATGCTCACAAACAACCATTATAATGATTTGATCGTATATTCGGCCTTGGTTTCGGACTGCGAAAAGCCTGACTTCAAAAACGACGCATTGGCAGGAGTAAGAGCAAATTACTTTAATTCCGACAATTCCGCCCAAAGCGACAAAACGGACATTCAGATAGACGGCAGGTACTATAACCTTTCATATTTGCTCAAAAGCGGAGAACCGCTTTCGTGGAAAATAACACGCAATAATATGCCTTTTCAAACAGTAGTCAAGTCTACGGGCGGAACATATGCGGTTATAACCTACGGTGAAAACGGAATTATATATAAACGTCAGTATTTTAATTCCGATCATATCTGGACAAGAACCGAGTATTATGACAAGAATCTTGAAAACGTGATTGTCGCAATAATCAAACCCGAAGTTGTTTCGGATTACTTTTCAATAAAGCTTGAAACGATTGGTAAAGACGGCAAAAAGGTAACTTCTTATCTTTTCCCGTCAAAGGAATGTTCAAACAAAAAATGTTCGGGACTTGTGTATTCCAATTACGGAATGCTTTGGTTTGACGAATCGTTTAAGCCTGAGAATATTCCTGCGGAAGAGCTGAATAAAACTCAAAAGCATATCGGCTTTGACTTTAAGCGTGAAAATTTTAACAGCGAATCAAATGTTATTCTGCCGTATGATTTGGAGGGTGCGGAATATCTTGAAAAGACAGAAAGCGGCGCCGTACAGCAAAAGGCTGATGACGCTCCTCAGGAAACGAGCTATTCCGCATATGACAAGATTGAAAAAATCCTGTTTGAGGCTCATAAGACCAACAAGCATATTTTCGGCGAGATATTAAATCAGATTCCGTCCGAGCCGTCCGAGGAAAACGTCGGTGAGGAATTGACTGAGGAGCGGGAAATCTCGGCTGACAACTCCGTACAACACGAAACAGCCGTCTCCGATGTTACTGATAATTCGGAAAAAGAAATTTCAGCGGAGCTTACCCTGCCGCAACAGCAGGCTGCTTCGGAATTTGAAGATACAAACGAGCCGAAATTCACACAAGGCGAGCATAAACAGCCCGAATCGGTAATTGAAACCGATATGGGAGAATATTCATATTACGGGGAACTTGATTTTGACGGAAAGAGAACAGGCGTAGGCAGAACAGTCACCCCCGACGGCATCACCTCTTATGAAGGCGGCTACACCGACGACAAACGTCAGGGCTTCGGAGTGTGCTATTATAAGAGCGGCAGTGTAAATTATGTCGGAAATTGGGATAACGGCAAGAGAACAGGCTGCGGCGTCGGATTTCGTCAGAGCGACGGAACGCTTCACGCAGGAAAATGGTCTGATAATATGCCCGAGGGCATAGGCGCGCGCTTTGACAGGGACGGAGGCTTTATAGACGTCTGCACATATATCGGCGGCATAAAAAACGGCAAAAGCGTTTCATTTGACGAGAACGGCAGTGTGGTTATAGAATACTGGCGTGACGGCAGGAAGATTTCGGAAAAAGTAATTACCGACGGTGAATAACAATGAGCTCTGCTAATATGGAAAAAATTGAACAGTTTATCCTTGACGCTTCCATAAATGTAATATCATTTTTAGTGGTTACAATAATCGGTTGTGTGCTTGTGCGGCTCATAACTATGCTTATCAAAAAGGTTATTTCAAAATCAAAAATACAGCACGCCGCAAAAACCTTTATATTATCGTGTATCAAGGTTGCGCTGTATTTTCTTGTGGCAATAACCGCCCTTGCAACAATCGGCGTAAATGTAGCCTCACTGCTTACCGCATTGGGAGCGGCGGCTCTTACTGCGGGACTTGCATTGCAGGATAACCTCAAAAACCTTGTAAGCGGATTGGTTATCCTCATAAACAAGCCGTTTGTATCGGGAGATATACTTGAATTTGAGAATATGACGGGAAGCGTTGAGTCTATCAATATATTTTATACCACCCTTAATACCACGGACGATAAGCTCGCAAGAATTCCAAACTCACGTTTGACCTCAAACAGCGTTGTAAATTGCTCGTTGGGCGATAAGCGCAGAATGATACTTAAATATACCGTGAGCTATGAGGATGACCTTGCAAAGGTAAAAGAAGTGCTGACAAAGGTTGCTTCGGATTGTGAATTTGTTCTCAAGGAGCCGGAACCGTCCGCAAGGATAGGAAAACACCTTGAAAGCGGAATTGAGGTTGTTGTAAAATTCTGGATAGAACCTCATGATTATTTTGAAGTGTATTATTATATGCAGGAGAATGTCAAGACAGCGTTTGACAAAAACGGAATAACGATTCCGTATCCACATATGGTTATTAAAAGCGAAAAATAATAATATTAATAAATTGCATATTTTTGCAGATAATAGTGGTGTCGTAACAACGGCACCACTATTTTTTATCGTAAGGAATGAATTTATTATGAAAAAGATCATAGGAATTATTGCTGCTTCGATTATGGTGCTTGCAGCATTGACCGGCTGCGGAAACAACGCTTCTCAAGACGCAGGCTCAATGGCTTCAAACGCAGTCTCAAATGTTGAGAGCGGAGCTAATCAAATTGCGGGAAATTCCGGCTCAGCCTCCGAGGGCAACACCTCAGGCAATGCACAAAACTCCGGCAATGAACAAAGCTCAAACAACGGTTCGGTAACTGACAACAACGGCATAATCGGCGACAATGATGAAACCAACCCCTCAGACAACGGCGAAACAAATCCTTCAGACGTTCTCATCTAAAAATGTCCCTGCGGGCGGCGGAGCTTTCCGCCGCTTTTTGTATTAATGCGCTTTTTGACTGCGCTGTTTTATTCAAACGGCTTTTTCAAGCTCGTGTTTTAATCGGCTGATTATCTTTTTTTCAAGCCGTGATATGTAAGACTGCGAAATTCCGAGCTTGTCGGCAACCTGCTTTTGGGTATGCTCCTTTTTGCCGTTCAATCCGAACCTCAGCTCCATAATAAGACATTCACGGTCATTAAGCTTTGAAACGGCGTTTAAAACCAGTCTTTTTTCAATTTCGTGTTCAATATTGTTGTTTACGGTGTCGGGGTCGCTTCCGAGAATATCGCACAGCAGAAGCTCGTTTCCGTCCCGGTCCGTGTTAAGCGGTTCGTCGATGGATACCTCGTTTTTGAGCTGAGACGATTTTCTTAAAAACATCAGTATTTCATTTTCAATGCATCTTGACGCATATGTTGCAAGCTTGATGTTCTTTTCGGGAGAAAATGTATTTACCGCTTTGATAAGCCCTATTGTTCCTATTGAGATAAGATCCTCTGCGCCTGCGCTGGGGGATTCAAATTTCTTTGCTATATATACCACAAGCCTAAGATTATGAACAATAAGCGGTTCTCTTGCTTTTTCATCGCCGTCGATTATTCTCTGCATAATTTTGCGCTCCTCTTCCTTGCCGAGCGGAGCGGGAAGAGTTTCACTGCCGTTTATATAAAAGACCTCGTTATCCGACATAAACAGCATTTTGATTTTTAAAAGTATTTTCAGCATTGTTATCTCACCTTCGTTATTTATTGTTTAAATCTTTTACGATTTCATAAGGAATCAACGCCCTCACATCTCCTTTCAGCACATTTTCGCAAATCCCGATATAAACCTCGTTCGATATTTCGGTTTTATCTATCATAATTGAATTCGGTCTGAATCCCGTCAATATTCCGTTTCCGCCTAAGCTCTCAAACGGAATCACCCTGACCTTGCTTTTGTCGGGCGAAAATTCGTCAAGCAGTTCTTTTTCGGCAATAATTACATAATCTCCCGAAAACGGTTCTTTTACGTTGCACCCCGAGTCTATCTTTGCACAAAACGTAAAAGCCCTGCCGTCAAGCTCCAATTCGACATTGCAGGTGCCGTTTCCGCATACACCTTTCGTCAACCTTTTTATCAGTTTAAGAATATAATAACAGGCAAGAGTCAGAATAATCAGCAGCACGGGGGAAATATTAAAATAGACGACGTCGTTGTATATTTCCATTCCTTTTGGTTTAAAAGAGGTATAAATAAATATCATAATTCCGCAAAACGAAAAGGAAAACGAAAAATATACCGCTGCTCTTTTAATAAAATTCTTTATATCTGTTTTTCCGAAAGCCGAAAAAATAATCAAAGCCGCAAAAGCAATATCGACAATCAAATTAAGCCCGACGGGAATTTCGGGCAGCAACGCCGCAAGGCTGAGAATTCCGCCGATGACGCTGCCCAAAATCATTCTTTTGACCGTTGCTTTGATATGTAAGAACTTTTTGGTACAGAGCAAGAGGAAAAAGTCGATAAAAATATTTACCGTAACAAGCACATCTATATAAACACTACGCACAAAACTCACCACATATAGATTATTGCATACGGTAGTAATAATAAATGTCAAAAAATGTACAGGAGGCAAATTTTTAATGCTGTTGGGAATCGTAATAGGAATGTTTATCGGAGCATTTATCGGTGTAAGTTTAATGTGTTTGTTTTACTGCAACAAAGAGGAATAACCTCACACAGCAATGCGACCTTGCGGCTGTTTGATGACGGACAGCCGCAAGGGCTGTCCCTACAATTCAGTGCGGAAATGTTTAATCAGTGCTGTAGGAAACGGTCAAAATGTGTAGCGTTCACCTGCGATTATCTGTAGGGAACGGTCTTGACCGTTCCGCTTGTTTAAGCACATTGCTTAATGTAGGGGCGTTTTCTGCGAAAACGGCAAACCCTTTGTCGGCAAGCCGACATTTCCCTTATCAAGGGAATACAATGTTCGCCCACGGACAGCCGCAAGGGCTGTCGTATTTCAGCGAAAAAGTTTTATTGCAGTTATCTTATGTTTTGGCTTTACTAATTATGTAAAAAGTTGTATAATCTAAGTGAGTTAACGCTCCTTGCAGACAAAGCAGAGCGTTGCTCCGATTTAAACTTTGATTTAATAACAGCCAAAAATTATCGGATACTTATCTATCCGATTTAAACAGGGGTACATATATGGATAAAAAATTTGATGTAGTTATAGTCGGCACGGGCGCCGCAGGATTGTACGGCGCACTTAACTTTCCAGACGATGTCAGCGTTTTGCTTGTGTCAAAGCGTGAATTGCCGCTTTCAAACAGCTCGCTTGCTCAGGGCGGCGTAGCTTGTGTGCTTGACACCGTTCACGATAATTACAAGCTGCACATAACCGATACGCTGATTGCAGGAAAATACAAAAACAATCTTTCCGCAGTTGAAAAGCTTGTAACAGAGGGTCCGTCCGACGTTCTCAGAATAAAAGAGCTGGGCGTTGATTTTGATTTGAATCCGGACGGTACAATGTGCAAGACCCTTGAAGCGGGGCACAGCCGCCACAGAATAGTCCACCACAAGGATTCAACAGGCAAAGCCATTGTTGACAAGCTTATTGAAGTGGTACGCACTCGCAAGAACGTCACAATTTGCGACAATGCGCTTGTCTATTCGATTCAAAAGGTGCTTAACGGCTTTTACATAAGCATACTAAAGGACGGCAAAAGCTATTATTACGGAACGAGCTTTTGCCTGCTTGCAACAGGCGGAATAGGCAGGGTGTATAAGTACACGACAAACTCTGCCATTGCAACAGGCGACGGAATAGCGTTTGCGTATATGCTGGGCGCAAAAATCAGCCATTTGTCCCGTGTTCAGTTTCATCCCACCGCTTTTGCGGCAGAAAAGGACAGAGAGCGTTTTTTGATAAGCGAGGCTGTCAGGGGCGAGGGTGCTGTACTGCTGAATTGCAGCGGCAGGCGTTTTGCCTTTGATTACGACAGCAGGGGAGAGCTTGCCCCCCGTGACGTTGTATCAAACGCAATTATCCGTGAATCAATCAAGACAAACAGCGAAAAATTTTATCTTGACATAACCGATAAACCGTCTGACTTTTTAAAACAGCGTTTCCCGATGATATACGAAAAATGTCTTGAGGAGGGCGTTGACATAACAAAAGACAGAATTCCCGTGTTCCCGTGTCAGCATTACCTTATGGGCGGAATTAACGTTGACCTTGACGCACGCACATCAATAGACGGCTTGTATGCGGCAGGCGAATGTTCACACACGGGCGTACACGGTGCAAACCGACTTGCAAGCAATTCGCTTTTGGAGGCGCTTGTGTTCTCACGTTCGGCGGCAGAGGATATTACACGCCGTATCAGAAAATACGGTCATAAAAATATCGGTGTTGAGCCTGCACACAAGCCGATAAACGGCAAAAAAATGCCTCACGGCTTCCGCTCACAAATCCGTGAAATAATGCAGGATACATATTTTGTAATCCCGAAGCCCGAAAAATACGAGGAAAGCTATCAAAAGGTCGAAGAAATAATAAATCTGCTTTTCGGCGAAGATTATGAGATAACGTCGGATCTGATTGAAGCAAAAAGCATTGCAATAGTTGCAAGCATAATTCTTGACGAGGTAAGGGAGGGCATAAATCTATGACGCTTAACACAATTTATGTTGACGATATTATTAAAACCGCACTTTTAGAGGACATAAACTATATTGATACAACTACAGACTATCTTATTGACGAAGCGCAGGAGGACAGCGCAAAATTCCTTGCCAAAAGCGACGGTGTGCTTTGCGGCATAGAGGTTGCGCTCAGGGTGTTTGAAATCCTACAGCCGAGCGGCTTTAAGGCCGAGGTGTATAAGCACGACGGCGACAGGCTGAAAAAAGGCGACATAATCGCAGAAATTCACGGCAAAACACGCACCATTCTCAAAGGCGAGCGCACGGCGCTCAATCTTATACAGCATATGAGCGGAATTGCGACCGCCGCAAATAAAGCGGTTGAGCTTGTAAAGGGTACAAACGCCTCAATAGCCGATACACGCAAGACCTTGCCCGGACTCAGACCTCTGCAAAAATACGCCGTAACCGTAGGCGGCGGAAGAAATCACCGCTATAACCTTTCCGACGCGGCAATGCTAAAGGACAATCACGTTGACGCAGGCGGCGGAATTTCAAATGCGGTTGCAAAGCTTAAATCAAAGCTCGGACATATGACAAAGGTTGAGCTTGAGGTTCGCAATCTTGATGAGCTGAAACAGGCTCTTGACGCAGGCGTAGATGTTATAATGCTTGACAATATGACGCCCGATATGATGAAAGAAGCCGTCAGGATAACCGACGGAAAGGCTCTTCTTGAGGCAAGCGGAAATATTACGGACGATACTCTGAGAGCCGTAGCCGAAACGGGCGTGGATATAATTTCAATGGGTGCGCTTACTCATTCGGTAAAGGCGTTTGATATTTCATTGAAAATTGCTAAGTAATACTAAACAATACTAAAAACGGGCTTTTGCAAGCTCTGATTTAAAGACAGACAAAAAGGGTGAACATCATTGTGTTCACCCTTTTTGCGTATATATATTAATATAAAACCAAGTCTATTTCAGCACCGAAATTGCGTCCATAATAGTTTTTTCGTATGCTTCCTTGCCGTATTTGTCAACCTGAGCCTTGTTCTTTTCGCCGTGCGTCAGACAGCCTGCGCCGCCGATACAGCCGCCCACGCAGGCCATACCTTCAATGAAGTTTTCCTGCAAGACGTTTTTATTCTTTTTAAGCAGCGCCTTTTTACATTCCTCAATGCCGTCGCACGAAACTGCTTTAAGCTCAAAGTCGTCAAGTCCCTGTTCTTTAAGACCTTCGGCAACAGCATCGGCAAGACCGCCGCAGCGTGCAAAAATTCTGCCAAAGTAGGACGCATTGTCAAGCACGCCCTCTTCAAGCGTAGTGATGTCAATGTCACGGCTGTCAAACAGCGCCTGGAGTTCTTCAAACGTAAGCACCGAATCTATATACGGCTTAACTGCGTCAAGCTGTGCTTCCATTTTTTTGGCTACGCACGGACCGATAAATACTATTTTTGCGTTTTCGGTTGTGTCCTTAATATACTTTGCAATCGTTGCCATAGGGGAAAGGTTGTGTGAAACATACTGTTCCAGAGCGGGGTAAGATTTTTTAACGTATGATACAAACGCAGGACAGCAGGAGCTTGTCAAAAAGCCCTTTTCCGCAAGCTCTTTTGATTCAGCCTGAGCTACCATATCTGCGCCCAGAGCCGCCTCGACAACGGTGTGGAAGCCAAGCTTTTTTAAGCCTGTAATTACCTGACCGAGCTTTGCGTATGTAAACTGGCTTGAAATTGACGGAGCAACTACGGCATACAGCTTGTAGCTTTTGCCCTGCTTGCTCTTTTTGATAAGGTCAATAACATTGAGTATAAACGATTTGTCCATAATGGCGCCGAACGGGCACTGATAAACGCACGCACCGCAGGAAATGCAGGTGTTGTTGTCAATCGAAGCGGCGTTGTCGTCATTGATAGAGATAGCCTTTATTTTACAGGCGTTCTGACACGGTCTTTTGCGGTTTACAATAGCCGTATAGGGGCAGACCTTGGCGCACTGACCGCACTCAACGCATTTTGACTTGTCAATATGAGCAACGTGGTTGTTGTCAAATGAAATTGCTCCTCTTCTGCACACGTCCTCACATCTGTGAGCAAGACAGCCTCGGCAGGAATCGGTCACTTCATAGCCTGCGGCAGGACATTCGTCGCACGCAATGTCGATAACCTCAACAACATTCGGATTTTCCTTGTTGCCGCCCATAGCCAGCTTAACACGTTCTTCAAGTATAGCCCTCTCCTTGTAAACGCAGCAGCGCATAGTAGGGGTTTTGCCCGGAACTATGATTTTCGGAATGTCAATCAGCTTTTCAAGCAATGTGTCGTTCCAAGCCTGCTTTGCAACTTCTCTGAGTACTTTGTATTTGAGGTACTGTACTTTGGTATCAAATTTTCTCATTGTGCATCTTACTCCTTAAAAATAGCTTACCTTAATTTTCTTTCCCATCTGTTTAAGAGCCTTTGAAAGCTCCTGAACAAGGTTCATTTTTATATTAAAATTGATAGGCAGATCAGGGTTTTGGTGAGCGGGGTTTACCGCCCTGCCGACATAGAAGTTGATGTCGGTCGCCTCTTCAAACAAAAGCCTGCAAATCTGTGAAGCGCCGTCGTTTTTAAGGCTCCAGTGTTCGTAGCTTTCGTTATCCTTTAGGTAATCCTTGGCGTATTCAAGAACCTTATTTATTGTAATAACGCCCTCCGTAACCAGATCAACGCCCTCGATTTCCGCAGTAGGCGGAACATCGCTGCTTTCATAGCTCAGGCTTGCTCTCAGGGGCTTGCCGAGCCATTTTGCGGCAATAGACGAGGTGGTGCCGCCGCAGATAATATGCTTGCCCTCTTTTGAAAAGAAAAGGCTCATCATTCTGTCGCTGTCGTCACGGCTTGACGGGGGGCCGAACAGCAGATTCATCGGGACACGCTTTCTTATCCTGACAATGCACGCAGTAGCGTCGTCGCCGGGTTCTCCGCCATAGAGCTTGTTACATTCGTCAACAAGAATGGTGGAGAGGGTTTTTGCGGTATAGCCTGCCGGAGCAAGGCTTTGCATAAATTCCGCAATGTCGTCACGCTTCCAGCCGAAGTTATATGCTATGCCGATTCCCGCGTGCGGACATCCGTCGCTCATAGCGACAAAAATGTCGTTTTCCTGTAATCTGATTACCGATTTATATATCTGCTTTCCGCCGATGCTCATTTCGGTTTCGGGATAATTATATATTTCATCATCACGAATAAGAATGATATGCGGATTGTCGTATTGTATCAGCTCGGCGGTTGTGTTGTTGATGAGATGAATTATAGTAAACGTGGAATACGCAACGCCTCTTACCGAGCACACGGGGAGTGTTGCGGCAATGGTAGAAACACATTCTTCAAGCGACAGTCCCTCCGCCATCATTGTTGAGATTATCTTTGATGTAAGCGTTGACAATATGCTTGCCTTAACGCCGCTTCCCAAGCCGTCCGCAAGAACTATGACGGTAGAGTTATCGCCCTGTTCGACAATGTCAACGTGATCTCCGCAGAGCTGTTCGCCGTAATGATATATACTTTTGTATCCGATGTCAGCGCACAAATCATTCATCGGCGATCGACTCCTTCAGCTTTGATAATGCTATCTTTGTTTCCGCCGCGGTTTCGCCGAGCAGGGAAGCAATCTCCTGAACAATCCTCATCTGCTTGTCAACCACCTTGTCGGCAACCTCAACGGTCTGACGGCTGATTTCTTCTTTTTTCTGACGCTCGTTTTCTTCGTCGGTGACATCGGTCATAATACATATCAGCATATGGCTTTCTTTTGCGGGAATTACCGTCTGTTCAACAAACCTGTTGTATTCGGCAAGATAAACCCTGTCGTTATAAACGCCCCTTTGGGTTTGCTGAACCTTCATAAATACGCCCGGATCAAGAATTCTTACCACCTGATCGCCGAGCACGTCGGATTCGGAGCGCAAATTCATAATTTTGAGAGCGGCTGAGTTTATCTGCTGTACTTCAAGCTGGTCGTTTAAAACTATCAGACCATTCGGAGTGTTTTTAACGATAGTGTCCGAAAAGCTCTCAGCCTTGTCTTTGAGATAGGGCAGGCACATTGAGATTTCCGCCTTGCCCTGATATATCGCAACAGCCTTTTCACGGCAGGTGTCATATCCGCACGAACCGCAGTTAAGCTCCTGTTCGGGCGAGAATTTTCCCATCTGATGCAGGATCTCGTTTATCTCACGTTCCGACGGAGCCTTTGTGTTGCGCTCAATTATCTGAAAATATTTTCTTACCTCCGTTGAGTCGGGCTGCAAAACGTCAAAGTCCTTTGTGCCTGCAAAATTTGCAACCGCCATATAATCCTTAACGGGACTGCGGTGGTATTTTTCCATAACGGGACCGCCAACGCAGCTTCCGATGCAGGACGACATCTCGATAAAGCACCTGTGGATTTTGCCGTTTTCAATATCCTGCAGGGCGGCAATGCAGTTTTCAACGCCGTCAAGTGCAAGATATGTATAATTTTTGTTGTCAAGCGACATAGTTTTCAGTATTCCGCCCGTAGTTGGGAAGAACCTGGCTCTTGTTTCGTCGTTCGGCACTATCTCTTGCTTCAGCTCGATGTTTTCACGCTTAAACCACTCCGTAAGCTCCTCAAACGTAAGCACGGCGTCAACAATGTCGTCATAATGCTCCGCTTCGTCTTTTTTGGCAACGCACGGACCGATAAAGACTGTTTTAGCGTTTGGTATTCTTTTTTTAATGTCCCTGCAATGCGCCTGCATAGGGGAGAGAACATCTGCAAGAAATTCAAGCTCTCTCGGAAAATACTTTTGAATAAGCAGGTTTATTGAGTGACAGCAGGAGGAAATAATAATATCCCTGTTGTCCTCGTTTAACATTCTTTCGTATTCGTTTTTTACTATAGTTGCGCCGATTGCCGTTTCTTCGGCATCATAAAAGCCCAGCTTTTTAAGCGCCTCACGCATAGCATTGATTCCGACGCCGTCATAATTTGCAATAAACGACGGCGCAAGGCTTACAACTACGGGATCGCCGCTTTGCAGCAGCACACGGACCTTTTCGGTTTCGTCAACTATCTGCTTTGCATTCTGCGGACAGACAACAAAACAGTGTCCGCACAAAATACATTCATCGTTAATGATATGCGCCTGATTCCCCGAAAAACGGATAGACTTAACGGGACAGTGGCGTATGCACTTGTAGCAGTTTTTGCAGTTGGATTTTTTTAGCGTAAGACAATCCTGCATATTATCACTCACCTTCCCTGCCGAGCGGTATCAATACCTTATCTCTGAAAAAATCGTTAAATTCTTCGGGGGTAATACCCGTATAAATCTCGTCGTCAACCTGAACGGTAACGCCTACTCTGTTGCATTTGCCCGTGCAAAAGCTGCCAGCAAGCGCAACCTCCTTGTCCAAGTCGTACTTTTGAACTGCGTCCTGAAACAGCTTTACAAGCTGTTCACTGCCCTTGAGGTGACACGATGAGCCGATACAGATTTGAATAATCATATTTTACACCTTTGCCTTGATTTCGTTGTCAAAAAATTCATTGACATTATCGGGCGTTACCGAATAAAAATTGTCGCCGACAGTAACGCAAACTCCCTGCTGACACTTGTTCATACAGAAAGTTCCTCCCAGCTCAACCTTTTCGCCGAGACCGCTCTCATAAATCATTTTTTGCAGCTGTTCAACTACCTGCCGTGAGCCCTTAATGTGGCAGGAAGAACCGATACAGACTGTAACCTTCATTCTTTCCACTCCTTTAATTGAAATATTATTCGTATTCAACAACATTTACCCAGTTGAGTAAAAGTTCTTTTTCGGTTTCATTGCTGTTCAAAAGGTGAGATGCGGCAACAATAGGCATCCATTTTTGAACATACTGCATTGCGGTTTTGCTTTTTTGACAAAACAGCTTTAAATATTCGTCCGCCATAGCTTTGTCATATCTCAGAACAAAGGTAAGATATGTTGTAGCCGCATCGGCGGACGCATTGCCCTGAGTGGCGTGCGCCCAGTCGATTATATACGGTGTGCCGTCGTCGGTCACAATAACATTGGACGGGCAAAAATCTCCGTGGCAAACCTTGTTGTGCTTCGGCATACCCTCAAGGCGGGTGTGCAGGTCATATCTTGTTGTTGCGTCAAGGTCGGTCGCCATTATTTTGTAATTCATCTTGTCTTTCAGCTTGTTAAGCAGGGGGCAGGTCTTGCTCTGGACCTCAAGCTGAAGGTCAACAAGCATATCAATATATTCGTCCTTTTTGTTCGGTTCTTCTTTCATAAGCTGAGAAAGCGTCTTTCCATTTATAAACTGCGAAACAATGGCCCACTTACCGTCAACCATACTTACTTCGAGTATTTTGGGTATTCTCAGTCCGAGTTCTTCTATTCTTGCCTGATTAAGGGCTTCGTTTAAAACATCGGATTTAGAAAAATTCTCGTTAAATACTTTAATACATTTGTCGCCGTCATGATAAACGGTCTTTGTGTTTCTTACAGCAATAACTCTGTCAAGATTCATTTTTGGTCCTCCGTCTTTATTAATCAATACTTAAGCATCTCTATTCTATCATAAAATTTAAATTATTTCTACCTATATTGACAAAAAAGCAACAAATTAAGAAACAAATAAATTTTTACAGTAAATATAGATTAAAATGCCAAAAATATTACAGATTTGAGCTTGTTTCAAACCTGCGCCTGAGCTTTTTCAGCGCCTTGGTTTCAATTCTGCTTACATACGAGCGTGAAATATTCAGCACCTTTGCGACCTTTTTCTGCGTCATAGGTTCTTTTCCGCCGAGTCCGTAGCGCATAAGAATTATCTTTTTCTCTCTGGGTTCAAGCTCTTCGCTGATAAATTGTCCGAGCTTTTTGCTGTTCAGCTTTGTGTCAAGATTGTCAAGAATGTTGTCGTCTACCGACATAATATCAAGCAAAGTGAGCGGATTGCCGTCCTTGTCGGTATCAATAGCTTCGTTGAGCGAAATATCCTGAGCCGCTTTCTTTGCATTGCGAAAGTGCATAAGTATTTCGTTTTCAATGCACCTGCTCGCATAAGAGCTGAGGCGAATGTTTTTGTTGGGGTCAAAGGTGTTTATCGCCTTTATAAGTCCGATAGTTCCGATTGAAACGAGGTCGTCCTGTTCGCTTTGTGTGCCGTAATATTTTTTAATAATGTGAGCAACAAGCCGCAGATTGTGTTCAACCAGCTTGTTTCTGGCTTCCATATCGCCGTTTGCGAATTTTTCAAGATACTCACGTTCCTGTTTTTCGGACAAGGGCTTCGGAAACGAGCCCGAACCGCAGACGTGCAGAATGAAAAAACAAACGTATTGTCCCAAAATTCCGAGTATATCCGGCATAATATCACCACCGATTAATCTTATTCGCACACTCGCCTGAATTTGCCTGTACAAAATAAAAACTTGCCAAGAAATGCGTTGTAGGTTATACTTTATTCGGGTGATAATATGAAAAAATTGATTTCGTGGAACGTAAACGGACTTAGGGCTTGCGTTACCAAGGGATTTCTTGACTTTTTTAACGATGTTGACGCGGATATATTCTGCGTTCAGGAAACAAAGCTTCAGCTCGGGCAGATTGACCTTGAGCTTTCGGGCTATCATCAGTATTGGAATTACGCCGAAAGGAAGGGATATTCCGGAACAGCGATGTTTACAAAGGAAGAGCCGATTTCGGTTTCCTACGGAATAGGGATAGAGGAACACGACAAAGAGGGAAGAGTGATTACCGCAGAGTTTGATAATTTTTATGCAGTCACCTGCTATACTCCGAACTCACAAAACGAGCTTAAACGTCTTGATTACCGAATGGCGTGGGAGGACGCTTTTCTTGCTTATCTTAAAGAGCTTGACAGTAAAAAGCCCGTGATTCTTTGCGGAGATTTAAACGTCGCACATAACGAGATTGACCTCAAAAATCCCAAGACGAACCGCAAAAACGCAGGCTTTACCGACGAAGAACGCTCAAAGATGACAGCCCTGCTTGAAAGCGGCTTTACCGATACTTTCCGCCGTTTTTATCCCGACAGGGAGGGCATATATTCCTGGTGGTCATATAGATTTAAGGCAAGGGAGAAGAACGCAGGCTGGCGTATTGATTATTTTATAACCTCAAAATCGCTTGACGAAAAACTGATAAGCGCCGATATTCACACCGAAGTATTCGGTTCTGACCATTGCCCCGTTGAGCTTACGGTGGATTTGTAACTGATGATAGAATCGTTCGGTATTGTAGGGAACGGTTAAAATGTGTAGCGTTCGCCTGCAATTATCTGTAGGGAACGGTCAAAATGTGTAGTGTTCGCCTGCGATTATCTGTAGGGAACGGTCTTGACCGTTCCGCTTGTTTATAGAACATTGCTTAATGTAGGGGCGTTTTCTGCGAAAACGGCAAACCCTTTGTCGGCAA
>UQQD01000020.1 GCA_900543095.1 uncultured Ruminococcus sp. | reverse complement strand
CGGGAGCCGGATTTGAACCGACGACCTTCGGGTTATGAGCCCGACGAGCTACCGAACTGCTCTATCCCGCGATATTTACTATACTCTTTTATACAGCTTTTTAATTATATCACCTGACGCTGATTTTGTCAAGCCCTAAAATTCATAGTTTACTCTCCCAATTTTTAAAATCAAGTAGTCGGATTTTTGTAAATTTTGATCCGAGCGGTGACTCGTTATTTTATTCTCCGAAATCTTTGCCTGTAATAAGGTAGTCGATTGAAACCTTGAAATATTCGGACAGCTTCACAAGCATTTCAAGGTTTGGACAACGCAGACCGTTCTCATAATAAGAAATCGCCTCACGGCTTATGCTCAAATCCATAGCGACTTTGAGCTGACTATATCCCTTTTTCTTTCTTATTGAATGAAGTCCAACCATTTTCAACAAAATATCAATCCCGGTTTGTTACAATAGTTTAATTTACGAGGAGCGGATTTTATGAAAAAAGGATTAATGGTGTTATTTTTGTGTTTGGTTGTGGCTTTTATGTTATGTGCCTGCGGTTCGCCGAAAACCTCAGATATTAAGGACTTTCTTTATGAGGCAAAAAACGGTGAGATAACGATTACAGGTTACACAGGAAAAGAACTTGAAATAGTAATTCCAGATATTATTGATAACCGTCCTGTGAAATACATAGGAGAAACTGCTTTCTATGACACCAAATGGTATAAGGAACTGTCTGTATGACGGAAGTGTATTGATGGGATATAAAGGCGATACTGATAATTTGCTACATTAATAAATCAAAAGATATGAACTTGTCGTAGGCGGCTTAATCTTTCTTGTCCCATTTTTCTTACTTAACCTTTCACAGTATATGGTATTAGAAAAAGAAACTTAATTATATATGTAGCGTTAATTCCCAGAGTAAATTCCACTGCCTTCCTACTGTGGAACCTACTCTGGGAATTAACTTTCAAATCATAGTTAAGTTTGCGACAGATTGCAAACAGTGTAAACAAGCGCAGGGAGATTGTCTGCGAAATTATGTGCCTATTCCTCAAGTGCGGCGCAGAGTGACGGAACGGTCTGCGATACGGTTTCGTTTCGGCACGAAAGCGGAACGATAGAGCCAAGCTCATATTGTGAGCCGAGCGTATAGAGTGCCGAACAAAAATATTCCTCATCAAGTTCTTCGGGTTTTATCACATCAAAGCCGTTTGGCATACGGAAATTATAACGATAGTATTCTGCGGCACCGGTTTTAATCTTTGGCGGATTTACTGTAAGCACCACCGCATCGGATCTCAGTTCGAGCGGTTCTTCAATATCGGTAGGCGCAATAACAAGATCACTGTTTGAAATGTCTGCAAAACTTTTGGTTATCAGCGCAGTTGCGCCAAGCTCGTTAAGCGCCTTTTCAGCCATATAATAATACGGCGTACTGCTTTGAGTAATTACAATAACATTGGAGCAGTATTCCAAAATATTCACAAGACAATCGCACGCAACTGCGGTTTTGTCATATATCCCGACCTTTAGCGAGGCGGAACGCTTGCATTTTTTCAGCACTTCAAGCGCCATATTTGTACAAAGCCTTGCGGAAAAATCACTTGAACTAAACCGTCTGTAACCACTCTTTACGGGAAAAATCAGTTTATCCGAACACAAAAGCTGCATCCGTTGAGAGCCTACCGCTCTGTCGGCTTTGTCAAGACGAACTTCGCCGCTGTAGCTTGTATATGTAACGTGCTTCAGGCTGACGCCGCGAGCTTTTTTTATCTCAATATTAAGTCTGTCCTTTTTTAGCCGGTCTGTTATACCTTTAATTCCCTTTTTGTGTTCGGGAACACTGATGCTTAATGCAGTAATCAAAAAAATACCCCCACATATAATTTTCATTGATAATTATATGCGGGGATAACTAATTTAATTAGTTATTTTTAATTAATATTCACTCATCGGGTCATATCTTACACCGTTGTATCTACACTCAAAGTGCAGATGTGCTCCGGTTGAATGGCCTGTTGAACCGACATATCCGAGAGTCTGTCCCTTTGAAACGGTCTGACCGGTGCTTACAACAGCGTTGGTAAGATGGGCATATATCGTAACCTTTCCGTTGCCGTGGTCAATCATAACATAGTTGCCGTAGCCGCCGTTGCATCCGCAGCTTCCGTTTTTGGGCCAGTTGTGGTAGCAGGAGTTATATACATCAATAACCGTGCCGCCGTCTGCCGCAACTACTTGCGCTCCCATAATACCGCCACCGGCAATATCAATTGCACCGTGATAATATGAAATTCTGTCCTCTCTAAAGAGCGATGAAAGATAATAGAATCCGGGACACGGCCAAGTGAATCCGGAAGATGACGGATTCACCGTTTCACCTGAGCTTGACGAGCCACCTGAGCTTGACGAACTGCCCGAGCTTGATGAACCGCCCGAGCTTGATGAGCTTCCTGAATTTGATGAATTATTCGAGCTTGACGAGCTGCTTTCTGCGGCAGCCTGTGCTGCGGCAGCCTGTTGTGCGTAATAAGCGGAAATCTTTTCCTGTATCATATCGCTCTCGTCGGCTGCATTTTCAATAGCACTTTTGGCGTCATCGCTTTTTGAATAAAGATTTCTTAGAATTTCTTCGTTTTTTTCCAGTGTTTCGTTAAGCTCCTTCTGATCCGATTCAAGTGATGCCTGCTGAGCTTCAAGGTCGGTCTTATCCTGTTCAAGTTCAGACTTTTGTTCAGAAATCTTGTCAAGCTTGTCGTTGATGTCGTTTATCAGATTTTTGTCGTAATTTGACAGAGTTTTTACAAGCGTCATTTTATCCACAAAGTCAGAAAAATCCTTTGCACCGAGAATAATCTCAAGGTCGCTTGCGCTACCTGCCATATAAATTGTTCTGAGGCGGGTGCAAAGAGCATCAACCTGCGACTGTATTTCCTGATTGGCGGTATCTATTTCAGACTGCTTCTGTGAGATACTGTCATTGAGATTTTGTATAGACTCTCTTGTTATTGCAATCTTTTCGTCAAGATTTTGGATTTTGCTTACAAGAGCGTCGTTATATTTCTCTTGATCATTTATGTCGGACTGAGCCTGATCGAGAACCTTCTGATACTCCTGATTTTTTTGGTCAAGCTCCTGAAGCTGCTGTTCAAGCGAGCTTATACTCTCTGCACCTGCACCAAATATCGATGCGGTAAACGGTATTGAAATTATGCATACGCTTAAAATTGCACACAAAATTCTTTTTATTTTCATATACATTCTCCTCTCGGTAAATTACCATCCGAGTATCTCGTTGCCTTCCATTTTGAGATACTTGCGTATCGACACAAAACTGCCGATAAATCCTACGAACATACCCGCAACAACAAATGCTCCGATTACCGGCAACAACACGTTTGTAAACGGAATAAATTCAAACGGAATGTTCGTTGATATAAACACCTGACTGATTCCCTCGTACAGCAGGGCAAGAAATCCGACGGACAAAGCCGCTGAGATAAGTCCGATTGTCATACCCTCAACCAAAAACGGCATTCGCACAAAGGAGTTGGTAGCACCCACCGATTTCATTATACTGATTTCAAATCTACGCGAATACATTGTGGCGCGAATTGTATTTGCAATGATAAACAGTGAGATAATAACCAGAACGATCACTATTCCGACAGCAACAATATTTACCATATGGCTGATGCTTGTCAGCTTGTCGGCAAAATCCTTGCGGTTTAATACAGAGTCAACACCGTCAATCTGCTGTATTTGTGCAACCGTTTGATCGTACTTTTCAAGATCGTCCATAACAACAATAAAAGCGTCGGGCAACGGGTTTTTGTTCTCGTCTATCTGAGCAAAAAGCTCATCACCAAGCTGGCTTTTAAACTGCTTGAAAGCGTCCTCCTTAGGGTAGAACGTAACAGAGCTTACGTTGTCAATCTTTTCTATATCTTTTCCTATATAAACAGCCTCAAGCTGAGAATATCCGTCTTTTATGTAAACAGTGGTTTCATTGTTTTGTCCTACCTGATCGACCATTTCCGACACATTTACGGAAAAAAGCGTCGCAGAGCCTGTAAGCACAAGGCAGCTTACCAAAACGCAAACAGAAGCAATGCTCATAATTCGGTTGATCCAGACATTTTTGAATCCCTCTTTTACAAGATAGCCAAAGCCTTTCATAAAATTATCCTTTCAAACTTTATCTCGCCTTAATCGGGAGTTACGATTACATTTTCGGGATATTGCGGATAATCACCGTAGAAATCATCCGAATCACGATAATCGTCAATGTCTTCGTTATATACCGCAGAGTTATCATCGTCGGCGCTGTATTTTGAATCACCGATAACACGTCCGTGATCTATCGTGATAACCCTTTGACTGAACTCACGCACAAGCTCGTGCTCGTGGGTTACAACAAGAACCGTTGTACCCATTGCGTTAATTTCCGTGAGCAGCTCGATTATCTCGTACGAAAGCTCCGGATCGACGTTGCCCGTAGGCTCGTCCGCAATTATTATCTCAGGGTTGTTTACAAGTGCTCTTGCAAGGCTGACACGCTGCTGTTCACCGCCCGAAAGCTCACTCGGCTTGCTCTTCATTTTACTTGAAAGTCCGACAAGATTAAGAACATACGGAACACGCTTTTTTATTGTTGCCGTGCTTTCGCCTACGGCACGCATAGCAAACGCCACGTTGTCAAACACCGTCATTTTATCAATAAGTCGGAAGTCCTGAAACACTATACCCATATGACGGCGCAGATACGGTACGTCTTTGCGTCTGAGCGTTGAAACCTTTTTGTTGTTGATAACGATTTCGCCGCTTGTCGGGGATTCTTCGTGCATAATAAGCTTTAAAAATGTACTTTTGCCCGCACCGGACGCACCCACAATAAATACAAATTCGCCTTTGTCAATATGCAGATTTACATCATAGAGCGCATGAGTACCGTTAGGATATGTTTTTGAAACATTTTCAAAATCAATCATACTTTCACCTTTGCTTTAACACTGCAAGTGCAGTAAAAATCAAGCGCCCTGAACACTTGTATTTTGTTTTGTGTTCAGGAGCGATTAATGGATTAATTAAAAATCAAAATCAATATTTTGTCGGGCTTGCGTTAAGATATTTTTTAACCATAAGAGCTACCTTAAATACAATAGCGTCCTCAAATTCACGCAAATCAAGACCCGTAAGCTTTTTGATTTTTTCAAGTCTGTAAACAAGCGTATTGCGGTGTACAAACAACTTTCTTGAGGTTTCGGAAACATTGAGGTTGTTTTCAAAGAAACGCTGGATTGTAAACAGAGTTTCCTGGTCAAGGCTCTCGATAGAGCCGCGCTTGAATACCTCTTTAAGGAACATTTTGCAGAGTGTTGTCGGAAGCTGATAGATAAGACGTGCAATACCGAGATTATCATAGCTTACTATAGTGCGTTCGATATCAAACACCTTTTCAACTTCAAGAGCCGACTGAGCCTCCTTGAACGAACGTGCAAGATCCTTTATTCCCGTAACGGTTGTGCCGATACCGACAACACAATGGGTGTAAAACTCACTTGAAAGCGTATCTGCAATCGAGCTTGCAAGCTTTTCAAGGTCACGTCCGTCAGTGTCGGGCTTAACCTCCTTGACAAGTGCAATCTCCTCTTCGTTGATGTTTATAACAAAGTCTTTGGTTTTGTCGGGGAAGAGGTTTTGAACTACATCATAAGCTGAAACATCAGTTTTTGAAACAATCTTGATAAGCAGGCAAACTCTTGAAACTTCGCTGTTAAAATGAAGCTCTCTTGCCTTAAGATAAATATCTCCCGGAAGAATGTTGTCAAGAATAACGTTCTTTATGAAATTTGAACGATCGTATTTTTCATCGTAATACTGCTTTATGCTTGCAAACGAAACCGAAAGAAGCTGAACGTATTTCTGGGCATATTCGTCAGTACCCTGAACAAAAACAGCATAGTCGTATTTTGAACTGCTGCCAAATGGCTTGTATGTGTAACCGTTGATAACAAACGGAGCAGTAAGGCTGAGGGTTTCGGAGTTGATGCTTTCATTCACCTCACCGATTTTGCCTAATTCCGAGCAGGCAATAACAACGGAGGTTTCGTCGATAACACCTATTGTTCTGTCAATAGCATCCTTCATCTGATGCACAATGCCCTGAAATAATCTGTTAGACATAGAAATGTACCTCTTTTCTCTGCAAATAATAATTGTGATATGGTTGTGATTGCACTTTCAAATGAAGGCACAATCCCTCATATATACATATTACACAAAAACGAAAAAAAAATCAACCTCTATTTACAAATTACCTGAAATTTTTTATAGATTTTGCCTAATTAACAGATATTCGCTTTAAAAAATTCTATTTTTAACAGATTATCTTTTGTGTATTGATAATTAAGATATCACACAAATGTGTTGACTATGTGACAGTTATCCGATTTTTTACATTTTGTAACCTTTTTTGGCAGAGATATATAGCAGGCGATAAATAAAGTGATAAATCTATATAAAACCTCTAAAATAAAAACCAAAAAAATACAGACCTCTCGATTTCTCGAAAGGTCTGATAAATAACCAAAGTGTATCTGATTATCTCTTTGAGAACTGAGGTGCGCGACGTGCGGCCTTAAGACCGTATTTCTTACGCTCTTTCATTCTCGGGTCACGAGTGAGGAAGCCTGCCTTCTTGAGCTTGCCTCTGAGGTTCTCGCTGTCATACTGGAGAAGCGCTCTTGAAATTCCGTGACGGATAGCGCCTGCCTGACCTGTTACACCGCCGCCTGCAACTCTGCAAACTACGTCGAACTTTTCGTCTGTTTCTGTCAAAGCAAGAGGCTGTCTTACTATGAGCTTGAGTGTTTCAAGACCAAAGTAATCGTCGATGTCACGGTCGTTGATCGTGATTTTGCCTGTGCCCTGATAAAGTCTTACTCTTGCAACAGAGCTTTTTCTTCTGCCTGTACCGTAAAAATAAGCTTTGTTATCGTACATTATGTTTTGCCTCCTTCTTATGCTTCAACCGTCTGAGGCTTCTGAGCCTGATGGTTGTGTTCTGCACCCTCAAAGAGTCTTAATCTTAAAAGAGCTGCTCTGCCGAGTGTGTTCTTTGGAAGCATACCCTTAACGGCAAGCTCCATAGCCTTTGCAGGCTTTGTTGCCATAAGTGTATCGTAGCGTGTTTCTTTAAGATGACCGATATAACCGGTGTGGCGCTGCCATTTTTTCTGAGTGAGCTTGTTGCCTGTCAGAACAGCGTCCTTGCAGTTGATGATGATAACATGATCGCCGCAGTCAACGTTTGGTGTGAAGATCGGCTTATGCTTGCCTCTCAAAAGTACGGCTGCCTGTGCGGCAACTCTGCCGAGCGGCTTGCCTGCTGCGTCTATAACGTACCAGCTGCGTTCAACTTCGCTTTTTTTAGCTAAATATGTTGACATATTAATTCCTCCTGTCTTTTTCGTGCAGATATGATTATATTACATTAAAAGGACAAAGTCAACACTTTTTTCAAAAAAATTAATTTAGCTCCGAACAATCTTTTGATTTCGTGGATATACTCTTATATGCTCTCGTATTCTCACAAGCGATTTTAACTTTTTTGCCCGTATCGGTAATTTTCACGATATTTTCACATTTCCAATATATGTTTTTCAAAAAGCGGAGTTATTATATAGACACAACAGCAAGGGAGGTGAAAACGATGTTCAGTGACAAGCCGTCAATACTTGCTTGTGTGACAAGCCAACCGGATTGTGACAGAATAATAAGAGAAGCAAAAAATATTGCCGACGCCTGCGGTCGTGAGCTTAGGGTTTTGAGCATTCTCAAACCGACTACCGAATACATAAGCGTCAGCGATACTATCGAATACCTCTACAGCGTGTCTAAAGCCGCAGGAGCTGATATGACCGTTTTGTTTAACAGCGACGCACCAAAGGCTGCCGCACAATTTGCCAATGCAAATAAAGTTGAACGCATTGTTACAGGTATGCATGACGGCGGTGACAAGAGCTTTCTTGTCAAATTTAACGAGCTTGCTCCGGAGGTATCAATTACTATGGTTGCTAAAGACAACCGCATATACACAATGGAGCTGTGTAAAGCTTATTCGGATTAATCCGTTTTCTCCTTAATTGATATATTAACTATAAATATTCCTTTCTCCATTCTTTCTAAGAAATAATATAATCTCTCTATCAATGACAAACGGGCTGACATCACGTCAGCCCGTTTGTCGTTTTTGTATGAACGTCCATACGATTTTAATTTATACTATCTTCCGATAAAACCCTTTAACATCTGCTGCGTAAAATCCCTGCAACAAAAATCACGCATTATGTTAAAAGCAGCGGAACAGTGATAAGACCTTTTACGCCGACGGGCGGCTGCAAGAGCCGCCCGTATAACTGTTAATTAAAAGTATATCTGTTTTTAACGGCACAATGGTCGTTATCCGCAGTTTTAAAGGTCACGTCCGCAGCATTTTTTATATTTTTTGCCGCTTCCGCAGGGACAGGGGTCGTTTCTGCCGATTTTTTTACCCTTGCGGACAGTCTTATTTGCAAGGTCTGTTCCGTCGGATGAAATCTGAGTCGGCTTTGCCACCTGCTCACGTTTAAGCGCCGCCTGCACGGCGTTTGGCTGCTGCTTTTGCTCTCCGTTATTGAGAAGCACCTGATGAGCCGCCGCTGCCTGCTTTTCTGCCGCCTTGCGAGCCGCCTCGATTGCTTCCTGACGTTTCTGTATCTCATAAACACGCTTTGGCATAATCAGCATAAGCTTGACCGTATCTTCACGGATATTCTCAATCATCTCGTCGAACATATCAAAGCCTTCAAGACGATATTCAACAACAGGGTCGTGCTGACCGTAAGAACGAAGTCTGATTCCCGATTTGAGCTGTTCCATATTGTCGATATGTTCCATCCAGTGAGTATCAACGCTCTTTAAGAGGTAAACACGTTCCATTTCACGAATGGTTTCTGCCGGAAGAAGCTCCTCGTTTTCTTTGTATATTTCAAGAGCGTCGTCAACAATCATTTTGCCGATTTCGTCAGGCTCCATTTCTTCAAGGTCTTCAATCTCAAAGTCATATTTGCTGTCGTCTTTGATTATCCAATCCTTATAATAATCCTTGAGGCTTTGTAAATTCCAATTCTCTCTCGGTCCTTCGGGCAAATAATGCTTGATTGAAGTGTCGATAGTATCGGAAACCATCTTGAGTACGGTGTCGTGGAGATCTTCTCCGTTAAGAACCTGGTCACGCTGACCGTAGATTATTTCACGCTGACGGTTAAGAACGTCGTCGTATTGGAGAACGTCTTTACGAATACCGAAGTTACGAAGCTCGACCTTTTCCTGTGAGCTTTCTATTATATTTGAAAGCATTTTGTTTTCGATAGGCGTATCTTCGTCAACGTTCATACGCTCCATCATCATCTTCATTCGGTCGCCGCCGAACAAACGCATAAGGTCATCCTCTGTCGAAAGGAAGAATCGGCTTACACCCGGGTCGCCCTGACGTCCTGAACGACCTCTTAACTGGTTGTCGATACGGCGTGATTCGTGGCGCTCGGTACCGATTATCATAAGTCCGCCTGCGTTGCGTACCTGCTCCGCTTCGTCTTTGATCTCTTCTTTGTATTTATCATTCAGCTCTCTGAATGTGTTTCTTGCATTGATAATCTCCTCGTCGTCGGTTTCGGCATAACCCGTAGCCTCTTCGATAAGCTCCTCGGGGAAGCCCTGCTTACGCATTGACGCCTTTGCCATATATTCGGCGTTACCGCCGAGGATAATATCCGTACCACGGCCTGCCATATTGGTTGCGATTGTAACTGCACCGAGCTTACCTGCCTGTGCAACTATCTCAGCCTCTTTTTCGTGCTGTTTTGCGTTGAGGACGTTATGCTTTACGCCGCGGCGTTTGAGCATTTTTGAGAGCAGCTCCGATTTTTCGATAGAAATTGTACCGACAAGCACGGGCTGACCTTTTTCGTGAGCTTCACAAATCTGATTGATAACGGCGTTGAATTTTCCGTTTTCCGTTTTATATACCGAGTCGGGAAGATCCTTACGGATTATCGGCTTGTTGGTGGGAACTTCAACAACGTCGAGCTTATAGATTTCTTCAAACTCTTCGGATTCGGTCTGAGCGGTACCCGTCATACCCGAAAGCTTTTTGTACAGACGGAAATAGTTCTGGAATGTGATGGTGGCGAGCGTCTTGCTTTCGCTCTGAACCTTTACGCCCTCTTTTGCTTCAATAGCCTGATGCAGTCCCTCGTTAAAGCGTCTGCCGTACATCAAACGGCCCGTAAACTCATCGACGATGATAACCTCGCCGTCCTTTACAACATAGTCAACGTCGAGCTTCATAACACCGTTAGCTTTGATTGCCTGATTGACGTGGTGCTGAATTGTCAGGTTTTCGGGGTCGGTAAGATTTTCTATATTGAAAAATTCCTCCGCCTTTTTAACGCCGCTCTGAGTAAGCGTCGCTGTCTTTTGCTTTTCGTCAACAACATAATCTATGCCGTTTTCTTTGTAGTATTCCTCCATATCCTCTTTTGAGTCAAGCTCGGCAAAACGATGGATTTTGAGAGTCTTTGCAAGCCTGTCGGCTCTCTCGTAGAGGTCGGTTGATTTGTCGCCCTTGCCTGAAATGATAAGAGGTGTTCTTGCTTCGTCAATGAGGATAGAGTCCACCTCATCGACTACCGCAAATGCGTGTCCGCGCTGAACCTTTTGTTCCTTGTAAACCACCATATTGTCACGAAGATAGTCAAATCCAAGCTCATTGTTCGTGCCGTAGGTGATGTCTGCGGCATACGCTTCTTTTCTGAGTTCGTTGTCAAGGTCGTGAACAATAAGACCTACATTAAGTCCGAGGTATCTGTAGAGCTTGCCCATCCACTCGGAGTCACGGCGTGCAAGGTAATCGTTGACCGTTACGATATGTACGCCCTCACCCGTGAGAGCATTAAGATATGCAGGCAGGGTGGCAACCAAGGTTTTACCTTCACCTGTTTTCATCTCGGCAATTCTGCCCTGATGAAGAACGATACCGCCGAGTATCTGAACGGGAAAGTGCTTCATTCCCAACACACGCCAGCTTGCCTCGCGGCATACCGCAAATGCATCCGGAAGAATATCGTCTGTAGTTTCGCCGTTTGCAAGGCGTTCCTTTAAGAGCGCAGTCTGATTTTTAAGTTCACTTTCGCTCATTGCCGCATATTTATCTTCAAGGGCAAGCACTTTGTCGCATAACGGCTGAATACGCTTGACCTCTCTTTTGCTGTAATTTCCGAACATCGCTTTTAAAAAGTTCATTCAAATTGTTCCTCTCTGTATAAGAATAAATTAAAATCGGAGCAACGCTCTGCTTTGCTTGCAGGAAGCAGAGCTTGCAACAGATTGCAAACCCTAAAGCAGTACCTCCGCCTAAAGGGAGGGGGACATCTGCATTTAGGTTATTATTGTCCTCTAAGGCTTTCTGCCGCCTGAATCATTGCGGCCTCGGCAACGGGACCCGCATAGGTAAATCCAAAGCCTGAATCTTCAACCACGCAGGCAAATGCAAGCGGGCAATCCTCATCCTTTGAGTAGCCTACCATCCAACCGTTAGGCTCTTTGCCCTCTCCGACCTCAGCCGTACCTGTTTTTGCACAAACCGTAAGTCCGCCGAACAGATAATCGCCGTAGTAATCCGTTATTGTATAGCGCATTATCTCGTCAAGCTTTGCGGCAGTGTCCGGCGAAAACATCTGACGTCCGCTTTTGGCGGTGTTTATACCGAGCGATTTGAGCAGATCTCCCGTGCCGTCTTTGATAAACGTCGGGTTTACGGCTGTTCCGCCGTTTGCTATCGCACCGCAGATAATCGCCATCTGCATCGGGTTTAATTCGTCGTTATACTGACCTACGCCCGACCATGCAAGCTGGTTGGTGTTTGCTTTTGATATATCATAGTTGCCTTTTGCGGTTTCTACGCCGTCAACATCAAATGACAGATTTATGCCGACCTTGTCTGCCGCCGCAGTCATTTTGTCTGCGCCAAGCTCAACTGCAAGCTCTGCAAAGACTATGTTGCAGGAATGTGCCATAGCTTCTTTAAAATTAATTGTGCCGTGGCTTTCAACGCAGGTGATGTCACTTCCGCCTATCTCTTCTTTTCCCGTGCAGGTCCACGTTCTGTCATAAATATCGGGAATGTTCTCGATTGCGGCGGAGGATGTTATTATCTTAAAAATCGAACCAGGAGTATATGATGATGATAAAACATTATCAAGATATACGCCTTCATATTCACTTTCGTTTTCTTCGGTTATTTCGGGAGGAGCTTCAGGATCATAGGCAAGCGTGCTTACCGAACAAATCACTTCTCCGGTTTTGTAGTTGTAAACTACGCAGGCTCCTTTTTTGTCGTAGCCTGCAAGTATGTCGTAGGCGGCGGAGCAGGTTTTTGCGTCAACCGTCAGCGTCATATCGTGTGACGTTTTAAGAGATTGGGGCATATTAAGTCCCCATATCAGGCTATAGCCCGTAAGCTGAGAGCGGTAGCGGCTTTGAACGGCGGTTGAAATGTTAAGGCTGTTGTCGCCTACAACGTGCATAAGCGCTTTGCGTACAGACATATCCTCGTTATAAACACGACTGCCGTCAACCGTCTGAGCAAGCACCGTGCCGTTGCGGTCGGATATTGAGCCTGCCTGGGCAAGACCTCCGCTGCCTGCTATGTGGGCGTTATAGGGCTGATTTGCCCAACTGTCGGCGTTTGTTATCAGCTCAAACGACAGAAAGCCTACGCCGCCGATGAATGCTATTGTAATTATAAGAATCAGCGTACTTCTGCGAAGCACTCTTTTCATAATAAACGCCCCTTTCTGTATTAAATTAATGCTTTAATTTTATTATTTTGTTATCTTTTAACGGCATAGGTTCTTTCGTCTGCCGCCTTGATAAATGCGATAAGTCCCCAGCAGCTTATTATGCTTGAACCGCCGCTGCTTATAAACGGGAACGTAACGCCCGTAAGCGGAAGTATGTCGGTTGCGCCGAAAACATTAAGCGCAAGCTGAACTATAAGCAGTCCTGCCGCACAACAAGCCGAAATTGAATAAAATGTGCTTCTGCTGCGGGTTGTGATAGCCCTTGCATACAGCGCAAGAAGCGCAACTGCAAGCGCAAGCGTTATTGCTACAATAATACCCATTTCTTCGGCGACAAGTCCAAAAACAAGGTCGCTTTCGGAGGCGGCAACCTGCTTTAAGTAGCCGTTGCCTATGCCTACGCCGAACAAACCGCCGCTTGCGATAAACGTAAGAACGTGGGCCTGCTGGTAGCCCTCCTCCTGAGCATACTGCCAAACGTGCCGCCACGCCTTAAATCGGTTGGCAACATACGGCTTGAATCGAAGCACTATGGTAACGCCGAACACCGCCGCCGCAACAGCAAGAATAATTGTTTTAAAGTCGCCCGAACGCATAAATGCAATAAGCAAAAACGTCATAAAGAATATCAGCGCCGTGCCGAAGTCGCCCATAAGGGCAAGAAGTCCGACGCATACTATTGAAAATATGATAAACTCAAGCAGGTTTTTCTTGGTCTGCAATTTATCAAGCGCACTTGCGCCGATGAAAATATATATAACCTTTACAAGCTCCGACGGCTGAAGCGAAACCGAACCGATATATATCCAGTTTGCGGCGCCCTTTGTTATCTTGCCGAACAGGATACTCGTCAGCAGCAAGCCTACCGCAACTATCATCATCGGAAGCCTGAGCTTGTTTACTTTGTCGGGATTTTCAATGAATTTTATTATAACACAAAACAGCACCATTCCGACTGCCGCCGCAATAAGCTGTACATACGCCGAGCGTTCGACCTGCCGCACAAGCAGCATTACGCCGATGCCCGTCAAAAACAACGCCAGAGCTTCAAGCTCAAAGTTTATTCGCCGCAATACATAGGACGATACAAAAAAGAACACCCATTCAACAGCCGCCAGCGCGCCGAAAAGCACAAGCGGCGAATACACGTTGGTTTCGTCGTTCCAGAACATAGCCTCAACGCACATAAAAAAGTGAAACAGCGTTATCATAAGCATAAGCTTCCACGATTTCATTGCAGGCTTGGTGCTTGCCTTTTTGAAAAACCAGCTTGATTCAAGGTGCTCGTTATATTCTTCACCTCGTTTGAAGGTGAATTCTGAATTGCCTACTCCTATAACGTCGTCTATTAAAATCTGAGTTCTTCCTCTGATCTTTTTGCCGTTTACATAAGTTCCGCTCTTTGAGTCGGTATCGGTGACAAACCAGCCCTCACTGCGCCTTAAAAGCACGCAATGGTTTCTTGATACGGCGGGATCGTCAACAACAATGTCGCTGGCCTTGCTTCTGCCGATAGAATTTTCCCAAAAAAGCACGGGGAGCTTTTCGCCCGTATCGGAATTAAGAAGAGTAACAAGCGGTTTTTCGGGACGGCGGCGGCGGCGCATTGCGGCATAGCACTGATATACTATCACCAATGCGTAAAACGGCAAAAGCACTCTTAGGGCTACAACGCCGATATCAAAAATTACCGCTAAATCAAACACGCTTTTCAACTCCTTTGGGTATTTTACCGCTAATTCTAAACCGATAGTTATACGATTATAATAATATCGTAAATTATTCCAAAAGTCAAGTTTTTATGCATTATCGCAACGCCTTTAAATCGGAGCAATGTTCTGCTTTATCTGCAAGGAGCAAAGCCTGCGACAGATTGCAGACAGAGAAAGGTGCGTTAGCTCCTCAAAGGTTCGGCGGGAGGTTATAAATATTATAGGGGCGAACAAATTCGCCCCGTTGGTTTCATTTCTGCCGACACCGAATGTTTCAAAAACATTTGCGGAAAGAATATGACAAAATTCTTTAATTTTCGTTCTTACACACTCTTTTAAGATTTGCGATAGCGGCTTGGGCGTCGTCTGCCTTAAACACTGCCGTGCCTGCAACACATATATCCACGCCCGCTTTTGCCGCTGATTCTATTGTTTTTTCGCTGATTCCGCCGTCTGCCTCAACCGGAATATCAATTCCTCTGCGCTTACATTCGGCTTTTATTTCAGCTGCTTTTGGGAGCATATCCTCCATAAAGCTCTGACCGCCAAATCCCGGCTCTACCGTCATAACAAGCACCATATCAAGCCTGTCAAGATATTTGAAAACAGCGCTTGCAGGCGTTTTCGGCTTGATAACAAGTCCGACCTTAACGCCTCGGCTCTTTATCTTTTCAATGGTTTTGTCAATGTCGGAATCGCACTCAACGTGAAACGTGATGATGTCTGCGCCTGCGTCGGCAAAGTCATCGGCATATTTGAGCGGATCGCTTATCATAAGATGAACGTCAAACGGCTTTTCGGTAAATTTGCGAACAGCTTTTATAACAGGCGCACCAAAGGTGATGTTAGGTACAAAATGACCGTCCATAACGTCAAGGTGCATATAATCCGCACCCGCTTTGTCCATTCGTTCGATTTCATTGCCCATCTGCGAAAAATCGCAGGAAAGCAGTGACGGAGCTATTTTCATATATAAATTCCTTTCTTACGGCTTTTGAACGGCGGGGGCGATTATTGCCGCCGCACCCCAGAACAACGCAAATATAAGCACCTCAAGCGAGCCCATAACGCCTACTCCCGCATAAAGCGAAAGGGTTGCGGCAATCAGAATTCCGAGTATTATCGCAATAAGCTGAATTATTATTGCAAGCGATATGTTGTGCTTTATACGAACGCTTCCCGACACGGCTCTTGCAAGCGCAGCGGCCTTGCCGTGAGTAATAAGGTAGGAACGCGAGGTTTCCTCTCTTGTATTTTGAGCCTCTTTAAGCACGTTGCCGAGTCCTGTCGGCAGTACCTTGATACTGCGGTAAAACAGATTGTAAAGCGACGCAACAAGGTCGTCTGTTATGCTGTAGTCCGTTGTCCTTATCAAAAAGCTGATACCGTTTGCCTCGGCACGCTGCATTTCGGCTTTGAGCTGAGGATCCGCATGGTAGCGTGTTACTATCATTGCGACAAGCCTGCCTGCTCTTGAAATATATGTAACCTGCCTGCCCTTTGCGGTATAGGGTTCATCATAATCCGACGACGGTATATCAACGCTGTATTTCTCCATAAGCGTGCGTGAACCAACAAGTATTCTTTCGCTTTTTATCCAGCCGACAAGCCCCATTTCATCCTCGTACAGCACGCTTTCAACCTCCGGGAGCTTTTCGTGCGTTTCGGCAACAACCGAATCAAACGCATTTGCTATCGGGTTTTGCGCCTCTTTAAGAATAGCTATTCCGCATAAAAGCGACTCGTCAACATTGTAATTCTCATAGGTTTTAATGCCCTCAAGCTCGATTGATTCGGCAGGGAACAGCTCGTTTGCATCCATCATAACGGCAGTGCTGTCACAAAATTGCTTTATTGACGGATAGCCTGCAAGCATTGCTCCGAACGAAAGCAAGGTTTTGCAGAGCCGTCTTACCGGCAGATTTACGGCAATAAGCGTTGAAACCGGTATTGCAAGCGCAGTTATCAGAGCAAGTGTGTTTATTGCGTCCGAGAACGACGCCTTGGCTATTCCGTAAAGCAGGGTTATCACAAGCGCGGCGACAGTGGTTATCGGAGCAAGCTTTGACGCAAGGTCCTCGCTCGGATCGGGGGCATACGAAATTTTCAGAAAGTTTGACGGAAAATCTGTTTTGTGCTGATAAGCGATAAGCGCCTTTTCAGAGGCTGTACCGCTGAGCATTTTGCCTGCAACGTCCTCGTTGTTATATATCTTTGCGGCATATTTCTGTCCCTTTGCCGATACAAATTTAAAATTATCCTTAACCCTGAGTACCATAAACAGCTTGCCGATATTGTTTCCGAAAAACGCAAGCAGGATTATAACGCAGTAGTAGTTTGTGTTAAAGGACGAAAGATCGCCCAGACAGAAAAACGAAACTATAGTTTGAAGCACTGCGGCAATCCCTCCGACTGCAACCGCAGTATCGGAGTTGCCCTTGAATTTAAGCAAAGGCGTAAGTCCGCCCATCATTGCCACACGGTTTACAAACAGCGAAAATCCCACAAGCAGGAAATTAAACACGGCATATGCGGCAGGTGCAAAGGCTATTGCCGAACAAAGTGCTTCGGGGAAAATACGGGTTACTACCGTAAGTATAACGGAAAGTGCGGCAATAATACCCGAAAGCAGACTTCGCATAAAGAGCTTTTTTATGTTGTGGTTAAACTCATACATAATGCTCTTTTCGTCATCCTCGCCCGTATAATCCTCAACAGGCTTTGACTTTTCTTCGGACACGGTGTCGCTGTCATCCGACTCGTCCTTTGAAAACGCTCCGACAACTGCGGAAAGAATTTTTTCCTGAACGGAACGCTTGTCCTCGTTTTTTTCGTCCTCTTCACCGGATTCGGGCTTTGGCTCCTGTCTTATGACATGAGCAATAACCGACGGATTTTTTGAGCGGACATATTCTTCATACTCGTTTTCAAGCACCTCGGAAAATCTGCCTGCCTTAACGTTGAGTATATCCCTCGGCTCGTCATGGCGGTAAACGGGAACCTTTGCAACCACCTTTTTGGGCGGCTGACCGTCGTTTCGGTTTTTTATGCCGAAAAGCTTCTCGTACTGACTTTTTTCTCTTTCTTTTTCTTCCTCAACGGACTTCTGATATTCCTCATCGTCCATATCTATATCTATTGAGTGTATACTTTCAATATTAGGCTCTTCTTTGAACTGGTCAACCTCGCCGAGCACCTCTCCCGAAAATCTTGTATCTTCGGCATATTCGGGCTTTAGGGTGATTATCTCGGTTTCGTCCTCCTCTGCCTCGGCTTCGGGTGTATCTTGGGCTTGTCCTTCTTTAAGAGCCTTTTCCTCTTCAGCCTTTTTCTTTGCCTGAGCAACAGCCTCCTGCGGCGTGCGAACGATTTCGTCGCTGCCGTCCATTATCAGCTCCGCTTTCATTGTTGTGGCGGTTTTGTCGCCCACGATCGTGTTGGTTATGTCCGCCTTTTCGGCGTCTGCATTGTCTGGCTCAAGGGGATTTTTGTTTTTTAATCTCGGCTTTTGGTCGGCGTTGCTGAAAATGTCCGCCATCTTGGGCTTTGCACGATACTTTTGTGCATTTTTCTTCATCTGTTCCTGATCCGCAAGGCTATGCGATTCGTCAAGTATGCTCTGTATTTCAAGCTCACGGAGCATATCATCCCTGTTTTTATCTTCAGACAAGGCTTGCACTTCCTTTCATCATCTGGATTTTAAAGCGTTGTACATCAGTATTCCTGCGGCAACAGAGGCGTTGAGCGAATTTATCCTGCCCTTCATCGGAAGTGAAACGATAACGTCGCATTTTTCCCTGACAAGACGTGAAATTCCCTTGCCCTCGTTGCCTATCACGATTGCACACGCACCCGAAAAATCACATTCCGTATAATCGGTTCCGTTCATATCTGCGCCGAACACCCACACCCCTCGCTGCTTTAGCTCGTCAATCAGGTTTGCTGTGTTCGTCACTCTTGCAACACGCATATATTCAACTGCGCCTGCCGACGCCTTGCCTACGGTGTAGCTCAAGCCTGCGCTTCTGCGCTTTGGCACTATCACACCGTGAACGCCCGCACATTCGGCTGTTCGTATTATCGCACCGAGGTTGTGGGGGTCCTCAACTTCGTCAAGCACAACGATAAACGGCTTTTCATCTCTGCTTTGAGCGTATTCAAATATTTCGTCAACCGTTGAGTACTCCTTTACGGCGGCAAACGCAACGATTCCCTGATGAGCCGCACCTCCGCTTATATAGTCAAGCTTTGTGCGGTCAACCTCTTTTATCGGTATCTTTTTTGCCTTTGCCTTTGCGATTATTCCCACGACCGCTCCGTTTTTTTCACCCTTTGCAATAAGTATTTTGTCAATGGGACGGTTGCTCCTTACGGCTTCGCTGACGGGATTTCTGCCCGAAATAACGTCGGGCTTTACTTCGTTTGCTTTGTCTGTCATTATATAAACCTCTGCAAATTTTGAGTTATTGTATCATTATAACATAAATTTACGAAATAATATATAGTTTTACAAAAAATAAATTGCGTCGAGTACGGCTGCACCTCTGTCGATATATTCGGGAATCACTCCGTAAAGCCCCGTTTGTCTGTCCATAAATATATAGTTGTGGGGCGGAAACGGCGTAAAGCTGCAAAAAAACGCTATGAAAAGCAGAAGCATAAATGCCAGCGGTATGAACAGCTTTTCAAGCTCCCAAAGCGAAAAATACAGCTTTTCGGACGCAAACGCAGCAAAACAAGCGCATATCAGCCCAAATGTAAACTCAGCCGCAAACTGCGTTTCCCGTGAAAAAAGCGAAAACAAAAGGCACAATGCAATATACAGAACACCCGTCAGATACAGTGTAATTATCTTTGCCGCCGCAAACTTGTGAAATCGGGGCTTCAGGCACATCAGCTCAAGCGCAGACCAAAGTATAAACGGCAAAAGCAGAGTTTTGAGGGTTTCCCATATACTGTCGTTTGCCGAACCGAACAGAACGCTTAAAAGAGCGTTGCCGCTCAGCGCATAGAGGTTTTGCAGGAACAATGATATTACAAGCACAAAGAAAATTCCGCCGATTTCTGTTTTTATTAATTTCTTTTGCATAATTCGCTCCCGTAACAAATTTGTATTTTATTTTTTGAGAATTAAAAAGCAAAATTATTTTTTTATTAAAGAAAATATACTGTTTGTATATTTCCTTTTCTTCAAATAAATGTTGAAAACTATGTTGAAAATGTTAATAAGCCGTATGAAAGAAGCCCTTTTATTCAAGTTTTTACAGCAAAATTACATTTTTTATAAAAAACGGATTTTCCACACAATATCGAATGTTAAAAGATGTTAAAAAAATAATAACAAATAGTATTAAAACGCTGTCAATGCAATGTCTTAAATATTTTGTTACAAATTTGTTAATAACCGAAAAACAGTCTGACAGTAATAACGCTGACAACAAATGCCGTAAAATCAGCCGCAAGAGCCGCAACAAGCGTATGTCGTATTTTTTTTACTTTTATACAGCCAAAGTACATTGCAATGGCATAAAATGTGGTTTCGCTTGAACCCGCTATAACCGACGCCACTCTGCCGGCAAAGCTGTCTGCTCCGCAATCCTCAAAAACCGAGGTCAAAAGCGCCGTCGAGCCGCTTCCCGACACGGGGCGCAAAAGCATCATAGGCAGAACCTCGGCGGGAAATCCCAGCGCTTCGGCAGCAGGCGACACAAACGAACACAGTGCGTCTATTGCTCCGCTTGAACGGAGCAGATCAACCGCAAACACAAGCCCCATAATGGTGGGCGCAATGGAAACAAGTATCCTCATACCCTCTTTTGCGCCCTTGAGAAAGGCGTCAAATACCGGCACTCGCCTGATAAGTCCGAAAACAACAATTATGCAAGCAAACAGCGGCATTACAAGTTCCAAAAAATCATCTCTTTCTCAAATTCAGCGTACATGCTATGCAGAGCGCAACCGCCAGCGCACACGCAGAGCTTATCCAGACGGGCACGATTATTTCAAACGGGTCCGAGCTTCCGTACGCCTGCCTGAGACTTGCAAGCGTGGTGGGCAAAAGCTGGAGCGAGGCGGTGTTCATTACCACAAAAACCACCATTTCGTTGCTTGCAACGTCGCTTTTGTCGTTAAGAGTATGAAGCTGTTCCATAGCTTTCAGACCAAACGGCGTGGCTGTGTTGCCGAGTCCCATAAGGTTTGCGCTTATGTTCATGGTAATACTTTGAAAAGCGCCGCTGTTTTTATCGAGCTTTGGAAACAGCGGCCGCAAAAGCGGCGAAAACAGTCTTGACATCAGATTTGTAAATCCGCTTTCGACAGCAATGTTCATAATTCCCGACCAAAGGCACATAATCCCCGCTAATGTTAAAATTAAATTTATTGACGACGTTCCGCTGTCAATCAGCGCTTTTGACAAATCTCCCGTGTTTCCGAGAAAAATCGAGCAGATTATACTGATTACTACAATTCCGCTCCATATGTAATTTAACATAAGTCCTCCTATAACGACAAATATCCCTAATTTTTGTCAGAAAACAAGGTCGTAAATAAAATTTTTGTAAAATTAATGGCAATTATTGACAAACCATCCAATTCGTGGTAAAATACAGTCAAATACTGTAGAGATGGTGAATTTATGATTTATACTAATTTTAGGGAAATTGACAAAGCCGGACGTATCGTTATATCCAAGGATATTCGCACCCACCTTAACATTAATCCGGGTGACGTTCTGCAAATCAATGCAAACGACGAGTGCATCACAATTAAAAAGGCCGAGGAAAAGTGCGTTTTTTGCAATTCGCTTGACGACCTGCACAACTTTGAGGGAAAGCACATCTGTTCAAGCTGTCTTAAAAAGCTCAAAGAAGTTTAATCGGACGCGGTTTAAGCTATACTATATATATAGCCTCGGACTTGCAAATATGAATGTTTGGTGCATTAAAAATGAAACTGTACATTGCAGACTTAAACACCGTAAACGCTGACGACATAGGGAAAATATCTCCCGAAAGAGCCGAAAAAGCAAAACGGTACCGCAGACCAGACGACCGAAAGCGTTGTATAGCAGGCGGACTTTTTATCAAAAAATTTCTCTGCGGCGCAAGTGTAACACAAAACAAATACGGCAAACCCGTTGCGGATAACGGAATGTGCTTTAACCTGTCGCACAGCGGCAGGTATGTTTTGTTTGCGCTCTCCGAAGACGAAATCGGATGCGATATTGAAAAAACGAAAATCGTCAATGCAGAAAAACTCGGAAAAATCGTGTTTTGTCAAAACGAATCGGACAGGCTGAGTAACGCCCTTGACAAAACGGGAACGTTTTTTGAATTTTGGACAAAAAAAGAAAGCCTGCTCAAATGTATGGGCGAAGGCTTTCATCGAAACGCAAAAACCGTTGACGTAAGCGGAGATGTTTTTTGTAACGAGGGAAAAACCTATTATTTTAAGGTTTTTCACTTTTCGGATTATACAATATCGGTGTGTTCGGTCAAAAACGATTTTCCGAATACGGTTGAATTTGTTTCTTTGTAAATATTGCGGCTGTCGCTTTTAGCTAAAAGCAAGGAACAAAATCGAAAAAGCTATAACCTTAACGCAAAAGTTCCCCGCCTCCTCTTAGGCGACGGGGGACGCTCTTTTGAGCTGTTTGCAATCTTTCGAAAGCTCTGCTCCCCGGCGGAAAAGCAGAGCGTTGCTTAGATTTGAATTCACAATCGGCAACCAAACGGGAACTATGTGAACCATAGCTTTTGTTTTTAAGACAAATTCATCTAAATAGGAGCGGCTTTAAACTTCTTCAAAAGCTGCGTCAAGTGCGGCGATAAGGTCGTCTGAATTTTCAATGCCGATCGAAAGCCTTATCGTGTTCGGCTTGATACCCTGATCAAGAAGCTCGGCTTCGCTGAGCTGAGAATGAGTTGTGCTTGCAGGGTGGATAACCAGCGATTTTACATCGGCAACATTCGCAAGCAGTGAGAATATTGCAAGATTGTCAATGAATTTTTGAGCCGTTGCGGCGTCACCCTTTATCTCAAATGTAAAGATTGAACCTCCGCCGTTCGGAAAATATTTCTTATAAAGAGCGTGGCTCGGCTCTGTCGGAAGCGACGGGTGGTGCACTGCCTCAACCTTGGGGTGCTTTGAAAGGTATTCAACAACCTTTAAAGCATTTTGAACATGGCGTTCAACCCTGAGCGAAAGCGTTTCAAGTCCCTGCAAGAACAAAAATGCGTGGAACGGCGAAAGAGTTGAGCCTGTGTCACGGAGCAGGATAGCACGAATGTAGGTCACAAATGCCGCAGGCGCCGCAGCGTCGGCAAAGCTTACACCGTGGTAGCTTGGGTTAGGCTCGGAAATCCAGGGATATTTGCCCGTTGCTTTCCAGTCGTATTTTCCGCCCTCAACAATTACGCCGCCGATAGCGGTTCCGTGTCCTCCGATAAACTTTGTTGCCGAATGTACTACAATATCTGCGCCGTATTCAAACGGTCTTACGAGGTACGGTGTTGCAAAGGTTGAATCAACAACAAGCGGCAGTCCGTGCTTGTGGGCAATTTTTGCAACAGCCTCAATGTCGATGATATTGGAATTGGGATTGCCCAGAGTTTCAATATAAATCGCCTTGGTATTGTCCTGAATTGCCGCCTCAAACGAACCCTCAACGTCCGGGTCAACAAATGTGGTTGTAATGCCCGAAGTGAGCGGAAGTGTGTGTGCAAGCAGATTATATGTACCGCCGTATATAGTTTTTGAGGCAACGATATGCTCGCCGGCTTTGGCAAGCGCCTGGATGGTGTAGGTAACTGCCGCAGCACCCGACGAGGTTGCGATAGCTCCGCTTCCGCCCTCAAGCGAATTTATTCTTTCTTCAAAAACACCCTGAGTCGGATTTGTCAGCCTGCCGTAGATATTGCCTGCGTCTTTAAGTCCAAAGCGGTCTGCGGCGTGCTGTGAATTGTGGAATACATATGATGAAGTTGCGTATATAGGAACGGCTCTTGCGTCGGTTGCGGGGTCTGCCTGTTCCTGACCAACCTGTACCTGTCTTGTTTCAAATGCCCAATTTTTAGAATCTCTTATATTTGCCATGATATTTTCCTCCCAATATTATATAGATAAAGCATATAGATTTAATAGGATTTGTGTGTAAAAAAATATATTTGCTTATTTTATCCGCTTATTACCGCACATTCGCAGGCACATTCGGAAAAGCTCTCTGCGGATTTTTTGCGGCTCGTGATTAAACTTTAGCATCATATCAGCCTCCGTGTTGTTTATGTGACTATATTTTATAATAGAATCTTTCGTTTGTCCAATACATTATAACAATGCTTGGTTATAGCTTCAGCCTATACCTTTAAGCTCGGCATACTTACACCGTCTTTCCGACAAACGCTGTTCGCTTTCGGACAGCCGCACGGGCTGTACCTACAATTCAGATGAACGTTTTATTGCGGTTTAAATCAAAGCAGCCCTCTGTTTTGTTTGCAGGAAACAGTCTTGATTCTTCCGCTTATTTAAATGCAAAAAAATTGCAAAAAGACCTTTACAAACAATGTCGGAAGTGATAAAATCTAAGGTGATTAAGTGTAAAACAACTCACATAATTACGGCTCGTTTTGAGACGTTTCTAAATTCAAAGGAGGACTATTCCAATGGCAAGAAAAATGAAAACCATGGATGGTAACAGCGCTGTTGCTCACGTTTCTTATGCGTTTACAGACGTTGCCGCCATCTATCCTATCACACCTTCTTCCGTAATGGCTGACCTTACCGACAAATTCTCGGCGCAGGGCGTTAAAAACCTTTTCGGAAGAGAAGTTCAGGTAACTGAGATGCAGTCCGAGGGCGGCGCTTCGGGTGCTGTTCACGGCTCTTTGGCAGCAGGCGCTCTGACTACAACATATACAGCGTCCCAGGGCTTGCTCCTTATGATTCCGAATATGTACAAAATGGCAGGCGAGCTGCTTCCGAGCGTTATCCACGTTTCGGCTCGTGCGCTCACAAGCCACGCTCTTTCTATTTTCGGCGACCACTCCGACATCTATGCCTGCCGTCAGACAGGTTATGCAATGCTTTGCTCCAACAGTCCTCAGGAATGTATGGATCTTGCTGCCGTTGCTCACCTTTCTGCAATCAAGGGCAGAGTACCTTTCCTCCATTTCTTTGACGGTTTCAGAACCTCTCACGAAATTCAGAAGATTGAAGAATGGGATTATGCAGACCTCGCAGATATGCTTGATTGGGACGCAGTTGAGGCTTTCCGCCGCCGTGCGCTCAACCCTGAGCACCCTGTAACAAGAGGTACGGCTCAGAACGACGACATCTTCTTCCAGGCAAGAGAAGCCTGCAACAAGTACTATGACGCAGTACCCGAAGTTGTTGTTGAATATATGAACAAAGTAAACGCTAAAATCGGCACAAACTACAAGCCGTTTAACTACTACGGTGCCGAGGATGCAGAGCACGTTATCGTTGCTATGGGTTCTGTATGCGACTGTGCAGAGGAAGTTGTTGACTACCTCAACGCAGCAGGCGAAAAGGTAGGCTTGCTCAAGGTAAGACTTTACAGACCTTTCGTTGCAGACTATATGCTCTCAGAGCTTCCTAAGACAGTTAAGACAATTTCAGTTCTTGACAGAACAAAAGAGCCCGGCTCTATAGGCGAACCTCTTTATCTTGATGTTCTTGCAGCTATTAACGGTTCTGAATTTGCAGGCGTAAAGGTTTACACAGGCAGATACGGTCTTGGTTCAAAGGATACAACACCGGGCGACATCATCGCTGTTTACAGAAATGCCGAGAGCGACGCACCGAAGAAGAGATTTACAATCGGTATCGTTGACGATGTTACAAACCTTTCGCTTCCTATCGTTGAAAATCCCGACACAACTCCTGCCGGAACACACAGCTGTAAGTTCTGGGGACTTGGCGCAGACGGTACAGTAGGCGCAAACAAGAACTCAATCAAGATCATCGGCGACAACACCGATATGTACGCTCAGGGCTACTTTGCATATGACTCAAAGAAGTCGGGCGGTCTTACGGTTTCTCACCTGCGTTTTGGTAACACACCTATAAAATCAACTTATTATATTTCAAAGGCTGACTTCGTAGCCTGTCACAACCCGTCATATGTTGACAAGTACGACATCGTTGACGACCTTAAAGAGGGCGGCTCATTCCTGCTCAACTGTCCTTGGGATGTTGAGGAGCTTTCAAAGAGACTCCCCGGCAAGATGAAGAAGATTCTTGCAGACAGAAAAATCAACTTCTATACTATCGACGGTATTAAGATAGGTAAAGAAATCGGACTCGGCGGACGTATCAACACAGTTCTTCAGTCAGCATTCTTCAAGATTGCA
>UQQD01000019.1 GCA_900543095.1 uncultured Ruminococcus sp. | reverse complement strand
CGCGCATGGTTCAGGTCCATGTGAAAGCAATTTCATGCAGGTTCAAGTCCTGTTACCTGCACCAAGGGAGTACACATTCTCAGTGTGCTCCCTTTTATTAATACAAAACAATGACGCAGAACACAGCTTGCAGCTGACTTTAAGCCTTGGTACAATAATGTATGAAAGCAACGCAAAGGGGCGTCATCTCCCCAAGGTTTCAGCGTAAAATTACAACACGCTCAAATCATAAATAAACGGAAAAGGAAAGTATGCGATGTTAAAAAATCGGCAAATTTGATTTCATAATTGAAAACAGTATTTGGACGAAGATGAAATATATCACCCGATAAAAGCAAAAGCTATAATCCACATCACGCATTTGGTTGCTGATTGTGAATTATAGCTTTCTGTTTTTGGTTTTGACTTGTGCTAAATGCGACAGTCGCTTGTTGTATTTTGACTTACTCTGCCTTTACCGCACTTTCACTGAACAATTTTACAAGCGTTTCATTATCGGCGCTGCCAGTTTCTTTTATACCGTTCTTTTTCTGGAACTCGGTTACTGCGTCCTTGGAAACATCTCCGTAGTAGCCTGTAATGTTCTCTTTATCAGTCACATAGCCCAAATCATAGAGCCTTTGCTGCATTGCCTTTACATTGTCGTTTTCATCTTCATATTCAAGTGAAAGTCCGTCAAGGTCTATATTGTATTTCTCGGCAACCGACTTTGCGGCTTCGGTTGCTGCGGTATTGTTCGCCGAAGTTGGTGCGGTTGTGCTTACAGTCGCCTCATCACTTGTTGAAACAGCAAGCTCGGGATGAATAAATCCTACCATTTTGTTAAGTGTGTTAAGAGCCGTAAAACCCTGACGATTCATCTCGTTTGCCGTTATCATCAAGACTTTGTTTTCTTTAACGGCAGTAAGATTTGAAAGCACGCTGTCTGCCTTAACCGCATTCAGCGTAGCGTCGTCGGCATAGAAAATGTAGTTCGGATTGGCAATCCTGAGGGTGTTTACATCAACCTTATTTTCATCAATATTTACCGCAACATTCACGCAGCCGGTATAACCGAGAAGCATATCTCCGTAGGTACCGCTTGTCATCAGCTTTAGCTTGTCACCATCATAGTAAAGATAACAAACCGTATTTAAAACGCCCGACTTGTCAGCGGCAGTTACCTTATCCTTTACCTTTTGCATATCATCAAGCAAATCTCTGTATGCGGAATTGCCTTTGTCTGCTCCGCTGATATTTCCTCCGAGTATCTTGCCGATAGTATTGTAGTTTGTTTTAAGCTGTTCGGGGGTATCGGCAACAGACATTTTAATAACCTTGATACCGCTTTGTTCAAGCTGCTGCTTTGTATCGTTGCCAAGCGTATTGTTTGCAAAAACAATATCCGTGTCTGCGTCCTTAATCTTTTGAATATCCGGATTAGCCGCAGTTCCGACGCTCGGAGCAACACTCAGGCTCTTTTGATCGACTTCGTCACTTCTGCCGACCATTTTTATTTCATAACCGACACATTCGATTATATCGGCGGTATCTGCGTCAAGAACTACTATGTTCTTTGGTTCATTATCAATTTTTATATTTGCGACCTCAACGGGATATTCACCGTCGCCGCAGCCCGAAAGGGCAAAAACCGACACAAGTACTATCATTGCTGCAAGAGCAACTGATATAATTCTGTTTTTCATACTGTCTGTAACCTCCATTAATCAACAAAAAAGTGATTCAACATACTGCTTGGCACACCGCGGCGAACGTCCGCCTCTTGAAAGAGCAAACCGCTCTGCACCCAAGGCAAGCTCTTCGGCGGATTTGTCTATTCCCTTTTCCTTTGCCATAGCGCATACTATATCAATAAATTCCTTTTTGCTCGGTATCGAATAGCATACGGCAAGTCCGAAACGGTCGGAAAGCGAAAGGCTCTCCTGCATATTATCACGGGTATTGATATCGTCAATCTCAAACGAGCGATCGGACATACGCTCCTTTACGAGATGGCGGCGGTTTGAAGTTGCATATATAAGCGCATTTTTCGGTCGTGCGGAAACTCCGCCCTCCAGAACTGCCTTTAACGTAGTGTAGCTCTGATCCTGATGCTGAAACGACAAATCGTCTATGAATATAATAAATTTCATCGGCAGCGCAGCTATTTTATCCACAAGTATCGGGAAGTCGATCAGCCTTTCCTTTGGAATTTCGACTATTCTCAGTCCGTCTTTGCGAAATTCATTTGCAACCGCCTTGACGGTCGAGCTTTTGCCCGTACCCATATCTCCGTAAAGCAGGCAGTTGTTGCAGGTTTTGCCCTCAAGAAAAGCCTTTGTATTGTCAACCACCTTTTGGCGCTGAAGCTCATAGCCGGTGAATTCGTCAATATCAATGTTATCATAGTGCAAAACAGGCTGAATATCGCCGTCACGCCACACAAACGCCTTGTAGCGGGCAAACATTCCGCAGCCGTTTTCCTTGTAGTAGCGTGCAACATTTTCAAGCGAACCGTCAAACATTCTGAAGCTTTCGGCACATTCGCCCGACTTCCAGCAAGGAAGTGTGTCTGCGACCTCATTTATGTCGCTGTAGTATTTATAGCTTCTAAGCACTTCGTCGGGAGTAAGCGATGAAGCGGCAAGAATAGCCTCGCAGTCACGCTTGACCGCCTTGAGAACCTCATCGGGCAGTTCGCTGTATTTTCCTGCGGCAGCCGCACGGGTAAAGCAATTTTCATCAAACAAGGCCGCTTCGGTAAACGAATATGCAAGCCTGTCACTACAGCCTCTTTCACTGATAAGAGAATAGAATTTTCCGTAGGCGCTCAAAAACTCCTCAGGCGCAGCTTCAAGAGCGCTGAGCAACTCGAAAAACGCCTTTGGCACGCTTCTGTCAAGTATTCCTCTGAACACCGACAGCGAGGATAACATCAATCGTGCTTTTATAACATTATTCATCACAATCATTCCAATCAACCTTAATTGTACCCTTTTTTTTCAATTAAGTCAACATTTTGCACCCACAAATTTTGATATGATTTAACCCAAAAACAACGCTAACGTTCCTTTGCACATTGAAAGCTTTGCACGGATTAAAAAAGCAGGGCGGAAAATTCCGCCCTGACAATTTTTTATCTTTTACTTAATTTTTTAACTCCGACGCCCGAAATCAGCTTGCCTGTCGCAAAAATTAACAGAATTTCGGGAACGCACTTGACGGCGACGCTGATAAATCTTATGCCGAGATATACCGAATACGGAGTGCCGTCGGCAGCGCTGTACAGCATATAAAGCCACAATGCGGCAAGAAAGGTTTCAACAACGATCATATTTATTGCCCAGCCTATTATCACTCGGGGAAGTGTTACTCTGTTTTTGTAGAACGTAAAACCGTAGATCAATCCCGTCAGCAATCCGCTGATTGTAAAGCCCGGAAAATACATTCCCGAAGGGCTTACAAGAAATGAAATTATATCGCCCAATCCTCCCACAAGTGCGGCAGGAACAGGGCCGAACATCGCCCCTGTTGCCGCAACAGGCAAAAACGCAGGGCTTAATTTTACCATATTGCCGAATATAGGCAAGGTTGCATTGGCAAAAATTCCAAGCACCACTCTGAGCGCCAAAAGCATTGCCGTCAATACAAGTGAAAAGATGTTTTTTAATTCTTTGCAAGAATTATAGAGTTGTTTGACATATGACATATTTACCTCCTGAATACGGTGTTGCTTCAGGAAAAAAGCGGGCAGAAAGCTGCCCGCCGATAAATAGTCCCAAAGTAACAGCGGGATGCGAAACCTGTACCGCAGGAGCAATGCTCCTTTCGTTTTTGCGGCAACTCCCCGTCCGCAAAACACTTTACGCACAAATTTCTACTCTGTGAATATACTGACCGAATTTTTCGGTCATTTATAATTATATCATTTCACTGAGCTTTGTCAACACAAAATTTAAATCGGAGCAACGCTCTGCTTTGCCTACAACATCTTGCAAGCAGTACAAAGGAGCAGGTTTCAGCGGGAATATAACTCACACTGAAATTCCAAAGCGGAAGAAAGTATTATATTATACCTGCAAAAATCAGCAAAACGACTACAAGCGTTATAACCGCAAGAGCAGAGATAACGGCAAGTATCACCGTGTTGACTCTTTTGTTTGAGCCGTCATTGCTCTCCCTTTGCGGTACAAGGCGAGATTTTCTGAGTGCAGTCACAACACCCTTGTACAAAAGCAGCACAAGCGCAGAATTGAGCAGAGCCTTTATCACATTAAACGGAATCAAAAGCGGCAAAAACAGTTCAAGCACGGCTTCTCTGCTAATTCCCATAAATATAGGCGTCATAATATAATTCCACAAAAGCATTATAACAAGCATAGTCGCCGAGCCGACCGCAAGTCCGATTATTGCTCTTGACATAGTTTTTTTGCGTTGATAAATCACTGCCGCCACTCCGACAAACGCCGCCGAGGACAAAAAATTCATAAGAAGTCCGATAAATCCCGTATTGCTGACGGTAATCATTTCAAGAATACACACCAAAAGCGACATAATTATCCCGGGAACGGCTCCGAATATGAAGCCGCCGACAGTCAGAATTACGTCCTTTGGCTCATAGGTAAGGAATCCGCCTATATTCGGCATTCTGAGAAAAGCATCTGCCGCTGCGGCAAGCGCCGTGAGCATAGCCATAGCACACAAGGCTTTCAGTTTTTCGGTTGATTTTCCTTTTGTCATAAAAAATGACCTCCTCAAAAAATTTAAGAAAGTCATCGGGAAAAAGAAAACCCGTCACAAAACGTAACGGGAGCATATGCAAAACGCACTATCTTCTTTCATCCGGACTTTAACCGTCGGTGCCTGAATCTCACAGGCTCGGCAAGCAGACGCTTGTTCGTGGACTATACCACCGGTGGAGAATTTCACTCCGCCCCGAAGACTTGTTCATTAGCAAGGATAAAATCACCTTGCTGTATTAATATAGTACCACCGTACAGCAGTTTTGTCAACAAGTTTTCTGCAAAAAGAACATTGCACACAGCCGTAAACAGCCGTGTGCAATATTCTTTATGTGAATTAAAAGGATAGGTAAATTAATTATTCTACGTCCTGCATAGCGTCGTAGCCTGTTTCACCCGTTCTTACCTTAACAACATCTTCGACGTTATAGATAAATATCTTGCCGTCGCCTATGTGACCTGTATAAAGAGCCTTTACAGCCGCGTCTACAACGTCCTTTACGGGAACCTTGCATACAACAACCTCAACCTTCATCTTAGGCAGCAGGTTGCTCTCTATTGCAACACCGCGGTAATATTCGGGTTTGCCCTTTTGTGCGCCGCAGCCGAGTACCTGAGATACCGTCATACCGGTAATGCCGAGCTTATCCATTTCTTCTTTAAGAGCTTCAAGCTTTGACTGCTTGAGGATAATGTCGATTTTTGTTATCTTAACACCGTCGGTAGCCATATCATACTTGCCTGCAAGCTGTACGGGAACTGCCTGTGTTACAGGAACATTGTCCTGAACATCAAATGTTTCGTCAAGAGAAGCGGTTGAAACGCCGATTGGCATAAAGTCTGCATAAGCACTTACAAGACCGTGTTCGGTAATGTCAAGACCCTGCATTTCTTCTTCCTTGGTTGCACGAAGACCGATTGTCTTTTTAATGATAAAGAACACGATTGTCATACAAACGACTGTCCAAGCAATGATGCAAAGGATTGCAAGAGCCTGTTTGCCGAGCTGAGCAAGACCGCCGCCGTAGAAAAGTCCTGTTATGCCGTTCTGTCCCTCGCCTGTTGCGAAAAGACCGACTGCAAGACCGCCCCAGAAACCGTTTACACCGTGAACGGCAAATGCACCGACAGGGTCATCTATTCTGAGTTTAATATCAACGAATTCAACAGCAATAACTACGATTATACCTGAAACAAGACCGATAACAGCCGAACCGATTGCGTCAACGTCTGCACAGCCTGCCGTTACTGCAACAAGACCTGCAAGTGAACCGTTAAGCGACATTGAAACGTCAGGTTTACCGTTCTTAATCCATGTAAACAGCATTGTTGTAATCGTTGCAACCGCAGGTGCAATTGTTGTTGTAAGAAGAATCTGACCAAGTCTTGCACCGTCTTCTGCTGCTGCGCCGTTAAAGCCGTACCAAGCAAACCAAAGAATGAATACGCCGAGTGCGCCGAGTGTGATGCTGTGACCGGGGATAGCGTTAACTTTTCCGTCCTTGCCGTATTTTCCGATACGGGGACCGAGAATCATTGCACCGATAAGAGCGGTAACGCCGCCGACCATATGAATTACGATAGAACCTGCAAAGTCGATTGCACCAAGCTGTGCAAGCCAGCCCTGCGAATTCCACATCCAACCTGCTTCAATCGGATAAATAACAAGGGAGATAACTGCGCTGTATATACAGTATGCAGAAAACTTAGTACGTTCTGCCATTGAGCCTGAAACGATTGTTGCGGCAGTTGCACAGAATACAAGCTGGAATACAAAGCTGTTCCAATCAAAGTTAGCCCAATCCGTAAACATATTAAGGTTTGGAATTCCGATAAATCCGGCTATATAGTCCTCAGACATCATCAGACCAAAGCCGAGAAGTGAAAATACTACTGTACCGATACAAAAGTCCAGCAGGTTTTTCATTATAATGTTACCTGCGTTTTTGGCTCTTGTAAAGCCCGTTTCTACCATTGCGAAGCCGCACTGCATAAAGAACACCAACAATGCGCCTATCATAAACCACACACCTGTGCTGCCAAAAATTAATTCTGACATAAATATTCCCTCCTTAAAGAATTAAAGCAAAACGGCGTGTGTGCAGTTTTCACCTGCATACACGCCGTTGTGTTTGTTTAGTAATACAATTATTATATTATACGTTATACGTTGAAGAGCATTTCGCCGTATGACGGATAAGGCCAGTATTCCGAGGAAGTTTCTGTTTCCATCGAATCGCCTACTGCTCTCAGCTCCTGCATAAGAGCAAATACTGTTTCACGATAATATGTTGCATAAGCAAGATTGTCGTCGCTGTAATCGCTTGCCTTGATAACTGCATCTTCAAGCTCTGCGGTTTTCTTTGTAAAGCAAACCAGCTTGTTTGAAAGGCTTGTAATAAGGTCTTCTTCAACGCTTGTCGGAATAGCCTCAGACAACGACTTCTTTGCAAGCGCCGTTTCGGTAAGCTCTCTTACAAACGAGGTTACGGCAGGAGTTATGTCTTTCTTTGCCATTTCAATCATTGTAAGAGCCTCTATGTTAATCTGCTTTGAATAGTTTTCAAGCTCGATTTCATATCTTGCACGAAGCTCTTCTTCGGACATAATCTTGTTATTAACAAACAAATCAATGTTTTTCTGATCCATAAAGTGAGCTTCTGCCTCAGGAAGCGACTTGAGATTGAGAAGTCCTCTTCTTTCAGCTTCTTCAACCCATTCCGGAGCATAGTTATCGCCGTTGAAGATTATGTTCTGATGCTCTGTGAACACTCTCTTGATAAGCGTCTTAATTGCAGAATCAAGATCCGTTGCGTCTTTAAGCTCATCATAGAACTGTGAAAGCTCCTCTGCAACCATTGTATTGAGCATATAGTTCGGACAAGCAATATTGAGTGAAGAACCAAGCGCTCTGAATTCAAACTTGTTGCCTGTAAATGCAAACGGCGATGTACGGTTACGGTCTGATGTATCTTTCTTGAAATCGGCAAGTACATCAACGCCTGTCATCATTTTAACCTTGCCCTTGCTTACATATTCAGTATCGTTGATGATAGAATCAACAAGAGCACCAAGGTCGTCGCCGAGATACATTGAAATAATAGCAGGCGGTGCTTCGTTGGCGCCGAGACGATGATCATTGCCTGCGGAAGCAACTGTGATTCTGAGCAAGTCCTGATATTCGTGAACAGCCTTAACGATAGCTGCAAGGAAAAGGAGGAATTGTGTGTTGCTCTCAGGATTCTTGCCGGGATCAAGCAGGTTTTCGCCTGTATTAGTAGAAATTGACCAGTTGTTGTGTTTGCCTGAGCCGTTTACTCCGGCAAACGGCTTTTCATGGAGAAGGCAAACAAGTCCGTGTTTTTCGGCTGTTTTTTTCATAATCTCCATCGTCAGCTCGTTGTGGTCGGTAGCTACGTTTGATGTTGAAAAAATAGGAGCAAGCTCATGCTGTGAAGGAGCAACCTCGTTATGCTTTGTTTTTGCAAGGATGCCGAGCTTCCAAAGCTCTTCGTCAAGATCCTTCATATATTCGGCAACTCTTGTTTTGATTGAACCGAAGTAATGATCGTCAAGCTCCTGTCCTTTCGGTGCCTTTGCACCGAAGAGCGTTCTGCCTGTAAAGATAAGATCCTCACGCTGATCGTACATATTCTTATCAATAAGGAAGTATTCCTGTTCCGGACCTACGGTAGTTGTTACTCTTGTAACGTCGTCTTTGCCAAGCAGGTGCAGAACCTTAACTGCCTCTGTGCTCAACCTCTCCATAGAACGGAGAAGCGGAGTCTTTTTATCAAGTATTTCGCCTGTATATGAACAGAATGCTGTAGGAATGTAAAGCGAACCGTCCTTTACAAAAGCGTATGAAGTAGGATCCCACGTTGTGTAGCCTCTTGCTTCAAATGTTGCACGAATACCGCCGCTCGGGAATGATGAAGCGTCAGGCTCGCCTTTAATAAGCTCTTTGCCCGAAAATTCCATTATTACCTTGCCGTCGCCGTTCGGTGCAATAAAGCTGTCGTGCTTTTCTGCCGTAACGCCGGTCATTGGCTGGAACCAGTGAGTGTAGTGTGTACAGCCAAGCTCGATAGCCCAATCTTTCATTGCGTTGGCAACAACATTTGCCACGCTCAGGTCAAGCGGCTCACCGTTCTGAATTGTTTTTTTCAAAGCCTTGTAGGTAGCCTTTGGAAGCCTTTCCTGCATTTTCTGATCATTAAAGACCATACTGCCGAAAATCTCGGGAACATTTGCCATAAGTATTCTCTCCTATCCGAATTTTAATATTGTTGACTAAAACAAAAGACGCTGTAAGCCCGTAGCCTACAGCGCCTTTGCTGTCATTGCTAACAGTATATTCTATAATTTCGGATTTGTCAATAGTTTTTTCTAAAAAATTGAAAATTTTGCAAGATTTATTTATTTTCTTGCAAATAATGTGTGCCGCAACGCAGTTTCTTGCACAATTTTCACGAATGATTGAATTTAAATAAATAAAATGTTGCAAAATTTTGCATTTACCTATTGACATAATACGTTTTTCGGTTATATAATACAGATATGCGTTTTGGATTTGCAGCCGTTACTGCGATTTTGCAGGATTGCAATAATAAAGTTGCAAATTCTATGTGTTATATCTATATGTATGAATTAAAAATCTGTTCATACATATATATACGAAAAATCGGAAAGGATGATCATAATGGAACAGACACAAAAACCTGTTGCCAAAAGTAAACTGTATTCTCCCTCGTTTGAACACGATAACTGCGGTATCGGAGCAGTTGTCAACATTAAAGGCGAAAAATCACACGACACAGTTGCAAATGCTCTTACTATTGTAGAAACACTTGAACACCGTGCAGGAAAGGACGCCGAGGGCAAAACAGGCGACGGCGTAGGTATTCTGCTCCAGATCTCACACAAATTCTTTAAAAAGGCCGCAAAAGAAATCGGTATCAACCTGCTTTCGGAGCGCGACTATGCTGTGGGAATGTTCTTCTTCCCTCAAAAGGAGCTTGCAAGAAATCAGGCTAAAAAGATGTTTGAAATCATTGCCGAAAAGGAAGGACTTGAAGTTCTCGGCTGGCGTGTCGTTCCGTCGGATACAACGGTCATAGGCAAACGTGCGCTTGACTGTATGCCGTTTATTATGCAGTGCTTTATCAAGCGTCCAGAGGGCGTTAAGAAAGGCGTAAGCTTTGATCGCAAGCTGTATGTTGCAAGACGTGTTTTTGAGCAGAGTAACGAAGATACATATGTTGTTTCGCTTTCAAGCAGAACCATTGTATATAAAGGTATGTTCCTTGTCGGCGACCTCAGAAGATTTTTCCTTGACCTGCAAAGTCCCGATTATGAATCTGCCATTGCAATGGTACATTCAAGATTTTCAACAAACACCAACCCCAGCTGGCAGAGAGCGCATCCTAACAGAATGATTGTGCATAACGGTGAAATCAACACAATCAGAGGCAACGCCGATAAGATGCTTGCCCGTGAAGAAACTATGCGAAGCGAACACCTCAAGGGCGACCTTGACAAGGTTATCCCTGTTGTAAATACTGAGGGTTCAGACTCTGCAATGCTTGACAACACGCTTGAATTTTTGGTAATGAGCGGTATGGAGCTTCCGCTTGCCGTTATGATTACAATTCCCGAGCCTTGGGACAGGAACGGCACTATGAGTCAGAAAAAGAAGGACTTTTATCAGTATTACGCAACGATGATGGAGCCTTGGGACGGTCCTGCGTCAATTCTTTTCTCAGACGGCGACATTATGGGCGCTGTGCTTGACCGTAACGGTCTGCGCCCGTCAAGATACTACATCACAAGCGACGGAAACCTTATTCTTTCGTCCGAGGTCGGAGCGCTTCCTGTCGACGCCGACAAGATAGTTGTAAAGGAAAGACTCCGCCCGGGTAAAATGCTTCTTGTTGACACAGTAAAGGGCAAGCTTATTGACGACGATGAGCTTAAAGAGTTTTACGCTTCAAAACAGCCCTACGGCGAATGGCTTGACAGCAACCTTGTAAATCTAAAGGATTTGAAAATTCCTAACGCAAAGGTCGAAGAACACCACCACGATGAAAGAAAGCGTCTGCAAAAAGCGTTCGGCTACACCTACGAGGACGTTATGACCTCTATACTGCCTATGGCTAAAAACGGCAGCGAGTCAATTTCCGCAATGGGTACGGACAGCCCGCTTGCTGTGCTTTCAAAGGAGCCTCAGCCGCTTTTCAATTACTTTAAACAGCTCTTTGCCCAGGTAACAAATCCTCCGATAGACGCAATTCGTGAGGAAATCGTTACTTCAACAACGGTATATATCGGCGAGGACGGCAACATTCTTGAAGAAAAGCCCGAGAACTGCAAGGTAATGAAGATAAACAATCCTATACTTACCTCAACGGACGTTCTCAAGCTTAAAAATATGAAGATCAGCGGCTTTAAGGTAGCCGTTATACCTATACTTTATTATAAAAACACAAGGCTTTCAAAGGCTGTCAAGAGATTGTTCATTGAAGCCGACAAGGCTTACAGCGAGGGCGCAAACATTCTTATACTCTCCGACAGAGGCGTTGACGAAAACCACCTTGCTATTCCGTCACTGCTTGCTGTTTCGGCACTGCACCAGCACCTTGTCGTAACAAAAAGAAGAACATCGCTTGCAATAGTTCTTGAAAGCGGCGAGCCCCGTGAAGTACATCATTTTGCAACCTTGCTGGGCTACGGTGCAAGTGCGATAAACCCATATCTTGCTCAGGAAACCATACACGAGCTTATTCACGACGACTTGCTTGACAAGGACTACTACGCCGCAATAGACGACTACAACAGCGCAGTACTGCACGGCATTGTCAAGATTGCGTCAAAAATGGGTATCTCGACTATTCAGTCATATCAGGGATCTCAGATATTTGAGGCTATCGGAATCAGCCGCAATGTCATTGACGAATACTTTACAGGCACTGTAAGCAGAATAGGCGGTATCACCTTAAAGGATATTGAAGCAAATGTTGACAGACTTCACACCGCCGCATTTGACCCGCTCGGACTTTCTTGTTCAACCGAGCTTGAATCCCGCGGAAGTCACAAGTTCAGAAGCGGCAAAGAAGAACATCTCTATAACCCGCAGACTATCCACACCCTGCAAATGGCAACCCGCACCAATGACTATTCACTGTACAAAAAATATTCACATATGATAACCGAGGAAATGGAGCCTGTTAATATCAGAGGCTTGTTTGACTTCAACTATGCCGACAAGCCCATTCCGCTTGACGAAGTTGAAAGCGTTGAATCAATCGTTAAAAGATTCAAGACAGGCGCAATGTCATACGGTTCAATTTCTCAGGAGGCTCACGAAACACTTGCACTTGCAATGAACAAGCTTCACGGCAAGTCAAACTCAGGTGAAGGCGGAGAAAGCCTTGAAAGGCTCTTGACAAAGGGCAAAAAAGAGGATAAATGCTCCGCTATCAAGCAGGTTGCTTCGGGACGTTTCGGCGTAACATCAAGATACCTCACCTCTGCCGACGAAATTCAGATTAAAATGGCTCAGGGCGCAAAACCAGGCGAGGGCGGACATCTTCCGGGCAAAAAGGTTTATCCGTGGATTGCAAAAACTCGTCACTCCACACCGGGCGTTTCGCTTATCTCCCCTCCCCCTCACCACGATATTTACTCAATTGAGGACTTGGCTCAGCTTATATATGACCTCAAAAATGCCAACAAAGACGCAAGAATCTCGGTTAAGCTTGTTTCCGAATGTGGTGTAGGAACAGTTGCCGCAGGCGTTGCAAAAGCAGGCGCAGGCGTAATCCTTATTTCTGGTTATGACGGCGGTACGGGTGCCGCTCCGAGAAACTCTATCTATAACGCAGGTCTGCCGTGGGAGCTCGGTCTTGCAGAAGCTCACCAAACGCTTATTATGAACGATCTTCGCGACAGAGTTGTAATTGAAACGGACGGTAAGCTTATGACAGGCCGTGACGTTGCCATTGCCGCAATGCTCGGTGCCGAAGAATTCGGCTTTGCAACCGCTCCGCTTGTAACTCTCGGCTGTGCTATGATGCGTGTATGTAACCTCGACACCTGCCCGTTCGGCGTTGCCACTCAGAATCCCGAACTCAGAAAGCGTTTCTGCGGCAAGCCCGAATATGTCATCAACTTTATGCAGTTTGTTGCAAGCGAACTGCGTGAATATATGTCAAAGCTCGGCGTAAAAACGGTTGATGAGCTTGTGGGCAGAATCGACCTCATAAAGCCTAAGGAAAACCTCAGCAACCGTGAAAAGGAAATTGACCTTTCAAATATTCTTAACCGTGACTTTGCGGACAACAAGGTTGAATACAACAAAAAGAGCCAGTATGACTTCAAGCTTGATTCAACACTTGACGAAAAGGTGTTTGCAAAGGAATTTAAGGCCGCATTTACAAAGGGCACTCCTAAAACTATCACCGTTGACGTTAAAAACACCGACAGAACTCTCGGTACTATCTTCGGTTCGGAGATTACCAAGAAATTTGACGGCAAGCTTGACGACGACACGTTCAAAATCGTATGTAACGGTTCGGGCGGTCAGAGCTTCGGCGCATTCATTCCAAAGGGTTTAACTCTGGAGCTTGTCGGCGACAGCAACGACTACTTCGGCAAGGGACTCTCGGGCGGCAAGCTGATTGTTTATCCGCCTAAGGGTTCAAAATTCAAGCCAGAAGAAAACATCATCATCGGAAACGTTGCACTTTACGGCGCAACGAGCGGCAAGGCATTCATCAACGGCGTTGCGGGCGAACGTTTCTGCGTTCGTAATTCGGGCGCTACCGCAGTTGTTGAGGGCGTGGGCGACCACGGCTGCGAATATATGACAGGCGGACGTGTTGTTGTCATCGGCAAAACAGGCAAAAACTTTGCCGCAGGTATGTCGGGCGGCGTTGCTTATGTCCTTGATGAAGACCGTGACCTTTATACAAAGCTCAACAAAGAAATGGTGCTGTTTTCGGAGGTTACCGAAAAGTACGATATTCTCGAACTGAAAGAACTGATAGAAGAACACGTTAAGGCTACCAATTCCGCAAAGGGCAAAGAAATACTTAAAAACTTTGAGGAATATCTGCCTAAGTTCAAGAGGATAATCCCCCACGACTACAAGGAAATGATGACCGCCATTGCCCTTAACGAAGAAAAGGGTATGAGCAACGAGCAGGCTAAAATCGAAGCGTTCTATCAGATTATAAACAACAAATAAGGAGGAGAAACGCAATGGGAAAGCCAACAGGATTTATGGAATATAAACGAGAGGACGCTCCCGCATTCTCCGTAAAAGAACGTATAAAGAATTACAATGAATTTCACACTCCGCTGTCGCAGGAGGAGCAAAAAAAGCAGGGCGCAAGATGTATGGAATGCGGCGTTCCGTTTTGCCAATCGGGTATGGTTATCGGCAATATGGTTTCGGGCTGTCCGCTGAACAACCTTATTCCCGAATGGAACGACCTTATTTTTAAGGGAGCTTGGGAACAGGCGTACAACAGACTTAAAATCACAAGTAATTTCCCTGAATTTACTTCCCGTGTTTGTCCCGCACTCTGCGAAAAAGCCTGCACCTGCGGTGCAAACGGCGACTCGGTTACCGTAAAGGCAAATGAATACAGCATAGTCGAAAATGCCTATCTTGAGGGATATGCGTGTGCAAAACCGCCAAAGGTACGCACAGGCAAAAAAATCGCCGTTATCGGTTCGGGACCTTCCGGACTTGCCGCAGCGGATCAGCTGAACCTCAGAGGACACTCAGTAACAGTTTTTGAAAGAAGCGACCGTGTGGGCGGACTGCTGATGTACGGTATTCCGAATATGAAGCTTGAAAAAAACGTTATCGACCGCAAAATCGACATTATGAAGCAGGAGGGCGTTGAATTCAAAACAGGCGTTGATGTCGGCAAAGACATAAAAGCGTCCGATCTGTTAAAAGACTATGACAGAATAATTCTTGCCTGCGGTGCGTCAAATCCCCGTGACATCAAAGCAAAAGGCAGAGATGCAAAGGGCATATACTTTGCCGTTGATTTTCTTAAATCCACGACAAAAGCTCTGCTCGACAACGACCTCAAAGAGGGAACATATATATCCGCCAAAGGTAAAAATGTAATGGTAATCGGCGGCGGAGATACAGGCAACGACTGCGTGGGCACAAGCGTAAGACACGGCGCAAAGTCAGTGCTGCAGCTTGAAATGATGCCTAAGCTTCCCGACGAAAGAACCGACGATAACCCTTGGCCTCAGTGGCCGAGAGTCTGCAAAACGGACTACGGTCAGGAGGAAGCGATTGAGGTTTACGGTCACGATCCGAGAGTTTATCAGACGACCGTAAAGGAATTCCTAAAAGACAAAAACGGTAATGTCAACGGCGCTGTCCTTGTAAAGCTGTCGCCTGAAAAAGACAAAAAAACAGGCAGACTGAATATGGTCGAAGTGCCCGGCTCGGAATACAAGGTCGATGTTGAACTTGTGCTTATCGCCGCAGGATTTTTGGGCAGTGAAAGCTATGTTACAAAAGCATTCGGCGTTGAAACCAACGCAAGAACAAATGTTGCAACAAAGCAAGACTCGTTCAAAACAAATGTTGACAGAGTATTCACCGCAGGCGATATGCACAGAGGTCAGTCGCTTGTAGTATGGGCTATCCGTGAGGGCAGGGACGCCGCACGCGAGGTTGACGAAAGCCTTATGGGCTACACAAACCTATGATATTAATTCGTTTTTAAATTTATTTTATCTACCTACCTTTTTTAATATAATATAGCAACAGCGGGGCTGTACCTATTCGGTGCGGTCCCGCTGCTGCGTATTGATTATTTTACATTAAAATGGTAGAATATATTTGATTTTATCAATTAACGGGGGAATTATGAGTAAAAGCAAAGAAAATATAAAAAACGGAAGCTGTCCCGTCTATAAAAAATGCGGCGGCTGTCAGCTTCAAAATTTATCATATCAAAAGCAGCTTGAATTTAAACAAAACAAGGTTGAAAAGCTGTTAAAACGTTTTTGCAAGGTTGAGCCTATTATCGGAATGAACAATCCCTACCACTACCGCAACAAGGTGCAGGCGGCGTTTTACACCGACCGCCGCGGAAAGATAATTTCGGGCGTTTATCAGTCGGGAACACACCACGTTGTCGGAATTGACAGCTGTCAGACAGAAGACGTTACCGCCGACAAAATTATAGTTGCGGTACGAGGGCTTCTCCCCTCTTTTAAGCTTACCACCTATAACGAGGATACACACAAGGGATTTTTGCGGCACGTCCTTGTCAAAAGAGGCTTTGCAACAAATCAGGTAATGCTTGTACTTGTTACGGGAACACCTGTTTTTCCTTCAAAAAACAATTTTGTCAAGGCAATAGTTAAACAGTTTCCCGAAATTACCACAGTGGTGCAAAACGTAAATCCCTACAATACAAATCTTGTGCTCGGCGACAATGAAAAAGTGCTTTACGGCAAGGGCTATATCGAGGATATTTTATGCGGCTGTAGGTTCAGAATTTCGCCGAAAAGCTTTTATCAGATAAACCCTGTTCAAACCGAGGTGCTTTACAATAAAGCCATTGAATTTGCCGCTCTAAAAGGCAGCGAAACCGTGCTTGACACATACTGCGGAATAGGAACTATCGGCATAATTGCCGCAAAAAGCGGTGCAGGCAGGGTTATCGGCGTCGAATTAAACGGCAATGCGGTTCGTGACGCAATCGTAAACGCCAAAGCCAATAACCTGAAAAATATTCGCTTTTACAAGGGTGACGCAGGCGATTTTATGTCTGAGGCGTCGCAGGAGAGCGAAAAGCCCGACGCAGTGTTTATGGATCCTCCGAGAGCAGGAAGCAGTGAGAAATTTTTAAATGCGCTCATCAAGATGTCGCCCAAAAGGGTTGTTTATGTTTCGTGCAGCCCCGAAACCCTTGCAAGGGATATTGACTTTCTTTCAAAGAAGAGCAGTTACAGGGTACAAAAAATACAGCCTGTCGATATGTTCCCCCACACGGCGCATATTGAGACGGTTGTTTTGCTTCAAAAAAGCAGGTGAGATAAATGAACAAGGAATGGGCGGAAGCAAACAGGCTGATGCAACAGCAGTTAAAAAAAGAAAGCACGTTTCAAAGCGGAATAAACACACTATTTTGCCTGAGAAACTCATTGTTTGAACAGCTTTTGCTTTTCAAAAGCAACCTCTCAAACGCACGGTTCTGCGAAATGCCTTTTGCAAACGCAAAGGGTTATCACAACAAAACAATAGCCTATTCTCTCTGGCATACTTTCAGAATAGAGGATATTGTTGCACATACCGTTATTAAAAATGACGAACAGGTATTTTTTTGCAAATGCTATCAAAATAAAATCAATTCTCCGATTATTACAACAGGCAACGAGCTTGTTAAAGACGAAATAGTTGAGTTTTCAAAGCAGCTTGACATCGACGCCTTGTATGAATACATTTTGGAAGTAAAAAATTCAACGGAAGCTATAATAAAAGAGCTTTCTTTCGGCGGCATAAAGCAAAAGGTTTCCCCCGAAGCAAAAGACAGAATTATAAAAAGCCACAGCGTCAGCGCAGATGAAAATGCAGTTTGGCTAATCGACTATTGGTGCGGCAAAACTATAAGAGGGCTAATTCAAATGCCCTTTTCCAGACACTGGATAATGCATACGGAAGCTGCTTTAAAAATAGCAAACAAGGTTAAATCAAATGAATATAATTATCAAAAAATTAAACATTACTGAATACAATGAAGCATTTGAGTTAGTAAAAAATGTTTTTAACAAATATGAAGCACCTGAATATTCTCAGGAAGGTACTAATGAATTTTACAATTCTTTATGCAATCCTGAATATGTAAATTCTCTTGATATTTACGGAGCTTTTTATGATGATAAAAATAAATGTGAACGCAAAAACCAGTCAAGCAAAATCAGTGAACAAAAATAAATATAACCTAAGCGCAAATGTCACAAGCCTCTTAATCGGCAGGTGCCGGTTAAGAATTTCAGTCGGAGTTATAATCTCCTGCTGAAGCCCTGAGTAGCTAACGCTCATTTGCACTGTTTGAAATCTTTTGCAAGCTCTGCTCCTTGCAAGCAAAGCATAGCTTGCTCCGATTTAAATAATATTCGTTAATTTTCAAAGTAACTTCCACTGTGGAACTTACTTTGGGAATTAACTTTTAAATAATATTTGCGGATTTTTTGTATTTTGCTATTGTAATTTGCGGATTTATGGTATATAATAGACGGTGGAAATTAAATTTAATATTTTCTTATCAAGAGTGACTGAGGGAACAGGCCCTGTGAAGTCCGGCAACCTGCACTGTATGCAAGGTGCCAAATCCTGCGGTTTTACCGAAAGATGAGTAAACAAAACGCCTTTCGGTTGAAAGGCGTTAATTTTTTGTGATTTTAGGAGGTTATTATTATGGCTAAACATTTTTTCACTTCTGAGTCGGTAACGGAGGGACACCCCGACAAGGTGTGCGACCAAATTTCCGACGCAATCCTCGACAATATTCTTGAACAGGACAAGAATGCCCACGTTGCCTGTGAAACCACCTCCACCACCGGTATGGTTCACATTATGGGCGAAATTTCAACTACCTGCTATTCCGATGTAGCTCAGATAGCAAGAGATGTTATCAACAACATAGGCTACAACAATGCCGAGTGCGGTTTTGACGGTTCAACCTGCGCCGTGCTTACCTCGATTGATCAGCAATCACCCGACATTGCAATGGGAGTAAACGAAAGCTACGAACATAAGGACGGCGAAACAGACGAAAACAATCAAATAGGCGCAGGAGATCAGGGTATGATGTTCGGTTATGCCTGCGATGAAACTCCCGAGCTTATGCCGCTGTCGATTTCGCTTGCCCACAAGCTTGCAAAACAGCTCACAAAGGTAAGAAAGGACGGCACTCTCCCCTATCTTCGTCCCGACGGCAAAACACAGGTAACGGTTGAATACGACGGCGACGAACCTGTCAGAGTTGACACGGTAGTGGTGTCAACTCAGCACAGTGAAAGCGCAGCACTTGAGCAAATCAGAAAAGATATAATTCAATATGTAATTAAGCCGATTATCCCCGAAAACTTCTTTGACGACAGCACAAAGATTTTTGTAAATCCGACAGGCAGATTTGTTATCGGAGGTCCGGCAGGCGATTCGGGGCTTACAGGCAGAAAGATAATCGTTGATACCTACGGCGGATTCTCACGCCACGGCGGCGGCGCATTCAGCGGCAAGGACCCGACAAAAGTCGATCGCAGCGCGGCATACTACACACGCTATATCGCTAAAAATATCGTTGCCGCAAAGCTTGCGAAAAAATGTGAAATTCAGCTTGCCTATGCTATCGGCGTCGCAAAGCCCGTTTCGATTATGGTAGATACGTTCGGCACATCAAAATACAGCAACGAAGAGCTTGCAAGGGCTGTTGATAAGGTGTTTGACTGCCGTCCGAATTCAATTATAAAACAGTTGAAGCTCAAAGAGATCAAATATCTTCCGCTTGCCGCCTACGGTCATATGGGACGTGAGGAGCTCAAAGTTCGCTGGGAGGACACCGATAAAACCGATGAGCTTATCAATGCGCTGAACGCATAAAACCTGCGGTGTTGACTTATTTTTCAATAAATGGTAAAATGTTCTCATAAATTTGAGGACGGTACAAAATATGAATACTAAATCAGTGCTTGCGCTGCTCTGCGTTATCTGCAATGTGTTCATTTTTCTTGCACTCACAGGATGTTCAAGCAAAGACAGCAATGCCCTTGAGGGCGAATGGGTGCCCACTACCGCCACTGTCAGCGGAAAAACCATTCAGTACAGCGAGCTTAATGCAGACCAATCACAATTCTATTTTAATTTTTCTTCCGACGGAAAATGTCGGGCTGTACTCGGCGGAGTTGAAAGCAGCGGCACTTATGTTTTTAACGAAACCTCCGTTGACGTTGTGCTTGACGGCAAGGACGAAAAACTGAAATACGAGGGCGGTAACCTGACAATGGACTTTAATTATGACAACGCAAGCACCTCGATCACATTTACAAAAATGATTGATTCATCTCAAAATTAGCGATTTTTTGCTCTGATATTTTCCTTACTTTTGTGAAAATATCAGAGCCTTTTTCTTTTTGACGGAAAATGTTTGAAATGTGCCGCTTTGTGTGGTATAATACAAATATCTGAATTTTCTGCAAAGGGGTAATATTTATGTCCGAAAAAACCGTCAGAACACGTTATGCGCCGAGTCCTACGGGCTTTATGCACGTCGGCAACCTGAGGACTGCGCTTTATGAATATTTGGTAGCTAAATCACAGGGCGGTAAATTTATCTTAAGAATCGAAGATACCGACCGTGAGCGTCTTGTGGACGGCGCAGTTGACTTCATCTATAACACCTTAAAGCTTGCCGGACTAAAGCACGACGAAGGTCCGGATGTCGGCGGCGATTACGGCCCTTATGTTCAGTCCGAACGCAAGGATATGTATCTGCCCTATGCGGAACAGCTTATAAAGGAAGGAAAAGCATATCGCTGTTTTTGCTCAAAGGAACGCCTTGAAAAGCTGCAAAGCGATACTGTAGGCGGAGGCTATGACCGTCACTGCCGTGACCTGCCCCAGGAGGAAATAGACAGGCTGCTCAAAGAAGGCGTACCGTATGTTATCCGCCAAAAGATGCCGCTTGAGGGAACGACCACATTTGTTGACGCAGTTTTCGGAGAGATAACCGTTGAAAATTCCGAGCTTCAGGATCAGATTCTTATTAAGACCGACGGTTACCCGACATATAACTTTGCAAACGTAATTGACGACCATACTATGAATATCACCCATGTTGTGCGCGGTTCCGAATATCTCAGTTCAACACCCAAATACAACCTTCTTTATGAGGCGTTCGGCTGGGAAGTACCGACCTATATTCATCTTCCTCTTATTATGGGCAAGGACGAGGACGGCAATGTATCAAAGCTGTCAAAACGCCACGGCGCAACAGGCTTTTATGATCTGATTGACGACGGCTATTTGCCGCAGGCTATAATCAACTACATTGCGCTTTTGGGCTGGTGTCCAAAGGATAACCGTGAAATATTCACGCTCTCAGAGCTTGAAAAGGAATTTGACATCAACGGAATAAGTAAATCTCCGTCTGTGTTTGACTACGACAAGCTGTCTTGGTTTAACGGCGAATATATCAAGGCAATGACCGCCGAGGAATTTACCGACGCCGCAATGCCATACTATAAAAAAGTATTCGGCGACAAAAAAATGCCTTATGAAAAATTTGCAGAGATACTTCAAAAACGCACTACTCAGCTAACTCAGATTCCCGAAATGATAGATTTCTTTGCAAATCTTCCCGAATACTCAAAGGATTTGTTTGTAAACAAAAAGAGCAAAACCAATCTTGAAAACGCTCCCGTTGTCTTAAAGGAAGCGTATGAAAGGCTAAAAGCGCTGGAAGTTTGGGATAATCAATCCATACACGACTGCCTTATTAATATGGCTGTTGAAAAGGAGCTTAAAAACGGAACCGTTATGTGGCCGGTACGAATCGCCGCCGCAGGCAAGACTGTAACTCCGGGCGGTGCTGTTGAAATTCTCGATATTCTCGGAAGAGAGGAATCATTGAAGCGGCTTGAAAAGGGACTTGCCCTCTTGCAGGCAGAGTAACGCCGAATAAGCGACAAAGGGCTTAATTTGTCCGAACAAAACTACCTTACAGGAGGTTAAATATGACTGACGAAATAAAAGCAACCGAGAATGAAGAGGTTATGCAGGGCAACTTCATTCACGATTTTATAGACGAGGACATTGCCGAGGGCGGAAGATACGAGGGCAAAAAGGTACACACACGTTTTCCCCCCGAGCCTAACGGCTATCTGCACATCGGTCACGCAAAGGCAATCTGCATTGACTTTGGCACTGCCGAAAAATACAACGGTATGTGCAACCTGAGAATGGACGACACAAACCCCACAAAAGAGGACGTTGAATACGTTGACGCTATAAAAGAGGACATAAAATGGCTCGGCTTTGACTGGGGCGACAGGTTTTATTACGCTTCTCAGTATTTTGACCAAATGTATGAGTATGCCGTTGAACTTATCAAAAAGGGACTTGCCTATGTCTGTGAGCTTAATGCGGAACAGGTAAAAGAATACCGAGGCGACACTCAGACTCCTGCCAAAAGTCCGTACCGTGACCGTCCGATTGAAGAAAGTCTTGATTTGTTTGAGCGTATGAAAAACGGTGAATTCGAGGACGGCAAGATGACTCTGCGTGCAAAAATCGACCTTGCTTCGGGCAATTTCAATATGCGTGACCCGGTCATCTACCGTATTAACCGCCTTACTCATCACAGAACAGGCGACAAATGGTGCATTTACCCGATGTACGACTTTGCCCACCCCATTGAGGACGCAATAGAGGGAATAACACACAGCCTTTGTTCGCTTGAATTTGAAGCTCACCGCCCGCTTTACGACTGGGTAATCAATAATATATCCGCACCGTGCAAGCCGCGCCAAATTGAATTTGCACGTCTCGGAATAAACAACACGGTAATGTCAAAACGCAAGCTCAGAGAGCTTGTTGAAAAGAGCTATGTAAACGGCTGGGACGACCCGAGAATGCCTACGCTCTGCGGACTTCGCAGACGCGGCTATACACCGAAATCCATTCGCAGCTTTATTGACCAAATCGGCGTTTCAAAGGTGAATTCAATAGTTGAATACAGCTTTTTGGAGCATTGTCTGCGTGACGATCTTAACGACAGCGCAGATCGTGTTATGTGCGTTCTTCACCCGATAAAGCTCATTATCACAAATTATCCGGAAGATATGACAGAAGAATTTGAGGTTGAAAACAATCCGAACCACCCCGAAAACGGTACAAGAACGGTAACGTTCTCCCGTGAGTGCTGGATTGAAGCCGAGGATTTTATGGAGGAACCCGTAAAAAAATATCAGAGACTCTATCCCGGCAATGAAGTAAGGCTCAAATCCACCTATATTGTGAAATGTACAGGCTGTAAAAAGGACGAAAACGGCAATGTTGTTGAGGTTTATGCCGAGTATGATCCTGAAACCAGAGGCGGAAATACACCCGACGGAAGAAAGGTCAGAGGTACAATTCACTGGGTTGACTGCAAAAACTGCATTGACGCCGAGGTGCGCCTGTATGACAACCTCTTCACCGTTCCCGACCCCGATGTCGGCGACAGAAATTTCCTTGATTATCTCAATCCCAACTCACTCGAAATACTTGAAAACTGCAAGGCTGAAAAATCGCTTGAAAATGCGACTGCGCCAAAGAGCTTTCAGTTTATGAGGCTTGGTTATTTCTGCGTTGACAACAAGGACAGCACATCGGATCACCTTGTGTTCAACCGAAGCGTAAGCCTTAAAGACGGCTTTAAAAAGAAGTAATTGTCCGTTTGACAGAATAACTATAAGTAAGAGAAATGCAATGAAAACCGTATTGATAACAGGGGGTGCGGGCGGAATCGGCTCGGCAATCGCCGTTGCGTTTGCACAGTCAGGCTATGACGTCGCCCTGAATTACAACAAAAGCAAAGACAAAGCCGAAAGAATTGCAAGCATACTCGCTGAAAGCTATGGCGTAAACGCCGCCGCTTTTTGTGCCGACGTATCGGACAGAGCCTCGGTAAATAATATGTTTGATAAAATAGACGACAGCTTCGGCCGTTTGGACGTTCTTGTAAACAACGCAGGTATTGCCCAACAAAAGCTGTTTACCGACATAACTCCCGAAGAATGGGAAGCAATGACAGCAACAAATCTTGGCGGCGTGTTCAACTGCTCCCAGGAAGCTCTCCGCCGCTATATGCTCAAGGTGCACGACGGCGTTATTCTTAACATAAGCTCAATGTGGGGACAAGTCGGAGCTTCGTGCGAAGTGCATTACAGCGCCGCAAAAGCAGGAGTTATCGGACTTACAAAAGCTCTTGCAAAGGAAGTCGGACTGTCGGGTATTCGTGTGAACTGCATATGTCCCGGCGTTGTTATGACCGATATGATGAAGGGCTTTGACGAACAGACCATTGCCGAACTCAAAGATGAAACTCCCCTGAATACCCTCGGAACACCGAAAGACATTGCCGACGCCGCAATGTTTTTATGCAGTAACAAAGCAAGGTTTATCACAGGGCAGATCCTCGGAGTAAACGGCGGATTTGTTTAAATCGGAGCATAGTCCAAACAAGGTGTTCGCCGCCTGTTAAACGGCGATGAATGATTTTATTGCATTTGTATGCGTTGCTTCAAGTTATATTCCTTTAGAGAAATATAACCTTTAATAAAAATGACGCAGCGGTTTTTGGCTAAAAATAAATCAGAAAATGTAAAAAAAGGTATTGACTAAACCTTTACTATATGGTAAAATTAGTTTACCTCTGAAAGGGGCTTTATTTTTTGTGCCCTTTTGAGGGAGGCTAAAATATTCCGAAATAACCGGGAGGTGCCGTTATGAGAGTTAAAATCACATTGGCCTGCACAGAGTGCAAACAGCGTAATTACAACACAATGAAGAACAAAAAAAACAGTCCCGACAGACTTGAAATGAACAAGTACTGCCGTTTCTGTAAAAAACACACTCTTCACAAAGAAACCAAATAATGGAGGTACATCATGGCTGACACAAAAAAAGCAGACGCTAAAAAGCCTGCTAAAAAGAACAAAAAGCCTAACGTTTTCAAGCGTATAATCAAGTACCTCGCAGCTTGTAAGGGTGAATTGAAGAAGATAACCTGGCCTACCGTTTCACAAACAACGAAGAACTTCGGTATTGTTATCGGCGTTATTGTTGTTATGAGCTTATTCATATTTGCTCTTGATCAGGGCTTGTATGCTTTGCTCGGTCTGGTTATGGAAACTTCTGCTTAAAGAGCGTTATTACTAAGCTTACGAAAGGAAGAAAGTTATAATGCCTGAAACAGATGCAAAATGGTATGTAGTTCATACCTATTCGGGTTACGAAAACAAGGTTGCTGCCGATTTGATGTCAACAGCAGAAAACAGACAGCTTCAGGATATGATCATTGACGTAAAGGTTCCGACAGAGATTGTTACCGAAACAGTCGGTGAAAAGACAAAAGAAGTCGAGCACAAGCTCTATCCGGGATATGTTTTCGTTAAAATGGTTTATACCGATGAAACTTGGTATGTAGTCCGCAATATTCGCGGCTGCACGGGATTTGTCGGTCCGGGATCAAAGCCTGTTCCCCTTACGGACGCTGAAGTTTACAGAATGGGCGTTGAAACACGCAGCACAAAGCTAAACTATTCTGTAGGCGATTCGGTGCGTATTATCGACGGTCCGCTTGAGGACTTCGTCGGTGTTGTCGAAGAAATCGATGCCGACAAAAACTACGTTCGCGTCACTGTTTCAATGTTCGGACGTGAAACTCCGGTTGAGCTTGAACTCGGTCAGGCTGAACCGATAGAAAACTAATCTGGTAAATAAACAGCCAATCGGCTTTTTATTGGGAGCTTGCTCCCTGTGGGAGGGACCCTACATAGTGGCGTTCCGCAATTTACCACGAATTTTGGAGGTTAAACACAATGGCTCAAAAGGTTGTAGGCTTAATTAAGCTGCAGATTCCTGCCGGAAAAGCTACTCCGGCTCCGCCTGTTGGTCCTGCATTAGGTCAGCACGGTGTAAACATTGTTGCGTTCACTAAGGATTTTAATGAGCGTACAAAGAACGATATCGGACTTATTATTCCTGTAGTTATTACAGTATATGCCGACCGTTCATTTACTTTCGTTACAAAGACTCCGCCTGCTGCGGTTCTTCTCAAGAAGGCTTGCGGTATTGAAAGCGGTTCAGGTGTACCGAACAAAACTAAGGTTGCTCAGATTACAAGAGAACAGCTCTCAAAGATTGCAGAGCAGAAAATGCCCGATCTTAACGCAGGCTCTCTTGACGCTGCTATCAGCATGGTTGCCGGTACAGCAAGAAGCATGGGTATCACAGTAGTTGACTAATTATCCGGGTGGGAGGAATTTTCCGATTGACCACCTAACAATGGAGGAAAAGTAATGAAACACGGTAAGAAATATGTTGACGCTGCTAAGCTCGTTGACAGAACTAAATTATATGACTCAAAAGAGGCTCTTGAAACAGTTATAAAGACTGCTACAGCTAAATTTGACGAAACAGTTGAGCTTCACATCAAGCTCGGCGTTGACAGCCGTCACGCTGACCAGCAGGTTAGAGGCGCTGTTGTACTTCCCAACGGTACAGGTAAAAACGTAAGAGTTCTTGCTATCTGCAAGGGCGCAAACGTTGACCTTGCAAAGGAAGCCGGCGCAGACTTCGTTGGCGCTGAGGATATGACTCAGAAGATTCAGCAGGAAAACTGGATGGACTTTGATGTTCTCATCACAACTCCCGACTGTATGGGACTTGTTGGACGTCTCGGTAGAATTCTCGGACCTCGCGGTCTTATGCCAAACCCAAAGGCTGGTACTGTAACTCCTGACATTGCAAAAGCCGTTAAAGAGGCTAAAGCCGGTAAGATTGAGTACCGCCTTGACAAAACCAACATCATCCACTGCCCTATCGGCAAGGTAAGCTTTGGAGCAGACAAGCTTGCTGAAAACTTTGATACTCTTATGGACGCTGTAGTTAAGGCTAAGCCTGCTGCTGCAAAGGGTCAGTATCTCCGTTCTGTTGCAGTAACTTCTACAATGGGACCAAGCGTAAGAGTAAGCACAACAAAGTTTGGTGCTTAAAACTAAATACTCTGTTAAATAGTTATTAGCACTCAGGTGTTAATATAAATTCGCTGTTCTAAAGACAGCAGGTGCTTTGCGTAAGGGTTATCCCGCCTGCCGAGGAAGATGCAAATTACTTTGTATTTTTGCAACCGTCCGAGGTATGTCCGGACGGTTGTTTTTTTGAACTGCGACAAAAAATTTTGGAGGTGAAAAATTTGCCAAGTCAAAGTGTTTTAGAGCAGAAAAAAGCAATTGTTGCCGAGCTTTCAGACAGACTTAAAAACTCTATCACAGGCGTTATCGTTTCATACGAGGGTATCAACGTTGAAGACGATACAAAGCTCAGAAAAGAGCTTCGTGAAAACGACGTTAAGTATTCCGTAGTTAAGAATACTCTTCTCTCCCGTGCTTGTGAAGAAGCAGGTCTTGAAGACATAAAGCCTGTTCTCGAAGGTACAACAGCTATTGCTACAAGCGACAGCGAATATGCTGCCGCAGCAAGAATTCTTTGCAACTATGCTAAGGATCATGAAAACTTCAAGGTTAAGACAGCATATCTTGACGGAGCCGTAATTGATATGGATACTATCATATCTCTTTCAAAGCTCCCGACAAAGGAAGTTCTTCTTGCAAACGTACTTGGTGCTTTCCAGGCACCTATCGCAGCCTTTGCGCGTGCCGTACAGGCTATCGTTGACAAGGGCGGTGTAGAAGCTTGCGCTCCCGCTGAGGAAGAAGCTCCTGCAGCCGAAGCAGCAGAGACTCCCGCTGAGGAAGCTCCTGCAACCGAAACCGCAGAGTAATCTGCAAAAAATTAAACATTATCAATTTATAATATCGGAGGTAAATTAAAATGGCATCAGAAAAAATTACTGCTATTATTGAAGAATTAAAAGGCCTCACAGTTCTTGAGCTTTCAGAGCTCGTACACGCTGTAGAGGATGAATTTGGCGTATCCGCTGCTGCTGCAGTTGCAGTTGCAGGTCCTGCTGCTGACGGTGGCGCTGCTGCCGCTGAGCAGACAGAGTTTGACGTAATCCTTAAGGGTGCAGGCGGCAACAAGATCGCTGTTATCAAGGCTGTTCGTGAGATCACAGGTCTTGGTCTTAAGGAAGCAAAGGCTGTTGTTGACGGCGCACCTAAGACTGTTAAGGAAGCAGTTTCTAAGGACGACGCAGAAGCAATGAAGACAAAGCTCGAAGAAGCAGGCGCAGAAGTAGAATTGAAGTAATTTTACTCAAACATATTAAAGCTGACTTTACACAATGTAAGGTCAGCTTTTTTGTTTGCACTTTTTAAGTTGATACAAGCCTTTCAACAAATCGCACTTCAGTTAATATAATAAAGAGGGAACGGTTAACCGTTCCCCTTTTATTCAACCTTTAAATCGAAGCAAAGCTTGCGACAGTCCCACATCTTAGGTTGCAGAGATTATCTCTATCTGTCGCTGTTGCCGATTACCTGAATAAGAAGATCAAGGATCTTGACATACAGCCAGATGATTGTAAATGCAAGTCCGAATGATGCACGCCATTCATATTTTTTGGGGTATCTCTGTTGAACTACAGTGTCTATCATTGCAAAATCTGAAATTAAAAACAGAGCTGCAATTATGATTGAAATTACAGTAAAACCGATCGAAATTGCGGGATTAGCCATCATCTGCATAACAACAGGTCTTGCAAACGGGATAAAGTAGCTCAACGTAATAAGAATTGACGCTGCAATTACGGTTATAAACAGCGTAAGCATTACCATTCTGAATTTTGCATCAGCCTTAATAATCTGCTTTGAATAAAGTATATTCATTATCAAAACAACAAGCACAGTTGCCACAAGAGCCAACATTCCGATATATTCATATCCTTTTAGTATCTTAAATATCGTAAACGAAACAAAAAATCCCTCGGTAATTGAAAAAACAGTTCCGGTAACAGGAATGGTTGAACCCACGAAACACGCAAGGAGCTGGCAAACTATTCCGAGAATCACATTGCCGCCAAGCACAAAACATTCCAAAGGTGTTATCTGAAAATAGAAGTTTTCGTACTCGATTAAAAAAGCACCCGACATATTTGCGGGATCGGTGAAAACAAGCTTGTTAAGCACAAGGTAAATCATTATACCGACTACGGCCATAAGAATGAAGTAGGTGGTCTTTAACGCAATTCCGCCATAGCTTGCCGATGATGAATCGTCTGCCACACGCTCGTTAACCTTGTTAAGACCGTTCATTACGGGATTTGACCTAAAAAATGTTTTGCTCTTCTTTTGTTGCGGATTATCAACTTTGTTACTCACTACAACATCTCCTTATTATTGTATCAGATATTTTCATTCATACGCTTTTCAAGCTCTGATAATGTTACTTCGTAACCTGCCCTTTCGTATGAAAGATAGTCCGTTTTAAGCTCCTGAGGGGATTTTACAAGAAGCCCCGCCATATATTCAAGAAAATACGGGTTCTTGATAAGCAAGGGACCTGTAAGATGAGTGCCGAAAAAATTATTTTTGCGGATTCCTTCGTATTTTTCGCCGTCCTTGTTGCCCAGACCCATCTTGACCTCAAACAACGGTGTTTCAACTCCGCTGATTTCACTGCACTTGTTTATAAAACCGACAAGCGGTCTGTCCGTAAAGTCGGCAATAAAAACAGCGTCGGCGGTAACACGTCTTTGGTTTTGTTCAACCGTCGTGAAATTAAAAATACCGAGTCCGTCAAAATGATTCTTTTCGGCGTCGGAAATAGTTTTGCCAAGCATTTCAAATGAATTGCCCGTCATAAGAATAACCTTGCCGCTTGCAATAAGGTCTTTAAGAGTGTCGGTGTATTTCTTGAAATCATCAAGGACAACACGTTGATTCTTTTCCGTGCCTGAACCTATATATATAAAATCATATGCCGACAAATCAGCATTATCACCTACAGTGAGTCTGTCAACAGTACAATCAATTCCGCTCTTTTGCAAAATTCTTTGCATCGCAAGAACATTGGCGTATTCGCCGTATAGGTTCATAATATCGTGATATAAATGTAAAATTCTCATACCCCTTCCCCCTTTATCCTGCTGATAAACTTGTATTTATCCGAGAAGCAGGTAATAACATATATATACTCGTTTCTATCGTTGTCAAGGTAGTCTACGGCTTTGTTTATATCTTCAATTATCGTTATCTTATCGGTTGGAATATCAGTATATGAAAACCTGACCGCAAGGTCGTTGCAATACTTTCCTGCAAGCACAATATGATGAATGTTTGGATTGTCAAGCATTTCAAAATCAATGTCCCAAAGCCACGAAACATCGCTTGTAAAGTACTTTCGGCTCACTGCGTCAACAATAAACATAACGTCACATCCGCCCTTTTCTGCAACGGCAACACGGATAGACTGGTCATATGAAATGCTGTTTTCGTGCTTTGAAGTCAAAAGCGTACCCTTTCGCTTGCCAAGCTCAAACGTAATAACTCTGCCGTTTTTCAGCACATAATTGCTCATATCCGAAGCGATTTCCTCACCGCCGACACCGACGATTGAAGCAACGGTAAACGCCGCAAGAATATTATAGATATTGTACAGCGACTTGAGTGCAAGCGATATATGATACCTTCCATTGATGACAACCTCTCCCCTGTCAAGGTCAACCGAGGTTATCGTATATGAAGTATCGTGGCGTTTATAGCCGCAGTTTTTGCACTCATAATGACCTATATGGTTGTAATGATGCGTAGTATATTCCATCGGCGACTTGCAGTGCGGGCAGTATGCGCCGTCGTTATACACGCTTTTAAGCTCCTGTGTATCGGTCGAAAGCTTGTCCGCTCCAAACCAAATTATATCGTCCCTGCCGTAACCGAAGTGTGAAACAAGCGGATCATCGGCATTGAGAATAAGCTGGGTTTCGGGATGAATACTCTGAGCTATGGCGTCATAAACCCATTCGGGATGACCGTTTCGGGTTAGCTGGTCGCGATAAAGATTAGTGATTACATAGTGAGTCGGAGTAATATATTTGAACGTATATTTAGCAAAACGCTCGTCGCTTTCGATAAGCAAAATATCACTTTTAACCTTACCGCCAAGGGTAGAATTGCTCAAAATAAGAGTTGTAACGCCTTCTATTTGATTAGAACCTTCCCTATTCCAAGCAACCTTTTTGCCGTTTTTAAGCAGAATATGAGCAATCATCTCAACAGTTGAGGTTTTGCCGTTGCTGCCGGTAACAGCGATTATGTACTTAGGTAAGGCAATCCTGCTGAGAATATCGGGACAGAGCTTCAAAGCCACCTGACCTGGGAAGCTGCTGCCCTTGCCGAATAATTTTGCCGCAAACCTGATAAGCTTGCAGGCAATTATTGTAAACACCATTTTCATAAATTGATTCTCCATTGAATTGATAAGAATATTATAGAACAGAACAAAGATTTTTTCAACTGTAATATGCATAAAATTACCAAATGTAGGTTTGTCAATGATTAGTTACAAATTAAGGAAAAATGACTTGCCATGTCAACAAAAAGTGATTTAAGAATTCACCGGG
>UQQD01000018.1 GCA_900543095.1 uncultured Ruminococcus sp. | reverse complement strand
GAAAACGGCAAACCCTTTGTCGGCAAGCCGACATTTCCCTTATCAAGGGAATACAGTGTTCGCCCACGGACAGCCGCAAGGGCTGCCCCTGCATTTTCGTGCAGCAGCGTGCATTTTTTGTTACGGAAACGCAGATGTTTTAAATACGCTGCGTTCACACATTTTCAATGTATTTTTGATACAACAAAACCTCGGATTGTATTTTGCAAACAGTCCGAGGTTTTTTATCATTTTAGATGTTGATTTTCACACGCTGATTTGGTCCATCAATTCGCCGACCTTTTGGTGATACACCAGATCCGCCTGCGAATCAAACGGAGTTTCGTCACGGTTTATCAGCACAGTTGTGTTTCCGCCGAAAAAACTTATAAACCCTGCCGCCGGATAGACCGAAAGGCTCGTGCCCGCTATTATCAGCGTGTCCGCACGGCTGATAGCGTTAATTGCGCCGTTTACGGTCTTGTCGTCAAGCCCCTCTTCATAAAGCACCACGTCGGGTTTTATCACTCCGCCGCACTCGCACTTCGGAACACCCGAAGTGTTTTTTATATATTCCGCCGAATAGAACTTTCCGCATTTTCGGCAGTAATTTCTCAAAACGCTTCCGTGCAGTTCAAAAACCGTTTTGCTTCCTGCCGCCTGATGAAGTCCGTCAATGTTTTGTGTGACAACGGCAAGCAGTTTTCCCGCTTTTTCAAGCTCTGCAAGCTTTTTATGTGCCTTGTTCGGCTTTTTATCAAGACAAAGCATTTTGTCACGGTAAAACCTGTAAAATTCCTCTGTCTTATGCTCAAAAAATGTATGGCTCAAAATCTGCTCGGGCGGATAATCGTACCTTTGATTGTACAGACCGTCAACGCTTCTGAAATCGGGAATACCGCTTTCCGTGCTTACGCCTGCTCCTCCGAAAAACACTATGCTTTTGCTGTTGTCGATAACCTTTTGCAGTTGTTCAACTGTGTTCATAACATCACCCTGTATTATAAATTAAGAAATTGCGTCTTTCATTTCTCTGACATAATCGCAAACAGGCTTTACGCTGTCTTTGCCGTACTGTGCAACTATCTTTACGATCGCCGAACCTACAATAACGCCGTCGGCGGACTCTGTGATATGCTTAGCCTGTTCGGGTGTTGAAACACCAAAGCCGACCGCACACGGAATATCGCTGACCGAACGCACAAGCTCTATCATCTTGCCGATGTCTGTTGTTATTTTCTGCCTTACACCGGTAACGCCCATTGACGATACGCAATAGATAAAGCCCTGTGCTTCTTTCGCTATCATTTTTATCCTGTCATTTGACGTCGGTGCAATAAGCGATATAAGGTTTATTCCGTACTTATCGCAATATCCGCTTAATTCGTCCTTTTCTTCAAACGGAACGTCGGGAACTATTACTGCCGAAATTCCACATTCTTTACAGCGTGCCATAAATTTATCCGTGCCGTAAGCAAAAATCGGGTTTACATAGGTCATAAACGCAAGAGCGCTCTTGACCTGCGGGCGAATGTCCTTTACCATATCAAATATTTTGTCGGTAGTCGTTCCCGATGAAAGCGCACGAAGATCGGCTTCCTGAATAACTACACCCTCTGCTATAGGGTCGGAAAACGGAATTCCGATTTCAATTATATCCGCTCCGCTTTCGCTCATACCTACAAGCAATTTTGCGGTAGTGTCAAGGTCGGGATCGCCTGCCGTTACAAACGGTATAAACGCCTTGCCGTTTTCAAACGCTGTTTTTATATCAGTCATAAAGATTCTCCCCTCTGTATCTTGCTATTGCGGCAACGTCCTTGTCGCCTCGTCCCGAAACGGTAACTACAATTATTTTGTCCTTGTCCATTGTCGGGGCTAATTTTATGCACTCTGCAACGGCGTGTGCGCTCTCGATTGCGGGGATTATTCCCTCAACTCTTGATAAATATTCAAACGCCTGCACCGCCTCTTCGTCGGTAACGGGAACATATTGCGCCCTGCCTGTATCGTTTAAATTTGCGTGTTCGGGACCTACGCCCGGATAATCAAGTCCTGCCGAAATTGAATATACGGGGGCTATCTGACCGTATTCATTCTGGCAAAAATAGGTTTTCATTCCGTGGAAAATTCCCAAAGTACCGTTTGCGATTGTTGCGGCGTTTTTGGGATTGTCAACGCCAAGACCTGCCGCCTCACAGCCGATCAGCTTAACGCTTTCGTCACCTATAAATTCATAGAATGTTCCCATTGCGTTACTTCCGCCGCCTACACACGCCATTACGGCGTCGGGGAGCCTGCCCTCCTTTTCAAGAAGCTGCTGCTTTATCTCCTTGCCGATAACGCTCTGAAAATCACGGACTACCGTCGGGAACGGATGAGGTCCCATAACCGAACCGATAACATAATGAGTATCGCTCACACGGTTTGTCCATTCGCGCATAGCCTCGTTGATAGCGTCTTTAAGGGTCATTGTGCCTGTTTCAACAGCGTGAACCTTTGCTCCGAGAAGCTTCATTCTGTAAACGTTGAGCGCCTGGCGGATTGTGTCCTCCTTGCCCATAAATACTTCACACTCAAGCCCCATAAGTGCGGCGGCGGTTGCGGTTGCAACTCCGTGCTGACCTGCACCTGTTTCGGCAATTACCCTGGTTTTGCCCATCTTTTTGGCAAGCAAGCACTGACCGAGACAGTTGTTTATTTTGTGTGAGCCTGTATGATTGAGATCCTCACGCTTTAGATAAATCTTTGCTCCGCCGAGATCCTTTGTCATTTTTTCGGCGTAATAAAGACGTGACGGTCTGCCGGCGTATTCGTGCAGAAGCGTATTAAGCTCTGCAACAAATTCAGGATCGTTTTTGTATCTGTTGTACGCCTCCTCAAATTCATTGACAGCGTTCATCAGAGTTTCGGGAACATACTGTCCGCCGTGAATACCAAATCTTCCTTTTGACATATTACCTCTCCTTTAAATTAACAAACAAAAAAGACCTTTGTCCCACCAAGGGACAAAAGCCTGTAAAACTTCTGCGGTACCACCCAAATTGACGAAAATCGTCCGCTTTGCGGCATACTGACATATGCCCTCCGCAGTAACGGTCGGATGCCGTCGGATACTACTCGCTTTCGCTTTTGCTCCGCCCTCACAAGTCCATTCAAATTAATCTCCGCTGTCGGCTCGCACCGTCCGCCGACTCTCTGAAAGCTTTGAAAAATCCTACTACTCTTGCTCATAGGTTTTTTATTATTGACTTCATTATATTCCGCCGAATTTAATTTGTCAAGGATTTTTAATTTAAATTTCCTCTGCGTACACCGCACGGCTTCCGCCGATATATTTCGGACGTGTGCGTGCCGCAAGCAAAATTGCGTTTCCGATATGGTCAATACTGAGCCTTGTCGGTACGGCAACTCTTTTCAGATGCATACCTATTAATGTTCCGCCGATGTCAAGTCCTGCGTCGGCTTTTATTTCTTCAAGCGCAACGGGGGCGTTAAATGTTTTGTATGCAGTCGTTGCAAACGAGCCTCCCGCCTTTGGCTGAGGCACCACGTTTACAATCTCATAGTTAGGCACGGCTTCACGCTCAACGATTATCGCTCTGTTGAGGTGTTCACAGCACTGGGCGGCAAGGTATATGCCGCGCTCCCGCAAAACCTCATATATTCCTTTAAACACTGCCTGTGCTGTTTCAAGGCTGGAATTTTTGCCTATTACTCCGCCCGCAACCTCGCTTGACGAACAGCCGACTACCATTATATCTCCCTTTTTAAGCTTTGCAGCGTCACAAAGTTCGGTTGCCGCAAGCTTTGCCTGATTATAAATTTCTTCGTACACAAAATTCATCTCCTTTTGTACTGTTTAACTTATTATACCACAACCGAACAAAAAATAAAGGTTATTGCATAGTTTTATGCAATTTTTTTGATTTATCGGGTATAAGAAACGAAACTTTTTTCGTTTTTAAGCATATTATGCAGTACAGCGCATTGCGCTTTGTACGCAGGAAAGGATGATAATTATGAAAAAATACAAGCAATGGGCAAAAGCGGCAGGAATAAGAGCACTCAAAACAGTTGCTCAAACTGCTGTTGCCACAATCGGCACAACTGCAATGTTTTCCGAAGTGCAGTGGGCTGTTGTCGGCTCGGCAAGCCTGCTTGCGGGAATTTTGTCGGTGCTGACTTCTGTTGCGGGGTTGCCCGAATTGAAAGGAGATTAACTATGAATTATAAAGGCAAGAGGGGTGTTGACATCTCGTCGTCAAACGGCGATGTTGACATTCAAAAAATCAAGGACGCAGGCTATGATTTTGTGATGATACGATGCGGCTACGGCTCGGATATAAAATCTCAGGATGACAGTCAGTTTGAAAACAACGTGAAAAAGTGTGAAAGGCTCGGTATGCCGTGGGGAGCGTATTTGTATTCGTATGCGCTCACCGTTGACGAGGCAAAAAGCGAAGCGGAACACGCTATGCGCCTTTTAAAAGGGAAAAAGCCGACTTTTCCTATAGCGTTTGATATGGAGGATGCCGACGGTTATAAGGCTCAGCACGGTATGCCGAGCAACGCAAAGCTTGTTGAGATATGCAAAACCTTTCTCGGCAGAATAAAAAATGCAGGTTACTATCCGATGCTTTATGCGGGGCTGAGCTGGCTTATCAATCAGCTTTACGACAGTTCACTGCTCAACAGCTATGACGTTTGGGCGGCTCAGTGGAACTCAACCTGCGATTACAGCGGCAAAACTCTCGGAATGTGGCAGTACGGCGGAAGCGTGAACTTTATTGAGAGTAACAGTATTCCGGGCGTAGGCATTATTGACAAAAACAAAAGCTATTACGATTATCCTGCAATAATCAAAAAGTACGGCTGGAACAACTGGGCAAAGGACAGCGGCGGCGGTGAAACTCCCGAAAAGCCGTCAGGCCCCAACGTGACCTATTGCGTCAGAACAAAGAAGCATGGGTGGCTGCCCGAAGTTAAAAATCTGGACGATTACGCTGGATTGCCCGGCTATCCGATAACCGACTTTGCCGTAAAGGTAAGCGAGGGTTCTGTGTGGTATCAGGCTCACGTCAAGGGCGGCGGCTGGCTGCCGAAGGTGACAGGATATTCAACTACAGATACAAACAAGTATGCAGGCAACGGCAGTGAGATTGACGCAGTCAGGATATATTACAACACACCCGAAAGCATGATAAAAAACGGAAGTGTGTTTAAAGCAAAGTACAGGACAAGTTCCGCCGATTCGTCAAATTACTACGACTGGCAGTATGACGATGAAAAATCGGGAGGTCAGGACAGCTACGCAGGTGTTTTCGGCAGACCGATAGATAGGCTTCAGATTACCATATCGTAAATTTGTGTCGGCAATAAAGCATATTAAGCTTTATTAAAAAACAGGCAGGGACAGCAAAAATGCTGTCCCTGTGATTTTTTAGATGATAACAATATTCGCCTGCGGACAATCGCCCATTTAAAAATGCTGTTCTTTCAGTGTAAAGGTACCGCAGTGAAGCTATAAATTATCCTACTCTCAAGCGTTACATCGGCATATCCGTTGATACTTAGTTTAATACGACAGCTTTTTCTTGCCGTTTTTTCTTCTTGGGTGCTCCCTGATGCGTGTGACAAAATCAAGATTGATAATTTCCGATTCGCCCGAATTCTTCTCGATAACCATACCTCCGTCATCAACTTCTTTTATCATTCCCTGTATGCTGCTGTCATTTGAAGTAATCGTATAAATGATACACTCTTTTCCGATAAACTTCTTTGCTAATTCTTTCATAGCGCTGTTCTCCTTGTTCTGTTTTTTTCGATTCAAAATATGTTTGACTGCTGCGATTCTCCTTTTCCGTATTATACAAGGAATAATCACAAGAATAATCAAAACAAATAAAATATAAAGGCTGTTCATTTTCGCCTCTCTTCCGTTTTGCCGCAAGATGGGTTATAATCTCCCACTGAATTCCATAAAAGCTAACGCTTCTTTGCACTTATGTTATACTATATATCGCTCAAAATTGTCAAGATATTTTGAAAAAACAAAAGATTAAACAATGCGCCTTGACATCCGCATACTCGCTAAAAACAGTCCTCAGGACTGTTTTCCTTACGCTCGGCTTCAAATCCCTTCGGATTCTGTGCAGGCGCAGTAAAAATGGGAGTGCTTTCGCACTCCCATTTTTACTGTGGCCTGCCCGAAGGGATTTGAACCCCCAATCTCCAGAATCGGAATCTGTTGCGTTATCCAATTGCGCCACGGGCAGATATTTCCGCAGGCTTCTGCGGATATTTTTTTAATCTGACAGCTCCTCCCAAATTGCATACTGTTTTTCCTGCTCAATCTGCAATTCTTCGAGCTTATTTGTCAGCTCCAGCAATCTTTCGTAATTGCTTGCAGTTTCATCGCTTGACAAAAGCTTTTGAGTTTCCTCAATCTCTTTATCAAGCCGCTCGATTTCTTCCTCGGCCTTTTTCAGCCTCGTCTGTCTTTTGCGTTCCTCACTTTTTTGCTGTTTCTTTAAAAAGTAGTCATTCTTCGGCTTTTCTTTTGCTGCGTCCGACGCACTTTCTTTCGGCTCAGCTTCGGCTTTGACGTGCTCGGCAAAATAATCGTAGTTGCCCAAATATTCCTTAACGCCGCTTTGCGAAAGCACAAGTATTCTTGTTGCAAGCTTGTTTATAAAGTATCGGTCGTGACTGATTATCAGCATTGTTCCGCTGTAATCGCCGAGCGTTTTTTCAAGCTCCTCACGGGACGCCGAATCAAGGTGGTTTGTCGGCTCGTCCAACAACAGAAAATTGCTCTTTTTGAGCATCAGCTTCAAAAGCGATACCCTTGCTCTTTCGCCGCCGCTCATTTTTGAAAGCGGTTTAAAAACCTCGTCGCCCTTAAAAAGAAACGCCGCAAGCGCCGAGCGTGCCTCGGTGTTTGTAAGGTTCGGAAACTCGTCCTGCACCTCCTCAACGGCGGTTTTGTTAAGGTCGAGATTTTGCTGCATCTGGTCAAAATAACCCGTCAGAACATTTGCTCCGAAATCATATTCGCCCCTGTCCTGAGGACATCTGCCCATCAGTATTTTAAAAAGCGTTGTTTTTCCGCAGCCGTTTTCGCCGAGGATAAACACTCTTTCGCCTTTTCGTATGTGTATGTCAACATTCTTAAAAAGATGTTTTTCACCGAATGATTTTTCAAGCCCTCTGCAAATCAAAACATCGTTTCCGCTTTCGCATTTCGGTTCAAAATTGATACGCATTGTTTCAAGCTCGCTTTCGGGCGCAACAAGCTGAGCTTTTATCCTGTCGGCTTCCTTTTGTTTGCTTGCGGCGGTTATAAAATTCCGCTCACGCCCCCAGCGTTTTTGCTGTTCAACAATGCCCTCAATACGCTTAATTTCCTTGAGGTCGTTTTCATATTTATTTTTGAGCGAGAGGTTATACGCCTCTTTTTTTCTGACAAATTCTGAATATGCGCCCTTGTAGCACATTGTTTTGCTGTGTTCAAGCTCAATGGTCTTGTTTGTAACATTGTCAAGAAAATATCGGTCGTGACTGATGATTATCATTGCGCCCTTAAAGTCACGCAAAAAATCTTCGAGCCAGCCGACGGATTTTATGTCAAGGTGGTTTGTCGGTTCGTCAAGCAAAAGCAGGTTACTGCGTGAAAGCAACAGCTTTGCAAGGCAGAGCTTTGAACGCTGTCCGCCGCTAAGGCTTCCCACGGGCATTTCAAATTCATTTTCGGAAAAGCCCAGTCCCAAAAGTGCGGAGCGTGTTCTGCTTTTGTAGGTAAGACCGCCCAAACGCTCGTATTCTTCAATAAGCCGAGTCTGGCGTTCCACAAGCCTGTCAAGATTGCCGCTTTTGGAATCTATTGCGTCGGTAACGGCTTTGGTTTCAGCCTCAATGTCTTTAAGATAATTAAACACCGACAAAAGCTCGTGACAGATGTCAACCTCGGGGTTTTTGCAGGCGTGCTGTTCCATATATCCGATTCTTGCGTTTTTGTCAAAGGTGACAACGCCCGAAGTCGGCGCAAGCTCGCCGTTGAGAATTTTGAAAAGCGTAGTTTTGCCCACTCCGTTTGCACCGATAAATCCAACCTTATCCCTTTGCTCAACGTCAAACGAAACGTCCGAAAACAGGTTGCGTTCCACAAAGGTCATTGTCAGATTGCGAACAGACAATACAGGCAAAGCCGACACTCCTTTCAAATCATTCCTTAATATTTTACATTAAAAAGTCAAAAATGTAAAGCGCTTCAATCTACAAATACAAAAACAAAGCTTACCGCTGTTTTATAATCCATATGCAAGTGTCTCCCGATTTAAACAACGGGAATCGGTGAATTGTCACGCTCGTCAAGACGGTTGCCGTAGAGGTAATAGTTAGTTTCCTTTACAACAACAGGTGCAAGCACAATGACCGCAAAGATATTCGGAAGAGCCATTAAAGCATTAAAGATATTTGACAAAGTCCATACAAGGTCCAGTGATACTATCGGGGTTACCAACAAAATTGCGACCACCGCCAGCTTATACGGCACCATTCCTTTTTTGCCGAACAGATATTCAACGCATCTTTCACCGTAATACGACCAGCCGAGTATTGTAGAGTATGCAAACAACACTATGCCCACAACCAAAATCGGCGTGCCGATAACAGGTATCTGGGCAAATGCGGCTGTAGTCAGCCTGCCGCCCTCTATGCTTGCGGTGTCAATATCGGGATTTTTGATGCAGGAGCTTACTATTACAAGCCCCGTCATAAGACAAACCACCACGGTGTCCCAAAAAGTTCCCGTTGACGAAACAAGAGCTTGCCTAACACTGTTGCGTGTTTGTGCGGCAGAAGCAACTATCGGCGCAGAGCCCATACCCGATTCGTTGCTGAAAAGTCCTCTTGCAACGCCGTAGCGTGCGGCAAGCATAATGCCTGCGCCCGTCAGTCCGCCGCCGAGCGACCTCGGCGAAAATGCAGAGGTGATTATTGTGGTTATCGTCTGCCACAGCACGTCGCCGTTAATTATCAGAATTATTATACAGCCAAGTACATAAAGTATTGCCATAAACGGCACAAGCTTTTCACATACTTTTGAAATTGCGTTTATACCGCCGAATATTACAAGTCCGATGCTTACTGCGGTAACGATTCCTGCGATAAGCGCAACAAGCGAAATACCCTTGTCGGCAAAAAACAGCCTATCGGCATTTTCGGGTATCTCGGCTTTATATATATTCGGCTGAGAATCGAGCTGTATCATATTTACGCCGCTCCAGTCGTCACTGTCGGCTGTTGTGTAATAAACGCAGGGAGACTTCCAGCCGTTTGAATTGTTTATGTAAATATATCCGTCCTCCGAGCCGTCCGAAAAATCCGTCCACATATTTTCGTCATATATCTTGTTGTAGCCGCTGAAGGTTATATCGGTCTGCTTATCGGCGTTCATAAATCCGAGGTCGTATTTAAGGGAGGGGTTAAAGGCGTTGTCAAGCACGTTTGAGATAGCGTTTGTCTGAACGCCGACGCCGATACCGAACGAAGCCAGAACGGCAAATATTGCAAACAGTACGGCAAGCCATTTCATACTGCGCTTTTTTCCGCCGATAGTGGGGTGAATACCGCGTTCTATGGCATACATTGCGCCGCCGAGCATTTTGCCGTCCTTGGTTTTTACACGGTACTTTACGGCAATCAGCGATTCGGCGTATTTTGTTGCAATTCCGAACACACCCGTTAGCCAGCACCACAGCACAGCTCCCGCTCCGCCGAGCGAAACAGCCGTTCCTACACCGACTATATTTCCCGTGCCGATAGTCGAAGCAAGAGCGGTAGTCAGCGATTGAAACGGGCTTATGTCGCCGTCGCTGTCGGGATCCTTTGTTACCGAAAGGCGAATAGCCTTAAAGGTTTTTCTCTGCATAAATTTTGTGCGAAAGGTCATATACAGGTGAGTTCCGAGCAAAATTATTATCATCGGTGCTCCCCAGAGGAACTGATCCAAATTGTTCGCAATTTCAGTAAATAAATCCATTGTTTTACTCCATCTCGGTTTTTTCAAGAATATTTATAACTTTGCCGAGGTCATCCGCCACAGCATATAAAAGCGGTTTTATCTCGTCGCTCGGCTTGTCAAGGTCGGGAACCATAACGGTTTTGCAGCCTGCCGAGCTTGCCGAGATTATGCCGTTGGGCGAATCCTCAAGCGCAAGACATTCCTGCGGCTCAAGCCCTAATCTTTTGGCGGCAAAAAGATAAATGTCGGGCTTTGGTTTTCCGCATTTCACCATTGAGGCACAGACAATCTCGTCAAAATATCCGTACAAATCAACGCATTCAAGATAGGTTTTTGTGCGTTCAAAGGCTGTTGCCGTTGCAAGTGCTACCTTGTAGCCGTTTGATTTAAGATACAGCAAAAGCTCCCTTGCAAACGGCTTTGGCTCTATTCCGTTTTCGTTGATATATTTATCCATAAGCTCTACACGCTTATCGTGAACTGCGTGATAGTCAAAAGCTTCTCCGAAATAGCCTTTAAGACGTTTTTCGGCAAGCGGTCGTGCCATTGAGCGTATGCTCAGAGCGTGACTTTTTTGCATAGGATAGCCGCAAAAATTTGCCGCCTCACACCAAAAGCGGACATACAGCTTTTCGCTGTCGAGTATCACGCCGTCCATATCGGATATAATTCCTTTGAATTTCATATTCTCACCAATTAAAATTTAGAGGCAGAGCCTCTTGCCCTATACTTATAGTTGTAGGAAACAGTCTTGACTGTTCGGTTATTTTCAACACAATTTATAAGGAGTGCTGTTTTTTACCCTTTGACAAGTTGACAGCCGCAATGCCCGACGTTATCAGTGCAAGCGAAACGAGCGTTTCCGCTCTGAATACATTTTCGCCGAGAGTCAGCCCCGAAAGCACCGTACCGAATATCGGCACAAGCAGGTTAAATATTGTTATCCTGCTTGCAGGGTGATATTTAAGCAGTGCCGTCCAGACAGTGAAAGCCGCCGCCGAAACAAACGCAAGCCATATTAAAATTATCACGCTCTGCGCCTTTTTAAAGCTAAGATGACCTCCGCACGCAAACCCGACAGCCGTCAGAACCAATCCGCCGATAAAAAGCTGAAAGCCCGTTATCTTTACGGGATCTCTGCCGTTTGCAATGCGCTTTGACATAATGTTTCCCGCCGCCGCACAAAGCGTTGACGCAAGTATCATAACATCGCCGAACAGAGTGTCAAGGCTTGCACTGCCGCCCCGGTTTATAACAAGCACGCCTGCAAATCCGAGCGCACAGCCGACAATTTTTAGAACTGTCAGTCTGTCGCCTTTAAAAAACAGAGGTGCGGCAAGCACAGTAAAAAACGAGGCACAGGCGGTGATTATCGAGGTGTTTGTACCGCTTGTAAATCCTATGCCGACATAGGTAAAAATATACTGTCCCGCCGTCAGAACAAGTCCGAGAACGGTTATGGGGATAATCTCGGTTTTGTCGGGAAAAGAGAGCTTTTTGTCCTTTATTTGCAAAAACAAAATCACTGCAATTCCCGCCGCCGCAAACCTCAGCCCCGCAAAAAGCAGTTTTGAGCCGATGTCACCGTCGGCTATTTCAAACGACGAGTATCCCAATTTGATAAACGGAAACGCCGTTCCCCAAAGCAAGGTGCAAAATACTGCCGCAAAGCAGGCAAAAATTCTGTTTTGAAAAAGCTTTTGAATTTTCATATCTTTATAAAAAAGTCGGTCGGGCAAAACAACCCGACCGATATTGTCAATAAATTCCCTGTACCGTGACTTCGCCCGAATTTACACAGCATATCGAGCCGTCGGAAAGCATAATTTTCAATTCTCCGTTTGATGCAACACCGACAGCCATTCCGCTTATTCTTCGGGTACCTCTCATAAAGGTTACACGTTTGCCGACAGAAACGCACATTTCCGTGTATTGTGCAAGAGCCAAGGAGGACAGCCTTAAATCATTACTTAAAAATTCATTTTCAAGATGTTCAAGCACACAGGCGAGCAATTTATTTTTGTCAAAATGTCTGCCTGTTTCAAGCAAAACCGACGTTGCCTTGTATTCGATTTCTTCGGGAAAAACCGCCTGATCAACGTTTATGCCGATTCCCGTAACTATGTATTCCACGGCGTCAAACTCTGCGCTCATTTCGGTGAGTATTCCGACAAGCTTTTTTCGCCCCGAAACAATATCGTTGGGCCATTTTATCATACAGTCGAGCTTTGTATATTCACGCAAAGCCTTGCACACGGCAAGCCCCGCAAGCGGCGTTACCGCCGAAACTTCATACGGCGCCATTTGCGGTCTGAGTAAAACCGAAAAAGCTATGTTATCGTCTTTTTTGCTTTGCCATACCCGTCCGAGCCTGCCCTTGCCGCTTATCTGTTCTCTTGCGGCAACAACAGTTCCGCTTTCGGCTCCGTCGTCGCCGAGTTTTTTAAGATAGTCGTTTGTCGAGCCTACGGAGTCAAGCACAATGAGGTTTTTGCCGATTATTTTGTTGTTGAGATTGGCTTTAACGGCACCGCAGTCAAGTGCGTCGGGAAACGAAACTATTTTGTAGCCCTTATTTTGAACGGAGTTGATTTTGTAGCCCCGTTCTTTCAGGGCGTTTATGCCTTTCCAAACCGCCTGACGGCTTACGCCGAGCTGTTCTGAAATTGCCTGACCCGAAACGTAGTCATCTGCGCCTGCAAGAATATCAAGAATTTTATTCTGCATTTTTACCTCCGTGGGTAAGTGCTAAATTTTGTTTTTTACCGCCTTTGTTACTCTTACGATAACAGGACTTACGATAATATTTACTCCGAGTTCAACAAGGAAATTTATTCCCGTCATTGTGATAAGCGCATAGTAAACAATGTCTGTTCCGCCTGCCCATTCTTCAAGCACGGGTTTGAAGAACAGAAAAAGTCCTGCAAGAAATATTCCCGTGTTTACGACAGGCGATACGATTCCTGCCGCAACGGCACCCAAAACCAAGCTTTTTTTGCTGAGCGCACGGTAAACGATTCCTGCAAAAAATCCTGCACCCACACCCTTGAGCATACAAACCAATATGCACAAAAACGGGCTTGCGTTCCATATCATTGCGCCGCCTACATCTGCGCCGAACACACACATCAGTATGACTACAACGCTGAACACGCCGCCCAGATATGCTCCTGCGCCTGCTCCGTAGAACGCCGCACCTATTATGATAGGAATGAGTGCAAGCGTGATTGCAAACGGTTTTGTCGGGAAAAATGTGGTTACAATCTGAAGCACGATTATTATTGCCGTCAGAATACCCAGCCCGACAAGTCGAAATGTTTTGTTGCTGATTTTGTCTTTTGACATAATTACCTCCTGCTGTTTCCCCACCCCTATATTATGTGGGTGAAACGCAATTTTATTTACAACACCTTTCGGTGGTGTATGCCGTTTTGTGTTTTTATTTACTTTTCTTTTTTGTTTCGACGGTAGATACAGTTTAAACCGTCAAGGATAATGTTTTCGTCAAAGGTTATATCGTGAGTACAGCTTTTTATCATCATCGGTGCAAGTCCGCCCGTTGCGATTATTTTACATTCACTGCCTACTTCTTCGGTAAACCTGTCTATCATTCCGTCAAGCATACACGCCGTTCCGAACATAACGCCCGAACGTATGCTGTCTGTGGTATTTGTTGAAACAGCCTTTTTAGGTGCCTTGAGATCAACCGATGAAAGCAGTGCGCCGTTTTGGGTGAGTGCGTCAAGCGATATTCCCACGCCGGGAGCAATCGCTCCGCCGTAATAGGTGCGGTTGCCGTCAACATAAGCTATCGCCGTAGCCGTTCCCATAAATATCATAATAAGCGGTCCGCCGTACTTTTCGCACGCTCCCACGCACCCTGCAACAATGTCTGCGCCGAGGGTTTCGGGGTGGTCGATTTTTATATCAAGCCCTGTTTTAAGCCCCGGTCCTATCACAAAGCTCTTTGCGCCGGTTACGGTCTGTATCGCCGTTTTGAGCGAATAGGTCACCTTCGGAACAACCGAGCTTATGATTGAAGCGTTTATACTTTCGGGAGCTATGCCGTATATCTGAAAAAACGTGTAAAGCTCAACGGCAAATTCATCGCTTGTTTTGCAGGTATCGGTTGCAAAACGTATCTTGCAGGAAAGCGTATCGCCGTCAAAAATTCCGAGCTTTATATTTGTGTTTCCCACGTCTACAGTCAGTAGCATAGTGTTCCTCCGAAAAAGTGTTGTTATGTTTTTAATTATACCACAAATCCCCTCGGTTTCAAGCAGGATTATTATATTATTTGACACAATTTTAACAAATAAGAAAAAATCATTGAAATTTGACGGATATCGTGTATAATTATTATAGTTGTGTTTGGCTTGTTTTGCCTTAAAACAGGCTGAAACCGATGGCAACATCTGAAAGGAATGGTAAGATTAATGGATAGTTCAGAAATCAAGCAGCTTCAAATCCTTGCGGCAAAGTCAAGAATGGGCGCTATTCTCGGTACTTATCACGCAAAATCCGGACACCCCGGCGGTTCACTTTCGGCGGCTGATATTTACACATATCTCTATTTCAAAGAGATGAACGTAAAGCCCGAAAAACCCGATTGGGAGGACCGCGACCGATTTGTACTTTCAAAGGGACATTGCTGTCCGAGCCTTTATGCAACTCTTGCGCTGAAAGGCTATTTTGACTGGGACGAGCTTAAGGTTCTGCGTCATGTCGGAGCAATGCTTCAGGGACATCCCGATATGAAGGGCACGCCCGGAATTGATATGAGCACAGGCTCGCTCGGACAGGGAATTTCCGCAGCCTGCGGAATGGCTCTTGCGGCAAAGCTTGATAAAAAAGACTATCGTGTATATACGCTCCTCGGCGACGGCGAGGTTGAAGAAGGTCAGGTTTGGGAGGCAGCTATGTTTGCCGCTCACAACAAGCTTGATAACCTTGTTGTTATCGTTGACCAGAACGGACTTCAAATTGACGGCGCTGTTGAGGAAATTGCGGGAATTGAACCGCTTGATAAAAAGTTTGAGGCATTCGGTTTTGAGGTCATCAAAATCGACGGTCACGACTTTGAACAAATAAAATCAGCTCTTGACAAGGCAAAAACCGTTAAGGAAAAGCCTGTTGCCGTACTTGCAAAAACCGTTAAGGGCAAAGGCGTTTCATTTATGGAAAATCAGGTCGGCTGGCACGGCACGGCCCCGAACAAAGAACAGTATGAACAGGCAACCGCCGAGCTTCAGGCTGAGATTGACAGATTGGAGGGCAACTGCTGATGGCTGAGGTTATTAAAAAGGCTACAAGAGAGAGCTTTGGTATGGCTTTGTGTGAGCTTGCCAAAACAAATAAAGATATAGTTGTTTTTGACGCAGACCTTGCCGCCGCAACAAAGACGGGAATTTTTAAAAAAGAGTTTCCCGACAGATTTTTTGACTGCGGTATTGCAGAAGGAAATATGATGGGCGTTGCCGCAGGTATGGCAGCGTCAGGCAAAATTCCCGTTGCCGCTTCGTTTGCAATGTTTGCAACAGGCAGAGCGTTTGAACAGATACGCAATTCCATTGCATATCCCCACCTCAACGTAAAAATTGCAGGCAGTCACGCAGGTATATCAACAGGCGAGGACGGCGCAACTCATCAGTGCATTGAGGATATCGGCATTATGCGTGCTATTCCGGGAATGGTAGTTCTTAATCCTGCCGACCACTACGAGATGATGGCGGCAACAAAGGCTGCTATAGAATATGTCGGTCCCGTATATATCCGCCTTGGCAGACTTGCAATAGACAGCTTTAACGACCCTGCAACCTACAAGTTTGAGCTTGGCAAGGGTATCACGCTTCACAAAGGCAGCGACGTTGCGGTTATTGCAACAGGTCTTGTTGTAAACGAGGCTTTAAAAGCTGTAAAAGAGCTTGAATCAGAGGGCATAAACGCACGCCTTATCAATATCCACACCATTAAACCAATTGACCGCGAGATTATCGTTAAGGCGGCAAAGGAAACAGGCAGAGTTATTACCGTTGAAGAACACAATATTATCGGCGGTCTCGGCAGTGCGGTAAGCGAAGTTCTCAGCGAGGAATATCCCGTTAAGGTTACAAGAATCGGCGTTCAGGATGTTTTCGGTTACAGCGGTCCCGCTTTGGAGCTTCTTGATAAATTCAAACTTACTCAGCCTCATATTGCAAAGGTCATCAGAGACGTTGTAAAAGAGAGCTGATACAATTTAAACATAAAGGCATTAAAAAAAGTTGTCGCAAGATAAATTGCGACAGCTTTTTTATGTTTCATTTTATCCGGGCTGCACCTTTTGTGCCTCCGTAAAAACGCACAAATACTATTCGATTGTTCCGATTATCTTTCCGATACAACGTACATTTTCATATTCCTCTAATTTTACGGAATCATATGCAGGGTCAAGGGGTTTAAGCTCATTTTTTCCCATTTTTTTAACGTAATAATCGCTGTTCAGAGCAAATATACCTATCTCACCTTCAAAAATACTCTCGCTGTGCTTTACAAGAACACGGTCACCGTCAAAAAATTCCGGCTGCATACTGTCGCCCTGCACCTCAAAAAGAAAGTCCGCTGTTTTTGTTGTCTCATTCTTTGGCACATTTGTGTATTCCACAGGCTTTTCATTAATAATTTCCACACCCGTGTCCGCAGACGCCGAAAATCTGTAAAAAGGCAATATAATGGTACTTACGCCCTGTTTTTCCGATTGGTCGTACACTGCCGTAGCATTGATTTTCTTTTCATTGTTTATTTCCGGCTTATCCGTGCGACCTAAAAGATAATCAACCGAACAATCAAGATAGTCTGCTATCTTTGCTATGGTGTTTGCTTTCGGCATTGATGTTTTAAGATTTGACATTGTGTTTCTGCCTAAACCGATTTGCTCAAACATATTTGACAAAACTACTTGCTTTTCTTTTGCCCTCTTTTTTATTCTAATTGCAATTTCATTTGAAAAATACACAAAATTACCTCTTTTTTTAGTGCAAAATATACGAATCTTTGAAATTAGTGAAAAAAATATTGTAATTTCTCTAAAGTTAGAGTATTATAGTGTTGATGCACTTTTACCTTTTATTATAATACCATAGTAATAATTTAAAAACAAGGAGAATTTATTATGAATATAGCTGAAAATGTTAAAAAATACAGACTTAAACAAGGTCTGTCGCAAGAAGAGCTTGCACACACAGTGGGGGTAAATCAATCTATGATAGCTCATATTGAAAACGGACTGAAGGTACCTTCGCTTGCAGTCAGTCTTGGTCTGGCTCAGGCACTTAATACAACCGTTGACGAGCTTTGCAAGGAAATTTGATGGATTAATTTGGATAATACGGTATTAAATAAGGTAACAAAATAAAAATTCAAGCACATAAAAACAGACCTTGCAGGGTTTAAACCGAAATCTCTGCATGGTCTGTTTTATTTTTCTTTAATTAATTTTTTTGGACAGACTGACGGAAAATATACAAGAAAGATAAAAAATCATTCAAGCGTGATTTAATCAGCGCTTGCTTAACTGTTAATTTTGACCTATTGTATCGGCTGAAATTCTTATATATTGATCGCCGTTAAGTTTAAGCTTGTCGCCGTCAACCGAATATGTGTAGGTATCCGTGGTTTCTTCCTTCATAACATATGTTGACGTTATCGTTGAGTCCTGAACGGAATAATTGCTGAACGTAAACTGAAAGCTGAATGAATCATACATAATTCCGTTTTTGTCAAAATATACTATTTCTCCGCTTTCACCCTGCCAAGCTCCGAGAAGAGCTTCGTCTGTTTCGGGATTTTCCTGCGGAGACGGAATACAGTTTGCAATTTCAACTTTTTCCATTGTCGTAGTGCTTTTGTTTTCGATATTTGTCAAAATCACCGTGTTTTTATCATCGGAAAATTCATAGGTATAGCTTCCGTCAAGACCGAACAAAAGCTGTGTGTTAAAAGTTTTCTGTCCGTCCTTCTCTTCAAAAGCATAATTGCCGATGTATCCGACATTGTCAATTATCAGATATGCTTTTTTATTTCCGTCAAATTCAAACGTAAATGATTTGAGTCCCGCTCCTACGCCGTCGGTTATTTTCCACGCACCGGCAAAGTCATCACCGCTTTCGGTATTGATTTTGTGAAGTGCGGAAAGATCCGTTTCGGTTTTCATCTCTGTATCCGTTGCGGCATCGGACTGAGCGGCGGTCGTTTGAATTTCGGTCGTCGGCTCGGATTTTGACGAAGTATTTTCGCCGCAGGCCGTAAATGTCAGCACAATCGACGCTATTGCCGCAGCGGATAATATTTTAATTATTTTGTTCATAATCAAACCTCTTTCTTAAAGTACATTTTATATTTATCACTCAACATTGTCAAGTATTTAAAGTATTATTAAATACTTTTATTCTCAACTACAGCCGCCGTAAAAAACTTGCAATTTTTACAGTAATATAGTATAATAGTTGAGAATGGTATTTTAGGCTTTGATAACAAAATTCAGAGATTATTTTTACTTTGCTTATTAAGAAAATTCAGTGCATTTTCGGCACAAAAAGGAAGGAAATTTTATGGATTCATTTGAGGACGCTTGGGAGCTGATCTGTTCCTATTGCAAAACCAAAATTACAGATGTTGCCTATAATACGTGGATCAGCAGAATAAAACCGCTCAGGCTTGACTTTAAGACCAATACAGCCTACCTTATCGTGCCGAACGATTTTCACCGTCAGACGATTATGCGCTGTTATATTCCGCTTTTAAATGAAGCGTTTGAAGCAATTTTTGACAATAAATTTATTATTTCACTCAAAATTCCCGAAGAAATCGAAAGCAGTGAAACAACTGCGCCTAAGGCTGAAGAAGAAATCACCGACACAAGATACGAATATACCTTTGACACATTTATTGTAGGCTCGTCAAACAAGTTTGCACACGCGGCCTGCCTTGCGGTTGCAACAAATCCGTCAAGGGCATATAATCCGCTGTTTTTGTATGGAAACTCGGGACTCGGCAAAACTCACCTGCTTTATGCAATCGGCAACGAAATAAAGAAGAATGACCCCGACAAGGTTATTTGCTACATAAAGGGCGACGATTTTACAAACGAGCTTATAGAGTCGCTTCGCCTTGCAAAAATGAGCGAGTTCAGACACAAATACAGACAAGCCGACATTCTTCTTGTTGACGACGTTCAGTTTATCGGCGGCAAGGAAAGCACACAGGAGGAATTCTTCCACACATTTAATGCGCTTTATGACGCTCACAAGCAGATTGTACTGACGTCCGACCGTCCGCCAAAGGAAATCAAGACGCTTGACGACCGACTGCGTTCACGGTTTGAACAGGATCTTATTGCCGACATTCAGCCGCCGGATATTGAAACAAGAATTGCAATAATTAAGAGAAAGGCTGAAATTGACGGAATCGAGCTTTCAAACGAGGTGTGCGAATATATTGCCTCAAAAATAAAATCAAATATTCGTCAGCTTGAGGGAACTGTCAAAAAATTAAAGGCAAAATCACTTTTAAATAATGAAAAACCGAATATTTCAGCCGCTCAGGAGGTTATTTCGGATATTCTCAATAATGACGTTCCGCCGGAAGTTACCGTGGAACGCATAATTGACGAGGTTGCAAGAACCTACGGCGTTTCGCCCGACGAGATTCGTTCTCAGAAGAACAGAAGCGCAAATATAAGCAATGCAAGGCACATTGCAATTTATATAACCCGTAATATGACGACCTTGCCGATGGTTGCCATTGGCGAGGAGTTTGGAAACAGACATTATTCCACAATCATTTATACACTGCAAAAGGTTCAAAAAATGATTGAAAAGGATAACAAGGTTAAGGAGCTTATTGAGGATACCATCAAAAATATCCGCGACAGGTAGTAAACCGCTAACAAAAAAACGTCGTTTTCATATTCCACACGCTACTATGCTGAACATAACGTTTGTCAGAATATGAAACGTCGTTACACTCCTAACACAAAAACGTTGTTTTCATATCCCACACGCTACTATGCTGAACATAACGTTTGTCAGAATATGAAACGTCGCTACACTCTTAACAAAAAATGTTGTTTTCATATTCTACTGATTTCTATGCTGAACCGACGTAAGACAGTATATTATACGTCGCTACACTCTTAACAAAAAATTTAACATTGACATAACATCTTTTAACGTGATGTTGAATGTTGAATTTTGTTGATTTATTTTAAACATTATCAAACAACTTGTCCTTTTCGGTTGTGGACGCTTTTTTACGGAGTTCAAGCCGATATACAAGGTTTTTCTACATTTTAACATCCCCTATTACTACTACTAAAATAATTAAGTTATATAAAGAGAGGTTTTACCGTATGAAGTTTTCATGTTTCAGAACCGATATAGTTAACGCAATTTCAAATGTTTCAAGGGCAGTTTCTACAAAAGCGTCTATTCCCGCTCTTGAGGGCGTTCTCATAAAGGGCTACGGTGAAAAGCTGAATATATCGGGCTATGACCTTGAAATCGGTATGACTACGGACATTGACGCCACAATTCAGGAAGAAGGCGAATTTGTTATCAAGGCAAAGCTTATTCTTGACATTGTACGAAAGATGCCCGAAGAAATAATTACCGTTGAAACCGACGACAAAATGGTTGTAAACGTAAAATCCGGAAGCGCAGATTTTAACATCATCGGTATGTCGTCCGTTGAATATCCCGACCTTCCGACCTTTGAACAGACCGACGGAATAACGCTTCAATCAAAAATACTGCGTGATATGATAAGGCAAACAGTTTATGCGGTAAGCGACAACACATCAAAGCCGATTTATACAGGCTCGCTGTTTGAGATTGAAAACGGAATATTCAGGATAGTTGCCATTGACGGCTACAGAATGGCTGTCAGAAGTGAAAACGTTGACTCTCAGAGCAAAAACAGCTTTGTTGTTCCGGGAAAGACACAGCTTGAGGTACTAAAGCTTTTAACCGACGATGACGAAAATGTCGATATAATTATCGGACAAAGACATATTGCATTTCAGATAAACAGCTACCGTGTAATTTCAAGACTTATTGAGGGTACTTTTATCGACTACAAAACCACGATTCCAAACGATACAAAAACAGAGCTAATTATTTCAACAAGAAGCCTTATTGATTCGGTTGAAAGAATGGCGCTTTTGAATAACGACAGAATCCAAAGCCCCGTAAGGTGCAGATTTGCAGACGATGAAATAAAGCTTTCGTGTGCGTCGGCAGTGGGCAGGGCTAACGACGAAATTTCCGTTCAGATAATCGGAGAGGATGTTGAGATAGGCTTTAACAACAGGTATATGCTTGAAGCGCTAAAAAATACAGACACAGACGAGATAAGAATGATATTAAACGGACCGATTGCTCCGATAATCATAAAACCCGTAAAGGGCGACAGCTTTTTGAGTATCGTTGTTCCGATGAGGCTTGCAAATGAAGGCTGAGAAGATAAAAATTGAAACGGAATACATAAAATTGCAGGATCTTTTAAAGCTCTGCGGTCTTACGGGAACAGGCGGAGAAGCAAAGATTGTGATTCAGAACGGCGAAGTCATGGTAAACGGCGAGGTCTGCACAATGAGGGGCAAAAAGCTCAGGTCGGGCGACGTTGTTGAATTTGACGGAAACAGGATAGCCGTTGAGCAGTAGGGATTGAAAAATGTGAAGGTACTTGCGCTTAAAGTTGAAAATTTCAGAAACCTTAAAAGCGACATAATCGTTCCCTGCGGCGGAGTAAATATTATATACGGCAAAAATGCTCAGGGCAAAACAAACCTGATTGAGGCTTTGTGGCTGTTTTGCGGCGGACATTCGTTTCGCAGCGCAAAGGATAACGAGGTTATAAAATTCGGCAGTCAAAACGCAAAAATCGAGATGAGATTTTTCGGTCAGGAACGTGAACAGAGCGCAAGGATTGTGTTTTTGCAAAACAAAAAGCAGGTTGAGATAAACGGAGTTGAAAAACCGTCGGCGTCTGCACTTATAGAAAAATTCAACGCTGTTGTGTTTTCGCCCGAACATCTTAATCTGATAAAAAGAGGACCTTCCGAAAGACGAAAATTTATTGACGGCGCAATTTGCCGTGAAAAGCTTAAAAATGCGGTGATACTCTCAAAATTTAACCGCATACTTGTTCAGCGCAACTCACTTTTAAAGGATATTTACAAGCGGCCGTCACTTGAAGATACACTTGCAATATGGGACGAACCGCTGATAAAATACGGCTCAATGCTCATAAAACAAAGGCTTGATTATGTAAAAATGCTGACCGAAAAGGCGGAGTTTTATCATAAAGGCATTTCAAAGGGCAAAGAGGTTTTGAAAATAAGATATGTTTCATCGGCAGAAATTGAGCTTGACGACAGTCTTGAGCTGATAAATCAAAAGCTGAGGAACAAATTTAACGATAATCAAAGAGATGATATTCGCACGGGAGTGACCAATGCGGGACCGCACCGTGATGATATAGAAATTCTGATAAACGGCAAAAACGCAAAGGCATTTGCCTCTCAGGGACAGCAGAGAAGCGCAGTCTTGTCACTGAAGCTTGCCGAAGCAACCGTTCTGAAAGAAAAAATGGGAGAAGAGCCTGTTATTTTGCTTGACGACGTGTTGTCGGAAATCGACAGCGAAAGGCAGGATTTTTTGCTAAACGAAATCAGAGATTGTCAGGTTTTTATAACCTGCTGTGAAAAGTCTAATAAGGAACAGCTCAAAGAGGGAAAAATTTTTCAGGTAGAAAACGGAGAAATTACAGATGTATCTTCACCTGGGACAGGACACGGTGATTGAAGCCGAAAGCATAGTTGCGATGTTTGATATTGACGCCTGCACCGTGTCTAAAAAAACAAGAGATTTTTTGACTTATGCCGAAAAATCGGGGCAGGTCGTAAATGTTTCTTATGAACTGCCGAAATCGTTTGTTGTATGTGAAAAGGACGGCAAAACAACCGTTTATATATCTCAGCTTGCAACAAAAACCTTAAAGCTCAGAAAATATTCGTCGCAATATTTTTAGGGGCGTTTATTATCTATGTTTAATTGACGTGTGACAGAATATTATACGTTGCTACACTGCTAACATAAAAAGAGGAAAATATATGAAGAAAAAAAGATGTCCGTACTGCGGCAGGAGAATTTCATACACAGCCGCATTGTCAAGCAGGCGCAAAGCCGAATATATTTGCACAAGATGCGGAAAAGAGATGCGGGTTGTTATTAACCGTTCAATAATAATCGTGTTTATTGTATTTGCACTTGTATCGGTGGGTATTATGGCAGGCTGGATATTTGCCGGACTTGCCGATAATCCTCTCGGTATTCTCTGCGTTGCGCTTCCGCTGATAATATTCGCAATTATATCGCCGAGGTTTGTGGGCTTTGTACCTCTCAAAAAATACAAAAAATCTATGGAAGCAAAGAAAGCGGGAATTGAATATTCCGATAATCTTATGGTTTCCGAGATAACCGGCGATCAGTCGCCGCTTTCTCAGGACAGCGGTCAGTTCAGGATAAATTCCGACGTTTTTAACAAGATAAGAGCCGAAAGAAACGCCGCAAGAGAACAGATGAGCCGTGACGAAAACGCAAATGCTTCGGACGACGTTAATATCTATCACCCCGAAAGGACAGAAGAAGAAATTTCAGGAAAATATGTTCACGTTATTGATAACGTAAGCGAAAATCATTCCTATGACGACGCCCCGCTTAAAAAAATTCGCTCGGAAACGCCGCATACGGTGAGCCGCCAGCATCACTATATTTCAAACGACGTTCCCACAGATGACAAAAAGCCCGATAAAAGCAATACAAACAGATATTCTTCAAACAGAAGGTTTTAAAAATGTTTAAATTACCTGTTTGTCCGCACTGCGGCACGATATTCAGATACGGCGATGTAAACAAGCTTTTATATAAAAAGAATGTTGAATGTTATCACTGCGGCAAAAAGTTTAAAGTATCAAGAATAAAAATTTTAATTTTATTTTTAATAATTGCATTGATTACTGCAATTTTTGATGTTTTTGAACTGTATGTGATAGGCAACGTTACATTTTTAACGCTGATGATTACTAATATTGTGACAGTATTTGTCGGAGTTTTGCTTATGCCGTTTTTTGTGAGGTTTAAATCCGTCAAATGATTGTGTTGAATAAGATTTGATATATGAAAGATAACACCAAAAAGAGATGTTTCTCCGCACCGAGGGTGTGGATTGAAACGTATGAAAGAGGTAAATATTTTGGATAACGAAAAGATTGAAAACACCGAAACAACAGAACAGAATGAATTGATTGAATCCACGGACGCAAGCGAAGAGATAGTTGTCACAAAGGTTGACCAGGAATACGGAGCTGACGAAATTCAGGTTCTTGAGGGACTTGAAGCTGTAAGAAAGCGCCCCGGTATGTACATAGGTTCTACAGGTCCGAGAGGACTTCATCACCTTGTTTATGAGATAGTTGACAACTCTATTGACGAGGCGCTTGCAGGCTATTGTTCAAAAATCGACGTAGTTATCGAGGACGGAAATATTATTCGTGTTACCGATAACGGACGAGGTATTCCTGTAGGCGTAAACAGCAAAACAGGACTTCCTGCCGTAACGGTCGTGTTTACCGTGCTTCACGCAGGCGGAAAATTCGGCGGCGGCGGATACAAGGTTTCGGGCGGTCTGCACGGCGTTGGTGCGTCTGTTGTAAATGCGCTTTCCGAGTGGCTTGAAGTCAAGGTTTGCGACGGCGAGGACGTGTATTTTCAGCGTTACGAAAGAGGTAAAATAATCACACCTCTTGAAAAGATAGGAACATCAGATATAAAAGGTACAGAGGTTCGCTTTAAGGCAGATCCCGAAATATTCAAGGAATCAACGGTTTATGAGTATGAGGTGCTTGAACGCAGACTGCGTGAGCAGGCGTTTCTTAACGCAGGCGTACATATTGAGCTTAGGGACGAACGTGACCCTGACAACATAATCAAAAAAGATTTTGTCTATGAGGGCGGTATCAAGAGCTTTGTTGAGTTTATTCACAAAAAGCGTTCTCTTGAGGTTATCCACCCCGATGTAATATATTTTGCCGCAAGAAACGCAGAAGACACTGTTGCGGTTGAAATTGCAATGCAGTACAACGAAAGCTACAACGAAAATCTGCTTACATTTGCAAACAATATTCACACCACGGACGGCGGTACTCACGAAGAGGGCTTTAAGCGTGCGCTCACCTATGTTATGAACGACTATGCACGCAAGTTCGGAAAGCTGAAGGACAGCGACAAAAACCTCAGCGGTGAGGACGTAAGAGAGGGCTTGACGGCGGTAATCAGCGTAAAGCTCAAAGAGGCTCAGTTTGAGGGTCAGACCAAGGCAAAGCTCGGCAACACCGAGGTAAGGACAATGGTTGATAAGCTCGTAAGAGATAAGCTGATGACCTATCTTGAAGAAAATCCCGCCGTGTCAAAGGCTATTTTTGAAAAAGCGCTTGCCTCCGCAAGAGCAAGAGAAGCCGCAAGAAAAGCAAGAGAGAGCGTAAGACGTAAATCTGCGCTTGAATCTGCTCAGCTTCCCGGCAAGCTTGCCGACTGTCAGTCCCGTGACAGCAGTGAAACCGAGATATTTATAGTCGAGGGTGATTCGGCAGGCGGCTCTGCAAAGGGCGGACGTGACAGACGTATTCAGGCAATTTTGCCGCTTTGGGGCAAAATGCTGAATGTTGAAAAAGCAAGAATAGACAAAGTTTACGGCAACGACAAGCTTATGCCTGTAATTACCGCACTCGGTACGGGTATCGGCGATGAATTTGATATATCAAAGCTGAGATACGATAAAGTTATTATAATGGCGGATGCCGATGTTGACGGCTCGCATATCAGAACGCTTTTGCTTACGTTCTTTTTCAGATATATGCGCCCGCTCGTTGAGTTGGGACACGTTTATATCGCTCAGCCGCCGCTTTACAGAATTTCAAAGGGCAAAAATCATAAGTACGCTTATTCGGATATGGAACGTGACCAGATTTTGGCGCAGACCGAGGGTAAAACCGAGATTCAGCGATACAAAGGTCTTGGTGAAATGGATTCGGAACAGCTTTGGGAAACCACAATGAACCCCGATTCAAGGCTTATGCTCAGGGTTGATCTCAGCGACGCCGAGGCGGCGGACGAAACCTTTACAATACTTATGGGCGACAAGGTTGAACCAAGACGAGAGTTTATTGAGCAGAATGCAAAGTATGTTCAGAATCTTGACGTTTAATATCATAAAACAAAAAGGAAGTTTACTATGCATGCAAGAACGATAATCAGGGTGCGTTATGTTGAAACCGACAAAATGGGAATAACACATCACTCAAATTACCCGATATGGTATGAAATGGGCAGAGCCGACTATATCAGACTTTTCGGCACAAGCTACAGAGATATGGAAAACGCAGGAGTAATGACGCCTGTTTTAAACCTCAACTGTCATTACGGACTGCCGTCAAAATATGACGATAAGCTGATAATCCGCACATGGTGCACATTACTGAGCGCCGCAAGAATAGAGTTTTCATATTCCGTAAAGCGCATTAACGACGACGGCACGGAAACCGAGCTTGGCTACGGCTCAACTCAGCACGGCTTTGTTGATGCAAAAACGTTCAAACCGTGCAATATCAAAAAGCGTATGCCCGAACTCTTTGAAAAAATTAATGCAAATATAAAGTATTTTGTGTAATGAGTTTTTGGGTATATATCTGACTGTGCCGCTTTAGATGTTCAAAGACTCCCCCTGAGTGGAGCTGTCACAAAGTGACTGAAGGGTGGGAGGCGAGAGCCTCTTTATTCCGGTGTAGCAGCGTTTAATATTTGACAGACATTTGCACTTAGATTATATTCAGCATAGCAAACAGTATGATATTGAAATAACCCGGTTAAAATTGTAAGAAGAGGTAAAAAATGGATAACGATCAGATGAATGAACAGCAAAATGAACAGCAGTCCCAAAAGAGAATAATTGACGTTGATTTGCAAAATGAAATGCGAAAGAGCTTTCTCGACTACTCGATGAGTGTAATCGTTGCAAGAGCTTTGCCCGATGTACGCGACGGCTTAAAGCCTGTTCACCGCCGTATTCTTTATACGATGTATGAAAGAGGTCTTGAACCGTCAAAGCCGTATCATAAGTGCGCCGACACAGTAGGTTCGGTGCTGGGCTCTTATCACCCTCACGGTGACGCCTCGGTTTATGACGCTATGGTTCGTCTTGCTCAGGACTTTTCTATGAGATATATGCTTGTTGACGGTCACGGCAACTTTGGTTCTGTTGACGGCGACCCGCCTGCCGCTTACCGTTACACAGAAGCCCGTATGAGCAAGATTTCTATGGATATGCTCACCGACATTGATAAAAATACGGTTGACTTTATTCCAAACTACGATGACAGACTCAAAGAGCCTGTTGTGCTTCCGAGCCGTTTTCCAAATTTGCTTGTAAACGGTTCAAGCGGTATTGCCGTTGGTATGGCAACTGAAATTCCGCCGCATAATCTCGGTGAAACAATAGACGCAGTCTGTGCGCTTATTGATAATCCCGACGCAGAAACCGCCGAGCTTATGGAATATATCCCCGGTCCCGACTTTCCGACAGGCGGCATAATTATGGGCAGAAGCGGAATCAGAGCCGCTTATGCTACGGGCAGAGGAAAAATAACCGTTCGTGCCAAAACCGAAATTGTTGAGGCAAAGAACGGCAGATTTAAGATTATTGTTACCGAGCTTCCCTACAAGGTAAACAAGGCAAGACTTATTGAAACTATTGCAAACCTTGTTAAGGACAAGCGCATTGAGGGTATTTCAAATATTGAGGATCACTCCGACAGAATAGGTATGCACATAGAGATTGACGTAAAGCGTGACGCTTCGCCGCAGATTGTGCTTAACCAACTGTTTTCATATACTCAGCTCCAGACTACATTCGGCGCAATTATGCTTGCTATTGTTGACGGCGAACCAAAGATCCTTACGCTCAAGGATATGCTTAAATGCTACATTGAGTTTCAGGAGGACGTAATACGCCGCCGCACAGAGTTTGACCTCAAAAAGGCTCAGGACAGAGCGCACATCTTAGAGGGCTTGAAAATCGCCATCGACTTTATTGACGAGGTAATTGCGATAATCCGCCACAGCAAGGATTTGCCGAGCGCAAAGGCGGCTCTTATGGAGCGTTTCGGTCTTGACGAGATTCAGGCGCAGGCTATTGTTCAGATGCGTTTGGGACAGCTCACAAATATGGAGCGTGCAAAGATTGACGAGGAAATCGCCGCTTTGCAGGCAAAAATAAAAGAATTTTTGGAGATACTTGCAAGCGAAACAAGAAAGCTTGAAATCGTTAAGGAGGAGCTTATTGCCATTCGCAATAAGTATGCTGATCCGAGAAGAACCGAGATTTGTGCAATCAGCGGTGAGGTTGACATTGAGGACCTTATTCCGCAGGAGGAATGTGTTCTTACGCTTACACAGTTCGGTTATGTAAAACGTCTTGCCGCCGATACTTACAAGATTCAGCGCAGGGGCGGAAGAGGCGTTTCGGGAATGTCGAGACGTGAAGAGGACGTTGCGACCGAAATGTTTATTATCAATTCGCACGACTATGTTCTGTTCTTTACCGACAAGGGCAGAGTTTACAGACTTAAATGCTACGAAGTTCCCGAGGGAAGCAGACAGTCAAAGGGTATTAATATTGCTAATCTTTTGCCGCTTTCTGCCGACGAAAAGGTAACTTCTATGATAAGAGTGCCTGAGTTTGACGAGGATAAATATCTGATTATGGTAACCCGTCAGGGCATTATCAAGCGTATTGCGCTCAGCGCATATAACACCGCGCGCAAAGGCGGACTCATTGCTCTTGAGCTTAACGAGGGTGACGAGCTTGCATGGGTAAGAATGACCGACGGTGAAAGTCAGGTTATCGTTGCAACCAAAAAGGGCGTTGCAATTCGCTTTAACGAAACCGACGTTCGTCCTATGGGCAGACAGGCAAGGGGCGTTAAGGCGCTCAAGCTTAAAGACGGCGACAGCGTTGTCGGAATGAGCGTTGTGCGTGAGGGCGGATATGTTCTTACCGTTTCCGAAACAGGCTACGGCAGACTTTCAAGCCCTGACGATTATCGTGTTCAGAGCCGCGGCGGTAAGGGTCTGACTAACTATCATGTTGAAAAATACGGCGATGTTGCCGCAATCAAGGTGGTTGACCTTGACGACGACGTTATCATTATTTCTCAGGACGGTATCATAATAAGAATTGCCGCAGAATCAATCAGAGTTTGCTCACGTCCGTCAAAGGGTGTTACGCTGATGAAAACAGGCAAGGGAGATAAAGTTGTGACCGTTGCTCGTGCGCCTCACGAAAACGAGGAAGAAACCGATATTGACAGCGGCGAACAGACGGAAAACGCTGAACAACAACCACCTGAAGCAAGCGAGCCGACAGCCGAAGACAAATAAAATTTTATGTTAGCAGTGTAGTGATATTTCATATTCTGACAAACGTCTGTTCATCATAGTAACGAGTGTGATATGGAAACAACGTTTTTGTGTCAGCAGTGTAGTGATGTTTCATATTCTGACAAACGTTTGTTCAGCATAATAGCGTATGTGATATGGAAACAACGTTTTTATGTCAGCAGTGCAGCAACGTTTCATATTTTGACAAACGTCTGTTCATCATAGTAACGAGTGTGATATGGAAACAACGTTTTTATGTCAGCAGTGTAGCAGTGTTTCATTATCTGACAAATTGTTTAAGAATTTCACTGCACTGAATTGTAGGGACAGCCCTTGCGGCTGTCCGAGGGCTAAAGCCTTACGCTGATGTTTTCGTGGCTTCCCCTTGAGGGGAAGCTGTCACAAAGTGACTGATGAGGTGGAAACCTTATAACAAACCCTGCGCTTCCACGCCGCTTTGCGACTACACCTCATCCGACGGCTCCGCCGCCACCTTCCCCTCAAGGGGAAGGCTTGAAAAACAGAGTGTTTCTGCTGAACATAACGTTTGTAAAATATGTGCGTTTCCGCACTGAATTGTAGGGACAGCCCTTGCGGCTGTCCTCTATCGGGCAACTGTAAAAGTTATCCCTAAATTGTAACGGTAAAGCTTGGTAAATAATTGCAGTGAGGTAAAATATGAAAAAGGCAATTTCCGTACTGGTAATTTGCATAATTCTTATAGGTATTCCGATACTTTCGGCTTGCAAACAAAAGCAGGAAAAAATCGACCTTGAACTGCCTTCAAATGCGGCAACTGTCGATGAATTTTATCCCGTGCAAAACGCAGGCTCGGTTGAAGAAAGTGACAACGTAAACGGTATGAGGTTTACGCTTACGCTTTCGGATTTTACTCAAAGATATAACGAGATCAAAACTAAGCTTGGTCAAACGGATTTTATTTCATTTGACGGCTGGCTAAAGAACGGCGAGCAAAAAACAGATGAAAAAGGCGTTGCAATACAGTATTACTATTATAACACCGATAAAACAAACCTGACCGCAACGGTTGAGACTGAAAGCGGAAAACTGCTGAATATCGGAGTGGGAACAACGATAAGCAGTTTTATGGCGCAGGAGGGCGACAGCGGAAGCAGTAACAGGGTGCTGGAGCAAGCGGCGATAACGGCTGAGGCAGCGTGCGGATTTCCGACGGGAAGTGAGGAATTCCTTGAAAACATTTTTTACCGAATAACTACCGACAGCAGAGATTCATTTTGGTATCGCGGATTTGTTTTTTCACTTAGCACTCAGGAGAACAAAACCGACAGCAAGAGCAGTATTATGCTGTTTAGGGTGTTCCCTGTTTCGGATACACTGAAAGAAGAATGGGGTATTGACGAATATCATTCGACACAAAATTAGAAATCTTGAAAAAAGTCTTGACAAATAAAAAAAAATGCAATATAATTAGACTTGCTGATTTTAAATATCGGCAAATATGGCGGAATAGCTCAGCTGGCTAGAGCATTCGGTTCATACCCGAAGTGTCGTAG
>UQQD01000017.1 GCA_900543095.1 uncultured Ruminococcus sp. | reverse complement strand
CCTGAACCATGCGCGTCTGCCAATTCCGCCATACCTGCGTATAAAAGCCTTTAATCTGTTTGTCCGAAAGCTATTGCTTCTGAACAACAGAACTTATTATATCAGAAATTTTGCAATATGTCAATTCGAATTTCTATTTATATGATTCTGAATAAAAATTACCAAATTATGCCCTAAAAGCTAAAATATATAAAAGACGCTTATTGCAAGCAAAGCATAGTGTTGCCCAAATTTTACTGATTTGTTATGTTTCTTAATTTGACAAATATTGACAAAAAGATATATAAGTACTATAATAACCCTTGTGTAAAATGCAAAAATGAAGACCGGCTCACTGAAAAGTGAGCCGGCCCTTTAAGTCCGCTAAAAAATATTATCTTATTCTTTCGGTTCTTCGCCGCTGTTTAACTCCGCTTTGCTGCTTTCGGATTTATCGGCGTCATCCGATGAATTATCGTTCTTGTCGGCAACCTTCCAAACGTCATCCGATTCAATGTCGTCGCATGGCTTTGTGCCCATTTTGTAGTTTGTCATACCGTCGGCAGTCCATACAACAAGATTATAAACTATAAGACGCTTTTCACTGTCGTAATAACCCTTTGAATCATCATTTTCATTTTGGGGAACAACAGGAATTAGGGTTTCAAAATAGTCGTTGTAATACTTTTTAACCTCGTCCTCTGTTTTTGTGGTCTTGAAATGTACGGTTTTGTTACTGCCGTTAATATTTGTTGCGGTAGTAACATAATATGAATCGTCAATAGTATTGAGTTTGGCTTCGTAGCCGTCATTGTATTCATAAGGAAGCTGATATCCGTCGGCAGCAACCGTTACCTCAGGTGATTTTGAAGAACTGCTTGTATTGCTGTCGGAACACGCTGCCGCCGAAAGCGACATTGACAATATACATACAGCGCAAAAAAGTTTGAATAAAACAGGATGTTTTTTCATATGTAACCACCTCAATATAGTACTGGTGATATTGTAATATATTTTATCGGTTACGTCAATGCATTATTTTTTGCTGATAATTTAAAGCAGAGCTTGCTCCGATTTGAAAATACGGGGCGGAAAGCAATGCGGTAAAAAATATTTAAAATAAAGGTTAAAAAAAGTCAAATTTCTCTTGACATTTACGGAAAATGGTATAAAATAGAATTAGCACTCAAGAAGCGAGAGTGCTAATTCTATGATAAATAATTCTCAGGAGGCAGTTATATGACTATCAAACCATTACTTGACAGAGTAGTATTAAAAGTAGAAGAGGCTGAAGAAAAGACAAAGAGCGGAATCATTCTTTCTTCCGCAGCTCAGGAAAAGCCTCAGTTCGCATCGGTTGTAGCAGTCGGTCCCGGCGGAGTGGTTGACGGCAACGATGTAAAGATGTATGTAAATGTCGGCGACAAGGTAATCGCAAGCAAGTATGCAGGAACACAGGTTAAAATTGACGGCGAAGAATTCACAATCGTTCGTCAGTCGGATATTCTTGCAACAGTTGAATAATATATCGGAGGTAATTTATTATGGCAAAACAAATAGCTTATGGTGAAGACGCAAGAAAGGCTCTTATGAAGGGCATAGATCAGCTTGCAGATACAGTAAAAATCACACTCGGACCAAAGGGCAGAAACGTTGTGCTTGACAAAAAGTACGGCGCACCGCTTATTACAAACGACGGCGTAACGATCGCAAAAGAAATTGAGCTTGACGATCCGTTTGAAAATATGGGCGCACAGCTTGTAAAGGAAGTTTCAATCAAGACAAACGACGTTGCGGGCGACGGCACAACAACTGCAACGCTGCTTGCTCAGGCGCTTATCCGTGAGGGTATGAAGAACGTAACCGCAGGCGCAAACCCAATGGTGCTCAAAAAGGGTATTGCAGACGCAGTTGACGTTGCAGTAAAGGCAATCATCGACAACAGCCAGCAGGTATCGGGTACAGACGACATCGCAAGAGTTGCAACGGTTTCTTCACAGGACGAATTCATAGGCAAGCTCATTGCCGAGGCTATGGATAAGGTAACAACCGACGGCGTCATCACAGTTGAGGAGTCCAAAACAGCCGACACATACAGCGAGGTTGTAGAGGGTATGATGTTTGACAGAGGATACATTGCACCTTATATGGTAACAGATACCGACAAAATGGTAGCTGAGCTTGACAATCCGCTTATTCTTATCACAGACAAGAAAATTTCAAATACACAGGAGATTCTGCCGCTTCTTGAACAGATCGTTCAGTCAGGCAAAAAGCTTCTCATCATTGCCGAGGACGTAGAGGGCGAGGCTCTTACAACGCTTGTACTCAACAAGCTTCGCGGAACATTTACCTGCGTTGCAGTAAAAGCTCCGGGCTTTGGCGACAGAAGAAAAGAAATGCTCCAGGACATCGCAACCCTTACAGGAGGTACTGTAATTACATCTGATCTCGGACTTGAGCTTAAAGATACTACAATGGATCAGCTCGGTTCGGCACGTCAGGTAAAGGTTGAAAAGGAAAACACAATCATCGTTGACGGCGCAGGCGATAAGGACGCTATCAAGGGCAGAGTTGCACAGATCAGACAGCAGATTGAAACCACAACCTCTGATTTTGACCGTGAAAAGCTTCAGGAGCGTCTTGCAAAGCTCGCAGGCGGAGTAGCTGTTATCAAGGTCGGCGCTGCAACAGAGATTGAGATGAAAGAAAAGAAGCTCAGAATTGAGGATGCTCTTGCCGCAACAAAGGCAGCGGTTGAAGAGGGCATCGTAGCAGGCGGCGGCATTGCTTGTATGAACGCTATCCCTGCCGTAGAAAAGTTCGTAGATACTCTTGAGGGCGACGCTAAAACAGGCGCAAAGATTGTACTCAAGGCGCTTGAAGAGCCGCTTCGTCAGATTGCGGCAAACGCAGGACTTGAGGGCAGTGTAATTGCCGAAAATGTAAAGAAAGCCGACAAGGTAGGCTACGGCTACAATGCACTCACAGGCGAGTATTCCGATATGGTATCGGCAGGTATCGTTGATCCTACAAAGGTAACACGTTCGGCTCTCCAGAACGCATCTTCGGTAGCTTCAATGGTTCTTACAACAGAATCACTTGTTGCCGACATCAAAGAGCCTGCTCCGGCAGTTGCTCCTGCGGCACCGGATATGGGCGGAATGTATTAATTCCGAATACCGATAAATATAGGGCATTGCGTTTGCAATGCCCTTGCTTTTTGTGCAGATATATATTATAATTTATCTAAAAGCAACAGGAATTTTGCTAAGGGCTTGCAGATTAAGTCTTTTATGAGTAAAGCAAGCCTTGCTCTATTCAGTTATAACAGGTGTTTATATGAAAATTAAGGACGATTTTATTCTTCGCAAGGTTGCGGATTCATATGTTGTAGTTCCCGTCAACAGTATGACTATTGATTTTAACGGGATAATCAATCTGAACGAAACAGGAGCGTTTCTGTTTGAAATTCTCCAAAAGGGCGCCGACAAGCAGACATTGCTCAAAAAACTGATGTCCGAATATGAGGTTTCGGCAGATAACGCCGAAAGTGATATTGATAAATTTATCCAAAAGCTGAAGGATGAGGATATTCTTGAATAAAGAAGTCGCAATAGATGATATTATCAATATAATAGTTGAAAAGCTTGACAGCGGAGGAACGGTTACGTTTTCTCCGAGCGGAACAAGTATGCTTCCGATGCTCAGGGACGGGGAAGATGTTGTGGTGCTTTCAAAGCCGAACGGCAGACTTCATCTTTTTGACATTCCCCTTTACAAACGCAGAAACGGTACATATGTTTTGCATCGCATAGTGGGTTTTGACAGCGACGGTGGATATGTGCTTTGCGGCGACAACCAGTTTGAAAAGGAACACGGAATATATGACAGTGATATTTTCGGCGTGGTTACTGCATTTTATCGCAAGGGCAAGCCGTACAGCATAAATTCTCTTAGATATAAGCTTTATCTGAATTTCTGGTATTACAGCAAATTTTTCAGACATTCTTACCGCTACGGTAAAAAGAAAGCCTCAAAGCTTTTTGGAAAAAAGGATAAAAATAATTATGAAAACAAGGCTGAGTAAAGTTGAAAAGCAGGAATTTGAGTACCTTATAACGGTGCTTTCTTCTGTTGTCAACGGTACTCGGCCTCCTTTGCCTTATGACGGAATAAATTGGGGGAGCATAATTCAAAGAGCGGAGTTTTGCGGATTGTCGGCAATGTTTTCAAACGGAGTGATTGAATTAGGCCAAAAAACTCTCGGCGAGGAAACACAAAAAAAGCTTTTAGATATTAAGAACAAACAGCTTTATCTTGATACGATACTTAATTATGAGATAGAAACGGTTTTAAAAACCTTTGATAAGCATAAGATAAAGAATGCTCCCGTAAAAGGCTATTTTCTCAAAAAGGAATATCCCCGTTCCGATTTCCGCTCAATATCCGACTATGATATTCTCTTTGACAAATCGCAGATTGATGCTCTGAAATCGGCATATTCCGAAATCGGCTATGAGTTTTTGCATAACGACGATAACCAATACCATTTTCAAAAAAAGCCCTATGTTTATATCGAAATGCACACAACGCTTGTGCACGACTATGAAAGCTTTTACCCTTATATCGGTAATCAGATTGACCGTGCGGAAAAACGTGACGGCTACGAATATTCATATCGCCTTACTCCCGAAGACCACTATATCTATCTTATGATACATTCATCAAATCATCTGCGAAGGGCAGGCATAGGAATAAGAATGGTGCTTGATACCTATGTCTATTACAATAACCATAAAGATGAATTTGATATGGAATATCTTAACGGGCGCTTAAAGATAATGGGACTTGAAAAGTTTGAAAAGCGTATGCGTGAGATCGCATATAACTGGTTCTCTCACAATGAGCCTGTTATAACCTTTGATGACTTTGAAACTTTCATTTTCATCAGCGGCAGACTCGGCATAGTCAGTTCATCGGCTATGATAGGATCGCTGAGAACAATTTCACAGGGCGAAAAAGAGGGCAGACGCAAAACAAAGTATTCATATCTTTTGTCCGGTCTTTTTCCGAGTAAATCGGATATGGCGGTTAATTACCCATATCTGAACAAGGCGCCGTTCCTGCTTCCCGCAAGCTGGTGCAGTATGTGGTTTAAGAGGATTTTTATAGAAAAAAACGTAAATGTAAAAAACGGATTTAAAAACCGTCTTAATTATACTGACGAAGATGTGGCATATTATACCGGAATATTAAAAGACGTCGGTTTTGACGACGTAATATGATAATTACCAAATAGCATATGGCGATATGTTTCTAAAGGAGAAATGATTTATGGGACTATGCCCAAAATGCGGAAGAAGCAACGGAAAAGCAGGAGGAGACAATTCGCTTTGTTGGGAATGTTATTCCGGAAGAACAGACGCTTATAAAAACGGTCCGAAAATGGTAGGTGCTGTACCGCAGCAAAAGCCTAAGCAGTACACCGAATCGCCGACGATCCGGTATATCGCCAACGGATACTTCAAGAAAAAATGGTATCGCAACGGCGATCTTTACAGCGGCACCATGAAGGACGGCTACCGCCACGGCAAGGGAAAATGGACCCGTGCGACGGATAAATACACCTACGACGGCGACTGGTACATGAGCAAGCGTCACGGACACGGCAAAGAAGAGATGCCGGGGAAATGGCGTTTTGAGGGCGAATTTTATGACAATAAGCGTAACGGCTTATCTGAGCCAAAAATAGTTTGATACGAATATAACGCAAAAGGGGCTGTCCAATTCAGCACAGAACAAAAATTTCATTACTATTCAATATAAAGTAAAAGCTATAATCCACATCACACACTTTGTTGCTGATTGTGGATTATAGCTTTTAAATCGGAGCAATGTTCTGCACCAAATGGGACAGCTCCTGCTTATATCATATATTGGTTTTACGTTCAAAAGGGCTAATCGGTTTGCGGTTCTTTTTCCTCAACATCTGTTTGAATTTCCTGTTCGGTTTCTTCTTTTGCTTCGTTCGGAACAGAGTTGATTTTGGCTATTGCGGCTTTTATTTTGGTGAACTCACACTTATACAAGCAGTTCACGGCATATGCCGCCGTAGGAATCATCAGCACGATATATGTCAAAATATATTGTGACTTTCCCTCAAACAGCAGGTGGTATCCAAAGCCGCCCAGCATCACAAGAGGGAAGAGGATAGCTTCAATATCGGTCTGCCTTTTGATAACAAGAAAGCATATTCCTCCTGCAAAAAGCAAAAACAATATCTGCATATATAAGTTAAAATACAGTTCCAAAAGCTGTCCGAAACTTCCGTCATAAACCGAGTTACCGATAGCGTTGACGGCAAAATAATGGTCTTTAACCTTGCTTATCCATATGCTTTCATAGGTAGGCTCGTTCCATTGGCTGAGAATTTTTTTGCTGAAAAAGTCGAGTGTATATTCAAAGTTGTTTCCGAATCCCCGAAGCTTTGTGTCAATATCTCTCCAACCCTCGGCATTTGCCGCCTTTGAGTCAAGCCCGTTGCTTGAATAGATGTCCTTTGCAACGCTTGTGTACCAGCCCGGCGCCATGGGCGAGTCCGATAATCCCATATCAAGGTACAATACCTGTGAAACGCCGTCGCTGATTTCAACTTCTCCTCTTGCTTCATAGCTTAGGATAACAAGCTGTATCGAACCGACAGACGCAATGCAAATCGCAAGCGCAAACGCAATGCTCTGCCATTTTTTCATACTGATTGTGTGGAGAACAAGCACTACTGCAAACGCAATTACATAAATCATATTATTGTATTTTACAAGCACGGAAAGCACAAGCAAAACTGCGCAGGGAATAAGATAGGTGTATTTATTTGTCCGGAAATATCTTATCAGGAAGAAGCTTGCCCATATTGCACAGCACATACCTATTATGTTGCCGTAAACAAAGCTGCAAAACAGGACGGGCTGAATACAGCCTGCCAAAAGTAAGATTGCAAAAAACTCTATTGAACGTCTTTTGAAAATATATTTTGTGATTTTTGCAATTCCGAGATACGCAGCGCCAAGACAAATCACATTAATAAACTGCATCGGAAGTGCGGTTGCGGTACCGAACAATCTGTAAACAAGCTCGCTTATCAGCACAAAGCCAAGCTGGAACGGATAGAAATTAAAGTATGAGTAGCCGTCGTAATAATCCTTGTTGAAAAATTCAGCTCCGTTTTGCAAAAACGAATAATCTCCGTCGGCTGCCTTTGTTGCAGCCTCAAAAAGGTTGTAGCTGTCTGAGGCAGGAACGGAGGTGACCGAAAGTATCCAAATAAGTCCGAGGACTATTGTATAAAACACTATTCCTATTTCCATATAGGCCATATTGACCTTTGCAAAGAAATTACAGTGTTTTTTGAGCCTGAACAAAACGAATGCAAACAGAGCGGTAAACAGTATATTAAGCAAAATGTTATCTAATTGATAAAGAATTATTTCATTTCCGTATTGCTCAGGGTCAATCACGCTTGTCTGAATAAAGCTCATTATTGCAATGTAGCCGAATGAAAACAGCGCAAGCAATGCTATGATGTTTACAACGGCAGACTCAACTTTGCCCTGCCTCCTGACAGAAACAACTGTTGTGTATTGTCCGTTGCACTGCTTTTCTGCGGCTTCATTTATGTCAAACAGCCCGTCTGTCTGATTATCTTCGCAAACCTGATTCGCTTCGTCAAAATCTATAGTTTCGCTTATACTGTTAACTTCGCTCGGATCGGTATTTTCACAAACTTCACCTGCGGGGCTTGCGTCCGACAATTCGGTATTTGTTCCTTCCTTTGCTGTATTAGCTGATTCAATATCCATAAAATCTTCCTAAAATTCTTTTTTAACCGAACGCAAAAACAGTTTTCCTATTGCTTCTTTAACGTCAAGACCATTGAACAGAACATTATAAATGCTTTCAACGATCGGAAGTTCAACATTGTATTCAACGCCGAGCTTATACAATGCCTTTGAAGTCATAACGCCCTCGGCAAGCTTGTCAAATTTATTGCCCTTTACATATTCTTCACCGTATTTCCTGTTGTGACTCCATTGGGAAAACAGCGTTGCCTCGTAATCGCCGAGGTGGCAAAGTCCGTATGCGCTCATTTCATTGCCGCCGAGAGCTTTAATGAGTCTTGAAATCTCCCGTGTGCCTCTTGCCATAAGTGCGCCCTTGAGCGAGGTGTAGTTCATTCCGTCGAGCATACCTGCCGCAATTCCTATAACATTTTTTGCGGCGGCGCCTATCTCGCTTCCGATTAGGTCCGTTCCGAGATAGAACCTTATCAGCTCGCTTGTAAACTCACTCACAAGCCTTTGTTTTACTTCCTTGTTATTGCTGTCGATAACCATACAGTTCGGGATTCCCTTAACATAATCCTGAGGATGTCCGGGTCCCACCCAAACGGCAATGGGCGTTTTGCTTTCATCAACAAATTCTCCCACAACCTCGCTGAGCCTTTTGCCCGACGAAGCTTCAACCCCCTTCATACAAAGAACGATTATCTTGCCGTCAAGGTTGTATTTTGAAATATCCTCAAAATAAGAGCGGAGATATTGCGATGAAATCGAAATAACGATAACTTCGGCACTATCGACCGCTTTTTCAAGATCTGACGTGACCTCAATGCTTTCGGGAAAGGTGAGGTAGTCATTTTTATGATATTTTTCAAGCCTGATAAATTCGGGTGCGTCTTTCAGCCCGCAGCTCAAAACATTATGACCGATTTTATCAAGATACCATGCTATGCAGCTGCCCCATCTTCCGCAGCCCAAAACAGAAACGTTCATACAAATTACTCCATTATGTATATTCTTAATTCTTGCAAGCAAAGCGTTGCTCAAATTTAAAATGTAAAAATTAAATCCCGCCCGACCGTAAGATTTAAATAATAACCTGCCTACGAAGAAAGCAGGTGGGTGCTCTCCTTTGAGCTTCAGGCTCCCTTCTTCCAAGCAATGGGAGGTCTGCACACCACTCAAAGAGTAAAGCTCCCGATTTAAATGTTGTAGGGTTATTTTAAAATCATACGCGAATCGGGCAGGAATTTTCAAGTTAAATGCCGTTGTAATTTAAATTGTCATTTAAGCGGCAACCGAATTTATTATGTACGGTTATAATCAAATTAATCACAGTCGCCGAAAAGAATATCGTTGTATCTTTTCTCAAAGATTTTGCAGAGCCTTTCAGCTTTTGCATCGTCGTCAATTTCAATAAATTCTCTTTCGCCGTCTTTGTCCCTGACTTCAAATATATAATATTCAAAAGCTCTGTTCAATGCAGCCGCAGGGTCGGCATAGCGAGGGGAGAGTACATAATAAATGCTCTTATCGTCCTCAATAATATCAAGAATTTCAAATTCCGATTTTGTGCCGTCATCGCCCGAGAGCGTGACAAGATCGGGAGAAAATTCACTGTTCATAATACATCTTCCTTACGCTTTTTATTTTACATTTTTTTGACGGTTTAGTCAAGTATATTAATTGTGAAAAATAAATATACAAAATTTCAAAAAAGTTAATAAAAAGTGTTGACATTTTACAAAGGGCATGCTAATATATAGGTAAAGTAAAGATTTTCCAATTACTAACTATTTTGATCACTTCTTTTTATGTGCTTGATTACTCCATAAAATCACCTAAAAACCGACGGCTGCATACCGTCGGTTTTTACGTTGTGCCGTAAATTATTAATCTTTTGAAATAATTATTGAAAATTATCGAAATACAAGATATAATCTTAATATGTATGCATATCAAACTATCCGGAATAATCCGACATCAGGAGCAGAGATATGAGAGCTTTTTCAAAACTTCCGCCAAAATTCAGGTCTGAAGAAGTAAAAGAGTATTATGACATACTCAGCCATAAAACGGCAAGTCTTGTGTTAAAGCGGGTTTTTGACGTTTTGCTGTCAATAATACTGCTTGTTTTTCTTATACTGCCGATAATAATAATCGCAATAGCTGTTAAAGCTACCTCAAAGGGTACGGTTTTGTTTAAGCAGGAGAGGGTAACGACATACGGCAGGCATTTTAAGATTTTTAAATTCAGAACAATGGTGCAGAATGCCGACAGGCTCGGTACTCTGGTTACAACCGACAGTGATTCCAGGGTAACAAAAATAGGACGTTTTTTAAGGAAATACCGTCTTGATGAATTGCCCCAGATTTTCAATGTGCTTTCGGGAAGTATGTCGATCGTCGGCACACGTCCCGAGGTTCCCGAATATGTTGACAAATACAAGCCCGAATATTATGCAACGCTGCTTATTCCCGCAGGCATAACTTCGCTTACATCAATAATGTATAAGGATGAAGAAAAGCTGCTTGCTTCGGCCGATGATGCCGATGAGGTCTACATAAACAGGATTTTGCCCGACAAAATGAAGTATAACCTTCAATACACAAAAGATTTCGGCTTTTTTTCTGACATAAAAATTATGTTCAAAACCATTAAGGGTGTATTGAGCTGATTTATTAAGAGGTACAAAATGACCGCTTTTAAATTTAAATTGAAAGAGAAATTAAATGATACATCGTTGTTCAGAACAATCTATATCATTGATTTGTTCTTTTGCAATGTGTCATTTCTCCAAATCCCCGCATATGTTCTGCTTGTTTTCCTCTTTTGTTGGGGAGTCAGGCTTGTAGCTTTTAATCAACAGAGATATAAAACATTTTTTAAGCTCAGATTCGGGCTTTGGATAGGTGCGTTTTTGATAATTTCATTGGTGTCTATCCTGTTCAATTATTCCGTAATGATGTTTTACAGCTTCCTTATGCTGCTTCACGTTTTGATTTGCTTTTTTGTATTTTACGGAATGCATACCGAGCCGGGCTTTGATTTTAAAAAGGAGCTTTACTTTATTGCAAAGCTTATTGTTTACATAACGACGTTTGCAAATATTTTCGGAATGTTCTGCCTTATGTTCGGAATAAGCTTTGAGTGGCAGTGGGTAAAATTCCCGATATATGAAAACCGTTTTACGGGAGTGTTTGTAAATCCGAACCTGCTTGGATTTTGCTCGGTAGTTTCTATTATATGCTGTCATATGCTCACAAAGCCCGAACTGTTAAATCGAGTTGAAAAGCCCGGACTGTCAAGGCTGTGGCTTGCTATCTGTATCATAACCAACGCCTTTTCGCTGATACTGTGCGATTCAAACGCTTCTTTGGTGCTTGCGCTCGGATATGCAACAGTTTATGTGGTATATATGTTTTTTGCAGAAAAAAAGGGGCTTACCGTATCTAAGGTGATTTTAAAAATAGTATCGGTTTTGCTCATAGCCTGTTTTATTGTCGGCTCATCGCTTATGTTCAGATCTATATTCAAGACGGGCTTTTCGGTTGTTACCACAAAGACCAATGCAATGATAGATATTCTTTTTGATGACGGAAGCGTAATTGCCGACGGTAAGGATAAAGCCAAAGACAAGGTAACCTTTGACCACACCAATAAAAATATTGACAGCGGTCGTTTTAAGCTTTGGAAGGAATCAATGGATCTGTTTCAAATTTCGCCCATAATCGGAATATCAAACGGAAACATAATCTTCTACAGCAAAGAACATCTCAACGGTTCGCTGTCGTTCTCTTACCATAACAGCGACCTGCACAACGGATTTCTGACTATCCTTGTTTCAACGGGAATAATAGGCTTCAGTATATTCGGCGTATTCGGCTTCAGGTTTGCAAAGCACGCCGCTCAGCATTTGTTCCTACAAAAAAAGAGCTTCAGGAACGATGTCTATCCCTGCCTGTTTGCGTTTTTATCGGCTTATCTCATCTATTCGCTGTTTGAAAAAGCGCTGCTTTACGATATATCGTTTATGGTAATGTGGTTTTGGCTGATGATGGGCTACACAAGCTGTTATATAGCAAAATTCGAGCCTATGCTTGAAACTCAGTACCTTTTCCACCGTGACAGGCTCACAAGAACCTTGCTCTGATTTGTAATGCCAGAGGGTTAAGTATCAAAGCACCGCACGGCTTGATGCATTTGTCCGAAATTTTATTTTCCCGAAATTCTTGCGGCACTGATTTTTCATCTTGTATAATAGTATATTTTGTAGTATAATAACCATATGTATATCTTACTTATGGTTATTTTTTATTTGGGGTGAGAATTTTGAATTACGGCTTTGTAAAAACTGCGGCTGCTGCGCCAAAGCTTCGTGTAGCCGATTGCGGCTTTAATGCGGAACAAATAATCTCATATGCAAAAGAGGCTTCGCAGAACGGAGCGGCGTTGGTTACTTTTCCCGAACTTTGCGTAACGGGCTATACCTGCTCCGACTTGTTTTTGCAGTCGGTACTGCTTAAATCAGCCGAAAACGCCGTAGCTCATATTCTTGACAAGACAAAGGAGCTTGACGCAGTTTTGATTTTCGGCGTCCCCGTTGCCGTTGAACAGTCACTCTATAATTGCGCTTTTGTAACCTGCAAAGGCAAAATTCTCGGTGCGATACCTAAGATAAACATTCCCAATTACAGCGAATTTTACGAGGTGCGCCACTTTGCAAGCGGCAAGGACGTTGAATGTCGTATAAATTATGCAGGCTGTGATTTTACCGTTTCCGCAAATCAAATTTTCAGATGTGCGGATATGCCCGAATTTACATTCGGAATAGAGATTTGCGAGGACTTGTGGGTGGCTGAGTCGCCCTCGATACGCCTTGCACAAAACGGAGCGGCGATAATCTGCAACCTTTCGTGTTCCGACGACCTTATCGGCAAGGCTCAGTACAGGCGTGATCTTGTAAAAATGCAGAGCGGCAAGCTTTGCTGCGGATATGTTTACTGCGATTCGGGCTTTGGCGAAAGCACTACCGATATGGTCTTTTCGGCTCAGTGCATTATATCCGAAAACGCCTCTCTGCTTGCGGAAAGCAAACGCTTTACTCAGGGTGTGACTTATGCCGACATCGACGTAGAGCGGCTTTGGGGCGAACGCCGCAGGACCACCACTTTTATAAGACCTGCCGATGACAGAATCACCGTGCAGTCGTTTGATATGCAGATAAAGCCTACAAAGCTTTGCCGCAGATTTTCTCAGACTCCCTTTGTGCCGTCAAGCTACGACGACCTTGAAAGCAGATGTGAAGAAATAATTACTATCCAGTCAACGGGACTTGCAACACGTCTTGCTCACACCGAAATAAATAATGTGGTTTTAGGTCTTTCGGGAGGTCTTGACAGCACGCTTGCGCTTATTGTCTGCGTACACGCCTTTGATTTTCTCGACATAAGCAGAAAAAATATCCATACCGTTACTATGCCGTGCTTCGGCACTACAAAGCGTACAAAGTCAAATGCGGAAAAGCTTGCTTTGGCGTATGATACTTCTTTTAAAGAAATAAACATAACCGACGCAGTTCGATGCCATTTTAGAGATATTGACCACGACGAAAGCGTGACCGATATAACCTACGAAAACTCTCAGGCTCGTGAGCGCACTCAGGTTTTAATGGACCTTTCCAACAAATATTCCGCTCTTGTTATCGGAACGGGTGACCTTTCCGAGCTTGCCCTCGGCTGGGCGACATACAACGGAGATCATATGAGTATGTATGCGGTCAACGCTTCAATTCCTAAAACGCTTGTCCGTTATCTTACCGCCTATGAGGCCGACAAATCAACGGAACCGCTGAAATCGGTGCTTTTGGACGTTCTCGGCACTCCAGTAAGTCCCGAGCTTTTGCCGCCTGATAAAAACGGAGAAATCGCTCAAAGGACCGAGGACGTTGTAGGACCCTATGAGCTTCACGATTATTTCCTTTATTATATGGTACGCTTCGGATTTGCTCCGAGTAAAATATACTATATGGCAAGACAATCGTTTGACGGCAAATATGACGACAAGACCATAAGGCATTGGCTCACGGTTTTTGTAAAAAGATTTTTTGCTCAGCAGTTTAAGCGTTCCTGCCTGCCCGACGGACCAAAGGTAGGCTCGGTCACTCTTTCTCCGCGCTCCGATTGGCGAATGCCGAGCGATGCGTCGGTAAAAATGTGGTTAAAAGACTTAGACAATATATGAACTCTATACGGTGATATTTATGAAGCTTTTTATTAAGCGTGACGTTTCGGCGTCGGATAATGAATTCACAATATACGATGAACTCGGCAATCCAAAGTATTTTGCAAGGTTTGTCAAAACAAAAACAAAATCAAAGGTAAATATTATTTTGACCGATACCGAGCAAAACGTAAAGGCAAAGATACGTCAGCTTCCCTTAGTGGGCACAAACACTTACGTTTTTAAGGTCGGTAAATCGCACATTACCTTTGTTGTCGTTCTTACCGCCAAAGTAATATATTCATATTTTTACGGTAACAACTGGCACATTCACGGAGACATCGTGACAAAAAATTTCAGTATAATCAACGTTGACAATTCCGTAATTTCTTCACAGCAAAACTGCGGGGACTCGGTCGAGCTTGACATAACGGACGAGTCAAACGAGCTATATTGTATTTCAACGTCAGTCTGTACAAGTCTTATTAATACGGTTGATAAGTTTGCGGTACAGACGGTTTAATAATAAATTCGGGAGGAATCATTATGAATAAACTATTACAGCTTTTAAGTACAAATTCAGGCTTTACAACCTCTGAAATAGCCGCCATGCTCGGAGAACCCGAGGATTATATCAAGGCTCAGATCAAGGAATATGAAAACAAAGGCATAATCAAGGGCTATCAGGCGGTAGTTGATTGGGACGTGCTGAATGAAGATTTTGTTCAGGCGCTTATCGAGCTTAAGGTTTCGCCGAAAAAGGAAACGGGCTTTGATGAAATGGCAGAGCAGTGTATGGCGTTTGAAGAGGTAGAAGCTGTCTATCTTATGGCGGGCGTATATGATTTTGCGCTGATAGTAAAGGGCGAAACAATGCAGGATATTGCAATGTTTGTAGCCAAAAAGCTGTCAACCATAGACGGCGTTCTGTCAACGGGAACGCATTTTATAATGCGCCGTTACAAGGACAGAGGAATGAACCTGATTGATTCGGACAGTCAGGCAGATGAGAGGAGCTTAATTCTCTGATGAATTATGACAAATACATAAACCAAAGAATACAGTCAATACCGCCGTCGGGAATACGACGCTTTTTTGACATAGCAAATGAAATGGAAAACGTCATTTCGCTGAGCATAGGCGAGCCTGACTTCCAGACGCCGTGGCATATCCGTGACGAGGGTATCCGCAGCCTTGAAAAGGGCAAAACATGGTACACTCCCAACCGAGGATTTGCAGAGCTGAGAGATGAAATTTCAGCCTATTTTGACCGTAAATTCGGCGTAAAATACGACCCCCACGAACAGGTGCTTGTTACCGTCGGCGGCAGCGAGGCAATCGACCTTGCGTTCCGCACGCTCGTCGGCAAGGGTGACGAGGTGATTATTCCGCAGCCGTCGTTCGTCTGTTATGAGCCGTTGGCTGTAATGGCAGAGGGAACGCCTGTAATCATCAATACAAAAAGCGAGGATAATTTCAGGCTCAGCCCCGACGACCTAAAGGCTGCAATAACTCCGAAATCAAAGCTGCTTGTGCTTCCGTTTCCCAATAATCCTACAGGGGCTATTATGGAAAAACAGGACCTTGAGGAGATTGCAAAAATAGTGATTGAAAACGACCTTATGGTACTTTCCGACGAAATATATTCGGAGCTTACATACGGCGGAAATTCTCACACTTCCATTGCGTCGATTGATAATATGTACGAGCGTACCGTCGTGATAAACGGTTTTTCAAAATCATATGCAATGACGGGCTGGCGACTCGGCTATGCGCTCGGACCTGCTCCGATAATCGACCAGATGACAAAGCTTCATCAGTACGGAATTATGTCAGCCCCCACAACAGCGCAGTATGCCGCTATTGAGGCGCTCAGAAACGGCGACAGAGATATTAACAAAATGCGTGACGAATACGATATGCGCCGCAGACTTGTTGTTGACAGCTTCAATGAAATGGGGCTTACCTGCTTTGAGCCGCTCGGCGCATTCTATGTTTTCCCGTGTATAAAAAATACAGGGCTTACGTCCGAAGAATTTTGCACACGCCTTATTATGCAAAAGCAGGTTGCCGTAATTCCGGGAACGGCATTCGGCAAATGCGGAGAGGGCTTTGTGCGTGTTTCGTACTCCTATTCGCTCAAGCACCTAAAAATTGCGCTTGAACGCATAAGGGAATTTTTAGAGGAACTCAAAAATGAAGGTTGAAGTCAAAGCTCCGGCAAAAATTAATCTTACGCTTGACGTAGTAAAAAAACGCACCGACGGTTATCACGATATTTCCACCGTAATGCAGGCAGTTGATTTGTACGACGTTGTTACTCTTGAAAACAACGACAGCGGCAAGGTCACAATTTCCTGCAACTATGACGGTGTGCCGTGCGACGACAGCAATATCTGCGCCAAGGCGGCATACAGATTTTTTGATTATTGCAGAAAGGACGTCAGCGGCGTTCATATTGACATAAACAAGGTGATACCCACTCAGGCAGGGCTTGCCGGCGGAAGCAGTGACGGTGCGGCAACGATACTCGGACTGAATGTGTTGTTTGATACTATGCTGAAGCCTGCCGATATGCACGCAATCGCCGAACGTGTCGGCGCAGATGTTCCGTTCTGTCTTGTCGGAGGAACAAAGCACGCTTTTGGCATAGGCACAAATCTTAAAAAACTGCCGTCGTTTAACTGTTCGTCAATAGTTATCTGCAAGCCCGACTGCGTGAGTGTTTCAACAGCCGAGGCATATACAAAGGTTGATGCGCTTAATCCTCACCCCAGTTATACCGATGAAATGATAAAGGCGCTTTTCAGCCGTGATATGTTTTTGATTTCAACAACGATCTTCAACGACTTTGAACTTGCGCTTCAAATCCCCGAAGTAAACGAGATTAAGAGAATTATGCTCAAGCACGGCGCAAGGGGAGCGGGAATGTCGGGTTCGGGCTCGGCAGTGTTTGCGATTTTTACCTCTGACAGAAAAGCCAAAAAATGCGCCGAAGCGTTAGGCTCGGTATATAAAGAAACATTTTTATGCAAGCCCTCAAAAAAGGGGTGCTTTGTTGTATAAAACAGAAACGACCTGCCCATAATCTTTTTCAAGAGAGGACAGGTCATTTTTATGAAAATGTTTATTAAATCCGCCTGCATAGCTTTTGTGCTTGCAGTTATTTATTCAATGCTTCCGTTTCAGGCTGAGTGCGCTCAAATTTCAAACGAGGTTTTCAGACTTCATATACTTGCAAATTCCGATTCCGACGCTGACCAAAGCTTAAAATTAAAGGTCAGGGATCGGGTGCTTGACTATACCGAAGAACTGTTCAAAAATGCAGATTCAAAGGAAACAGCGGAAGAGCTGATTTCACAAAACCTGCAAAGCATAGCCGATACGGCGTATGATGAGGTGTTGAAAAACGGTTATGATTACTGCGTAAAGGCTGAAATAACAAATATGCATTTCAGCACGCGGTATTATGAAAACTACACATTGCCCTCGGGCAATTACGACGCTCTGCGAATCACGATAGGTGAGGGCAAGGGACACAACTGGTGGTGCGTAATGTATCCGTCGCTTTGCATATCAAGCGCAGAGGAGCAGGACCAAAAGGCGCACGAGGTTTTTGACAGCGAGCAGTATGACATAGTTAAAAACGAACAGTATCAGTACAAATTTAAAATAGTTGAGCTTTTTGAGGAATTGTGCTCCGTGTTTAAATGATTATTTCAGCAGACCGCCGTCGCCGTCGTAATATTCCTTGTCGCTGAGCTCGGGTTTATCGTCAAGATTGTTTTCGCTGTTTTCAAACAGACCCTTGCCAAGCCTGTAATCCATATCGGATTCCCTTAAAAATGCCGCAATTAGAACACTGATAATAATTATTACGGCAACTATTATGATAATAGCCCAAATACCCATAGAATCACCTCGCTAAATTCTTGATTGCACTTATATTATATATTCGCAGATTTTATTTGTCAATAAGCTATATTTCTTTTAAAGAAAATCCGTTCTATGAAATACTGTCCGTGATAAAATATATACAGTTAAAAGTTTAATATTTCTAATTTCGGAGGTACTTATGCTCCAATTCATTCTCGGAAAAAACGGAGTGGGAAAAACCACCCTGGTTTACAACAAAATACTAGAGCTGACCGAAAGCGGCGAAAAAAACATTTTGATGCTTGTGCCCGACCAGATTTCATTTGAAACCGAAAAGGATTTTCTTGAGCTTTTAGGCGCAAACAGGTCAAAAAATGTCAATGTGTTCGGCTTTTCACGCCTTTGCAGTCATATATTTGATATTACGGCAAATACCCCGATTAATGTCATAGATAAGGGCACAAGAGCGGTAATAATGAATATTGCGCTTGAACAGCTTTCCGAAAAGCTCACTCTGTTGAGTACAAAAAATTCACGCAGTAATACAAGTCTTATGCTCGGTGCGCTGTCGGATTGCAAAAAGAGCAATATTTCCACGGAAATGCTCAGAAATGCCGCAGGAGGTATTGACGACGCCACCCTGAAAACAAAGCTGATTGAAACCTCTCTTGTTATTGATACATATGACGCTATCGTATCCCAAAGCTATGTTGATCCTCTTGATGATCTGACAAGGCTGTATAATATTCTTGAAGAGAATAATAATCTGTTGCAGAATTATTATTTGTTTATTGACTCTTTCAGTGATTTTACCGCCCAACAGTTAAAGGTTATCAGGCTTTTGATGTCACGCTGTAAATACACAGGCGTTGCGCTTACGCTTGATCCGCTTTCAAACGGCCGTGAGGATATCTTCGCTGTGTCGCAAAGGACATATAAAACCCTTAAAGCAATAGCAAAAAAAGACTTTATCGACATAAAAGCCCCGATAAAGCTTACCGAATGTAAAAAGTTCAAAAATCCTGAGCTGTCTGCGCTTGAAAGCGGTATTTTCCGCAATGAAGTCATACCGCAGAAATCCGAACCCAAGTCCGTTATGCTCTATTCGGCTTGTGATACATATGATGAATGTGAGTTTGTTGCACGGAGGATAAAGCGGCTTGTTATCGAGAATAATTACCTTTATTCCGATATTCTTGTTATCTGCCACGATACCGAGCAGTACAACGGCATAATCAATGTGATTTTTGACAAATACGAAATTCCATATTTTACGGACGAGCATCGGGCAATAGACGTAAAACCCGCAATACGGCTTGTAAACTCAATTTTCAGGATTATACTCGATAATTTTGAACGCGACGACGTATTGTCAATGCTCAAAACGGGACTGACCTCAAATACCCCCGATGAAATAAGCGTGTTTGAAAATTACACCTTCGTTTGGAACATAAACAACTCGGCTTTTAAGTCGGAATTCAGACAAAATCCGCGGGGCTTTGCCGACAAATTTACAGAAAACGATAAAAACGATTTAAAAATCGCAGAAAAGGTGCGAAGCTCGGTAACAGAACCTTTGATAAAATTCAAAGAAATTATCAAAGACAAAAACGGACGTGAAATCACCGAAGCGCTTTATGAACTTTTGTGCGAGCTTGACGTTCAGACCTCGCTCAGCGAAATGTACGATACGCTTGAAAACACCCAAAAAGGGCTTGGCGAAGAACAAATTAAGGTGTGGAGCCTGCTTATGGACGCATTTGACAAAACCGTTGCGGTGACCTCCGATATGCCGCTTTCACCTAAAAGGTTTTTTGAGCTTTTGTCAATTCAAATTTCCGCCATTGAGTTTTCGCAAATTCCTCAAACCCTTGACTGCGTAACAGTCACTTCATCTCAAAGGGTAAGATCATCAAATAACAAGGTTTCGTTTCTGATAGGCTGTACCGAAGAAAATTTCCCTGCCGTACCTCAAAGCGCAGGCTTCTTTTCTCCGTTTGAAATCAAGCTTTTGTCGCTCAGCGACATAAAACTCGGCGCAAATTCCTCCGAGCTTGCAAACCTTGAACTTTTTCAGACGTATTGCTGTATGACCTCACCTTCCGAAAAGCTCTTTGTATCTGCGCCTGCGCTCGACTTGCTCGGAACGAAATTCCGACCGTCCGTAATTTTCAGCGAAATACAAAAGGTCTTTCCTGATATTGTGCTGTACGACAGAGCGGATTTTGACAGCAGACTTGAATCAATGCTTGCCGAAAAACCTGCCTTTGAGCAGTACGCACGTTCACTTTCGGCAAATATGACCGAGCTTTCGGGACTGAGGGAATATTTTGAAAACAGCGATTCCTATTCTTCAAAGAGCAGGGCGGTTTTGCGTTCGCTTGACAAAACGCCGTTTAAAATTGATAATACTGAAAACGCCAAGCTGTTATTCGGAAACGACCTCAGACTTTCGGCTTCTCAAATTGAAAAATTCAGCCTTTGCCGATTTTCGTATTTCTGCAATTACGGGCTGAATATCCGTGAGCGCAGAAAAGCCGAGATAAATCCGCTTGAATACGGAACTCTTGTTCACGCTGTTCTTGAACGCTTTTTTACTGAATATTCAAAGACGGAGTATTCGTCAATGACCGAGGAAGAAATAAAAGCCTTTGCAAAATCAGCCGTAGGCTCAAGGCTTGAAAGCTACCTTGGCGGAGCGGAAACCAAAACAAAATCGTTCCTCTATAAATTAAACGTGCTTTGCGACAATGTTTCCGTTCTTTTAAAGCATATAATAAAGGAGCTTACGCAAAGTGATTTTGATGTCGCCGACTGTGAGCTGAAAATCGGCGCCGATGTACCTGCCTACACCGTAAAACTGCCTACAGGCGAAAACATTGCGGTGTGCGGAAGTATTGACAGAGTAGACGTAATGAACAAGGACGGCGTAAAATACATAAGGATAGTTGATTACAAAACAGGCGCAAAGACCTTTAAGCTCTCGGATATTCTTTACGGGCTTAATATGCAGATGCTGATATATTTGTATGCGCTAAAGGAAAACGGCAAAAAGACTTTCGGAGATTTTACACCTGCGGGAATACTTTATATGCCTGCAACCGTAAAGGCAGTTTCAGCCGACGACAGCTTTACCGCGGAAAAGATAGAAACCGAGATTGACAAAAATCTAAAGATGAATGGACTTTTGCTTGATGATATTACGGTAATAAAGGGAATGGACAAATCCGAAAAGGGCAGGTATATTCCCGTTGCGATTAAGGCGGGAGTGCCGTATTCAAAAACAAGTCTTGCAACCCTTGAACAGTTCGGCGAGATATTCAAAAAGCTTGATATGACCGTAATTTCAATGGGCAACGACCTTTTTTCGGGAAAAATCGAAGCTTCCCCCGCAACAGGCTCGGCGGACGCCTGCAAGTATTGTCCGTATGACAGCGTTTGCGGCTATAGAATGAGCGAACCGAGAAACACCTTTGCCGTTGACAACGACGAAGTTTACAGACTGATAAAAAATGAGCTTTCAAAGGAGGCAGAACAGTGAGCAGACAGTGGACCGAACAACAGCTTAATTCTATCTATTCAACGGACGGCTCTGTGCTTGTTTCTGCCGCCGCAGGTTCGGGCAAAACCGCCGTTCTTGTAGAAAGAGTTATAAATCTTATCACCCGTGACGATAACCCGGTTGACGTAGACAGACTGCTGATAGTAACCTTTACAAGAGCCGCCGCCGCCGAAATGAAAGAGAGAATCACAGACGCTCTCAACCGTCTGCTGAAAGAAGACCCCTACAACCAAAGACTGCTAAAGCAAAAACAGCTTTTGCCCAATGCGAGCATATCGACTATTGACAGCTTTTGCTCCAATACAGTCAAAGAGTATTTCCATACGCTCAATGTGTCCTCCGATTTCAGAATTGCCGATGAAAGCGAGCTTGATATACTGAAAAATCAGGCAATGCAAAAAGCGTTTGAAGCCTTTTATAATCACGACGACGAAAATTTTATAAAACTGCTTGATGCATTTTCGGGAAAAAACGGAGATGAAGACCTCAGAAACACCGTAAGCACGATAAGTAAATTTTTGTCAACCCAGCCGTTTCCCGATTTGTGGCTTGACAATATGCTTAAAAGCTACGGCGAACGCTCTGTTGCCGACTCGATATGGGGCAAAATCATTATTGATTATGCGCTTCCTGCGGTGGCGCACGCAATCAACCTGACGCAATCGTCAATTAAGATGTTAAACGAGAGCAAAGTATTATTTGAGAAAATGTCGCCGCTTTTTGAAAGCGACCTTGTTTTTCTTGAAAAGCTCAACAAAAAGCTCCTTGAAAAAAACTGGGACAATATAGTCAGCCACCTTTCAACCTTTGTCAGAGGAAGCCTGCCTACTCCAAGGGGATATTCCGAAGATCCGATAAAGCTTGCGGTGTCTGCAAATCGTGACGAAGTGAAAAAAACTCTCTCAAAAATCAACTCCTGCTTCTGCCGTAACGAGGAGCAGGCAAGAGAGGAGCTTTCCGAGCTTGAAAGCATAGTATCCGTACTGTTTGATTTGGTGCGTGAGTTTATCGCAAATTTTGACGAATTAAAGCTAAAGAAAAACGTGCTGTCATTTTCCGATATAGAGTCGCTTACCGTAAAACTGCTTGCCTCGCCGAACGCCGACGGAAGTTATACAAAAACGCCGCAGGCATATGAAATTTCATCAAGATACGATACCGTAATAGTTGATGAATACCAGGACGTAAACGATGTGCAAAACCTGATATTTAACTGCACAAGCGCCGACGGAAGCAATCTCTTTGTCGTTGGTGATGTCAAGCAGAGTATCTATAGCTTCAGGCAGGCAAAGCCGCAGATATTTCTTTCAAGGAAAAATAAGTATTATAAATTTGACTCAACCTCGCCCAAGTACCCTGCAACAATAATTCTTGACAAAAACTTCAGGAGCAGGGCAGAGGTATGCGACACGGTAAATTTCATCTTCTCGCACATAATGACAAAGCAGGTTGCTTCAATGGATTACACTGAGGACGAACGGCTCAATGTCGGCGCAAGCTATAAGCCGTCCGACGACTGCGATTTTGACATAAATTTAATTGATAAGTCGGCGTTTAAAGATGAAGATCCCATTGAGGTTGAAGCACGCTGTATTGCTTCAAGGATACATAAAATAATGGGTTCCGATTTTCTTGTAACGGACGGAGATACCCTCCGCAAACCAACCTACGGAGATTTTGCAATAATCCTGAGAAAAACCAATAAAATTGCTGTGCAGTATGTAAACACGCTGATAAACTGCGGAATTCCCGCATATTGTGAAGAAAACGGAAGCGTTTTTGACGCTCAGGAGGTAAAGCTTCTGCTTAATATTCTCAGGGTAACCGATAACCCCACGCTTGACATTCCTATGCTGTCGGTGCTGTGCAGTCCGATATACGGCTTTACTCCCGATGAGCTTGCAAAGCTCAGAAGCCAAAGCAGAAAAACAAGCCTGTATATGTCGCTTTGCAAATATGCCCAAACCGATAAAAAGTGCGCTGACTTTTTGAACGAGCTTGATAAGCTCCGTGAATATGCCTGCACGGGTACGGTGGATGAGCTTATAGGAAAAATTATGGAGATGACCGCCCTCGGGGCAATCACCTCTGCCGTAAAAGACGGCAATTCACCCTTGCAAAACCTCAATTTGATTAGAGTGTATGCCCGAAGCTTTGAAAGCAACGGATACAAAACCCTGTCTGATTTTATTTTGTATATCGACAGGCTCATCGAATTGGGAAAAGACCTTTCCGATTCGGGCAATCTTGATGTTTCAACATTCAACGGCGTGCGTGTGCTGAGCATACACAAATCGAAAGGACTTGAATTTCCAATCTGTATTCTTGCGGACACCTCACGAAAATTCAATACCGACGACCTGAAAAAAGACGTGATTATCGACAGCAAATCAGGGCTTGGAATAAAACGCAAACAGGGGGTATGCCGTTACAAAACCCTGCCGAGAATAGCCGTAGAAATTGAAATGCTAAAGGATCAGCTTGCAGAGGAAATGAGAATATTATACGTTGCGCTGACAAGAGCAAAGGAAAAGCTCATTATGTTTTCTTCGGTTGATAACGCCGAAAAATATTTGTCAAAGCTTTATTCAAGCCTTGTGTTTAAAACCGTTATCGAGCCGTATGCCGTTGCCGGCTGTAACTGCATTTCAAGCTGGGTAATGCTTACGGCGCTTGTAAATCCGTCGCTTGCAAAGCTGAGAAGAAAAATTGATTCGTCGGCACCGTTGCTTCCAAAGGGCAAGGACTATCCTGCTTGGAATTTTAATCTCATCAACTCATTCGGCGAGCTTTATAACTGCGGCTTTTCCGAAGCTCCTGTCAATAATTTTTTTGAGAGCGTACTGGAAAGAGGAAAAACAGAAACCGATTACGCCGAAATACTAAAGAAAAACCTTGACTTTCACTACAAAAACGCCGAGATTTTATCATTGCCGCAGAAGGTAAGCGCATCGCAAATTGCACACACCCAAAACAAGGCGCATTTCAGCAAGATCATCGCAAAGCCTGCATTTTTGAACAAGGGCAGGGCTACTGCGGTTGAGCGAGGCACGGCACACCATACGTTTTTGCAATACTGCGATTTTTCTAAGGCTAAGACCGATATTCGGTCCGAGATAAATCGACTTGTTTCAGAAAAACGTCTTACCCCGTACCAGGCAGAGTCGATAGATTCAAGCGGCCTTAAACGCCTGCTTGATTTGCCGCTGTTTGACAGGATAATCAAATCGCAAAAGATTTTGCGTGAAGAGCGGTTTACCGTAAAAATAAAAGCGGCGGACGCCTTTGAAGAATACCAAGACATTAAAACCGACGCATATGTAATTATGCAGGGAGCTGTTGACCTTGCCTTTGTCGAGGACGGGGAGCTTGTTGTGGTTGATTACAAAACCGACAGGGTAAACGACATATCAAAGCTTTTGACGCTCTACAAAAAACAGCTTTTGCTTTATAAAGAAGCGATGGAGCAGTCAACGGATTACAAGGTAAAGGAACTGATAATCTGCTCAGTTTATCTCAACGAATACATAAAAATCGAAGAAGATTAACGCACAAAAGGCTTCCCAAAAAGGGAAGCCTTTGATGTTTAGCTTATTTTTTGTTGTTCATTCTGTAACACAAAGTCATCAGATTGTCGCTGAGATGTACGTTTTCAACAACGGTGTCGTCATATTTTGCATTGATGTCGTAGTGACTGAAATTCCAGTAATTTTTGATTCCAAGCCCGTACAGTGCGTCAAGCACGTTTTCGACTGCGACTTTGGGAATACACAAAAACGCCGTATCAACGTGATTTTGTCTGCAAAAATCTTCAAGCTCCGATTCATCCTTAACATAAAGGTCATTCAGCTTTTGACCTACTTTATCTTTGTTCTTATCAAAGCAGGCAATAAGCTTAAACCCCAACTTTTCAAAATCCATATGCATGGCAACGGCCTTGCCGAAGTTGCCGACACCTATCAAAACAGCCTTGTAGTTGTTGTTGAGTCCCAAAATGTTTTTTATCTCGTCCTTGAGCTGACCTACGCTGTAACCGTATCCCTGCTGACCGAAACCGCCAAAGCAGTTTAAGTCCTGCCTTACCTGAGATGCCGTCACATTCATTATCTGGGCAAGCTTTGTAGAAGAAATCCTGTCAACATTCTGTTCGTTAAGTTCCGATAAAAAGCGGTAATATCTTGGCAGACGCCTGATAACCGACATTGAAATGCTGTCATTTTTAGACATTACACACTGATCTCCTTTAGTAAAATGGCAATTACAGAGTAGCTTTGAGGCGTTCGTTAATTGCATTCAGGAATTCTTCGGTGTTGACTTTCTGCTTGTTTTCAAGCGTTGAGATAGCATATAAATCGCCTGTCATAACGCCGTCCTCAATGGTCTTAATCGTAGCCTTTTCAAGCTTATCGGCAAAGCTCATAAGCTCGGGCAGCTTGTCAAGCTCGCCTCTTTTTCTGAGTGCGCCCGTCCATGCAAACAGAGTTGCAACCGAGTTTGTAGAAGTTTCCTCGCCTTTAAGATACTTGTAGTAGTGGCGCTGAACGGTTCCGTGAGCTGCCTCGTATTCATAGATTCCGTCAGGGGAAACAAGAACGCTTGTCATCATTGCAAGCGAGCCGAACGCCGTAGCAATCATATCGCTCATAACGTCGCCGTCATAGTTCTTGCAGGCCCACATATAGCCGCCCTCGCTGCGGATAACCCTTGCAACAGCGTCGTCGATAAGGGTATAGAAGTATTCAATGCCTGCCTCGTTGAATTTATCCTTGTATTCGTTCTCAAAGATTTCAGCAAAAATATCCTTAAATCTGTGGTCGTAAGTCTTGCTGATAGTATCCTTTGTTGCAAACCATACGTCAAGCTTTTGGTCGAGCGCATAGTTAAAGCACGAACGTGCAAACGAAGAAATACTCTTGTCTATGTTGTGCATACCCTGAATAACGCCGTCGGAGGTGAAGTCAAAAATAAGGCTTCTTTCCTCTGTTCCGTCGGGCTTTGTAACGCAAAGCTCAGCCTTGCTGCCGCCCTCAACACGCATTTCCGTGTTCTTGTAAACGTCGCCGTAAGCGTGACGTGCAATGCAGATAGGCTTTTTCCAAGTGGGAATGTACGGTGTTATGCCCTTAACGAGTATCGGGCTTCTGAATACCGTACCGTCAAGAATTGCACGGATAGTACCGTTCGGCGATTTCCACATACTCTTCAGGTGGTATTCGTCCATTCTTGCGGCGTTTGGTGTGATAGTAGCGCATTTAACAGCAACGCCGTACTTTTTGGTAGCGTTTGCGCTGTCAACAGTAACCTGATCGTCGGTTTCGTTTCTGTGCTCAAGACCGAGATCATAGTATTCGCTTTTTAAGTCGATATAGGGGAGGATAAGAATATCCTTTATCTGCTGCCAGATAACCCTTGTCATTTCGTCGCCGTCCATCTCAACGAGAGGAGTTGTCATTTTAATTTTATCCATTAGCTGTTCTCCTTTGTGTAGTCAAGCAGTCCGCCTGCAAGAATAATTGCTCTTGTTCTGTCCGAAAGCTCGCAGTGTGCCTTGATCGTTTCGCCGTTTGTTTTGTTTATTACGGTGATGTCCGTGCCGTTTGAAATTTCCTCTTTTACATTCGGAAGCTCAAGCATATCGCCGAGCTTTATCTTGTCATAATCTGCGGCGTCCGTAAATGTAAGAGGAAGAATACCTGCGTTAATAAGGTTGCTCTTGTGAATACGGGCAAAGCTCTTTACAAGCACCGCCTTAACGCCGAGGAACAGAGGAGCAAGTGCGGCATGCTCACGAGAAGAACCCTGACCGTAGTTTTCGCCGCCTACGATAATGCTTTTGCCCAGAGCTTTTGCACGGGTTGGGAATTCCTTGTCGCAAACAGTAAAGCAGTGCTCGGAAATTTTCGGAATATTAGACCTGAGCGGAAGTATCTTTGCGCCTGCGGGCATAATATGGTCGGTGGTGATGTTGTCGCCGACCTTCAGCGAGCAGGAAGCCTCAATGCTGTCTGTCAACGGCGAAGTCTTAGGATAAGACTTAATGTTAGGTCCTCTTAAAATTTCGATATTGTCCATTTCCTCAACAGGAGCGGGAGCAATAACCATATTATCATTGATAAGGAATTTTTCCGGCAGTTCAATATCAACAGCGTCGCCAAGACTTCTCGGATCGGTAAACACGCCGTTAATTGCCGAAACAGCGGCAGTTTCGGGAGATACAAGATATATCTGACCGTCGGCAGTACCGCTTCTGCCTTCAAAGTTACGGTTGAATGTTCTCAGTGAAATGCCCTTGCTGTTCGGCGACTGTCCCATACCGATGCACGGACCGCAGGCACTTTCAAGAATTCTTGCGCCTGCCGCAATAAGATCGCCGAGCGCACCGTTGAGCGCAAGCATATTAAATACCTGCTTGCTTCCCGGAGCAATGGCAAGAGATACGTTGTCGGCAACCTTTTTGCCTTTAAGAATGTGGGCAACACGCATAAGGTCAAGATAGCTTGAATTTGTGCAGGAGCCTATGCAAACCTGATCAATCTTTTGTCCCTCAAGCTCTTTTATCGGCTTTACGTTATCGGGTGAGTGCGGACAGGCGGCAAGCGGTTCAAGCTCCGAGAGGTTAATCTCAATTACTTCGTCATAAACTGCGTCGCTGTCGGCGCTCAGCTCACGGTAATCCTCTTCACGATCCTGAGCCTTCAAAAATTCTCTTGTGATCTCATCGGACGGGAACACGGAAGTTGTTGCGCCAAGCTCTGCGCCCATATTTGTAATAGTGGCTCTTTCGGGAACGGTAAGAGTTTTAACGCCCTCGCCGCCGTATTCAACAATCTTGCCTACGCCGCCCTTGACGCTCATAACACGGAGTACCGCAAGAATAATGTCCTTTGCAGAAACCCAGGGGCTTAATTTTCCCGTAAGGTTTACTCTTACCATTTTCGGCATTGTAATATAGTAAGCGCCGCCGCCCATAGCAACAGCAACGTCAAGTCCGCCCGCACCGATAGCAAGCATACCGATTCCGCCGCCCGTAGGTGTGTGGCTGTCCGAGCCGATGAGAGTCTTGCCCGGTTTTCCGAATCTTTCAAGGTGAACCTGGTGACAAATACCGTTGCCCGGTCTTGAAAAATAGATGCCGTGCTTTTTGCAGACCGACTGAATAAATCTGTGGTCGTCGGCGTTTTCAAAGCCTGTCTGCAAGGTGTTGTGGTCAATGTAAGCAACGCTTTTTTCTGTTTTTACCCGTGGAATACCCATGGCTTCGTATTCGATATAAGCCATTGTACCGGTTGCATCCTGAGTCAGCGTCTGGTCAATTTTGATACCGATGTCGTTTCCGACAATCATCTCACCGCTCAGCAGATGCTCTTTGATGATTTTTTGTGCAATCGTGTATCCCATATAATACCTCCGAATTTTAATGTATTTGTTTTTATATTTTTTATAACAAAAACAACTATGTTAATTATATAACAATCTTTAGTAGTTGTAAAGAAAAAATTGCGCTGAAAACCACAAAATATCGAAAAAACAGTTTAAAGTCAAATATATTGGAAATTTGTTTAAAATATCTTGCATAATGTCACAAAAGGTGATGAATTTTACAAATTGAAATCACCTTTTTTCGGTGATATAATTATAACGTATGCGAAATCATATCAATGAAAAGTGTTTGGAGGACGTAATTTTTTATGGACGTTAGAGAAGATTTAAGAAATATTGCGATAATCGCTCACGTTGACCACGGCAAAACCACGCTTGTTGATCAGCTTTTAAAGCAGAGCGGAATTTTCAGAAGCAATGAAGCCGTAGAGGAAAGGGTAATGGATTCAAACGACCTTGAACGTGAACGCGGAATAACCATCCTCTCAAAGCCGACGGCTGTAATGTATAACGGCATAAAAATCAACATAGTCGATACCCCCGGCCACGCCGATTTCGGCGGCGAGGTTGAACGTATTCTTCAAATGGTTGACGGCGTTGTTTTGCTGGTTGACGCATTTGAGGGCTGTATGCCTCAAACACGTTTTGTGCTTAAAAAGGCTTTGGGACTCGGCAAAAAGCCGCTTGTTGTTCTCAATAAGATCGACCGTCCGGGCGCACGTCCCGAAGAAGTAGTTGACGAAGTCCTTGATCTGTTTATCGAGCTCGGCGCAGACGAGGATCAGCTTGAATTCCCCGTAATCTATGCGTCTGCCCGTGACGGCTACGCAACAACGGATTACAACGAAAAAGGAACGGATATGAAGCCGCTGCTTGACGCGATAGTCAACGAGATTCCCGCACCGTCGGGCGACCTTGACGGCGGTTTGCAAATACTTATATCAAATATAGATTCCGATAGGTTTGTCGGCAGAATAGGCGTGGGCAGAGTCGAAAGAGGCGTTGCAAAGAACGGTCAGTCCGCCGTTTTGTGCCATACCGACGGAACAACCCAAAATGTAAAAATCGCAAAGCTTTATCAGTTTGAGGGCTTAAAAAGAATAGAGTGTGACGAAGCAAAGCTCGGCGACCTTGTGTGTATCAGCGGAGTTCAGGACATAAATATCGGTGAAACGCTCTGTTCGCCCGACTGCGTTGAACCGCTTCCGTTTGTCAAGATTGACGAGCCGACCGTTTCAATGAACTTTATTGTCAACAATTCACCGTTTGCAGGCAGAGAGGGAAAGTATGTAACCTCAAGAAATCTGCGTGACAGGCTGTTTAAAGAAATTGAAACAAACATAGCCCTCCGTGTTGAGGAAACCGACAGCGCCGACACCTTTAAGGTATCGGGCAGAGGAGAGCTTCACCTTTCGATACTTATTGAAACAATGCGCCGCCAAAATTATGAATTTCAGGTTTCCCGTCCGCAGGTAATCACAAAGACCATTGACGGAAAGCTCTGCGAGCCTATTGAATTTCTTATTATTGAAGTGCCCGATTCATATGTGGGCGCAGTAATGGAAAAACTCGGTTCACGCAAGGCCGAGCTTATCAATATGGGCACTCGTGACGGCGGAGTAACTCACATTGAATTCAGAATACCCGCAAGGGGACTTATGGGCTATCGCCCCGAATTTCTTACCGATACCAACGGCAACGGCATTATGAACCATGTGTTTGACGGATACGAGCCGTTTAAGGGTGAAATCGTAACACGTCACCAAGGCTCGCTCATTGCGTTTGAAACGGGCGAAACGGTAACCTACGGCTTGTATGCCGCACAGGAAAGAGGCAGACTCTTTATCGGACCCGGCGTTCCCGTATATGAGGGAATGATAGTCGGAGCAAGTCCTAAGGCAGAGGATATAACCGTTAATGTCTGCAAGAAAAAGCACATTACAAATACCCGCGCTTCGGGTTCGGACGATGCGCTGAAGCTCACGCCGCCGACTCAGATGTCGCTTGAACAGTGCCTTGAATTCATCGCAGACGATGAACTGGTTGAGGTTACGCCGGAAAGCATAAGAATGAGAAAACGTATCCTTTCAAAGGAGCAGAGAATGAAGCAGGCATTCCGTAAAAAATGAGCTATATAATACTTGATTTGGAATGGAACGGTTCCTACAGTAAATTAAAACATAAATATATAAATGAAATAATTGAATTCGGAGCGGTCAAGGTCGATTCGGATTTTAATGTCATAGATGTATTTTCAACTCTTATTAATCCGAAAATCGGCAAAAAGATATGCCATAGGGTAAGCGAGCTTACTAAGATTACAAATGAAGAACTCAAAAACAGGGGCGTACCCTTTAAAATCGCCGCAGAAAAATTTTCGGAGTTTTCAAACGACAGCGTGATAATGACGTGGGGCAATTCCGATATTCATTCGCTTATTGAAAACTACGCCTACTATTATGACAATTATCACCTGCCTTTTCTAAAAAAGTATTGTGACATTCAAAAGTATTGCGAGAAATCAATGGGTATCTACAATACTTCTCAGCAGGTCGGCTTGTCGGCCTGCGCCGAGGCACTGGAGGTCAGCTTTTCCGAAGAAGATCACCACAGGGCAACGGCAGACGCCGTACTCAGCCTGAAATGCGTAAAAAAGCTGATAAAAGATAATCCCGTCGAGCCGTATATAGAGGACGCCGAAACCGAGAGCTTCTATAACAGGATAATATTCAAAACGCATTTTATAACTGATATTAATTCTCCCGAAATAGACAAGGCGCAGATGTCCTTTAACTGCGATCAATGCGGAATGCCCGCAAGGCGCACTACATGCTGGAAAAGCAAAAACAAGGGCTTCAGCGCAGATTTTTTCTGCAAAAACTGCAATAAAAGATTTAACGGCAGAATATATTTTAAACAAAAGTATGAGGGAATACAGGTCAATAAAAAGATTTACTATAAGCCAAAGAAGGATAAAAGCACTGAACAAAATCCCGATTTGACCTAGTAATATGCGGTATTTAACCCTTTGTTCACATTGATACACATATTATTCCAAAATCTTCATATTTATTTCAATGCGAGTTCATACAGTTTTCACTTTTGGACATTATTATAAAGCCAACATAAAGAACAGCAACGGTTGTTCGGACAGGAGGACTTAATTATGTCAGATATTTTTGATAACAACAAATTTAACGGTAAAGAAGATCTTAACAGCGATTATTCTTCAAACGAAGTCAGCTCCGATAGCTTTGAAAATATTCAAAGCTCATCTGACATTAATTCGGCAGGTCAGGAGGTTACCTCCGCTGAGGGTTCTTACGAATGGAATTCAGGCTCACAGCAGAGCGGAAGCGAATACCATTATTCATATGTAAACGGTAATAACGAAACCGCTTCTCACAATCCCAACAATTACGAAAGCGCATATTCATCGGCAAGCTACAATTCATATTCATCAGCCGATACTCATACCGATACACAAGCTTCGCAAACCCCTTATCAAAACGATTATAACAGCTATTCACAGCAAAGCCGCTACGACTCAAATCCCTATCCGAAGTACAGCGGTACTTCCAATCATTCGGCACAGCCAAAGGTAAAAAAGGCAAAGGTTAAAAAGCCGAAAAAGCCTGCTTCCAGAGGTTTTATTGCGGCAATGCTTGCAATAACCGTTTTAGCTTCGGGCGCTTTGGGATTCGGCGGAGGCTATCTTGCCAATAATATCAACAAATCGGGTTCAAACGGAAACGTTACGGTCAATCAGGTTACCGCAAGCAACACCGCAAGCTCATCAACTTCCACAACAACCACTTCGGCAGTTGTAAAAAAGGTTGCGGACAGCGTGGTTGAAATCGCTACCGAAAGCGTAGTAACAGGCAATTTTGCTCAGCAGTATGTTCAAAAGGGAGCAGGTTCGGGCGTTATCATTTCCGAGGACGGCTACATTATTACAAACTATCACGTTATTGAAGACGCAAACAACATAACTGTTACACTCAGCGACGGCACAACTAACTATACCGCAACGCTTATAGGCGGAGACAAGGATAACGACATTGCTCTGTTAAAGATTGACGCAACGGGACTTTCCCCCGCAACATTCGGTGACAGTTCAAGCCTTACGGTAGGCGACTATGTTGTGGCTATCGGCAATCCGCTCGGCGAACTCGGCGGTACGGTTACAGACGGTATCATAAGCGCACTTGCCCGTGAGGTCAAAATCGACGGCAACAATATGACGCTTCTCCAGACCAACGCCCAGATCAGCCCCGGTAACTCAGGCGGCGGACTGTTTAACTCAAACGGTGAGCTTATCGGTATCACAAACGCAAAGGACAGTGCAACCGAGGTTGAGGGTATTTCCTTTGCAATTCCGATAAACAATGTGCTTGACATCATAAACGACCTTAAATCCTACGGTTATGTAACAGGTAAGATTGACCTTGGTATGCAGCTTACCGACGTTAATTCAAATTCTGCGCTTTACTACGGACTCAACCAGACAGGCTGCTATGTTTCATCGGTAACAAAGGGTTCTAATGCAGAGGAAGCAGGCTTTAAGGCAGGCGACCTTATCACAAAGGTAAACGGTACAGATGTAGCATCAACAAGCGATGTTGACAAAGCGCTTGAGGATTGCAAGGTAGGCGACAAAGTTAAGTTTACCGTAACAAGAAGCGGCAGAACTGCCGACCTCACGCTTACTCTTGCCGAGTATGTACCGTCAAGCGGCACTTCGGCATCAAAATCATCGTCAGGTAACAGCTCCGACGGTTCAGGAAATGACATATGGTCACAAATGTTCGGTTGGTAAAATACTGAAAATTTTTAACGGCATATCTGCAAGGTGACTGCTTTGCGGGTGTGCCGTTTTTGACAGGGCATTTTACTGCAAAAAGCTCCCCCTAAGGAAAAATCCTTTAGGAGGAGCTTTTATATTTATCCGTTTTCTTTTGCACGATAAATTTATACTATCTTCCAATAAAACCCTTTAACATCTGCCGCATAAAATCCCGCATAACTGCGTTGTTGTCCTCGGAATACGACAGTATTCCTGCGTCCTCCGCCTTGTTCTGCGAAAATTTCCATCGACATCTGTTTTAAAGCGATTTATCGGAAAATAGTATTAATCGTCAGACCTTTTGTCGCAGTAACCGCACATCTGCATACCTAACTTTTCATAGCCCAAACGGGGCAAATAGTCCTCGGTCTGAGTAATGCATTTGGGATTTTTGCATTTGTATTCGGAAATATGATTTTCGTTTTCGTTTATTACAAAATCCTCGTCTTGGAGCATAAGCATTATCAAAGCCATACGTCCGTACATTCCGTATTGCGCCTGCTTAAAATACAGCGCTCTCGGATCGTCGTCAATATCCACAGTGATTTCGTTTACCCTTGGCAGCGGATGCAGTATTATCATATCGCTTTTTGCCTTGTCAAGCTTTTCTCGGTCAAGTACAAATACGTTTTTCTGAGCCTGATACTCTGCTTCATCTTTAAAACGCTCACGCTGTATCCTTGTCATATACAGCACGTCAAGGTCAGAGATTGAGTCGGCAAGATTGTTTGAAATCTCATATTTACAGCCGTGCTTTTCAAGTATATCCGTTACATACAGCGGCACGCTGAGCTCGGGCGTTGAGATTAGAACAAACGTATTGTTTTCATATTTTGCAAGAGCTTTTATAAGCGAATGTACCGTTCTTCCGTTCAGGAGATCGCCGCAAACCCCGACTTTCAGGTTGTCAAGTCTGCCTTTTTCACAGCTCAGCGTAACAATGTCGGTAAGAGTTTGAGTGGGGTGCAGGTGACCGCCGTCGCCGCAGTTAATAAGCGGAACGCTCGAGTATAATGAAGCCGCTTTTGCCGTACCCTCAACAGGATGCCTGATAGCGATAATATCGGAATATCCGCCGATAATGGTTATCGTGTCTTTAAGGTTTTCGCCTTTTGAAACCGAAGAATTCATCGGGTTGTCAAAGCCTATAGTTCTTCCGCCTAGTTTGAGCATAGCCGTTTGAAATGACATCTGCGTCCTTGTGCTCGGCTCATAAAACAGCGTTGCAAGTATCTTTCCGTCGCAGGCGTGTCGGTAATCGGCAGGGCTTTGCATAATCTTTTTTGCTCTTTTAACTACCTTTTCAATTTGTTCTGTGGACATATCTTCAATGTCGATTAGATTCTTTCCAACCATAAACTCACTGCTTTCTGTGATTTTTATTTAAATCGGAGCAATGCTCTGCTTGTTTGCTGGGAGCATAGCAGGCGATAGATTGCAAACGGTGCAAAGGGGCATTTGCTCCCGAAAGCCTCGGGTGAGATGTAACTCGCACCGAAACTTTGAAGCGTCACTCGCCTAAGCGGAGGATATTTGCACTTAGATTATAACAATAAAAATCACTCTTTTAATATAAATAAAAGAAATATCAAATGATATTTTAACATAACAAATTTTAAATGAAAAGGTTAGAAAAATACAATCCGAAGTTCATAAAAATTTTTCTTGCATTTTCCTTAATGATAATGTATAATACTATTGTTGCGCCGGTGTGTCGGAATTGGCAGACGAGACAGACTCAAAATCTGTTATCCGCAAGG
>UQQD01000016.1 GCA_900543095.1 uncultured Ruminococcus sp. | reverse complement strand
GAACCCCAACAAACAGAGTCAGAGTCTGTCGTGCTACCGTTACACTATTCCACAAAATCCTATTGCATCTTTTTGTGCAACGATAGTTATTATAAGGCAAAAATATGAAAATGTCAATACCAATAGCAAAAATTTTTATTTTTTTCTTATCCTTATATCGCTGCCCAAAAAATCAAGTTTGTCTGCATCCCCGACTATTCGTGAAACAAAACGCTGTGTATAATTCTTTTCAAGCTCACGCATAGTCAAATTTGTATTAATTATTATCGGTTTGTTTAAAAGCATACGGGAATTAAAAATACCGTAAAGCTGAGATATGTAGTACTGATTTTGCATTTCCGTTCCCAAATCGTCAACTATCAAAAGGTCACAGTTTGTAAGCATATTGATTATTGCATAGTCGTCTTCCTTTTTTGAACGAAACGCCTTTTCAAACTGTTGAGTAAGCGACGGCGCAGAAACATAAATAACTCCAAAGCCCTTTTTGATAACCTCGTTTGCTATTGCAAGCGAAAGGTGGGTTTTTCCAAGTCCCGTTGAGCCTTTCATAAGCAAACTTTGCGAATGGGGGCTGAATTCTGCGGCATAGCTTTTGCAGTGCCTGAGTATTTTTGACATTTGGTCGTAGGGTGAAATACCGACCGACGTATCAACAGTTTTTGAATAGTAATCAAGACTGAAAGATTCAAAAGTAGACAACGACAGGGGTGCAGACCTGTTCAGCTCCTCACAAGCGCAGGTTACAAGCATTTGCTTTAAGCAGGAACAGACAACTGTTTTTCCGTTTTCTTCTATGTATCCGCTGTCGCTGCACCTTGAGCAAAAATAATGCGGCTCGAAAACGTCTGTCGGATAACCGTTCCTTGTTAGAATTTCAGAAAGCTCTGCCTGCAGGGCAAGGTTTTCGTCACGAAGCTTTTTCATCTCTTCAACAACATTTTTTCCGCCGATTACTGCACGGGCGGCACGCACTCCGCTTGATGAAATTTGCCTTTCAAGCTCTTTTGTTTGCGGAAGCCTTTTATATATTTCCTCTCTACGGCGGTCAGCGTCCCTTTCGGCTTTCAAACGCCGCTGAAAAAGTCGGTCTGCCGCATTTTTATATACATTGCTGCTGTATCCCATATTAACCTCCTGCCTGAGTATCAGTCGTCAAGTATATTAATCTTTTCAAGCTCGTCAATATCATACGACGCTTTGCGTGACGACATTTTTGCGTCAGACTTTTGCTCGGATTTTTTGAGTTCTTCAATAGTTTTTATGTTGCCTGCGTTCCAACGCTTTAAGATTCCGTCTATATAATTAAACTTTACCGTTCCTTTTTGGTCAACGCATCTTTCGTAGGCTTCTCTAAGCATTTCGGGTGAGAATTTCCACTCCCCTACCCATTTTTGACTGTATTCAAGCTGTTTTTTTGTTGGCGAGCCTATGTTTTGAATCCCGAAAGCCGTTGATACTATAGAAAAATAAGTGTTGAGCTGTTTGGTAAGGCGTATCTTATTATCAGCCGCCTCAACCGAATATATTCCGTCGTCTGCCCATGAAACGCCAACCTTTTCTATTGTACGCATATTGCCTTTATCTATGCTGATACAATACTGAATGAGCATAAGTATTACGTCGAGCGGAAGACCGCAGGTATCTTTGAGCATTAAAAGCGTTGAGCAATCTGAATTTGAAAGCGTTTTGCCAAGAGCCGACTGCGCTTCTTCAACAAGTATCCTGAGTTCGCTGTCAACTGCAAGCCTCTGAGAAGTAAACACATAGTCGGGTTTCTGGGGCTTTGTAACGGCAAAATGCTGCTTAGCTTCATTTACCCGAGCAGAAATTTCCTGAACGGTTTCGGGCTTTGCAGGTTCATTTGTTTTATGTTTTATTTCTTCTTTGGAATTATTATTGATTGGGCTTATTTCTCTTGCAGAATTATTATCAGACGGTTTTATTTCTCCATCAGAATTATCCTGTGCAAGAGCATATGTATCCTCACTTTTTTGCAGGATTCCCATATTCACCCAATAGTCCAATGCTTCGGGAATATCGGTAACGTTTACACCCGTTGCTTTTGAAATCGTGCTGTCGTCAATATCGTTGTCTGAATTTCTCAGCACAAACAGCAGCACTTTTAGTTTTACACCGTCGGAAAATTTAAGCCCCTCGTCAACTACCTTTGACGGAACGGCAAAAACCGACCTCCAAGCTCCTAAATTAAGCTTTACTGACATCATATCTACTTCCTGATCTTGTTTGTTATGAAAATAGTATAACATAAATTTCAGCGTGTAAATAATATAATAGAATTATATAATATTTTTATCTGCTCACATTTAAGAATATGAAAAAAACAACCTCTGCGGTAGCCGTTATCGGCATATAAACCGCAGAGGTGTTGTTTTTGATTATTTTGAAATAAAGTAGTTCATCATTGTAAAGCCCTTGGCAATATAATTGCCGGTTTCTTTTGCCTGCTTTTCGCAGAAACAGGTAACACCGCTTTCAACCTCATTTTTGCTGTCATAAATCAGATAAGGAACGGGGTTTGATGAATGTGTGCGAATATTAAGCGGAGTTGGATGATCGGGGCAAACAAGCACTGCAAAATCACCGTGTTCTCTTAAATACTCGGTAACGGGAGCAAGTATATGCTTGTCGATAAGCTCGATAGCCTTTACCTTATTTTCGGCCTCGCCTCGATGACCGCATTCATCGGGAGCTTCAACGTGAATATAAACAAGGTCGGCGCCGTTTTTAAATTCATTTATCGCAGCACGGCATTTGCCGTCAAAGTCAGTGTCAATATAACCTGTTGCTCCGTCAACATCAACGCTGTTCATTCCCGCACATATAGCTATTCCCTTGAGCAGATCGACCGCCGAAATCATACTTCCCTTTTTGCCGAACTTTTTGTAAAAATCGTCAAGACGGGGCTTTGTACCCTCACCCCAAAGCCAGATTGAGTTTGCGGGATTTTTGCCCTCTGCAATTCTTTTTTTGTTTATCGGGTGATCCTTGAGCAGGTCATAGCTTTTTTTCATAAGCTCATAAAGCTCTGCCGTATGCTCTCCCTTTGGAATATACTCGGTTATTTTGCGGTTTGAAATATCGTGAGGCGGCGTAAGCTCGCCCGGATGCGGATCGCCGTTCTTCCAAACAAGGCAGTGGCGGTATGAAACGCCGGGATAAAAGCTGAAAGTATCGTTGCCTAATTTTTCCTGAATATAACCTACAAGCTCCTTTGCCTCATCGGTTGAAATGTCGCCTGCACAATAATCTACCATTGTCTTGTCAGCATAGTTTTGCTCGTCCGAAAGTGTAACAAGATTACATCTGAGGGTAACATCGGTATCCTTCAGGTCGATTCCTATGCTTACCGCTTCAAGCGGAGAACGTCCGCTGTAATATACGGCAGGCTCATATCCGAGCACAGAGAGGTTTGCAACATCACTGCCCGGCTTTAATCCGTCTGCAACGGTCTTAACCATTCCTACCTCAGCCTTTAAAGCAAGGCTGTCCATACAAGGCTTGTCTGCCAATTCCATCGGCGTTGCACCGTTAAGCATTTCGGACGGCTCATCTGCCATTCCGTCACAAAGCATTACAAGATATTTCATCAAATCATTTCCTTTTTGAATTAATTGTATATGTATGGCGGCAAAATACCGCCGAAGTTTTACTTTTGCAGAGTTCCGAGACTTGCACATTTGAGATATGCATTTATAAAGCCGTCAAGATCGCCGTCCATTACCGCCTGAATGTTGCCTGTTTCATAACCCGTGCGGTGATCCTTTACCATTGTATATGGCATAAAAACATAACTGCGTATCTGAGAGCCCCAGGTTATTTCCTTTTGAACGCCCTTGATGTCCTCAATCTTTTCAAGGTGTTCACGCTCTTTTATTTCAACAAGCTTTGAAATAAGCATTTTCATGGCGACGTCACGGTTTTGATACTGACTTCGCTCAACCTGGCTTGCAACAACTATGCCCGTAGGAATATGCGTAAGACGAACTGCCGATGAGGTCTTATTGACCTTCTGACCGCCTGCACCGCTTGCACGGTATACGTCCATTTTTATATCCTCGGGAGCTATATTTACTTCTATGTTATCGTCCATTTCAGGCATTACCTCAAGCGAAGAAAAGCTTGTGTGACGGCGTCCCGCCGAATCAAACGGAGATACACGCACAAGGCGGTGAACTCCCGCCTCGCTTTTAAGATAACCGTAGGCATTTTCACCCTCGATAAGAAGCACTGCGCTTTTAAGCCCCGCTTCATCACCGTCAAGGTAATCGACCTCCTTGACCTTAAAGTTATGAGCCTCAGCCCAGCGTGTGTACATTCTGTACAGCATTTCAGCCCAATCCTGAGCCTCGGTTCCGCCCGAACCTGCGTGGAACGTCAAAATTGCGTTATTTTTGTCATATTCACCTGTCAGCAAGGTCTGTAAGCGCTGCTTTTCCAGGTTTTGTTTTACGGCTTCAACCTCATTCTGAGCCTCCTCCAAAAGGGAAAGATCTTCTTCCTCGTTGGCAAGCTCAATAAGCGCCGCCGTATCCTCATATTTTGCGACAAGGCCCTCATAAGCTTCAACCTTGCCTTTAAGTGCGCCTGTTTTTTGAAGCACCTTTTGCGATTTTTCTACATCGTCCCAGAATCCCGGCTCGGTAGCCTTGAGTTCAAGCTGCTCAATCTCCGACTTCATTCCGTTCATTCCGAGTGCGTCGGACAGGTCGTCGATTTCAGGCTTAAGCGCCTGTAAAGAGAGTAGTAATTCTTCAAATTGTACCATTTGCATATACCTTTCTCTGTTTAATTTATTCTAATATGATATTCAAAGCAGATAACATTGCACTTAGATTATACCAAATTATAGATGAATTGTAAACTTTAATTTGATAAAAATAATTGTAACTGAATCATTGTTGCATTTCACAAAAAAATTTGTTATAATTTTATATGTAAAAGAGTATATGGAGGAAACTATGGAATTTACCGAATATAAATGCCCGATATGTAACGAACAATTCAAGTCGGGCGACGATATTGTCGTGTGCCCCGAATGTGGTACTCCTCAGCACAGAGAGTGCTACGAAAACTTAGGTCACTGCTTTTATGAAAGCAAGCACTCCGAGGGCTTTTCGTTCGGAGGAAACGACGGTGAAAGCGCCGACGGCAGCGACGGAGAAACCGAGGGAACCGTTATTTGTCCCATGTGCCACAAGGAAAACGACAAAACCTCTTTTTACTGCAAAAAATGCGGCTATCCGCTTAATGCAGAGGACAGAAAAACCAATCAGTCGTCCAACAACTCTCAGCAGCCGTTTACTCAGGGGACTCCGTTCGGCTATGCAGGCTCAGGAATGCCTGCCTTTGATCCGCTTGCAGGTCTTGACAGCGAACAGGAGATTGCAGATAATGTCACCGTAGGCGAAATGTCAAAGTTTGTCGGGAAATCCACGCAATATTTTTTGCTTGTATTTAACAAAATTAAAAGCTTCGGAAGTTCAAGATTTAATTTTGCGGCATTTCTTTTTTCGGGGGTATATTTCCTTTACAGAAAAATGCTCGCCCTGGGAATTATCCTTTCAGCGCTCACAATCGGACTGACTATCGCCGAGGCGTTGGTGTTTATTTCTCCCGAATATCAAAACTGCATAGCAACGCTGCTAAGCTCGGAAAGCGGCACTCAGATGCTTTACTCGATGTCGCTGGGGTCAATGTTTTCGCCGAGCGAGCTGTTTCTCATATACTCGCCTTATGTTATTTCGATTTTAAGAGGCGTTATTATGCTAATCAGCGGATTCATTGCAAACCGCACCTACTACAAGCACTGCACAAAAAAAATAAATGCAATTAAAAGCAAATTTAACGACACATCAGCTTCAAAAAAACTTGAAGCCGCAGGCGGAGTTAATCTGCCGCTTGCTGTCTGCGTCGGAATTGCAAGCCTGGTAATTAACTACATTCCGTTATTTATGTGAATTTTTTGATGATACAAATTGGAGGATAATATGAAAATTACAAAAGCTGTCATTCCCGCCGCTGGGTTTGGTACAAGGGTATTGCCCGCAACAAAGAATATGCCTAAGGAAATGTTCCCCATTGTTGATAAGCCGACAATACAATACATTGTTGAGGAAGCTGTCAATGCAGGAATAACCGATATTCTTATAATCACAAACAGAGGCAAGGACCTTATGGAGGATCATTTTGACGCCTCGCCCGAGCTTGAAGCTCTGCTTGAAAAAAGCGGAAAAACCGAGCTTTTGAAAACAGTACAGAGCATTTCAAATCTCGCAAACATAAGCTTTATAAGGCAAAAAGAAATGAAAGGACTCGGTCACGCAGTTCTTAAAGCCAAATCGTTTGTAGGAAACGATCCGTTTGCGGTAATGTACGGCGACGGAGTTATTATAAGCAAAACTCCGGCTATCAAACAGCTTATCGACTGCTACGGAGAGTACGGAGAAGGCGTTATCGGGGTTAAAAAGGTTGACGAAAAGGATATTCACAAATACGGCTCGCTCAAAGTTGAAAGGCTTCACGACAATGTTTTCAAATGTACAGATATGATAGAAAAGCCTCAAACAAAAGAGGCTGTTATGTCCCTGTATTCGATTCTTGACAGATGCGTTTTGCCGGCAGAGATATTTGAGATATTGGAGCATACAAAGCCCGGTATCGGCGGAGAAATTCAACTTACGGACGCTATGCGTGAAATAGCCGTTACAAAGGGTATGACTGCCGTTGAATTTGAGGGCAAAAGATATGATATGGGCAACAAGTTTGGAATTTTGCAGGCTCAGATAGAGGTCGGTCTTGCTCACCCCGAAACATCTGAACAGCTGAGGAAATACATCAAAGACATTGCAAAGACTCTTTAATCCCGTAACATATTAATATATTATCTGAGTACAAAGGCTGTATCTGCACGGTACGGCTATTTTGTTGCAACAAAAAAGCGCCGATAAAACCGACGCTTTTTGGAGCTGGAAACGTGACTTGAACACGCGACCTGCGCATTACGAATGCGCTGCTCTACCAACTGAGCTATTCCAGCAAATGCTATTAAAACAAATATCAATTTTTAAGATCCGAAATCTATTATACAATATCTCGTTAAATTTTTCAATACCAAATTTTAATTATTTAAAACAACTGCGTACCGCAAAAGCAATACGCAGCTGTTTTAATTTTTTTGCCGTCAGTGGAATGAAAACAATCCTTTTTTCTCATAGGGTAATTTTGATACTGACACGACCTTATAGCCTGTATGCTCTATCGTCTGTCTGAGCTTTTCTTCATCAATATCATTTTCAGTAATTATCTCCGTCTGCCCTTTTGCGTGACTTGATTTTACCTTTTTCACTTTGAAATTTTGACGAATTGCGTCGTTAATGTGGCTTTCACACATTCCGCACATCATTCCGTCAATTTCAACTGTTGTTTTTACCATTATGATACTTCCCTTCTGAATTTTCAGGTTTGTTTGAATATCTGAGCAACCTTTTCTTTAATGCGCTGACAGACGCCGAATATGTTGCTACTGCGGCTAAAGCACAGCAAATTTCAACAGGCTCCATTATTCTGCTCCTTTCAGCGCCTCTACCATATCAATCTTTTTGTTCTTGCGGGCAACCATAAAGCTGACAAGCAGAGATACTCCGAACGTCATAGCGGCGGTAAGAATAAACGTAAGAGGAGAAAGTGCCAGCTTCATTTCATACTCCGATGCGAGTGCGTTGATAAGATAGTCAAGCGTCCATACACCAAGCGGTATTCCGATTATCACACCGATAAGCGTTACCCACAAATTCTGACCTGTCATAAGGTTTCCGATACGTTTATCTCTGAATCCGATGACCTTCAGCGTTGCCATTTCACGGTACCGTTCCGTATAGCTCATTACGCCGAGATTATAAAGCACGACTATTCCCAGAATAACTGCGCCGGCAATCAGCAATATTACGGAAACATTAAGAATCGACATAAACGAATCAAAGGATTCCGTTATCATCTGTTTTGACTGAACGCTTTTTATTGCATTGTCACTGTCTATATCCGCTTTTTCGGTCTTTGTATAGATAGTATCCGTAGAATAAGGTATGCCGAGCTTTTCTGCATATTTCGGGGTGATAATGATACCCTCTGACATAGAACGCACAAAACCGTTAATTTTGAGACTGTATTCATCGTCCGAACCGTACGGGCTGATTGTTATAGTATCGTCTGCGGAAAGGTTGTAGTCCCTTTCATAACGTTTGCAAAGATATGCTCCGTCGTCCTTTAAGTCAACGTAGTTGTCGTCGGCATCGGGGAAGCGGACATAATCGTTTTGCACGCTGTAAATGCTAAGTGCCGACGCCTTGTCCTCATATTCTATGCTGACCGATCCGCTGTAATCACCGTCATATTTATCTATCAAGTCGTTTTTCTGTTCGTCGGTTGCATCCTCTGCTATATTGATTATAGATGAATACCTTGCTCCTTCTTCATAGAACACGTTAAGAAACGCCTTAGTCGTGTCGTTCATTCCGAGCGCACCGATAACAAGCACTGTACAGCCGATAACACCGATAAGGCTCATAGCTGTTCTTGACTTATGACGCATGGAATCTCGCATATTCCAGCGTGTACCAAACGGCAGTTTGTGGAACAAAGAGGTCTTTTCAATAAGCATTGGTTTCATTTTCTTGGGAGAATACGGTCGCAGGGCGTCTGCGGCTGTACCCTTGAGCATCTTTTTAACCGACAAAAATCCGATAAAGGTAAGCAACAATACTATAGCTATCATTACAACCACGCAGAACCACGGCATAGGAAGCTCCCAATACGGCAAATCAAAATATGTGCCCATTGCTCCGTTCGGATTCATCATATACCAAGCGATAAGGTATCCGAGTCCGAAGCCTAACGCAACTCCGATTAAGCCTATCATAAGCGCATATGACGTGTAGTGAAGCATAATCCGCTTGTCTTTAAAGCCAAGCGCCTTTAATGTACCGATTTGCGTTTTTTCTTTTGCCGTAAGTCTGTGCATGGTTGTTACCATAGTAAGCACGGCAATGAGCAAAAACAGTACCGGAAGAATGGAACCCATTGTCTGACCTTCTTCCGCCTCACCCTGAGCCGAGCTGTAAGAGGTGTTTTCGTCCTTTGTCAGGATAAGCATAGTTTTTCCGAAGTCATCATCAACCTTATCCATAAAATCGCTTTTTTCAAGATCCGAGATAACATTCAGCTGAGGATAAAACGGCATTTTTATTATATCCTCATACATTTTTGGCGATATATACGCAAAGCCGTGCGTGGAATAATCGGGCATTATCTGGGTTTTATCACGAACGCAGATAAGATACTCGCCCGATTTAATCAAACCCTTTACCTTGCCTGTAAAATCAAAGGTCTTATAGCTGAGCGTCAGCTCATCGCCGACCTTTATTCCGTTGTTTTCGGCATATTTATCCGAAATCCAAATGCCGTCTTTACTGTCCTTGTCATATTTCTCACCGTCGATAAGAACAAAATGCGAAACGTTTTCGTTTTCGGTTACGGTAAGTGTTACACTGTCGCCGTCGTATTCCTTTACGTCCGCATTCACCGACAAAAACCGAGAAACCTCGTCTATTCCGTCAATATTTGACACATTTTCAGCGTCGTCCTCAGAAAAGCCCTCGTCTGACATTATACGGTAATCTGCAAAATCAGAAGCCGAGAAGAAATTCTGCGTATTTTCCTTAATGCTGACCCACTCCATATTAAATCCGACAAACATTCCCGTACCGAGTGCGATCATTATTATCATCGAGATAAACTGAGCCTTGTAAAGCCCCATTGTTCTCCAAAGCTTTTTGAATAACATACGCTCACCTCTTACCAGTCTATCTCATCAGCCGAGGCAGGGGTTTGCTGATCTTCCTGCGAAACAATTCTGCCGTTTTTTACACGAATAACAACGTCAGCCATTTTAGCGATATTTTGGTTGTGAGTTACAATAACAATAGTCTTTCCGTAGTCTCTCGCCATTTTGAGCAAGAGCTTTAGCACGAGCACACCTGTTTCGGAGTCGAGCGCACCCGTAGGCTCGTCGCACAAGAGTATCTTTGGATTTTTAGCAAGCGCACGGGCTATTGATACTCGCTGCTGCTCACCGCCCGAAAGCTCCGACGGAAAGTTTTTGAGATGATCGGAAAGACCTACCTCCTCTATCATCTTTGTGGCGGAAAGCGGATCGGGAGCAATTTCCTTTACGAGCGTAACATTTTCATGTACGGTCAGCGTCGGTATAAGATTATAAAACTGGAATACAAAACCCACCGTTGCGGCTCGATAGTCGGCAAGTTCATCGTTTGAAAGAGTTGAAATATCCTTGCCCTGAACATATATCTTTCCGCTTGTGGGACTGTCAAGTCCGCCCAGCATATTAAGCAGCGTACTTTTTCCCGCGCCGCTCGGTCCGAGAATAACAACAAATTTTCCCTCGTCAAGCGACATATTAACGCAGTCAAGCGCTTTTAATTCGTGGTCGCCGCTTTTGTATATGCGGCTTACGTTTTTGAATTCGACTATAGCCATAGAATCCTCCTTAAAATTACAAACAATATTGAGTTAGCCTATGCTTACCGATTGACAAAATTCAGGGAGATACAGCTACTGTATCTCCCCAAACATAGATTTAGTGTTTATGGCACGAGCCTTTCATCGGGCAACAGCCGCAGTTACAGCCGCAGGAGGATTTGCCCTTCCTTTTGTTTTTTACAAGGAAAATTATTATCAATGCGACAACAGCCGCAAGTACAAGACTGATGATTATCGTGCCGATATTCTGAACGATCCATTCAAACATAATTTTACCTCCTTAAAATCTTATTAATTTAATTAAGCAGTATCAAACTTTAACCTTTTGCGTAAGCTTTGTAGCCTCGTGATACTTCTTGAAGAACAGCATATAAATCATAAATGCAAGCACTGCGATTGCAAAGATGAGTCCGATAACGTTAAGGTTACCTGTAAAAATGCTGCCGAACTGGTAAATCATCAAAGAGATTGCATAAGCGAATAAGCACTGATAACCGATTGCAAACCAGGTCCATTTTGCGCTGTTCATTTCACGCTTGATTGCGCCCATTGCTGCGAAGCACGGAGCACAAAGAAGGTTGAATACAAGGAATGAGAAGCCTGCGATGCCCGTGAAGGACGCAGCCATTTCTGCATAAACATTGCCCGAAGCTCCGTAGAGAATACCAAGAGTACCAACAATGTTTTCTTTTGCAACAAGACCTGTGATAGTTGCAACGGCTGCCTGCCAGTTGCCCCAGCCGAGCGGTGCAAATATCCAAGCAATTCCGTTTCCGATTGCTGCAAGGATAGAGTAGTTGAGTTCGTCCTCGGCAAGCATACGGAATGTGCCGTCAACAAAACCGAAGTAAGAAGTAAACCATACGAGGATAGTTGAAAGAAGAATGATAGTTCCTGCCTTTTTGATAAACGACCAGCCTCTTTCCCACATTGAACGCAGTACGTTTGAAACTGTAGGAATGTGGTATGCAGGAAGCTCCATAACGAACGGAGCAGGGTCGCCCGAGAACATTTTTGTTTTCTTAAGCATAATACCCGAAACAATGATTGCAGCCATACCGATAAAGTATGCTCCTGTTGCAATCCACGGCGAGCCGCCGAAGATAGCACCTGCTATCATAGCGATAAACGGCTGTTTTGCGCTGCACGGGATAAATGTTGTTGTCATAATTGTCATACGGCGGTCACGTTCGTTTTCAATGGTTCGTGAAGCCATAATGCCGGGAACGCCGCAGCCCGTACCGATAAGCATCGGGATAAACGATTTACCCGAAAGACCGAATTTTCTGAACACACGGTCGAGTACAAATGCGATTCTTGACATATAGCCGCAAGCCTCAACAACGGCAAGCAAGAGGAAGAGGACAAGCATCTGAGGAACAAAGCCGAGGACTGCGCCTACACCGGCAATGATACCGTCAAGGATAAGTCCCTTTACCCAATCGGCTGCATTAACGGCGTCAAGTCCGCTTTCTGCAAGCTGCGGAATACCGGGTACCCAAACACCGTAGTCTGCCGGATCGGGTTCGTCAAAACCGTTTTCTTCAACATAGCTTACTGCGTCTTTAAATGACATTCCAACGGTCGAATCTTCATCCGCATCTTCGGGAATTTCATTATAATATGCGGTTTTGTCTATATTTGCAAGTGTTTCTTCATCCTGAACGGTTATTTCTGCCGTATCAGATTCGGGCTTGAATGTTCTTAACTCGGCAAGTGCTGCGTCCGGATCAAAATCTTCAGCCTCGGTATCAATATCGGCAAATGCCGTTACAGCCTCCATTGCGGCGGTATACTCATCGGAAACCTCAGTGTACTGGCCTGAGCCTATACCGAACAGATGCCAGCCGTCGCCGAACAAACCGTCGTTTGCCCAGTCGGTTGCCGCAGTTCCGACAGTAACCATTGATATGTAATAGATAAGGAACATTACAACCGCAAATATCGGAAGTCCGAGCCAACGGTTAGTAACTATTTTATCTATCTTATCGGAAGCGGTGAGCTTTCCTTTGTTCATCTTTTTGTAGCATGACTTAATAACAGACGCAATGTAGATATATCTTTCGTTTGTTATAATACTTTCTGAGTCATCGTCCATTTCATTTTCGGCAGCTTTGATATCCTCCTCAACGTGAGCGAGCGTCTGTTTGTCGGCTTTAAGCTGTTCAAGAACCTTGTCGTCACGCTCAAACACCTTGATAGCGTACCATCTCTGCTGTTCTTCGGGCATTTCATGAACGACAGCTTCTTCAATATGTGCTATTGCGTGCTCAACAGGGCCTGAGAATGTGTGCATCGGAATGGTCTTGCTGTTTTTAGCCGCATCTATTGCAGCGTCTGCCGCTTCCATAACGCCTTTGCCTTTAAGTGCCGAAATTTCAAGAACCTTGCAGCCAAGCTGACGTGAAAGCTCTTCAATATTGATCTTATCACCGTTCTTTCTTACGATGTCCATCATATTGATTGCTACGACTACAGGAATACCAAGCTCTGTGAGCTGGGTAGTAAGGTAAAGGTTACGCTCAAGGTTAGTACCGTCGATGATATTAAGAATAGCGTCGGGGCGTTCACCTATAAGATAGTTTCTTGCTACGACCTCTTCAAGGGTATACGGTGAAAGAGAATAAATACCGGGAAGGTCGGTAATAACAACACCGCTGTGCTTTTTGAGCTTACCTTCCTTTTTCTCTACCGTAACGCCGGGCCAGTTACCGACAAACTGATTTGAGCCTGTCAGTGAGTTAAACAATGTGGTTTTACCACAGTTTGGGTTACCCGCAAGGGCAATTCGTAAATCCATAGTAATTTCCTTTCTGATAAAATTAGCTCAAGCTAACTGTATGATTGAAAAATAAGGGGAATTCCCTTTGAAGCAATTACTCGATCTCAATCATTTCAGCATCGGCTTTTCTGAGCGAAAGCTCATAACCTCTGACTGTTATTTCGACCGGATCTCCAAGAGGCGCTACCTTGCGTATGTAGATTTCAACACCTCTGGTTATGCCCATATCCATGATACGGCGTTTTACTGCGCCTTCGCCATGCAGCTTAACCACCTTGACGGTCTGACCGACTTTTGTTTCCTTAAGTGTTTTCATTGCTGTATCCTCCTTTTGCAAATATGTTAAATCATAATTTTGCGTGCCATTTCATCGCTTATTGCCACCCTGGTTTCTTTAACTTTGACAATTACGTTGCCGTTTAGTGTTGAAATCACACTGACGTTTCCGCCGACAACAAATCCGAGATTTTCAAGATGTTTTTTAACCTCAGGATTTCCGCCGATTTTTTTTATTGTGTTCTCTTCATTTGGACTTGCAAGACTCAGCGGCATCATACTTACTCTCCTTTTTACACTTTATTTTTAAACTTTAATGATTAGCTGTCGCTAACCAACGCGTCAAAATATAGGTTAGCTCTTGCTAACCTATATAATAATACTTCCGAAATTTAATTTAGTCAATAGATTTTGAGTAGAATTTTATCGAAACAAAGAAATTTGTCGGTATAAACAATAAGTTAGTTTTCGCTAACTTATTGTTTGTATAATCCGATTAAAAGTAAAAGCTATAGTCCACACATCACATTCATATGGTTGTAAACTATAGCTTCTTAATTTTGTTCTTTAATCTGCGCTAAATGCGACAACTGCTAACGGTTATGTCAGCATCGACTGAAACGCTTGTGCATATTGCAATCTCAGATTTTTTAATAATGTTCAAGCGTAATTTAATCAGTGGTTACTTTATTATTGGTTTGCTGACGAAGTCGTTGACACCGCATCCTTTTCCGAACCTCTGCTTATCAGTATCGTTACATTGGTACCACATTCAACAGTGTCACCGGGCTGATGATTTTTATAGCCGATAACTCTGCCGCTTGCAAATTTGTCGCTGTACTGGTATTCGGGAGTTGCAAGTAAGTCCTTTTCCGCAATATCGGAAGCGGCCTGATCTATACTTGCGCCTTCAATCTTAGGAAGCTCACGCATCTGTGAGCCTTTGCTGACCGTTACGCTGATAATAATGCCGTCCTCCTGAATCACCTTGGAACCTGCGGCGGGACTTTGCGACATTATCTCACCCTCGGGATAATCCTCGCTGTATTCATCTGTATAAGCTCTGTAGATTGTAATCGCAGTGTTGCTCTCTGCCGCCTTGATTGCATCTTCGTATGTCATACCGACATAATTCGGGATAGTAGGTCCTGTCCACTCGGTGCTCTGAGTAGCCTCAACGGTATTTGATGTGTCGCCGAACATACCGGCAAGCGGATTTTGCATAAGCCAAAATACTCCCGCAACGCCAAGTATCAAAACCGTAATTGAAGCGGCAATAATAATTATCGAAATATGCGCCATTCCGCTTTTTGTTTTGCGGTTTGAGGCATTTTTTGCTATATTCATACTTGCAGTTCGGGAAATCTCGTCCTGAATTGCCTTTGCCGTATGAGCAACCGAAAGCTGTGAACGAAGCTCATCAAAATCGGTTATGCGGTTCTCACGCTCAACCTGAAGCCCGTTTGCAAGAGCCGAAACAACATGCGGCGGCAAATGCTTTACTGTTGTTGTACTCATCAAAAGTCTGCTGTCTTTTCTGCGTTCGGGCGCACTCTTTGGAAGGTGTCCCGTCAGCGCATAAAACAGCGTTGCACAAAATCCGTATATATCGGTAATATCGTCAAGCGGAAAATTGTCTTCATATTGTTCGGGAGCGGCTGCACCCGAAAAAAGCTGTGACTTGAGAAGCGTACCGCGTTTTCTTTCGTTTTCGGTAGCAAAACCTGTAATTTTTATTTTGCCGGAAGAAGTAATATATACATTTTTAGGTGCTATTGCGTAATGACCGACGCCCCTTTTATGCAATGCTTCAAGAGCAGATATTACAGGCATAAACAGCGGACGGGCTATATCCCACTCAAGACTGCCGTTGCTGCGCTTGACATATTCCTCAAAAGGAATCAAATCCTCATTTTCCTCTACTATATAGGCAGTGTTGTTCTCTTCAAAAATGCTGTGTATCTTCATAAGTGCGGAAAGCTCACGGAGTTCAGACAAAACACGGTAATAATTAATAAACTCTTCTTTGAGCTTGCCGTAATTAAGCCGGTTTTCATAATTCACTTTAACTTCTGTTGCTCCCTGTTCGCGACTGAATAAACCGGCAGGAAGAAATTCGCATACTATTACAACATCGCCCGTCTGTTTATCAAAACTGAGATAGCGTGTACTTTCGCCGTTGGTATCAACGCCGGCACCTATTACATATCTGTTTGAAAGCACTGTGCCGTAAGGCAAAAATGGAGCCTGTTGTTTGGCAGAATTGTCAAAACCACATTCCGGACATATTTTACTGTTGCCGATTTCATGCATACATCCCATACACAATGACATACTGATTTTCAACTCCAAATAAAATTCAAATATTCCAATTACTTGTTTCTTTAATATCAGCAGGATATAACCCTCACTGAAATTCCAAAGCGGTACCCGCCTCCTAAGCGGCGGGTGACATTTGCACTTAGGTTATACGATAATTGCTAAAAAGAATTATAACACAAAATTATTATTCTTTTCAAGATTTATAGGTGTTATTATAATTACAGTTTTGTTATTATGTCACCGATAAATCCGCATAATCGCATTTGGTGGAGATAACGGGGCTCGAACCCGTGACCTTTTGACTGCCAGTCAAACACTCTCCCAGCTGAGCTATACCCCCATATAGAGAATTCTGGATTTTTAAAGGTACAATATATGATTTTACTGCTAAGCGCAAAAAGTCTATTCAGCAATTGTAAAAATTTATGACAAGTATTGCATTTCCGTCATATATATTAATTTTGCAGATGTTTTCGAAAAAAACATTTGACACACCGAGCGAGGTATCGCTTGTAACGTATTTCTTATCAAGCGGATACTTTGCACCCGAATAGGAAACACATACCTTGTCGCAACCGAAGGGAAAAAGCGAAAATGTCTTGCCGCAAAGATTTTCAAAGCTGTACTCTCCTTGTGTAAGCAGTAATACCTTTTCGTATTCGGAAAGCAAAACACCCTTTGCGCCCTTGTTTACAATATAAAGCAAAAGCGCCATATTGGCAAGCGTGTGATCAAGCCTTCCGCCGGTCGCACCGAGAATAACAATGTCGTCAAATCCCTTTTGCAAAGCAAGCTTAACGCAATGCTCCGTATCGGTGTCGTCCTTTTCGGGAATAAGACTAACTGTTTCACAGTCCTTCGGCAGCGGGTCATCGCAGGAATCGAAATCACCTACTAATAAGTTCGGTGTGACACACGCCAGTTTTGCATAGTGATAGCCTCTATCGGCGCATATTATATAATCGTCTTTTAAGACTGCCTGCTTTATGAAATCAGGGTTTGTTTCGGGCGAACCCGCAATAATTATACAACGCATAATATCTCCGTTATTTCAACTGCCATGCCTTAATGTCTTTCACTTCATTATACATTGCTACATAGCTTTTATGGCGCGACTGTTCAATATCACCGTCAGACACCGCCTGCAATATTCTACAGTCCTTCTCACAGGTGTGAGAGCAGGATGTGAATTTGCACTGACCAAGATATTTTTCAAATTCGGGGAAACAGTATTGAAGGTCGTCTTTATCAATCAGCTCGTATCGCTGAAGATCCACGGTTGAAAATCCTGGGGTATCTGCGACAAAGCAACCGTCAAGCTCAAAAAGCTCCACTACTCGCGTCGTATGCTTTCCTCTTCCGAGCTTTTGGCTTATCTTTCCTGTCTGAAGTCGGAGATCGGGAAAAAGCTCGTTAAGCAGCGTTGACTTTCCCACTCCGCTGTTACCCGTAAATGCGCTTACCTTTCCTTTAAGATAGGAGCGCAGACGATCGGTTTCGGCTTTATCGTCGGGTGAACACAAAAACGTGTCTATCCCTGAATTTCGATATATGGTTGCGATGTCGTCGCCGTTCCGGAGATCGTTTTTGGATACTGCTACGGCAGGAGTCATATTATTATTGACCGCTACGGCGGTCATCTTGTCAATTACGGCAAAATTCGGATCAGGAGCTACCGTTGAACAAACAATGACAAGAACGTCAATGTTGGCAAGTGCGGGGCGTTTAAGCTTGTTTCTGCGAGGCAGTATCTCCTCAACAGAAGCAAAGCCCTCGTTCGGAACAGTCAATTTCACTCTGTCACCGACAACGGGAGAATTTCCGCTTTTACGGAAACTTCCCCTTGCCTTACATTCATATTCACGTTCATCACTTTGAACGTAGTAAAATCCGCCGATTGATTTTGTGAGTATTCCCTCTATACTTTTCATACTTTAACGTGTGATTTCGCCCATTTGATCATAATTATCCAAAGTAGTCGGCTCCGTATCGGAGGTCTGTGTAGGAGCCTCTGTGGGCGGTTCAGTTTGAGGTTCTGTAGGTCGGTTATATTCGTGATTTACCGTATTTGTAACAGATCCCGAGGTGAAGTCTACGGTATATTCTCTGTATGCGGCTCCGTCAAGCTGCACCACAACAGTTGACGTGCCTGTTCCCGTTAATTTCAAAGTGTAGGTTTTGTTATATATAGGCACAACTGTCTTTGAATACTGGCTGTCCACCACACCGTCAACTATTACAGTCATATCTACGGGAGTATCGACATCGCTCGGAAGATCGACAAACACATCAACCGTCTTTTTATCATACTTGCCCGAACTTACGGTAAGCGTTACTACTGTTCCTGCATCAACCTTACCGTAAGGAAGTGGTGAAGAATACAGCACTGTATCCTTCGGCTCTTTGCTTTCGTCATCATAAACAGTTTCAACAGTCAGTTTAAGCTCTGTCAGCTCGGCTTTAACATCAGAGAGCTTCTTGCCCTCAACAGACGGTATGGTTACCTGCTCGGCTCTGGCTCCGTTTGCCACATAAACAAACACATCCGAGCCTATTGTCACCTTTGCTCCTGCTTTCGGGAATGTATCAATTACATATCCTTTCGGCGTCTTGGTATTCTCTACATAAATGACCTGCGGCATAAGGTTCTTATCCTTGAGCGCAGTGATAGATTCCTTTTCGCTGTAATTTGTAACAAAGGGAACTGAAACCTCGGTATCGGTACCGTTTACGGTCAGTTCTATCGTTGAACCTGTTTTTACCTTCATTGAACCGGCGGCAGGCTCCTGGTCAAGTATAATTCCTATTTCCTTAGATTCATCGTACTTTGACTTAATATCGAACTTAAAGTTTTCAGGATTGTTTTCTTTAACGTCAACGAGCATTTTTCCGACAAACTGAGGAACTTCAACATCCTTTTGCTGAATAGAATTACAGCCCTTTGCAAGAGCAAGCACAAAGAAAATTGCACATACCGCAAGTGCTGCGATTAACACACCCTTTATTGCGTAATAAGCGGGTTTGTGCTGCTTAACGTAATCGTCATCGTCATCGTCATCGCTGCCGCCGTCAGCTTTTGAAGCCTGTTCTTTTTCTTTATATACCCGTGTATCGTTTTTTGCACTTTTAAGAGAACTTACAAATTTTGTAGGCTGATTGTCAACAAACGAAGAGCCGTAATCAAAAACGATTGACGGATTAAGACGAAAACGCTCAATATCGCTGAGCATTTCCGCTGCCGAAGCATATCTGTCCGACGGCTGCTTCTGCATTGCCTTTAACGTTATTTGCTCAAGTCCGATAGGTATTCCGGGGTTGATCTCACGGGGACGCTTGGGCGTTGACTGAAGCTGCATAAGCGCAACGGTAACTGCGCTGTCACCGTCAAACGGCAGCTTTCCCGTCAACATCTCATAGAGCATTACGCCGACGGAATAAATGTCTGTCTTACCGTCGGTAACGTCGCCTCTTGCCTGTTCGGGAGCTATATAATGAACCGAACCGATAGCCTGTTCGGTCATTGTGCGTGTTGCCTTGTCGGAAAAGCGCGCAATTCCAAAGTCCGTTACCTTAATGGTACCGTCCTGTAAAAGCATAATATTCTGAGGCTTTATATCACGGTGAACAATACCGCATTCGTGTGCGTGCTGGAGAGCTTTTAGAACCTGAGTAGTAAGGTGAATAGCGTCTTTCCACTCAATTATACCCTGCTGGTCGATATATTCCTTCAGAGTTATACCGTCAATATACTCCATTACGATATACTGTATCATATCGCCGAAGCTGACATCATAAACCTTTACTATATTAGGGTGCGACAGCATAGCTATCGCTTTTGATTCATTTTTGAAGCGGCGGATAAACTCTTCATTGTTGAGATATTCATCTTTTAATATCTTAATTGCGACCTCACGGTCATCAAGCGTATCTGTACAACGATACACATTCGCCATACCGCCGACTCCGATCAGTTCGTGGATCTCATAACGCCCGTCAAGCCGTTTTCCAATATATTTATCCAAAAAATTCACTCCTTTATCAGTAAATAACAGTAGCTGTTATGTTGTCGTTACCTCCGTTTTCCTTTGCAAGATCAACAAGCTTGTTTATAAGACTGTCTCCGCGATTTTCGTGACAAATCTTAACCATATCGCCTGTTGATACGCTGTTTGAAAGTCCGTCGGTACAAATAAGAAGTAAGTCGCCGTAAATAAAGTTTGCTTCTATATAATCAAGCCTTACGGACGGCTTGATGCCGAGTGCTCTTGTGATAAAATTCTTGTTCGGGTGGTTTTGAGCCTGTTCATAGGTAAGCTCTCCCCTGCGTACCATTTCCTGTACTACCGAATGATCTTCGGTAAGCTGTTTGATTTTGCCGCCTCTGATCGCATAGGTGCGGCTGTCGCCGACGTGAACTATATGAACGGTAGTATCCTTTACAAACACAAACTCGCAGGTTGTTCCCATTCCGGCAAGATCCGAATCATGTGCGGCAAGCTCAAATATTTTTATGTTTGCATTTGCAACAATCTCGGCCATAAGCTCTCCGATCTGTTCCTTGGTCATATCTTCCTTGTAAAGATCGGTTATCTTTGTGCTTATGTATTCAACGGCTGTCGCACTTGCGATGTTACCGCCGTTTGCGCCTCCCATTCCGTCACAAACCACTGCCCATACGCAGCTTGGGGAAATAACTCCGAAGCGACAGTCATCCTGATTTTGTGTTCTGACAAGTCCGATGTCACTTTTGCTGAATACTTCCAAGTTATTTACCTCCTTTGTTATAATGATTCCGCCTGAGCTGACCGCAGGAAGCGTTTATGTCGCTGCCCAAGGTTCGCCTGACGGTTGCCGTTATGTTTTTTTCGGCTAATATATTGATAAAAGACTGCTGTCTTTTTACATTGCTTTTTGTATATCCCGTACCCTCTACGGTGTTGACCGGAATAAGATTGACGTGGCAATTCATTCCCGAAAGCCTCTGCGCCAATTCACGGGCGTTTGCGTCGCTGTCGTTTACACCGCTTATCATTGAATATTCAAACGAAACACGTCTGCCAGTTATCTTAAAATAATCCCTGCAAGCCTGCAAAAGCTCATCTATTGAATATTTGCGTGCTATCGGCATTGTCTTGCGGCGTATTTGGTCATTTGGCGCATGAAGCGACACCGAAAGCGTTATTCCGAAGCGCCGCCGTGCAAGCTCATATATCTTAGGTACTATTCCGCAGGTGGAAAGGGTGATATGCCTTGTGCCGATATTAAGTCCGTCGTTTGAGGACACAAGCTCGATAAACCGTATTACGTTATCAAAGTTGTCAAGCGGTTCGCCCATTCCCATCAGCACAATATTTGAAATGCGCACGTTCAAGTCGTTTTGCGCCGCTTCTATCTGGGCAAGCATTTCGCTCGGCGCAAGGTTGCGTGAAAATCCGCTTTTGCCCGTTGCACAAAATGTACAGCCCATTTTACAGCCGACCTGAGTTGAAATACATATCGAATGACCGTATTTATATGTCATTACAACAGCTTCAACACATTCTCCGTCATTGAACGAAAAAAGGTACTTCACTGTACTATCATACCTTGAAACGAGCTTTTTTTCAATAGTTGCAACAGAAATGTAACAACTTGTTTTTAAAAAGTCCCTTAAATTTGACGGAATATTCCGCATTTCATCGAAAGATGTGATATTTTTGTTAAGCCAGTCAAAAACCTGCTTTGCCCTGAATTTCGGAAAGCCGTGCAAAGTAACAAATTCGGTCAGCTCTGAAAACGTCATAGACTTTATGTCGTTTTTCATCATCGGCACCTCTTTTCCAAAAGTGCGATATAAAAACCGTCTGTTCCGGTTTTGTGCGGCATAAGCGTTATCTCATACGGCTGTTCGTCAATCGCGTGCATAGTTTCATTCGGAAGCTCAAGCGGCACTCCGCAAAAATCAGGGTGTTCATTGAGAAAACGCCTTACATTTTCGTTGTTTTCCGCAGGATTTAATGTACAGGTCGAATAAACGAGTCTGCCGCCCGACGCAAGATTTTCTGCGCTTTTACAGAGAATTTTGTACTGTAATTCAGGCAAATCCGAAGATATAATATCCTGCTTATAGCGTATTTCGGGTTTGCGTGAAAGCACACCCAAACCGCTGCACGGTACGTCGCACAGTATTTTATCCGCAATCGGCAGTGCAACTTCAGGCTCTGCTCCGTCACGCTTGGCGGTCAGTATTGATGTAATTCCGAGACGTTTTGCTCCGCTTTGAATAAGCCTGAGCTTTGCATCATACAAATCACAGGAAAAAATTTTTCCCTTGTTGTTCATATACTGAGCCGATGTAAACGCCTTTCCTCCCGGAGCCGAGCATATGTCAAGCATAATTTCGTGTGGCTTTGGCGCCAAAAAGCTGACGCACAACTGCGACGATAAATCCTGAACGTGAAACAGTCCGTCCTTATACGCCCTGAGCCGTTCTATTGAACCGGTGTTTTCAAGGCTGAGTGCGTTTTGCAAAAACGGCACTGGTTCTGCGATTATATTACTGTCTGCAAGTAAAGCCTGCAAATCTTCTTGATTGACTCTTAGAGTGTTTACCCTGATAAAAAGCTTTGGTCTGCCGCTCAGATTTTGGAAAAGCTGTTCGGCATTTAATTCTCCGTAAGAATTAATCCATAGTTTCACAAGCTCCTGCGGCACAGAATATTTTATAGAATAAAAGTACAGCTTATCTGCTTTATCGGGCAAAGTATATTTTACCTCCGCTCTTGTTATCGAACGTAAAATGCCGTTTATAAAGCCCGATGATTTTTGAAGCTTATGCTTTTTTGCAAGGTTTACGCTTTCGTTCACCGCAGCGCTTTCGGGGATTTTGTCCATAAAAACAAGCTGTAATACTCCAAGCCTGAGTATCATTTTTGTTTTTAATTCAATTTTCCTTAAAGGAATTTTGGAATACTGCTTTATAATGTAATCAAGCGTTAGTTTGCGTTCAAGGACGCCGTAAACCAAAGCTGAAACAAAGGAACTGTCAAGAGAATTAAGCTTGTTTTCTCTGATTGCATTGTTAAGCGCAAGGTTTGAGTACGCTTTGTCCTGTTCAATTTTCATCAGCACATTAAGCGCAATGTTCCTTGAATTTGCCATAATGCTCCTCTGTTATCTGTTTCTGTTTCTTGAAATAATAAGAAGTCTGACAAGCTGTAGAATAGCCGTCAGCGCAGCTGCTACATAGGTCATTGCGGCAGCCTGCAAAGTGCGTTTGGCACCCTTGTATTCCTCGCCTGTCAAAAGGTTGGTTTCTCTGATGCATTTCAAAGCCCGATTTGACGCATTAAACTCCACGGGAAGGGTTGCAACGGTAAACAATACCGAAAACGAAAACAGCACAATGCCCATATAAAGCAGGGTAAAACCGATTTTTGAGCTGAAAAGCAAGCCCAAAATTATCAGACCCCAGCTTGTTCTTGAGCCGATGTTGGCAAGCGGCAAAATTGCGGTACGAATTCTGTTTGGCAAATACTTTTCAGCGTGCTGAACAGCGTGACCGGCTTCATGAGCGGCAACACCAACTGCGGCTACGGTCGAACAGTTGTAAACGCTGTCGGATAATCTGATGACGTTTGTACGGGGGTCGTAGTGATCGGTCATATTCCCGTTTATATGCTCTATTCGCACTCCCGTAACGCCGTTTTGGGCAAGAACATATTCGGCCGCCTGGGCACCCGTCATATTGCGTGAATTCGGAATTTGTGAATACTTTGAAAACGCTGAGGATACGTTTATCTGACATATCAGCGTCAATATTATGCACGGAACTATAAAAATCAAATATGTGATGTCAAATCCGTAAAAGTAAGGCATATTATTCTCCTTTATCGCCGACCGAGAGCTTGTGACCTGCCGCAAAGGCAGAGGCTGACATTCGCTTTTTTCCCTCAGGCTGAAGCTCAAGAATTTCAACAGCTTTTTCTTTGCAAGCTATGATAAGCGGCTTTACACTTATTATTGTGCCTATTTCTCCGCTTTTATCCGCAACACGGGAAGAATGTATCTTAACAGTCTTGCCGCATAGCTTTGCGGTTGCGACAGGCCACGGATAAAGCCCTCTTATTTGGTTGTGGACTTCATACGCCGATTTTGAAAAGTCAATCGGACAAAGCGTTTTATCAATTTTTGAAGTATGAGTAGCAAGGCTTTCGTCCTGCTTTTGCGGAATTACCTCGCCTTGTTCAAGAGCCGAAAGCGTTTTGAGTATCAGTTCTCCGCCCATTTGAGCAAGTCTGTCAAACAACTCGCCCGATGTTTCGTTTTCGCCTATCTCGGTTTTGGTCTGCAAAAGAATATCTCCCGTATCAAGTCCCACGTCCATAAGCATAGTCGTAAGCCCCGTTACCTTGTCGCCGTTTAACACTGCCTGCTGGATGGGCGAGGCGCCTCTGTATTTAGGCAAAAGCGACCCGTGAATATTGATACAGCCGTATTTCGGAACGTCAAGCACCGTCTTTGGCAAAATCTGTCCGTAAGCCGCAACAACGATTGCGTCCGGGGCAAGACTTTTGACGGCGTTCAACGAGTCTTCGCTTTTCATAGTTTTGGGCTGAAAAACAGGTATACCGAGTTTTTCGGCGCAGACCTTTACGTCGGGCGGAGTCAATATCATCTTTCTGCCCCGTGGTTTATCCGGTTGTGTAAAAACCGCACTGACCTTGTGCTTTGAACCTGCAAGAGCTTCAAGCGCAGGCACCGCAAAGTCGGGAGTTCCCATAAAAACAATGTTCATAAGATGCCTCAAAAAAATAATTCATATTCAGTCGTTCATATGCTCAATTTCCTTAGGTGTGAGCATACGTTCGGCAATCTGCTTAAATACAATACCGTTAAGATGGTCTATCTCATGGCAAAAAGCCTTTGCAAGAAGATCTCTGCCCTCAAGCGTAATCTCGTTGCCGTTTCTGTCCTGAGCTCTGACCTTTACATACTGAGGGCGCTTGGTTATTCCCCATTCTCCCGGAAACGAAAGGCATCCCTCGGCTCCCTCCTGCTCGCCGCTGTAGGCGATTATCTGGGGATTTACAAGCTCAATAACGCCCTCGCCGACGTCTATTACAACAACACGTCTTAGCATTCCCACCTGAGGTGCGGCAAGACCTACGCCGTTGGCTTGGTGCATTGTTTCAGCCATATCCTCAAGCAAAACCGCAAGCTTGCGGTCAAATTTTTCAACAGGGCGGCATTTTTTGTTGAGTATCGGGTCGCCGTCCTTTACTATGTTTCTAATAGCCATTTTATCTTCCTCTTTAACATATCAGCGCATTCATATCGGCATAAGCAGTTACTTTGTTGTGCTCCCGACTGCTTCCGTACTTAACAAGCAAGGTTGAAAGCAGTTTGCGGAATTCGCTGTTATTCTTACATTTTATAATTAGTTTATATCTGAATTTATTGCTAACCTTAACCACAAGAGCAGGCGACGGACCCAAAACCCGAAGCGGCATATTCGGATATTCGTTTTTTGCAAGGGTTATAAAATCCTGCAAAAACCCTCTTGCCGTTTTAAGTGTTTCCCCCTGATTTTCACCGACAAAACCGACAAGGCAAATATCGGCAAAGGGCGGATAAAGCATTGCCTTTCGTACATTTATCTCGGTGTTGTAAAAAGCGTCATAATCCTGCTTTGCCGCCATCGCAATTATCAGGTTGTCGGGGGTGTAGGACTGTATTACAGCCATTCCCTTTTCCCTGCCTCTTCCCGAACGTCCGACCACCTGAGTAAGCAGTGAAAACGAGCGTTCATAACTGCGGTAATCGTCGGCATAAAGCATATGGTCGGTGTTGAGAACGCCTACAAGCGTCACGTTTGGAAAATCAAGCCCCTTGGCTACCATCTGAGTGCCGACAAGAATATCATAGTCGCCGTTTGCAAAAGCAGTTATCATTTTTTCGTAGGAGGCTTTTGACGATGCGGCGTCCGTATCCATTCTCAGTATTCTCGCACTCGGAAACAAGGCCGAAATATCGCTTTCGGCTTTTTGCGTACCCGTTCCGCCAAAGCGCAAAGACCTGCTGTGGCAGGTTGGACATTCGTCGGTAAACGGTATTGAATAGCCGCAGTAATGACACATAAGACGGTTGTTGCGGCTGTGATAGGTCAGCGAAATTGAACAGTTAGGGCAGGTAAGCGGTTCGCCGCAGGTTCGGCAGGTAACAAAGGTGTTGTGTCCCCGTCTGTTTAACAGCAATATCGACTGCCGTCCGTGTTCAAGATTATATTCAATATTTTTCAGCAAAACTTCCGAAAATCCGGTAGTGTTGCCGTTTTGCATTTCAAGGTTCATATCCGCCGTCACTACTTGGGGCAATACAGCCGTTCCGTAGCGATTCGGCAAAGTGTTCAGCGAATATCGCCCGCTTTGAGCGTAAAAATAAGTTTCTATGCTCGGCGTTGCGGAGCTTAAAACAAGCAGAGCGTTATTCTGAGCGCATCTGAATTTCGCAATGTCACGGGCGTGATAGCGTGGTGAGCTTTCGGACTTGTAGCTGTACTCCTGCTCCTCGTCCATAATAATAAGACCTATGTTTTTAAACGGAGCAAACACTGCACTGCGTGTTCCGATTACGATTTTTGCAAGCCCTCTTTTTACACGCTTATATTCGTCAAGGCGTTCGCCGAGTGACAAGGCGCTGTGAAAAACAGCGATTTTATCGCCGAAGCGCTGTGAAAACAGTGACACAAACTGCGGCGTCAGCGAAATTTCCGGCACCATTACTATGACACCCCTGTTATCCTCAATTACCCTTTCGATGAGCTTTATAAACACACTGGTCTTGCCCGAACCCGTCACGCCGTAAAGCAGGCTGACGTGGGGTTTTACATCAGAATATTCGTCATAAAGGCTGTCGCAGGCACGCTGCTGTTCGTCCGACAAAACTACGGGCGGCAGATTTGAGTCCGCCCTGCGGCTGTCTATGCGGAAAACCTCCTCATCATACAGATGAACAAGCCCCTTTTTACACAAGCTGTCAATAACGCTTGCAGATACTCCCGTAAAGTAGCGAATCTCCTTTACCGAAACACTGCCCGACATCGTGATAAGGTCAAAAACCTCGCTCTGCTTCGGCGTAAGGTTGACGCTTTCGGCATCTGCATTTGGGTTTACAGCGACCATTTTTGTGACTGCATCGTTTATTCTGCGGAACGCTTCGTCTGATTTATAGAGGACGCCGCTCTCCGCCATTTTTTCAAACGTTTCCGTGTCCGACAGTCCGAAAGCTTCCGTAAGAGCTTCCGCTTTAACGGGTTTGCGTTTCAGCAAAAGATAATCATATATTCTGCGCTGTTCGTCATCAAGACTCTCTGTCTGCTCGTCACCTAACGGATTGGCTCCGTAAACAGTAGTCACCCTATAATTAATTCCGGCAGGAAGCATTGTTTTTACCGCATCGTATAAGGTGCAAAAATAATGCTCCTTCATAAAGAAAGCTACTTTAAGCATATCGGGCGACAAAACAGGCTTGGAATCCGTCAGGGACAATATCTCTTTCAGCCCGTCGGTTTCCTCGGTTACGATTTCAGTAATTATCCCCTGACGTTTGCGGTTTCCCCTGCCAAAAGGCACAAGCACCCTCATTCCCGCTTTGCATACGGCTCTGAGTGCATCGGGAACAGCGTAAGAAAACTCCTTGTCAAAGGGAAACACCGTATTTTCAACGGCTACCCTTGCAATCGGCTCAGAGCTCATCTTCGTCGGGCTCTAAAATATTGAGCTCGTGGTTTTTAATCTCGTCGATTGCAATAAGCACCGGCTTATCCTCGGTAACGATTTTTTCTTCTTCAAAGGTTTTTGTGATTTGTCTTGCTCTTTTTGCAACACCAACCGCAAGAGCGTACTTGCTTTGCTTTCCCTCAAATAATTCATCTACATTTACTCTGTGCATAGTAATTCTCCTCAAAATATGATTTATATTAACGGCTGTTGCCGTTGTCTGCCGTTACTGTGAACTCAGTCAGGAATTTTTATGAATAATATCAAGCACCTGCTCAACCGCTTTGTCAAGCTCTGCGTTGACTACGTTGTATCGGTACTTATCCTTAAACGCAATTTCGTTTTTTGCCTGTTCAAGGCGTTTTTGTATTGTTTCTTCGTCCTCGGTACCGCGGCTTCTCAATCGCTTTTCAAGCACATCCATAGACGGCGGCAGAATAAAAATACTGAGAACGTCCGGATGCTTTTTCATAATCTGCAATCCGCCCTGAACCTCTATTTCAAGAATAACGGTGTAGCCGTCATCAAGCATATCTTCCACTGCTTTTTTCGGCGTACCGTAATAGTTGTCGCAGTATTCGGCGTATTCAAGATAGCCGTTTTCCTTTATGAGCTTTTCAAATTGCTCTCTGGTTACAAAATTATAATGTACGCCGTCAATTTCGCCGTTTCGTTTATTGCGGGTAGTATTTGAAATTGACACCTTAATATTCGGGTCACGCTTTTTAAGTTCATCGAGTATCGTTCCCTTTCCAACGCCCGAAGAGCCTGTATAAAGCACCAGTCTTCCTCGCTTTTTACTGTTCATTGTGTTCACCGCTCTCCTCTGTTCGGTTTTGTATCGCCTCAGACGACACCGCTGACAAAACAACGTGATTACTGTCGGTGATAAGAACCGACTTGCACTTTCGTCCGCAGGTTGCGTCAATAAGCTTTCCGTTTGACTTTGCCTCCTGAACTATACGCTTTACGGGGGCAGAGTCGGGAGCAACCACCGACACCAGCTTATCTGAGCTTACAAGATTTCCAAAACCGATATTTATAAGTTTCATACACTCACCTTATTCAATGTTCTGTACCTGCTCACGGATTTTTTCAATCTCGCTTTTTATCTCAACTACCTTGTGTGCAAGCTCTGCGTCCTGAACCTTTGAGCCTATTGTATTAGCCTCTCTGTTCATTTCCTGAATTATAAAATCTATCTTACGACCCACGGGTTCGCTGTATTCAAGGAACTGCGAAAGCTGTTCAAAGTGACTGCGAAGTCTTACCGTTTCTTCGGCAACCGCCACTTTATCGGCAAAAATCGCAACTTCCGTAAGAATTCTTTGTTCGTCTATATCCATATTGTAGCTTTCGAGCGTTTGTTCAATGCGCTCTTTAAGGCGCTTTTCGTATTCACCCACAGTCTTTGGAGAACGCTCCTCTATCTCTGTGACGATTGACAGGATAGTGTTTGCACGACCGAGTATGTCGGCTTTCATCTTTGCGCCCTCTGCTTCACGCATTGAAACAAACGAATCAAGCGCCGTTTCAGCCGCAGAAAGCACATCGGCTGTTATTTTTTCTTCGTCCTCGGGGGGCTTATGCACCGTAAAAATGTCGGGGAAACGTGAAAGCGCAACCACCGTTACGTCGTCTTCAACATTATGCTCTGAGCATATTTCGTGCATTGCATTGAGATAACCCGACACAAGCTGATGATTTACACTCACCTCGGCAGGAGTTTCTTCGCTTGCGCCTATTGTTACAAACACATCTATCTTGCCTCGTGAAACACGGGAGTTTACATAGCTTTTCAGCTTATCGTCAAGAAAGCCGTAGCCCTTTGGCGTGCGGCATGAAAATTCAAAATAACGGTGATTAACGCTTTTGATTTCAACCGAGATCTCACGTCCGTCAATTACGGTTTCACATCTGCCGAAACCCGTCATTGATTTTATCATATTCTTCATCCTTTCTAACCCTAAATCAAAAATTCAAAACTTCATTTACAAGTAATTATATCACTATTATAATATTTTGACAATGGAGTTATTACAAAATTGTAATAACTTTTTGCTTATTCTCATATTTAATAAACAGTTGATTTATTATGAAAAGTATTGTATCATATAAATGTTATTAATAAATTAAGGAGGTATCGCAAGTTGGACGAAAACAAAGAGTTTCTGACTTCTGAAAACGAAGCCGGCGAAAACGCAACTTCCGATATGGATACAAGCATTGAAAAGCAGCCTGAAACGGCAAATGCCGAAAGCAGCGGCTATGATTTGAACAATTTTGACGACGAGGCAAAAGCCGAAACAGTCGAAGCAACACCAGACGGTGTTCCCGAAACCGACGTCGTTTCCGCAGATGAAACAGCAAAAGTACAAACAGCCATAAAGAAAAAACGCTATATTCAGGTGCCGATTATTATAGCAGGCGCAATAGTGCTTGTTACCGCACTCGCATTTTTTATAGTTAAGGCGTTTTTTGATACAAGCATAACAGGTATGTGGGTTTATACGGAAGAATATCCGCAGACCGTTGTGTCAACCTCTGACGAGGCGGAAACCATTGAACTTAAGAATTACTTTGAATTCAAAAACGACGGTACCGTGGCGCTGACAGTCGGAACAATATCATATGTCGGAACCTACAGCGTTGAAACAGGCGACGACAACACAAAATCGCTTAATATGAACGTTGCGAACAGTATTCAGGGTACTTTCAGTCTTGAAATATCCGGCAATATTTTCACCGGACGCACCTTGACTATTACCAACAATGCTTCTTCGGGAGAAAGCACTCAGATCGTTTTACATACGGCTACATATACGGCTCCGGAAATCAAGCGTGAAGGCGACTTTACACCAAACGAAAATCTGATTGGCAAATGGAAATATGACAACGGCTTCAATTCGCTTTGCTTTGAATTCAGAAAAGACGGCACCGCAACATATACGGAAAACGATTCCGTAATTATCAACGGCATTTACAGCTATACGGATTCGGAAATCACGCTTACATATTACACTATCGAAGAAACACCTATGATTGCTCCTTATAAACTGGAGGATGGCAAACTTGTCATTAACGGCATAACATTTACAAAGGATACAGGTTCAACGACCGACGAAAACAATAAATAACCGCAGTAATAATAATCCCCCGCCTTTACAGCGGGGGATTATTTTGCAGTATTCAGGTTATGAATTATTCGTCGTCCGAAAGCGTATCTTCCACAACGTCAACGTCGATCATACCGTTGCTCTTGGTGCTCTTTATATACTTATGAACCCGTGTAGCTATCCAGATATTTGAAATTCCGTTGTAAATTAATATTGCACCTGCTATCCATACGGCAAGCTTTCCGAACATAAGCGGATAAAAAATAACAAGGATTCCGAGCAACAGTGCAGCTACTGCAAACAAAAGCGTTACCCACCATTTATCGTAGCCTGCGCTTTTGAGAGAGAATGCCTGAGTAATGGCAAATCCGCCGTTTATTGCAACCAACAATCCCACTATGCTAAGCACAATGGCGTTAAAGAACATCGGATTTACTGCCATCCATATTCCGACAGCAGTAAATATTACTCCGAAAAACAGATAAAAGGCGCTCCCTAAGGTCCATACATGAAGTTTTAAAAACATTATTATCCAAATAACTCCGAGCAAAATAAGAATTGCGCCCAACAGAACAGCAATTATTCCCTGAATTTGGGCAGGCCAGATTACAAATGCCAATCCCAGCAATATGCTGATTACCGAGCTGACCCAAAAATTAATTTTTATTTCTTTGATAAAATTCATATATTAACCTCCTATGGTAATATTTTTATTCATTTAAATCAGAAAAAATCTGAGCAGAGCCTGCTACAGACTGCAAACAGTGCAAGGGCGCGTCAGCTCCTCAGAGCTTCCGTGGGAGATTACGGCTTCCGCTGCCTAATTAGATTATACACTATTAATTTATATATATCAATATTTTTGTAATAATTGCTAAGAATATTAATAGAATATTTTTTAAATCCGAGCAATGCTGTGCTTTGCTTGCAAGCAGCAGAACCGGCGAGAGATTGAAATAGGTTATATTATGTGGTATAATATAAATCAAAGCAAAGCTTTCTAAAGATTGCAAGCTTTGAAGTGACATACGCCGTTTAAAAGGCAGTGAATATCTACACTCAGGTTATAAAAGGAAAACTTTATGGAACTTAAAAGCAATGAAGAAAAAATACAAAAGGCTCTGCTTCTCAGCATAGATACAGGAGAATTTGACGCAGAAGCCTCACTTGAGGAACTTGCCGAACTTGTAAAAAGCGCAGGTGCCGAGCCTGAACTGACTGTTATGCAAAAGCTTGACAGACCTGAATCGGCTACCTTTGTGGGAACAGGCAAGCTAAAAGAGATTGCCGAAATTTGCAAGCAGCAGGAGACGGACATTATCGTTGTTGACTCCGAATTGTCACCGACGCAAATAAAAAACATTGAAAATGAAACAGACAAAAGAGTTATTGACCGCACAACTCTGATACTTGATATTTTTGCCCAGCGTGCACGTTCAAAGGAAGGAAAGCTTCAGGTTGAGCTTGCTCAGCTTAAGTATATGCTGCCCCGTCTTACGGGCAAGGGTGTTGAAATGTCCAGACTAGGAGGCGGAATCGGCACAAGAGGTCCGGGCGAAACAAAGCTTGAAACCGACAAAAGACATATCAGACGAAGAACAGAGACTCTCAAAGCTGAGCTTGCCGAGGTTGAAAAACATCGCAATATGCTCAGAAAGCGCCGCAAAAAGGACGGCGTAATAACCTGCGCTATAGTGGGATACACAAATGCAGGCAAATCAACGCTGATGAATTATCTCACAAACGCAGGCGTGCTTGCTCAGGATAAGCTATTTGCTACGCTTGACCCGACGTCAAGAGCATTAAAGCTGCCAAGCGGAGTTACCGTTATGCTTATTGACACGGTTGGGCTTGTACGCAGACTTCCGCACCATCTGGTTGAAGCATTCCGCTCAACGCTTGAGGAGGCGGCTCAGTCGGACATTATAATCAACCTTTGCGATGCGTCAAGCGATGAAGCAAGAACGCACCTTGCGGTAACAAAAGATCTGCTCGAAAGCCTTAATTGCGGTGATACGCCGATAATAAACGTGCTTAATAAATGCGACCTTGTGCAAAAAGATACTATGGAACAGGAATTTGAAAGCTATGTAAAAATCAGTGCAAGAACAGGCGACGGTGTTGATAAGCTTCTTGAAATCATTGACGAAAATCTTCCGATAAGGCTTAAAAAGGTCAATATCGTACTGCCTTTTTCCGCCGGAGGACTTGCTGGCGAAATTCGCGAAAAAGGGACGCTGATAAGCGAGGAATATACAGCAAACGGAATAAAGATTGAGGCTGTCGTTGACGAACAGCTATATTCAAAAATTTCAGACTATATCGGCGAATAACTTATTCTCTAAACTCACAATATATTTATACAAGAGTTGTGCTGACGATTTATTGAAATAAGCATTATGATTTGCTATAATTTAAGTATAAATAAACTGTCTGCCTTCTTTCGAAATAAATAAGGATATTTTCAAAGGAAATGTTTTTGTGAATTTTATTGAAACAATAATGAACATTGATTTTTCAATACTTGATTTTATTCAAAATACAATCAGATGCGACTTTCTTGATGCTGTGATGAAATTTCTCAGCATTATAGGCGAATTCGGCTGGATTTGGATATTTGCCGCAATAATAATGCTCTGCTTTCGCAAAACAAGGGCGATGGGCGTTATGGTGCTGTGTGCGCTGCTGCTCGGATTTCTCGTTGGCGAAGTCGGGCTTAAAAATCTGGTATGCCGTCCAAGACCGTTTTTGATAAATACCGACATTATCCTTTCGGTAAAACCGCCCTCAAGCTACAGCTTCCCGTCGGGACATAGCTGTTCTTCGTTTGCGGCTGCGACGGTTATGTTTTTTCGTGACAAAAAATTCGGTATTCCTGCGCTTGTGCTTGCAATACTGATAGCTTTTTCACGTTTGTATAATTACGTCCACTTTCCGTCGGACGTATTATGCGGAATAATACTCGGAATATTATCCGCAATTACCGTGCTTGTTATATTCAAAAAAACAGGCTTTGACAAAAAGCTTTCGGGCGACCTAAAATATAAAAAAATTGATGATACTATTACAGAGAAGGAAAAATGAAAAATGAGTAATGAACATCTGCTTGCAAAAAATCTTTTTGATTACACCAAAACCATTGCAAAACCCCTTTTGGAGAGCATTGAATATCCTTGGGAGGCTTTGCCGAAAATCAAAGACTTCATAATTGAGCTTGGCAAAACCCTCGACCCGAAGATTTACGAGCAAAGATCCGAAAATGTGTGGGTTGCAAAAAGCGCAAGGGTTTTTGATTCCGCATATCTCGGCGGTCCGCTTATTGTTTGTGAGGACGCCGAGGTAAGACAATGCGCCTTTATCAGAGGAAGTGCTATCGTCGGCAAGGGTGCTGTTGTGGGCAACTCAACCGAATTAAAGAATTCAATTCTTTTTGACGGAGTTCAAACGCCGCACTATAATTACATAGGCGACAGTATTTTGGGCTATAAGGCTCACACGGGTGCAGGAACAATTACTTCAAATTTAAAGAGTGACAAAAGCCTTGTCACGGTTTTGTGCGACGACGAAAAGATAGAAACCAACATCAAAAAATTCGGGGCAATGCTCGGCGATTTTGTTGAGGTAGGCTGCAACAGCGTACTGAACCCCGGCTCGGTAATCGGAAGAAGCACCAGCATCTATCCCCTGTCTTTTGTAAGAGGATATGTACCCGAAAACAGTATTTATAAACGTTTGGGTGAAGTTGCGGAGAAAATCTGAACAAATTTTCTGATTTGAAAGCAAAGCACAGCAAAGGGACTGTCACTAAATGTGAACAAGTCCATCAAAAGTGGACAATAGGAAAAGGGACCTCCTATGGTAGAATAAAAACTACCATAGGAGGTTTTTTATGCCAAGAATAAAAAAATATTAAAATGAATTGATAAACTTAAAGAATCAAGGATTATCAAACAATGAAACAGCAGATAAAATTGGATTATTGCCGCTATAGCTCTTGACAGCTAATTTAAATTAGCTTATAATAAAAATAGCTAATATCAATTAGCTTTAGGAGGTATTTATGAATACAAAACAAAAAATCTTAAATGAAGCACTCACTCTTTTTTCCGAAAAGGGATATAGTTCTGTTTATGTCGGTGATATAGCCGATGCTGTCGGCATTAAAGCTCCGTCGTTATATAAGCACTATAAAAATAAACAAGAAATTTTTGATTCATGCGTAAAGGTTTTTTCCGAAAGAATGGAAGACATTAGGACCGGTCTGCGATTGCCCGATACCCCTAATGCGAATATTAACTATCAAACTGCAAATATGGAAACTATTATTGAAATAGCAAACAATTTGTTTATGTTTTATTGGCAAGATGATGTTGCCGCAAAATTCAGAAAAATGCTGATGATTGAACGCTATCATAATCCGGAATTAAATGAGCTGTTTGAGGATTTATTTATAAATGGTGCAGTAAGGCACGAGGAAAAGATATTTTCTGATTTAATACAAGCAAAAATTATCAAGAAAGAAAATCCACATATTATTGCACTACGCTTTTATACGCCTATCTTCTATTTGTTGCAAAAATATGATACGCACCCTGATATGATTGAAGAAGCAACCGAGGAATTAACCTTAATGGTACAGGAATTTTGCAATACTTATGGGATAAAGGGACACTAACGATGGGAAGAAAGGCTTGGTATAAACAGATGTGGGTATATATCGTTGGAGGTATTCTGCTTTTACTTGCGGTATATCTTATTGTACAAGGAATACGGTGTAATATTGCCGTGAAAGAAAGTAAAGAACGGCTTGCCGCTTATGGGGCAGAAACGGTTAATTTGAGTTATGGGAAATTGAGTTATGTTGACACCGGCGAAGGCGAAACAATCCTGTCTGTACACGGGATTTTCGGTGGCTACGACCAAGCCTACGACACCTGCGAAGATTTAAGTTCAGATTACAGGATTATTGCACCATCGCGGTTTGGATATTTGGGCAGCGATATTTTGGGTGACGGAACGCCTGCTGAGCAAGCAAGAGCATATGCGGAATTGCTGGATAAATTAGGTATTGACAAGGTGTATCTACTGGCAACATCGGCAGGAGGAAGCGTTGCTATTCGCTTTGCTTCGGATTATCCGGAACGCACAAAGGGGTTGATTTTATACTGTTCTGCAATGCCTTTTGCAGAAAAGCCTGAGAAATGTTCTGAATATGCGGGACCGCCTGCTTTTTTGTGTAATGATTTTACAATGTTTCTTATCAGTCCGCTATTTGAACCGATTATGGGAATGGAACCGTCTACGATTTACAGTATGCTTCCTGTCAGCGAGAGAAAAGACGGTGTGGTATTAGATGCCTCTGTAACAAATCTTGATATGGCAAAAAATTATGACGATTATCATATTGAAGATTTGCAAGTACCAACATTGGCTTTTCAAGCAAAGGATGATAAATTAGTCAATTATGCAGATACCGAAAAAGCAATCAGAAGATTTCCAAACTGTACCTTCATTTCTTTTGAAAGCGGTGGACACTTGATGGAAGGACACGGGGAAGAAATTAAGCAAGCTATTTCAAAATTTATAATAAATAGAGATTTATAAGGAGAACATTATGGCTTTCGATTTTAAAAAAGAATACAAAGAGTTTTATATTGAATGCTGTCAGAGTATTGGCAGCAAAGAATTTGTAAACTTTTTGTTTTCCTCTTGACAAAACAGGTCTACAGGCGTTAGACTATAAGCAGAGGTCTAATGCTTGTAGACCCACAAGGAGGATTATAATGAAAAATTACAAACTTGGAGATATGGAGCTGGAGTTTGCCAACTTAATTTGGGAGAATGAGCCGATTTCCTCTGGAGGATTGGTGCAGCTTTGTGAGCAGAAATTCTCTTGGAAGAAATCCACCACATATACGATGCTGAAGCGTCTTTGTGATAAGGGCATTTTTCAAAACAATTCAGGCGATGTCGTTTCTGTCCTTTCAAAGCAGGAGTGGTTTACGAAGCAAAGTGAGGGCTTCGTGGAAGAAACATTCAACGGTTCTCTGCCACAATTCTTAGTGGCGTTTACTCGCCGCAAAAAGCTCTCAAAGCAGGAAATCGCTGAAATACAGAAAATCATTGACCAAAATGCAGAGGAATGACTATGAGCGACAAAGTATTTCTCGATATTATAAATATGAGTATTACGGGCAGCTTCGCCATCTTAATTATTATACTGGCACGGCTGCTGCTGAAAAAAGCTCCAAAGGTTTTCTCCTACGCATTGTGGTTTGTTGCCTTTTTCCGCCTGCTTGTTCCCGTTTCCTTTGAAAGCGTTTTGAGCATATTGCCGTTCAACACAACGCCGCTGTCTACGGATATGCTTTACATTGAAACCCCTTATGTGGAAACGGGTATAAAAGCAATAGACAGCGTAATCAACCCTGTTGTGGCAACTGAGGTTTTCGGTTCTAACGCAAATGTATATCAGATATTTACCTTTTGGGGGAAGATTATATGGTTCATCGGCGTTTTTGCGTTTTGCCTGTATAGCATACGCTCATATTCCAGACTCAAAAAGAAATTACAGAGTGCCGTCCTTCTTCGGGATAATATTTATATTTCGCAAGTAATCAGCACGCCCTTTGCGCTTGGATTGCGAAATCCAAAAATATACTTGCCGAGCAATTTGGCTGACGCACAGGAATATGTAATTGCCCACGAACAGACGCATCTCACTCGGCGTGATAACCTTGCAAAAATATTGGGATATGTGGTTCTTATCCTGCATTGGTTTAACCCTCTTGTGTGGCTTGCGTTCAAGCTGTTCGTTACCGATATGGAAATGTCCTGCGATGAAAGCGTAATCAGAAATTCAAAGGAGGATATTCGCAAAGAATACAGCCAGTCGCTTTTAGAGCTTTCTATTGAAAAAAGCACACTTGGCGTACCGATGGCGTTTGCCGAGGGAAATCTCAAAGAAAGGATTAAGAATGTTATGAAATCAAACACGAAAAAAATCATTGGATTTGCAGGTTTAGGGGCGGTAATTTTAATTGCGGTCATTGCAATATGCCTTATTCCCAACCATCCGCAGTATGCGACGACAAAGGATGCTATTACAGGCATTCCCGCAATAGCTACGCAGTCCGCAACTCATGCCGCAATAAAAACTGCCGATGGAAATACGACCATTACAGACAGTGAAGGTTTCAATCAACTGTTGAATTTCATAGAAGGCATTGAGATCAACACGAAAGAAGTCAAGAGAGGCTCTTGGAATGACAGCGAGGGAAATAATAAAATTACATTTTACCGAGCAGACAATTCTATGGACTCCGTAATCAGCTTCACTTCTGATTATTCTAAGATTTGGATTGAAACAAACGCAACACTTTCTTTCACATATAGTGTCAAAGACCCAGCAGAAGTGCAAAAGGGACTTGCGGCTTTCCTTGGCAACAATAGCTAAGGAAATCTTGCGTTTGTGAGTCGGAGGAAATATGCCTAATGCAAAAAGAAAAGTTTATACTATGCCCCGTCTGCTGCAACAAAACAAGGG
>UQQD01000015.1 GCA_900543095.1 uncultured Ruminococcus sp. | reverse complement strand
TTGTTCTGCGAAAATTTCCATCGACATCTGTTTTAAAGCGTTTTATCGGAAAATAATATTAATCACACATTATTTCGCAGGATAATCTTTCTTTTTGCCGTAACCTATGCCTCCGGCTATGCCTATTCCGGAAAAAATAAGCAAAGCAACACAAAGATTTGTCATGTTGTTATCACCTGTTTTTGGAGAGATCGGTTTGCCGATATTGCCCGACCTCGCTGACGCAATTACATAGTATCCCCCTTTTTCAATGGTAAAGGTCATTGTATTGCCACCGCTTTTTGAAGCAAGCTGTGACACATTTCCATCTGCGGAAATTTCGCCAACCTTGAGCGTACCGCAGTCATTCATAAGGGTGATGCTAACCTCAAATGTGATATATGCGTCAACACGATTTCCGTATTCGTCAATAAAATAAATATCATAAAATAAAGGGTCTGTTCCGAAATCAGCTGTACGGTTTGAAACCCATCTATATGCCTGTTTATCCTGTTTGGTTATAGGGGAAATCACTATCCGCAAGTAAGGGTCAATGGATTTTGATATTAATGTGATCTTCGTGCCGTCAGGCAATTTCACAACATAGTTACCGTCATCATCTGCTTCTGCACCGTAACAGCCGTTGGGAAGCGTATAGATCGCTTTTGCAAACACACCGATCGTCCTTTCTTCAGGCAAATCGTTTGCGGCGGCATAAACCGGTATAGAACAAAAAACGGACATTATAACAGCAACAATGATAATAGCCGTTTTCTTCATATTCTCATCCTCCCACAGTGCTATTCAGCGTTACAGCTCCGGCACTATAATAAGTTTCAGGCTCGTATGCCATAATTTTGAGTTTGATGTTTGCTTTGTTTTCGGGAACAACATCAAATGTAACCGTTTTGATATATTCATTCGGCTTTAAAATTCCCGTTTCAGCAAGAATATTATCCTTTTCATCAAGAATTCGCAGTTTTAACCAGACATTGTTTCCATAATCGTTGGTAAAATACAGGTCCGCCGAATTCCCGTTCAGAGTGATTTTGCCGCATATATGTGCTGAGAAATTCATTCCATCTTTATAAATATGCATCAGGCTTTCATCAGCAGTATCCGGCATACCGCTTTGCACAGACGCATCAAACGGCGGTGGGATAAACTCAGCTTGTTCGGATTTTCCGCCTTTCAGGGAAAGAGAAAGTATCATTCCTATAACAGCAAGAAAACAAACAGCGACAGAAAAATAAACAGCCTTACACTTCATTTTTTTACTCCTGTATAGTTTCTATCATCTTTCATGTCCGCTCACCATAAACCTGACGAGCGGAAATCAAAGATGATTTTTATCAAAACACAGGCTGTATGTCAGAACACAGCCTGTGTTCCAAAGGCATTATTCATTTACAAGGGTTACCGTCACAGTACCGATTTTTGTGCTTACGGTCTTTTCGGAGGAAAGTACTCCGTTTAAATTGAGAATTACGCTGTCCGATGGTGCATTTAAAGGTTCGGTATCTACTGCACTGGCAAGATTAGCTTCTTCATTAGAAAAGCTGCCGATAATTTCGCTGTACTCCGACTCAGAAGCATAGCTGAACCGTACAGTTACGGCGGCGTTGGAATGATTTGTAACATTGATTTTGTTTGCGCCGTCCGAACAACTCCATGCGGCGGCCCTGCCACCGTCATATTTGTGGTTGGAAGGGTTCCAAGTCCCCTCAGATGCATCGGTGTAGGTAAATTCCATACTGCCCCATGCTACGTCTACACTGTAAATTGTTTCAGCAGTTCCGCCTGCAACATAAGTCCCCTTAACCTCAGCGGAGTCGCTTCCGCCTTTGGCAGTAATAGGACTTGCCGCAAAGGCGGTAACGGACGCCGCAAAAATCAGCACAGATGTGAATATAATTACAAATATCTTTTTCATAAATAAAATCCTTTCATTTTTCGTAGGTGAAAACCCACTCACTACGGGCGATGGGTAGTTAACTCCTCTCAACATAAATATAAATCAGCTCAGGGAAACTGTAACAGAGCCTATTTTTGTGAATTCGGTAACAGTACTTGGAAGGGTACCGGACAGCGTCAGTTCGGTACTTATGCCGTCAGCAGCTTCCACATTGTCCTCAACACCGGCATCAAGGGTATCCGACGTCACGCTGAATTCACCGGTAACATCACGGTAGCCCTCGACGGCTCCATAGGCAAAGTCTACATTTACGGCTTTGTTGGAGTGGTTAACCACGGTGATGTTGTTGCCGTCTGCAGTCCAGCTTCCGGAGATATTGTCGCTATACTTATGTGTGGCGGGATCCCATTCGTGAGTACCTGAAGCGGAATAGGTAAATTGCATTGCGCCCCATTCAATGTTTACGCTGTAAACATCGGGAGTTTCGGTAACATTTGTGTACTTTGCCTGCACATCTATGTTTCGGCTTTCGTTTTTTCCTATGGTGTCTTCTTTCGCAAAAGCAGTGAGCGGTACTGCCAAAATCAAGAAAACTGAGAGCATAACAAATATTTTTTTCATTTTTAAAAACCCTTTCTTTTACTAATTATATATTTTGCGCCCTTTCAGGCAAAAAAACGTTACTCGGTCACAGAAACGGTTACGGGAATTTTCGTGTCAATCATGGCTTTTTCTCCGCTTGTACGGTCATAATACAGGACGGTGAAATATCCGTCGTAACCTCCTATGGCAAGCCTTTTTTCGGCACCGTCCAAAAGGCTCAGACCGGATATCTTATACCCGGGTTCCAGTTTGCCGGATTGCAGTATAATAACATCATCTATCTCAAGCTGAAGCACCATATCCTGATTGGATTTTGTCGGATTGGCAAAGAAAAGTGCTGCTCTCTTATCCGAAAGACTGATACTAACCTTTTTTGAGTAGGTAAGTCCTACTGCTCCTCCGCCCTCGGGCTGCGAGAGCTTTTCATCTCCATCGTCTCCTATCGGCTCGGCGTTTTCTTCAATCTGTTGCGGTGCATAGTCGGGAGCAAGAACGGGGGCTCTGTCCCTAAACCATAACGCCCAAGCACTGATTCCCACGGCGGCAATAGTAATGAGTAGCAAAAGCAAAATCAGCAGTCGCTTCTTTTTGTTTCTTTCCTTGTCATCAGGCATGCTTAATCACCTCCTATCATAACTGTTGCCGAGCCGAGTACTGATTTATTCATTGTTTCAGTCGGTTTACCGTTCAAAATCAGCCAAGCGGATTTCTCCTCTCCGACCGAAAGTGCTACCGGCTCGGAAATAATTGTGTCTTCATCGGTAAAGTTGCCGAAAATTGCATTGTTTTTCGGCGTAAAGCCATAGGATATGTTGACCGGAACTTCGCCGCTGTTTCGGACGATAATCCTGTTTCCGTCAGTTCTGTTCGGTTGCCAACCGACGCCCTCATAGGTATGTGATTCCGAATTCCATACTCCATCTGAATAGGTAAATTCCATAGCCGCCCAAGTAATGTCAACACTGACAATGTCAATATGAATATTCTCGTAGCTTTCGGAACGGTTCCCGGCATTATCAACGGCTGTTACGGTTATCCTTGTATCTCCTGCAGGAAGCTCCGTTAGCGTAAAGTTGACATCGGTTTCTCCGCTTACCGACACATTTCCGCTTTTCAGAAATTCCGTGCCGTTTCTTATCTGATATGTTACCGAAGCAAGCCCTGACGAGTTTATGCCATTCTTGCTGTCCTTTACTGTCACAGCTATTTCCGGACTCGCATTATAATCGCCGAAAGTAATCGCAGGAGCGGACTTGTCTATTTGAACGAGCTTAAAGCCCTCGGTTTTGTTGGCTTCTCTATCGGTCTCTGTGTCGCCCGCATTATCGTAAACCTTATAATAAATGTAATATCGACCTTCATCGGTTACGGTAATTGTATTTTTTGTAAGCTCAGTTAGCCCCTCAGTTGGAATTTGTTCATCGTTTGGTACGATTTTATACCACATTTTGCCCACGCCGCTCTGAGCATCGCTTGCATTTATCGTATAAGTCTGATCTTTATTTGACCAGAGAGTTGAACCGCCACTTACGGTTACGGTTGGCGAAACCAAATCAAGTTTATCGACTTTTACAGTGGCACTGTTCTCTCCGCCGTAGTCAAGGTCACGGACAGTCACCGTATAATCGCCGTTATGCTTTGCCCAAACCTGACCGCTAAATTCCTTGCTTGTCTTGCCGTCAGGTAAAATAACCTCATAATTCTTTCCTGAGTAATTTAAAAGTTTCCAGGACAAGGTTGCCATATCATTTGTCCACTTTATAGGGGCGCCTGTTATGGTGATTGTCGGTGTGTGATTCTCAACCGCCGTCTGAGAAATCACCGTATAAGGCAACGAATGGGTTGTGTAAGTATGAGCAAGATAATCAAAAACCTTGATATGTAGATATATTTCAGTCGGCGTGCTTTGGTTTGCTGTATAAGCAACCGTTGTTGCGCCCGCCTGAAGCATAGTCCACGAAGTCGGCGTTGCAGTGCCGTTTGTCCAACTGTACTGAACGGTTTTTACGCCTGAATGTGCATCTGCATAAGTTATAGGCAAAACAATTTTTGTGTAAATACCACTTTTCGGTGATTCAACGGAACCGCCTGTCAATTCCCCGACAGCTGCCGTTGGGTTTTCCCTATCTATCTTCTCAACCCGAACGGTCTTTGAAACGGTAATATCTCCCGCCGTCAGCAGGAATGTATAGTAATCATTTTCGGTAACCGTTACGCTCGTTGCCGTCGTGTTCAACGTTATCCACGAAGCAGAGCCTGATTTACGGTATTTCAGCGTTTGGGCTCCCGTTACCGAAATGTTTATTTTTCTGCTTTCAGACCAGTTTGCATTATCTGCCGTAACAGTCAGCGTCGGTGGTGTGCTTCCGGCAGCGGGGTTTGTTGCCGTGCCAAAATCAATACAGGCATTTTTGTAAGCCGAAGCACCCGTTGCGGCATAAACCGCTTTTATATGAAGATACCATTTTCCGTTGCTGTTTCCGCTGCCCGGCTCTTTGCGTATGGATAGCGAAAGCCCTGAATTTTTTGCAGCCGCAAGCTCTGATGATGAAAGCTCCACCCAGCCGCTCGCAGGCGCAGTCATTGAATCCGACCAAGCGTAGCTAATTCCCGTAGTCTTTGTTTTAACCTCGTTCACCTTAACGGTTGCTTTTCCGGTGCCGTTGGTAATTCCGTTTGACGTAACGGTGAAATTCGGCATAGATGTATCAACGGTTGCAGTTGTGGTTCCTGTGCCGCTTGCAGTCGCTTTTGTGGTTGCACTGTTGCACATATCTTTTATATTGTCAGGGTTTGTAAAGCCGTTTATAGTCAGGCTGCCGCTTGCGTTTTCAACTACTCTTCCTTTAAAATAGAGCACATTTGTATTTGCGCCGCCGGCATAAGCTGCTGTTCCCCACGATGTATTCACTACAACACTATTAATACCGACACTGTTTATACCGTCAACGATCTCGTCAAAAATCAGTGAAACCGTAAATGTATCTCCAACCTTATAAACTCCGCCCGCCATTGGAGCAACAGCGACAATTTGAGGCTCCTGAGTGTCTAAAAGCTTGAAGTAATGATACTCATCTTTTTCAGCCCATTTATCGCTACCGCTGCCGCTGCCGCTGTAGCCTATGGTAATATATTTGAGGTCAACAGGGAAAACCAATGCGTTTTCGCTTCCGTATCCTGTTTTTATATACTCTTTTTTAGGATACCTTGCAGTTTGAACATCTTCCGCTTTTGAGGGAAAACAGTAAGTAGCGTAATTTTTATCTTTTTTTGTTCCCCCGTGTTCCATGGTCATTGCGTAAGCGGCAGGGCTGAGATTGTTAAAATCACCTATATTTTTGAATGATCCGCTTTCCGGATAAAACGTCAAATTTAATTTGTCTCCGGGCGTGATCTGAATATGCTGATACCCATCGGCAATCTCTTTGATTTTAACCTGCATATAATATGATAGCCCGGTCGCCGTATTTCTCCAGTAGTCAGCGTTCAAATTTCGGACGCTGACAGGCACTGTGCGTGAGGCGGCCGAGCCTATTTTGCCGTCCTTATACCAACCCAAACCGTCACTGTCATAGTCGCCTCGTTCAGTTTCTTCGCTGTATGTTGCAAAACTCTTATATTTAGTATAATAATCTCTATCCACCTTAAATGACGAATTATTTGTCATCGTCCTAACCGCTTCATTTGTACTGCCCACACTTCCGCCGCCGACAACCCTGTAAATTTCCGCAGAATAAGTGCGATTTGCATTAATATAGGCGGTAGCGGGCTTGCCGCTGTAGGAAGTGTTTGCGGATTTTTCATTTATAGTTATGGTTTTTGACGTTTCTTTCTCCCTAAAAGTTAAGGTGCCGCTTTGGTGCGTAAAATGCGTGCCGCCAACCGCCGAACCGTTTACCGTGCGATAATAAACGGTCTGTGTACCTTCGCTGCCGTCGCTTCTTGTTATCGTAAAGGTGTTATTATTATTATTTTTAATTGTAAAAGTACCGTATGCGGGAAGCCCTAAACCAATTGTGATTTCTTCGCTGTAATAAGTGACTCCGCCTGCGGTAATATACGCTCTGGCGTAATATTCTACGCCTTTTTGCAGATTATCTGCCGTTACGGAAATTTTGTCACCTGACCTTCTTGCTACAGTAGCAGTCGTTGCCTTGCCGTTATTTACCGTAATGCTCGGTGAATTCATAACGCCCCACACAAAACCGCTTGCCGTAACCGAATCGGTGCCGGGATTGTTCAAGATTGCGGTTAGAGTTTTTGTGCTGCCCGTGAAAACAGGTGTTGAAATATCCACATAAGAGGAAACGTAAACGGGACATTCCTTTGAAGCGGTATTTCCGGCTTTATCCCTGACTTTGACTGACGCATTTTTATTTCCGGGCGTTGCGGTAAAACCTGATGGTAAAGTCACCGTAACGGTACATTCGGAAACAGGCTCATTATCCGTAACAGTGAGGGCGGCTTTTATTGCATTTTTCACGGTTTCTTCGGAATCGCCCGTCATAACCTGTGTCGGCGTATAGCCGATTTTCGGTGGCTGAATATCTCGCCACTGGGCTGCAAGCTTCATTGATTTCTCAGGTGTAAAAGTCTGTTCTTTTAAATAAGTCCTGTTTGTTTCTGTGTTTTTCCAGTTTACAAACGCATAACCGGGGCGGTTGGGTGTTTGAGAAGAAATGTTAACGGTTTCTCCTTTCCAAACGACCTGTGCTGATGGAATATTATCTGCATTTTCGCAGTTTCCGTCATAGAACACAGCCAAGGGAGATTGGAAATTCGCCGTAATATAATTTCCAACGCTGTCCGAAACAACAAATGTAACTTTGTCGGGAGCGGTAAATGTGACCGTATAGCTTTTGTGATCTAAAATCTTACTTTTATCTCCGTCATATTTGATTGTAACGGTGTAATCCTCAGATTTTTCAGAGCCTTGTTTTTCAATATCATTCAGCGAAGCTGATACACCGCTGAAGGTAACACTTTCCTCTTTGTAGTTATAGGCATAGTACGGTCCGCAATTCTGAGCTCCGCCGAAACCGCAAAAATAACGGTATTCCGTAGGAGTTTTTGAATTAGGAACCTCATAAAGTCCGCCGATTATACAGTTATCAAAATCCTTACCGGGCGTGATTACATCGACATAAGCCTTAACTACAGCATTGTTTCCGTACTTATTTTTAATGTAATATGCTGATCTGTTTGTATCTTCAGTCGCCATTAAGATTGCTCCTGCGCCAAGCGACGATACCGCATCTTCTTCACCGAAGATGCCGTTTAAAAACGCATACGTTTGACCTGACGTGAACTTCTTGGTTTCCGCAAAGCTATGATAAATAAAGGCTTCTCCGCTTCCGTTTAATCTTCTTAAAGCGATGGGCAAGGTTTCGTCGGCCGCATAGGCGACAAATCCGTTGTTCGTCCATGCCGTGCCGACAAGCTGGGAAAGTACGGTAACAAGACTCAATACCACCGCCGACAAGCGATAAATTAATATCATTTTCTTTTCTTTCACCATTCGTTTTGCTCCCCCTTTCGATAAGTATTACTGTTAATCTGTTCTAAGAGCAGCTGGTCTGTTTTTTTTCGTAACAGAAGCAACATATCAAGCTCCTTGAGCGATAAATCAAAGCCTTCTTCGTTGAACAGTGACAGCAGCTCGATAAGATATTCATTTTTGCTCATTTCACTTCGCCGCAGGGAAAGATTTTTCAGCGCTGTTTTTAAATTCTCATTTGTATCAAGCTCATAATTAAATTTAGCCGCCTTGTCAAAGGTCACCTTCTTCTTACTGAAAAACATACATTTTCACCTCCGGATACTAAAATAAGTATAAAAAAAAACCACCCTAACGGATGGTTTTTTCTTAATTGGTCGTTTTTTGAACGTAATTGGTTTTCGGTATCAGGTTTTCAGAATAACGCACAGAGTAAGGATGCCGTTCTTAATGCTGTAACTAATATCTCCGTTGTATTTTTTCGCCGCTTTCAGCATACTTTCCATACCTATTCCTTTTTGCTTTATCATACCGTTTTCAATAATGAGTCCGGGCTTGCAGGGGTTACTGCACACAATAACGGTTTTATCAGAAACAGTTCGGAGGTTGACTGTTATTTTTCCGTGTGTACCACATTCCATACAGCCGTTTACTGCATTTTCCAAAAGGTTTGAAAGAATAGCAACAAAATCCATATCACTGACGGCGGTATCTTCCTGTGTGTCCGCTGAGACAGAAACACTGATCCCGTTGATTTGTGCTTTGTTATAAAAGCTGCTAAGTATTGCGTTTACTGTCACATTAGGGCAAAACTTTTTGTACAATGCTACCTCCAAACTAACATTATAGCGGTCTATGTAGTGCAAAGCTTCATTAACCTCTGCCCTTCGGAGCATGGCGGCGATATTTTGGTTGTGATGTCGAAAATCATGACGGATAGTTTTGGCAAGCAGCTCATTTTCTTTCTCGACTTCAAGGCGTTCATGCAGATACTTCATATTTTTTTCTATCAGCTCAACTTTGCTTTCTTTTATCATATAGCGGATCATACCGAAGATTACCCACAATACCGAAAAATAAATCAGAACAGTAGCGACGAACAAAAGACTGTACCACGCCCTAATATCATTTTTCATAGTGTAAACAACGCAAAATATAGAAAAAACTATTAAAAACAGTGCGGAAACCAGCGAGATAGAATGCCATATTTTTTTGTTTGAACTCGGCACCTCTCGCATCGCCGGACGCAAAAATACAATATACGCCCATATCGCCGGCAGATATAACAGGGTTCTTATTATCGTTTTTACATATACGGCAGCAACGTCAAACTCGTCATTGAACCAAATACTGTTTATCATGGCAGCGCTGCAGAATAAGATGCAGAACATAGATGAATAGCTGATAAACAAAAACACTTTTTTGCAAAACGGATCTGACGAAGTCAACATAAAAATAATAAACGACACCAAAATGGTGCTTGAAAACGCAAAAGAAGCGGCATAAAAAGAATTAATATCATACAACAGTCTGGAAGCAATCATTACAAGAGTAATGAAAACAGCTAAAAAGACGGAATAAATTGCAACGGTCTTTTTTACCGAATATTTTCGTTCTGTCATAATAGCAAAGCAAACGATATGCATCAGAACCATAAGCGTTAAAGCCACAAGCTGCTGCGTCATTTTTCGGTTGCCTCCCTTGTGTAAAAATCAAAATACTGCTTTTTCAGTTCCGCTCTCAGCCGTCGGGGAACCGGTATATGATCCCCGTTTGACATTTCAAGAATAGCGTCAAGCAGGCTCTCAACACAGCGCAGATTGACAATGTACGACGCACCGACCGTCGCAAAGCAGTTAGCTTTACAAAAATTATTCTTAAGTTCCTTAAGTGTTGTGTTCGTTTTCAGACACTTGCCTGATTTTAAATGAATTTCCGCACTGTGATTTTTGGACTCGGCATATAACACATTATACAAATCAATTCGGTAAATCTCTTTTCCGCACAAAACAGGGATATATAATCGGTTGCGCCTCTTTTCAATCACTCTGTCAAGCGTGTTTATCAGCCGCTGTGCGGTGTACGGCTTTGTAAGATAATCGCCTGCCCGAAGGGCAAACGCCTCCACCGCAAAATCAGAGCTTGTCGTCAAAAAAATAATATCGGTGTTATCTCCGCTTTTGCCGATAATCTCACGCGCAACCTCAGTACCCAAAATGCCGGGCATACAAATATCTAACAGTGCGATGTCCGGAGTTCCGTTTTTGTAAATTTCATCCAGCATATCAAAAGGATTTGAGAAACATTTTACGGCAAGTGAAAGTTCCGAATGTGCAAGGGCATATTCGGAAACCGTTTGACGCATATTTTCAAGTTCGCTTTTTTGGTCGTCACATAACATAAGGTTCATAATAATATCCTCATTCTTTAGAATGATGTTGCCGGTTTGGTTTTTCTTAAAAGTAATTTATATGTACATAATTGTGTGTATTTGCTAAAATCTATTATAAATTGTATCACATTTTTTAACATATTTCAATACAATGTTCAAAATATCTGATGTACATTTGTGGGTTTGTCAATAATAAGTTGCGAATTAATAAAAACATAGCCGTTTTGACCCAAATAAACCGACAAAAACGCCCGAAGAATCTGTTTTAGATTCATTGGACGTTTTTAATACATTATAATCAGGGTTTGTAATAAATCTTCAAGCATTAACCGTATAAGTCTTTTGCACTATCCGATAACAGATCATTCCCGACACAATGCGAAAAAAAAGCAAGTTGGCGGAGTTTCTCAATATTTTTGATTTCAATACAACCCTTTGTTTTTTGTATCAGGTTTTTCTCACTGAACTTTTTCAGAGTTTTTGTAACACGTTCCCTACTTGTTCCGATATACCGAGCAATATAATCATGAGTAATCCTAAGATACATATATTTATCTTGCGTCTGACAACAGATATCATCGTTTGATAGACTCCAGCACAAACGGGTGGATAGCCGGACAAAATTACACATACTACTACCCGCACCCTCTGGATTCAGAGAGCGTCACCGAAATGTTTTGTGAGCCGATAGCACTCGAACAAATACGCCTTGACGACGGCACAACTGCATATCAGGTCCTTGAGGTCATCGGAGAGGCTGTTCAGGCAAAGCCTTTTTCCGTCGCTCAAGAAGCCTGGGGAGTAACGGTAGCAAACAATGAGATTATTGCCGTTTCGTAAAAGCACTGTTCTTTGCGGTGATGAACAGCGAATGACAAAGCTTAGGTGCGTACCTGTTTCTTGACATATTAATTATATTTTTCTATAATATAATTGAAATAAAACTGCCGACATATTTAAATCACAAAAATTATTAAAACCGATGTTATAAGGAGATGCTTCTATGGAACAAAAATTCTTTATCTGCAACCACTGCGGAAACATTATCGCATTCGTCAAAGACAGCGGAGTTCCCGTTGTCTGCTGTGATGAGGTTATGCAAGAAATAATCCCCGGTGAAGTTGAGGCTTCCCATGAAAAGCACGTTCCGACATTTACCGAGGAAAACGGACTTGTAACGGTAACCGTAGGCTCTGTTTTGCACCCTATGAGCCAAGAACACCACATTGAATGGATTTCACTTCAAACAAAATCAGGTAACCAGCGCAAGGAGCTGCGTCCTACCGATGAGCCTGCCGCAACATTTGCCATATGTAAGGGAGATACGGTGGAGGCTGTGTTTGCCTACTGCAACCTGCACGGACTGTGGGCAGCTTATACCGAAGCATATTAAGAAATTTTGAAAACTGAAAGCAAAAGCAACTGACTACACCCGCTCGGTGCAACAGTGCTGAGCGGGTGTTTTAAAACAAAGTATACTCAGGCAAACCGAAAAGCCGCACTTGTTCGGTTCATGCCCCGAACAAGAGATTTTTTTAATTACCCACCACCTAAAGGCAGTGGGTTTTCGCCTGTAAAAAACGAAAGGATTTAATTTATGAAACTGACATTTCTCGGCGCAGCACACGAGGTAACAGGTTCCTGCACCCTGCTTGAAGCCTGCGGCAAACGGATTTTGATTGACTGCGGTATGGAACAGGGTCCCGATATTTACGAAAACAACGAGCTGCCCGTACCGCCTACCGCTATAGATTTTGTGTTTCTTACACACGCACACATAGACCATTCCGGAAAGCTGCCGCTTTTAAGAAAAAACGGTTTTTTGGGCAATGTCTATACAACTGCGGCAACACGCAAGCTCTGTGCTATTATGCTTGCCGACGCCGCACATATTCAGGAAACCGAGGCGATTTGGAGAAACCGCCGTGCAAAACGCACGGGTGAAGACGGATACACCCCGATGTATTCGCTTGACGATGTATATGAACTTATGCCCCATTTTTGCGTGACCGATTACGGAAAAACGATAGAACCGTGCAACGGTATCTCTGCTGTTTTCTTTGACGCAGGACACCTGCTCGGCTCGGCAAGTATCCGTATTGATGTGACGGAAAACGACAAAACCCACAGCCTTGTATTTTCGGGCGATGTCGGGACGCACAACCGTCCCCTGCTTTGCGATCCATGCCCTCCCGACTGTGCAGATACGCTGATTATTGAATCCACTTACGGTGACAGAGTTCAGGAAAAGCAATCGAAGAATTTAGAAACTCGTCTTGCCGCAATAATTGACAAAACCATTGCCGACGGCGGAAATGTTGTTATTCCCTCATTTGCGGTCGGCAGGACGCAGGAGCTTTTATATATGCTTAGGCGAATAAAGGAAAATCGTCTTGCACAAACGGAATTTCCCGTTTATCTGGACAGTCCGCTTGCGATTGAAGCTACAAATATTTATAATCATACCCTTAATGAATACTTTGACGATGAAACGAATGAACTGCTGAAAAAAGGCATTAACCCTATCGGCTTTGACGACTTGCAGCTTACGGTCACAAGTGATGAATCCAAGAAGATCAACACCGATCCCACACCGAAGGTTATTATCTCCGCCTCCGGAATGTGCGAAGCGGGGCGCATACGACACCACCTGAAATACAACCTTTGGCGCTCGGAATGTACGGTGCTGTTTGTGGGTTACCAGGTAAAAGGGACTCTCGGCAGACGACTGTTGGACGGGGCAAAATATGTTAATCTTTTCGGTGAAGACGTCATAGTAGCGGCAAATATCGAAAACTTAGAAGGTACCTCGGCGCATGCCGACGTCAACGGGCTTATCGACTGGATTTCCGCCATAAAAAAACCGCCGCAGCGCATTTATGTCAACCACGGTGCGGACGCTGTGTGCGACATTTTTGCTGCAACTGTCACCCAACGGCTCGGAATTGAAGCAAAAGCTCCTTACAGCGGTGACTGCTTTGAGCCGACATCAGGAACGCAGCTTTCGTTCGGCAGTCGCAAAAAAACAATACGAAGCAGTTATGAGAGAAAGGGACGTTCCTCTGCGGTTTGGAAAAAGTTATACGCTGCAGGAATGCGCTTGATAGGCGTTATAGAAAGAAGTCAGGGCTGTAAAAGCAAAAAACTGACCGTTCTTACAAACCGAATCAATGCGTTGTGTGACAAACAGGAAAAAGAGATTAGAAAATACAAATAGAATCATACTTTTTATGCAAAAGCGAAGCTGCTCAATTTGAACGGCTCCGCTTTATCTTTAAATTGTTTTGTTGGAATTAAATGTATTTTTCACATTTTGTTTGTGATTTTTATTGAGATTTTATTAAGTTTATGCTATAATATATATGACAAATAATGTCACGGTAAGTTTGCCAACCAAACCTAACAGCAGACAAATTAATGAATCGGAGGAATGATTATGAAGAAACTACAGTTGAGCATTTCGATTGCACTCGGTATTCTAATGTTCTTGGTTTCCGCAACCACAGCTCTTGCATCAGATTGTAACCATGACCTCGTATTCAGGGAAGGAACAGTCAGTTGTACGCAGGACGGTTATGAGGATTATTATGAATGTATCACCTGTGGAAAGCTCTTTCAAGACAAGGCTTGTACGGAGGAAATTACAGAGCCTCAAAAGGCGGCTGCATGGGGACACAGATTTGGAAATTGGGCAGCTGAGGACGAAGGGCATTATAGACAATGTCCGGTTTGTGATTATTTGACCGATGTGGAAAAGCACAAATTTAAAACCGTAACGGACAAACAGCCGACCGCAACCGAAACCGGATTGAAACACGAGGAATGTACCGTATGCGGATATACTCAGAATATGAACACAGTGATTGACAAGGTGCAAAACAAAGCAGCCATTCAAAGCAACAGCACGGCGGTATCTCCGAAAACAGGAGACAACAGCAGAATTTTTGAGTGCGTTGCTCTGCTGTTAATCACCTGTTGTGCTGCCGCAGACACAATTCTCTTGAACAGAAACAAGATTTTCAACAAATAACATAACAATATTTATTAAAAAACAAAACAGTTACGTTTGGCACAGAACAAAGGAGGATTAGTTCCTCATTGTTTCGGTGGCAAATCACAACTCCCTCCGAAATTCTCAATATCCCCCGTCGCAAAATCGACGGGGGATTTCCTGTTCATATTGTGTTAAAATCACCCTTCACAGAAAGATATTCCGATTGACTTTGCATACTGAATCAGGTCATAGTCCTTTGGCACGGGCTTTGCTTTTCCTGCAATATCTTCAAGTCGGTTGCAGGTGACCTTATCGTTTTTCAGCGCTACGGTAAGGCCATATTTTTCTTCTTTTATCAGCTTTGCTGCGTATGCGCCGAATTCTGTTGCAAGCACTCTGTCATACGCTGACGGTGTTCCGCCTCTGAGATAATGTCCCGGAATCATACTGCGGGTTTCTATTCCGGTGTGTTCCGCAATATACTGAGTTATGTGAGGAGTAACATTTGTTCCGCCTCTCCGCTTTACCCTTGTTTTGCGCTTTAAGGCTTCCTCTTCTTTTGAAAGCGCACCCTCGGCAACAAGCACTATTGCAAAATTATGTCCTTCAGCCTTGCGCTTAAGAACTGCTTTTGCAACTTTTTCATAAGAAAACGGAAGCTCGGGCAAGAGGATAATATCTGCACCGCCCGCAACGCCGGAAAACAGCGACAGCCAACCGACCTTGTTGCCCATACATTCAACAACGATTACCCTTGAGTGACTTGTTGCGGTAGTATGCAGTCTGTCTAAAACCTCTGAGGCAATATCAACGGCAGTGTGGAATCCGAACGTCCTGTCCGTGCCGAAAATATCGTTATCTATTGTCTTTGGAAGCCCGATAACGTTTAAGCCCTTTTGTGAGAGGAGGTTAGCTGTTTTATGGGTTCCGTTGCCTCCGAGCGTCAAAAGGCAGTCGAGCTTAAGACGGTTATATGTGCTTATCATATTCGCTACCTTGTCAACGCCGTCGGCTCCCACCACCTGCATAGTCTTAAACGGGCGGCGTGAGGTGCCGAGGATTGTTCCGCCGAGAGGAAGAATTCCGTAGAAATCGGATTTTTTCATTTCTTTGTAATCGCCGTTGATAAGACCTGCGTATCCATTTAAAATGCCGACAATTTCAACCTCATCGCCAAACATCTCGTAAAGCGCCTTTGCGGCTCCTCTGATTGCAGCGTTAAGACCCGGACAATCGCCGCCGCTTGTCAAAATTCCAACTCTTTTTTTCATAATAACGCTCCTCCTATTTTTTTTGTGATGAATCTTTCTTTTTGTCGGCGGGATTTGCAGCGCTTGAACGTACCTTTCGCTCTTGATGACGTTTTTGTGCAATTTCGGTCTCCTTGTATGCTTCGGCAAAAAGTTCCATCTGAGCATTGTGCTTGTTTGCGTTTGCCGCAGGAACAACGTGATGATATTCTGCGTCGTTGTTCATCTCACGGGACTTTATATTATCGGCAAGGCAGCATTTCATAATTTTGTTGAGCTTTGCTTTTGCTTTGTAGTCATAAACCGGAGTTGCAACCTCAACACGTTGAGAGGTGTTTCTGGTCATAAAATCGGCGGACGAAATATAATATTTTTTATCCGCTCCCGTGCCGAAAACATATATTCTTGAGTGCTCAAGCAACCTGCCTACGATACTAAAAACTTTAATGTTATCCGTTTGACCTTTTATTCCCGGAACAAGGCAGCAAATTCCTCTTATTACCATCTTTATCGGAACTCCTGCTACAGAAGCCTCGATAAGCTTTTTTATAAGCTCCTTATCGGTCAACGAATTTAGCTTTAATTCGATTGCACAAGGCTTGTTTTGATGAGCCTTTTCGATTTCTTCATCAATAAGGGATATTAGTTTTGTTTTAAGTCCGAGCGGGGCAACCAAAAGCTCTTTGCTGTTTTCAACAAATTTGCCCTCTTTCAGACATCTGAACACTTCTCGTGCGTCTGCTACTATGTCGGGATTTGAAGTAAACAACGCAAGATCCGTGTACAACCTTGCTGTTGATTCATTAAAATTACCTGTTCCGACCTGAACTATATCGCCCTTATCATCGTTCATACCGATAAGCAGCAACTTGCAGTGAACCTTATAGTTAGGCATTCCGAATATGATTTTACAGCCCGATTCTTCAAGAATTTTTGACCAGTCAATATTGTTTTCTTCATCAAAACGTGCGCGCAGCTCCACAAGGCAGGTGACCTTTTTGCCGTTTTTTGCGGCGTTGCTGAGAGCCTGTATAATTTTTGAATTTGACGCAAGCCTGTAAAGTGAAATCTTTATTTGGTTTACACGCTTGTCGGCAGCCGCTTCGTCAAGTAAATCAATCAGCACCTGAATATCGTCAAACGGATAGCTGAGAAGCAGGTCCTTTTTTCTGATTCTGTCGAGCAGTTTGCCTTTACGGAGTGTGAGCGGGTATTGCGGAGACAGCGGAACATAATAGAGCTTTGGATATTTGTGCTTGTCAAGCCTTTTCTCAACCAACGAGAAAAATCCCATATCAATCGGAGTTTCCTGTCTGAAAAGTTGTTTCTTGCCAAGGCATAAATTATGCTTAAGGTGTTTTAGAATTCTTTCGCAGTTAGTTCCTTTGTATTTTAGTTCAACAGGAGCAAGACTGCCTCTGAGTTCAATAAGTCTTTCCATTGTTGAGCGAAAATCCAAATCAAAATCATAAAGACCTTCATTTACGTCAATGTCGGCATTTCTGATTACCGAAAATATTATTTTTTCCGTTATTATGTTCTTTCCGAAAAACAAGTCGGTAAACATTGTCACAAGGTCTTCCATCAACATAAATCTGCAGTTATCAGACGGCAGAAAAACGGCGCGCGGCAATGATTTTCTGAGCGGTACGAGTCCGAATTTAAAACCGCCGTTTTTCTTTTGGAGCGTTACGCCTACAACCGGAACTCCGTTGTCAAAAAACGGAAAAGGATGCTTTTTTTCAATAATAAAGGGCGAAAGATAAGGAGCAACCTCGTGTTCAAAAATTCTTTGCAAAACGACCTTTTCAGCATTCGTTGCTGTTTTTTCGGTTACCTTGGTGAAATATTTTTTCCCGTCGTTAAGTATTCCCTCAAACGCGCTGTCAAGTCGCGGCATAAGTGCAGAAGTGGCTTTATAAATATGTTTAAGCTGCTTTTTATACTGAGTTTTTAATTCCTCGTCGGTGTTGTCCGCAGCAACAAGTGCTTCGTCGGAAATTGAACCTACACGCACACGAAAGAATTCATCATAATTATTTTGAAAAATTGAGATAAATCTCATACGTTCCATAATAGGGTTATCTTTTGCTTCTGCTTCTTCAAGAACCCTTTCGTTGAATTTTATCCAACTGAGTTCTCTGTCAATAATCAAGCTTTTTTCCTTCAATTAAACCACACTCCCTTTGCAATATCTAAAAATATAGCTTGTATTGCGTTTTTAGCACAAATCGGCTTATATTTAACATTATACATTATAATTCAGAAAATATCCAGCATTATTTTGTAAAATTTTCCAAAGGTAAGTGTATAAAAGCAGAGCATACCTTTTTATTCCTGTAACGCTGATTTTTTGCAAAAAAATAACACCCGTTGTTTGCACAACGGGTGTTTCCCTTAATCATATTCTGCTTTTAATACCAACCCGACTGTTTCACAAGAATACGCTTATTGCTTTCAGGTTTTATCAGTTTCTTATCCGTGTGTGTTACAGCAGGAGCCTGTTCCATTCTTGTTCCATCCTCTACTTCTATGACATTGCTGTAATAGCCGCCGGGTTCTCCAATCCTAGTATGTTGTTTTGAGTGAGCAATCATTTCATCATTTGTCATTGTATCCACTCTGCAACCGCAGCCTTTACAAATATCAACAAACTCATCTTTATACACCGGCTCTTCATAAGAATAAGCCTCCTGATCTACGACCCAAACATCTTCAGTTTCTGCGTCGTGATGAACGGTTTTGTATTCCGCTTCATAATACTTCTTGCCTGCACGGTCATACTCTGCCTTGCTTTCAAGGAGCAGGGCTTGCGACAGGTGTCCTTCGGTCACGCAAACATAAGTTTGCATTTGGTATCCGTATTTAAAACCCGCAGTAAATCACTGAATTTTGCAATGGAATATTTTGCGCCGTCAACCTTTCCGAAACCGTAGCTTGCATATATAAACGGAATTTTGGCCATGTTTGCCGCATCACAATCGCTCTGTGTATCACCTACATATACCGAGGCATCAAGGTCGTTTCTTTCTATTATCAGCTTGATGTTCTCGCCCTTTGCAAGTCCTGTTCGCCCTGACATTTCATAGTCATCAAACAAATCATTGACTCCGTAATAATTTAAAAATGTTTGCAGATAGCCGTCCTGACAATTACTTACTATATACAATTTAAATTTTCGCCCTAATTCTCTGAGGGTTTCAAAAGTGCTTGGGTAGATATATGCTCCCTTGACCTTGAGTTCATCTTGTTCGGCAAGACAACATTCTTTTATTATATCAATCGTTTTTTCGCAATCGTGATCAGGCAACATTAAGTGCGCTATTTCACCGATGTTCTTCCCCATATATGTAGCCATTTCTTCCGCAGTCATAACCTTGTTTATTTCGCTATGTGACCGCAAAACCTTGTTCCACGCAGGTATTATTGTATCTGTTGTATTCCACAAGGTTCCGTCCAAATCAAAAATTGCACCGTATTTCATTAGTTCCTCCTTTTAGATTGAATCTTAACTAAAATATACCATAAACATAGAGATAAATCAATCAATATATGTAACGCAACACAATTAAATACATATTATGTTATTAAAAAGTTGAAATCGGTGATCGTATGCAGGAGGAAATAACGCTTGATATGCTTCCTTTGGGTGTGTCGGCAAGGGTAATCAGTGTGAATTGCAGCAATAAGCTTATTAATCGTATTTTTGACTTGGGAATAACTCAAAATTCTGTTATCAAAGCTATGTTTAAAAGTCCGTTTGGCGATCCTGTTGCTTATATGGTAAAAAACACTCTGATAGCTCTCAGAAAAAAGGACTGCAAAAATATTTTGGTTGCTCCAATATAATTCGGAGGTGGTCCTTTGTTTTCAAGAAATACTGCTGTTTTTGCCGCAAAATCATATGACAGCGATTATAATATAGCTCTCGCAGGCAATCCGAATGTAGGCAAAAGCACTATATTTAACGCTCTTACAGGACTTAAACAGCACACCGGCAACTGGACGGGCAAAACAGTTGAATGTTCATCGGGCAAGGCTAAAATCAAGGACAAATTGTTTGAGATAACCGATTTGCCCGGTACTTATTCTATGGCGTCATTTTCCGAAGAAGAAACCGTCGCAAGGGACTTCCTTGCAAATCAAAATATCGACTGTACGGTAATAGTTATAGATTCAAATGTGATTGAACGAAACCTGTCGTTTGCGCTTCAGGTGCTATCGCTTCAAAAAAATGCCGTTTTGTGCCTGAACCTTTGCGATGAAGCCGAAAAAAACGGGATAAAAATTGATACAGTCGAACTGTCACTGAATTTAGGTATACCTGTTGTCTGCACCTGCGCCACAAAAAAGCGAGGTCTTGACGAATTAAAAAAAACCGTTTATGACATTTGCGGCGGCAAAACAAAGTGCTTTAGGGTAAGCAGGAATTTTGAAAACATAAATGTGCTTGAAAAAAGCAGTTATCAAAAAACTATTGAACAGCTTGCAAAGGTAAGCAAAGACATTTGCGGAAGATGCGTAAGCGAATCCAAAGCTTCAAGGCAAAAGTCAGGCAGGCTTGACAAGATTTTGACTTCAAAATCAACAGGTATTCCTATAATGCTGTTATTGTTTGCCGTGCTGTTTTGGATAACGGCAATCGGTGCAAATTATCCGAGCGAATGGTTAAGTTACATTTTTGAGCTGTTAAAGGATCAGTTATATAATCTGTTTGAGTTTCTGAGTATGCCGCCGTTTGTTACGGGTATTGTGATAGACGGCGTATATACAACGCTTGCATGGGTAGTTTCGGTAATGCTGCCGCCAATGGCTATATTTTTTCCGCTCTTTTCACTGATTGAGGATTCGGGATATTTGCCGAGAATCGCATTTAATCTTGACAGGTTTTTTTCAAAATGCGGCGCACACGGCAAACAAAGCCTTACAATGGCTATGGGAATCGGCTGTAACGCCTGCGGAGTTACGGGATGCAGGATAATCGAAGCGCCTCAGGAACGAAAGATTGCAATCCTTACCAACAATTTTATGCCCTGCAACGGACGTTTCCCAACGCTTATTGCGATTATTATGATGTTCTTTGCGGGAAGCGCATTTGGGTTTGTATCGTCGGTTGAGGTTGCGCTGATATTGCTTTTAATCATCGTTGCCTGCGTTTTGCTGACGCTTTTGGTATCAAAGGTTTTGTCCCTGACCTTTGCAAAAGGCGAGGCGTCGGGATTTGCACTTGAGCTTCCTCCCTATCGCAAGCCGCAGGTGATGAAAACCGTTGTTCGCTCGTTTGTTGACAGAACGCTTTTCGTACTCGGCAGAGCGGTTATTGTTGCAGCTCCCGCAGGAGCAATAATTTGGCTGACAGCCAATATTTACATCGGCGATATGTCGATTTTAAAATACTGCACTGATTTTCTTGATCCGTTCGGAAAGTTCATCGGGCTTGACGGTGTAATTTTAATGGCGTTTATACTCGGATTTCCTGCAAATGAAACGGTTATTCCGATAATCATTATGGCATATATGGCTGACGGTACGCTTGTTGATTTTACAAGCTACAAGGAGCTTTTTGAGTTGTTTTCGGCAAACGGCTGGACGTATGTGACCGCAATTTGTATGATGATTATGTGCGTTTTGCACTATCCGTGTTCCACTACCTGTCTTACAATAAAAAAAGAAACAGGGAGTTTAAAAACCACCCTGCTTGCTATGATAATTCCTACCGTACTCGGAATTCTATTGTGTATGATAGTTGCAAATGTCGCTCGGCTGTTATGATTCAGCCTGAGCGACTTTCATCATTATTGCACATTCTATGCGCTTTTTGAACAGTTCACAGCCGTACTCATATATGCCGCTTATTGAGCCTGTTGCATGATATGCGTTTGCGGCACAACCGCCGCTGCAATAAAGCTTTGCCCAACAGTCCTTGCAATCGGGACGAGCATATGCGTTACAAAGCTTAAATTCATCCTGAATTTTTGTGTTTGTCACTCCGTCATAAATATTGCCGAGGCTGTATTTGGGATCGCCCACAAACTGGTGACACGGAAAAAGCTCGCCCCAAGGGGTAACAGCCATATACTCCGTACCCGAACCGCAGCCTGAAATGCGCTTATAAATGCACGGACCGCCCGTTAAATCAATCATATAATGGTAGAACGTTATAGGCTTGCCCTCTTTTTCACGCCTGAGCATATCTTTTGCAAGAATTTCATACTGCTCAAACAGGATAGGAAGATCGTCATATGTAAGCGCATACGGATCGTCGGGAGAACATACGACAGGCTCCATTGAAAGCTCGGTAAAGCCGAGATCCGCCATATGGAAAATATCATTTGTAAAATCAGTATTATTATGAGTATATGTTCCTCTGACGTAGTAACCTCTGTTTCCTCTCTTTTTAACAAACTCCTGAAACTTTGGAACGATTATATCATAACTGCCCTTGCCGTTGACGGTTTTGCGGAGGTTGTCGTGAACTTCTTTTCTTCCGTCAAGACTGAGTACAACATTGTGACATTCTTTGTTTGCAAATTCAATCACATCATCGTCAATCAACATTCCGTTTGTTGTAAGGGTGAAACGAAAGTTTTTGTTCTTTTCCTTTTCAATGCTTCTGGCATAAGCGACAATCTGTTTTACCACATCAAAATTCATAAGCGGTTCACCGCCGAAAAAGTCAACCTCAAGGTTTGTTCTTGAGCCTGAATTTTCCACAAGAAAATCAATCGCCCTCTTGCCCACTTCAAAAGACATAAGCGCTCTTTCGCCGTGATATTTGCCTTGACTTGCAAAGCAATACTCGCAGTTGAGGTTGCAGGTATGAGCAATATGCAGACAAAGCGCCTTGATTACGGTATTGCGTTTTTTAAAATCAAAGGCAAGGTCCTTGTACTTGTCTTCGGTAAAAAGTTTTCCGCAGTTTTTGAGTTCTTCGACATCATCAATACAATCGCTGATTTCCTGCTCTGTAATCTGAGGATCGTCGGCATATTTTTTCAGCATTTTTGAAATGATTTCTTTTCTGCTGTTATTTTCGTACATTTCTATTACGTCATAAGCAAGATCGTCTACAGCGTGAACACTGCCACTGAACGTATCGAGGACGATATTATATCCGTTAAGTTTATACTGGTGTACCATAAATTCTCCTAATGGAAACAAAGTTTTTAAGCGGACAAGCACTGTTTTCCGCCGTTAATATTTGACTTGATACATATTTGCAAAAGGAAAGCCGTTTTCTAAAAGGAAAACGGCGGCAAATCCTTATTGATTTCTAATGTAATTATTTCTCGCTAAGGCACTTCTCGCACTGCTGGTTAGCAACACCGCACGAAGTTTTGCAAGCTGACTGGCATGAAGTCTGACATTCGCCGCATCCGCCTGTTTTTACGCTCTTTTTAAGGTCACGAGTTTCAATAGTTTTGATTCTTTTCATAATAAATCATTCTCCTTGAAGATTTTATAAATAAATCTTACCACATCACGCAGATTTTGTCAATCGGTTTTAAGTACCGATATAAGGTCGGACGGATTTTTTTTGCTTGTAAAAACGTCAACGTCGTTTCCTTTAAGACTTACAATAAGATCTATTGTTTCTTTTGAAATAACCTCGCCCGGCACAATCAGCGGAATTCCCGGAGGATATGCAAATACGTATTCAAGAGATATTTTGTTTTCGCAGCCGCTGAGCGGTGAAAGCGCCGACGGATAATCAAAACGGTTTGACGGCTCAAACATCTTTTTTGGCAGAGATATATTTGCAAACGTATTTTTGGTGCAAGCTTTAAAAAGTGTTTTGTCAATTTCGCAAAGTGCGTTTGCAAGTCGGTCAAAGCCTTCGCTTGTGTCGCAGACTGAAGTCATTGCAAGCACATAATCGGTATATGCCATTTCCGTTTCAAGCATATATTTCTCTCTGAGAATTTTAGACAACGCTTTTCCGTTTATATTTGTATTTGAGGTTGAAATCAAAATTTTGCCGAAATCGTAATCAAACAACTGACTTCGGGCAATTTTATCGTTATACAAAAGCTTTAGCTTTTTAAGATTTTTTGTTCTTAAATAAAAATTATCGAGTAAATCCGTATAACCGACAAATGAGTCTTGGTTTTGGGATACACAGTCAAGGCAATTTTCAACGGAAGCCATAAGAATATATGACGGACTGCTTGTTTCAAATACGTCGAGATTGTTTTGCAGCGGTATGCAAAGCTCATCGTCATTTGTGAGCAGCAGGGCGGTTTGAGTCAGCGACGGCAGGGTTTTGTGAAGGCTTGCTGCCGCAGCATCGGCTCCGCATTTAACCGCTTCATCGGGAAATCTTTCGGAAAACGGAAAATGCGCTCCGTGGGCTTCGTCAACAAAAAGCCGCGCTCCGTAATTGTGACAAATTTTTGATATTGATTTTATGTCGGACGTCACGCCCTCATATGTCGGCGAAGTGAGTATTACAAGACTTGCATCGGGATTGTTTATCAGGGCGTTCTCGACATCAAGCGGTGAAACGGACGAATTTATGCCGTATTCATCTAACACTTTCGGAATTATATAGACAGGGCTAAGTGAGCAAAGCTCGATTGCGTTGTACACCGAAATATGACAATTTCGCGCAACAATGACCTTATCGTTTTTATGGGTCAGCGCACGGATTGACGCAAGTATTCCGCAAGTTGAACCGTTGACAAGCACAAAAGCGTTTTTTACGTAATACAAAGACTTTGCCTTATCCTGAATATTTTTTATACAGCCGCTCGGCGAATGAAGATTGTCAAAGCCGTCGATTTCGGTAATGTCGAGCCGATACGGCAGCAGACTGTTTTCTGTATTTCTTCGCTTGTGTCCCGGCATATGAAAAGGATATACGCCGCTTTTTGAATAGGTTTTCAGTTTGTCGTACAGCATATATCCTCCGAAATTATTTATGTTTAATTGTTGCCGAACTCTCTCAGTTCAAGTCCCTTGTTGTGTTCAAGCGCCCAGTTTATGCTCCAGTAGCTTGTAAATAACAGCAGATGATTACCCTTTAAGTCTTGAATACGCTTTGTGTCCGACGCAAGATCAAGAGTCTTTGGATCAACGTCATCGTTTACTATCCAGCGGATATACTCAAACGGCAGGCTTTCAAGCACTATATCAACGTTATATTCATTTTCAAGACGGTATTTTAAAACGTCAAACTGAAGCACGCCCACTACGCCGACAATGACCTCCTCCATACCTGCGTCAAGCTCCTGAAATATCTGAATAGCGCCCTCCTGAGCAATCTGGCTTGTACCCTTTATGAACTGCTTGCGCTTCATTGTGTCCTTTTGACGCACAAGCGCAAAATGTTCGGGAGCAAATGTGGGAATTCCCTTAAACTGCACCTTGTGCTGAGGTGAACAAAGAGTATCGCCGATTGAAAATATACCGGGGTCAAAAACGCCGATTATATCGCCTGCATAGGCTTCGTCAACGATTTCACGCTCCTGAGCCATAATTTGCTGAGGCTGTGAAAGGCGCATTTTTTTGTTTCCCTGAACGTGGAAAACTTCAAGATTTTTTTCAAATTTGCCGCTGCAAATTCGTATGAAAGCTACCCTGTCACGATGCGCTTTATTCATATTTGCCTGTATTTTAAATACAAATGCCGAAAAATAATCGGACATTGGATCAACATTTTCCGAGATCGTTTCACGGGGCAACGGAGAAGTTGTCAGCTTTAAGAACTGTTCAAGGAACGGTTCAACGCCGAAATTTGTCAGAGCAGAACCGAAAAATACAGGTGTGAGCTTTCCGTTTCTTACGGCGTCAAGGTCAAATTCATCTCCTGCGCCGTCAAGAAGCTCAATATCATCAAAAAGGTCCTGCTTGTGATAAAATCCAATCTTGTCCTCAAGCGACGGAGCGTCAAGAGTAAGCTCCTCTTTTTCTACCTCTTTCTGTCCGTTATTGGCGGTAAACGAAAGTATGGTTCTTGTGTTTCTGTCAAACACACCTTTAAACTCTTTGCCTGAGCCGATAGGCCAGTTGACGGGATAGGTATTGATGCCGAGGACATTTTCAATGTCTTCAAGCAGGTCAAAAGGATTTTTGGCGTCCCTGTCCATTTTATTTATAAAGGTGATTATCGGAATATTACGCATTACGCAAACCTTAAACAGCTTTATTGTCTGCTTTTCAACACCCTTTGAACCGTCGATTACCATTACCGCCGAATCCGCAGCCATAAGAGTTCGGTATGTGTCCTCCGAAAAATCCTCGTGTCCCGGAGTATCAAGAATGTTTATACAGTAGCCGTTATATTTGAACTGCAAAACCGACGAAGTTACGGAAATACCACGCTGCTTTTCAATCTCCATCCAGTCGGAAACTGCGTGCTTTGCCGTTTTTTTGCCCTTTACCGAGCCTGCAAGATTTATTGCGCCTCCGTAAAGCAGGAGCTTTTCCGTAAGCGTTGTCTTACCTGCGTCAGGGTGCGATATGATGGCAAAGGTCCTGCGCTTTGATATTTCATCTTTTAATGAAGCCATAAATGCTGTCCTTTCGGGAAAATTTCTTATACATACAACTTTATATTTTACTATTATTTGTCTGTATATGTCAACCAAAATATGAAAAATTATCTAAAAATATATTTTTACAAATCCTTGACAAAATTATTAATTTGCTGTAATATATTATCAGGAATTTTAATTATTTCTATCTTTTCATATACCTTCCAACTTGAGGCAGAAACTTGGGTTTCTGCCTCAAACATTTTTGAGGATAATTATGTCAAATTCTATCGGGCTGTATATTCATATTCCGTTTTGCAAAAGCAAATGCCCTTACTGCGACTTTTTCAGCGGCAAAGGCAATGAACAAAAATATGAAAAATACGCCAATACACTAATCGACAAAATCAAATATTGGAGTACAAAAACCGACAAGACCGTTTCTACGGTATATTTCGGAGGAGGCACTCCGAGCATTATCGGAGCCGATTTGCTGTCAGACCTATTAATGGCGGTAAAAAGGTTCTTTAAAGTTGAGAAGAACGCCGAAATTACGGTTGAAATAAACCCCGACAGCGGAAAAGTCATTGACTTTGAAAAGCTAAGACGTTTGGGCTTTAACAGAATTTCAGTCGGGCTTCAAAGCGCCTGCAAAAAAGAGCTCGACGCACTCGGCAGGATTCATTCCGCCGCCGACGCAAGGCTTACGGCTGCAAGAGCAAAAAAGAGCGGTATCAATAATATTTCGCTCGATTTAATGTTGGGTATTCCTTATCAAACCGAAGATAGTCTGAAAAGCTCCGTTGAATTCTGCGCCGACTGCGGTGTAACACACATATCTTCGTATATCTTAAAGGTTGAAAAGGGCACACGATTTTATCTTAACAGAGATAAGCTCGATTTGCCCGATGAAGATATGCAGGCAAAGCTGTATTTGCTTGCCGTTGAAAAGCTTGCTTCTCTCGGATATGAGCAATACGAGATTTCAAATTTTGCAAAAAAGGGATTTGAAAGCAGGCACAATATTAACTACTGGAAATGCGGCGAATATATCGGCATCGGTCCGTCGGCACATTCGTTTTTGAACGGCAAAAGATTTTATTACAGCCGAAGCTTAGGCGATTTTGAAAATGACAGGACTGTTTTTGACTGCGACGGCGGCAACGAGGAAGAATTTATTATGCTTTCTCTTAGGCTTAAAAGCGGTCTTGATTTTAATGAATACAAAAAAAGATTCGGCAGCCCTCTTCCCTCTTATGCAATGCAAAAAATCAAAAGCTATGCCAAAGCAGGCTTTATGGTTGCAGATGATGATAGAGCGTATTTTACTCCAAAAGGATTTCTTGTTTCAAACACAATTATAAGCGATTTGATTTAATCCGTTGTTCCTAAAACAACGGATTATTTTGTTGCAATAGTTCTTGTCAAATGATAAAATAATAGCGGTGATGTTATGTTTTATGATTTTATAACTGCCGACAAAAGCTCAAAGACTCCTATGTACAGGCAGATTTATATTTCCGTCAGAAACGCCGTTGAAAACGGAAGTCTGAAAAAAGGCACAAAACTGCCCTCAATACGAAAATTAAGCGAAAGCCTCGGCGTGTCCAAAACCACCGTTACAAGCGCATATGAACAGCTTTGCGCCGAGGGCTATATTAAAAATAAGCCGCAGAGCGGATATTATGTTGAGGCCGAGTTCAGCAGCAAGCCCAAGGCTTTTGACACTGACGAAAAAAGAGCAAAATCGTCAAACGTTTTATACAAGTATGATTTCAGCGGAAAAAGCATTGATGACAAGATAATTAACCTTGCGGAATGGAAAAAGGACATAAAGGACGTAATCAACAGCAATTACCTTTTGACATCATACGGCAACGTCCAGGGCGAGGAGGCTCTGCGAATTGCGCTTCAAAACTATGCGCTCGGCACAAGAAGCGTAAACACAAGCTGTGAAAATATTATTGTCGGTGCGGGTATTCAGCCGCTCCTTTGCCTTTTGTGTGCTCTTTTGGGGTGCGGCAAAAAGGTTGCGTCTGCAAATTCGAGTTTTATACAATCGGAGATTGTATTCAAAAGCTTTGATTACAATATAAGCTATTTTGAAAGCGATAATTCGGGAGTGACCGTAAGATCACTTGACAAACTGAAGCCCGACATTATATTTATCAACCCCAATTTTAACAGCACCGTCGGAGCAAACACGCCTGTTGCTCGCCGACTTGAAATAATAGAATGGGCAAAGAAAAACAATGCCCTGATAATTGAGGATGATTATAACGGAGAGCTGAGATACAGCACGCACCCTATGCCCTGTTTTCAAAACTATGACACGGAAAGCACGATTTATCTCGGTTCATTTTCAAAGGTGCTTTTGCCCTCGGTTCGTATCAGCTATATGGTGCTTCCCGAAAAATTGATGAAAGAGTATAACAAAATCAAGAATTCTATCAATCAAACCGCGTCCAAAACAGAACAGCTTGCGCTTGCTAAATATATTAACAGCGGAAAAATATATGTTCATCTGAGAAAAGCACGCAGAATTTATCTTGAAAAGAGCAAAACTATGCTCGATTGCATAAACAAATACTTTGATGAGCCCGAAATCATTTTTAACGAAACCGCTCTGTACACAACCGTTAAACCGAATCATAAAATTGACAGAAACAAAATAAATGAGCTGTTAAAGGAAAATTCCGTTTGTCTTATGCCGTACAAAACAGATAACAATGAAATCGGGCTGAGCTTTTCAGGTATTGCGACAGAAAAAATTGAAGCAGGAATCAAGCTGTTAAGCGAAATTATTACAAATAACAGTAGTTGTTAAAAATTTGTAATGAATAATAACTAAAAAATGCATAATTTCCCTTTATTTTTTACATATTTTATGTTATAATTATAAAACAATTCACAATTACTCGGAAAAGGGAGATTTATATGCAAAGCAAGATTAAAAAAAGTTTCGCTGCTGTTTTGGCGTCCGTGCTTGTGCTTTCGTCACTTTCTGTTCTTGACGCCGGCGCACTTACGACAATTTCCGCCAACTGCTGCGTGACAGAGCCTACAGAAAAGCCTGTGGGGGCATTGCCTGACAAATCGGAGTCTACTGCATTTGGGACTGACGACAATATTAAGGAAACATCAGTTTCCAAGCCGACAGAAGCGCAGACTACTAATGTTCCTGTAACAAGCGCACCTGAATATGTATCGGGCGCAGTGCAAAACCTCCGCCTTGACGGAAACTACACCGACAGACTTATTGTTAAGTGGGACAGACTCATAGGTGCAGACGGATACAGAGTATATTACCATACTAATACATCGGATAATGAAGACTATGAGTTTGTTGCTCAGGGCAATAATGATTATGCGGTTATATATAATCTGGAACCCAACAGCGTTTATTATGTAAAAGTTACTGCTTATGTTATAAAAGACGGCAAAAAAATCGAAGGAGAAGCCGCCTTAAAAACATTTTCGACTGCTCTTGTGCCGACTGTTACAGGACTTCGTATCAGCGATAATTATACCGACAGACTGGTTGTTAAGTGGAATCGTGCGCCAATGGTATCGGGCTATAGGGTCTATTTTCGTGATAATACAACCTCTGAAGATAATTATAAATTTGTTGCTCAGGGCAATAATGATTATGCGGTTATATATAATCTAAAACCCAACAGCGTTTATTATGTAAAGGTTACCGCATTTATCATAAAAGACGGTAAAATAGTCGAAGGCGATCCTGCTTCAAAAACTTTTTCGACTTCTATCGTGCCGGCTGTTACAGGGCTTCGTATCAGTGACAATTATCCAGACAGACTGATTGTTAAGTGGAATCGTGCGCCGAGGGTATCGGGATATAAAGTCTATTTTCGTGATGACGCAACCGCTGAAGGTAATTATAAATTTGTTGCTCAGGGCAACAATGATTATGCAGTTATTTATAATTTAAAACCTAACAGCAAATATCATGTCAAAGTGGTTACGTTTACTGACCAAAACGGAGTCAGATATGAAAGCGAAGCCGCTTGCAGCACACTTTCAACAATACCCATCCCAATTGTTCAAAACATTCGTAACACAAGCAGCTATACCGACAGGATTATACTTAAATGGGATAGAGTTAAGGGTGCTTCAGGCTACAAGGTTTATTGTTGTGACGGCGAAGGATTAACTCAAACCTACAATCTGTATGCTCAAGGCAACAACGATTATGCTGTTATTTACAACCTAAAGGCAGGAAACAGATATTTCTTTAAGGTTTCCGCATTTGTTAACTATGGCGGCATTAATTATGAGGGTAACATCAACACAAAGCGAACTGCAACTCAGCCTGCGGCTGTTACAGGTCTGACTATGGTTAACACATCAAAACATTATTTGCAGTTTTCGTGGAACCGCAATCCAAACGCAACCGGATATAAAATTTATCGCTCAAGCTATAAATCAAACGGCGAATATGTTCTTTACAAAACTATTGACAACAACCAAACAACAACATTTAAGGATACTGCGGTTGAAGAAGGCAGAGGATATTATTATTGCGTAAGAGCTTATCGCAACGCAAACAACACAACTTATCATTCAGACACAAACTACATTCGCCTTGTGTGCGGCTTGACAGGACCCGATTTTTCATTAACCTCACAGCTATCAACGGTTACACTGTCTTGGAATAAAAATCCGAATGCAGGTGGATATGAAATATTTTATGCGACCTCAAAAAACGGTAAATACCATTATTATGATTACACAAAAGGCACAAGCTTTACAACAGGAAAACTATCTGTCGGAAAAACCTATTATTTCCGTGTGCGTCCGTATCTTATTCACGGCTCGAGAGAATATAAAATAGTAGGTGATTATTATACCAAGTCTGTTACGGTTACAAAAACATTTAAAGGAAATGATTACGGAGATACGTTTATTCTAATCAGCATTGACCAGCAGCATATGTGGTATTACCTTGATGGTGAGCTGTATTGTGAAACCGATGTTGTAACCGGTAATGCCGATGGCTATTACAACACTCCAAGAGGTCAATATCGTATTTATTCAAAAGCAAGATGCACATATCTTAATGGTCCGGGTTATTCTTCGTATGTTGACTATTGGATGGCGTTTAACGGAGATATAGGTATTCACGACGCAAGCTGGAGAAGCTCATTCGGCGGAAACATTTATAAGGGCAACGGTTCTCACGGTTGCGTAAACACCCCGTTTAATGCGGCTAAAGATATTTATAACCATGCGAGCATAGGTACAAGAGTAATAGTTTATTGATTAGCCAAAATTTATGCGGATGCAGCATTAACCTGCATCCGCATTTTTATCTGTTTCATTTTATTATTGCATTTATCCTCTGCCTTTAACAAGACCGACAATATAGAAAATTACAAACGCAACTATATCGACTGCGACAACGGTAGAGCCTACGGGAGTTGCGACAACTATGGATATTAAAATTCCGAGTGAAGCGCATACGACAGACAGGCATGCCGAACACACGGTGACGGATTTAAAGCTTTTGAATACGCGCATTGCCGAAAGTGCAGGAAAGATTACAAGTGCGGAAATCAGCAGAGAACCCACAAGATTCATTGCAAGCACAATTATTACCGCAATAATGATAGCGATTAAAAGGTTATATGCGCCTGCGTTTGTGCCTGTTGCCCGTGCAAAGGTTTCATCAAACGTGACCGAAAAAATCTTGTTGTACAGCACAATAAAAATCAGCAGAACAATTACCGAAAGCGCAACGCAAAGCCATACTTCGGCGGATGTGAGCGATAATATAGAGGTTGAACCGAACAAGGTCGAGCACACGTCGCCCGAAAGGTTTGACGATGTGGGAAAAATATTCATAAGCAGGTAGCCTATTGCAAGTGCCCCCACCGAGATCATCGCTATTGCGGCGTCACCTCGGATTTTTGTGCTTTTTCCCGTTCTTAAAAGCAAAACTGCGCTGACAACGGTTATCGGCAAAACAACAAGCATATTGTTTGTGACTCCGAGTACACCCGAAACGGCCAATGCGCCGAATGCAACGTGTGAAAGTCCGTCACCGATAAAGGAAAAGCGCTTTAAAACAAGCGTTACACCGAGAAGCGACGAACACAGCGCTATAAGAACGCCGACGATAAATGCATACCGCACATAGGGAAACTGAAAATAAAACGCAATTTTTTCAAGGAGTTCAGCCATTGTTAATTAAACCTCCTTGGGAATATCCGCAGCAAAATTTGCTTTGCTGATATTGATTTTTTGTTCCGAAAAAAAGCTCATCGCCTATATGAAGGATATGACTTGCATACTTTATCGGAGCTTTGACATCGTGTGTAATCATAATTATCGTTATACCGTCTTTTTGGTTTAATTCATATATCAGGCTGTACATTTCCTCTGTGACCTTTGGATCAAGTCCTGCAACAGGTTCGTCGAGAAGCAGCATTTTTTGAGTTGCACACAAGGCTCGGGCAAGCAAAACACGCTGCTGCTGTCCCCCCGAAAGCTCACGGTAGCACCTCTTTGCAAGAGAAGCTATACCCATTTTTTCCATATTTTCAAGGGCGAGCTTTTTGTCAAAGCTGTTGTAGAACGGGTGAAACCTTCCTCTGTTCTGACACCCAGAAAGAACAATCTCGCCGACCGAGGCAGGAAAATCCTTTTGAACAATGGTCTGCTGGGGCAAATAGCCTATCTGATTGGCTTTAAGTCCGTTTTCGGTGGTTATCTCTCCCTTTAAAGGCGGAAGAAGTCCAAGGATAGTTTTTATCAGGGTGGTTTTACCCGAACCGTTTTCACCCACGATACAAAGGTAATCGCCCTGATTTACTTTAAAATTTAAGTTGTTAATGATTTCTTTCCTCTCATATCCGAGGGAAAGATCTTTACAAATCAACTGTACCATATTTTCTCCTAATTGAGCGCTGTTCTGAGTGTTTCAAGATTGCTTTGCATAATTGACGCATACGTCGTTCCCGACTCGACGTCTTTAATATTGGTTGACTGCATTGAATCAAGAGTAAGTATTTCCGCATTTTTATTTTCGGATGCCTGTATTATCGCAGAAGCGATTCTGTCATCGGAATTTTCAAGCGTCAAAACGCAGTCAAGATTCAGCTTGTTTATCTTATCAGACAAAAATGTTATCGTTTCAAAGCTTGCCTCGGTTTCCGAGGAACAGCCCTTGAACGCCGCATAATATGAAATATTATAATCATCAAACAAATACCTGAAAGGGAATCGGTCGGCAAACAGAGCCGTACTTTGTTTTGCGCTCTCTGCCATTTTGCCGTATTGCCCGTCAATATCGGACAGTGTATTCAAATAGCCTTGGGCGTTGTCGGAATACACCGCCCGATTATTTTTATCTATCGAGCACAAAGTATCTCTCAGCGTCCGAACAAACAGTTCGGCGTTTTTGAGCGAAAGCCAAACGTGCTCGTCATATTCGGCAGTTTCGTTTTCATCGTGACTGTGCCCGTGTTCCTCTTGCATACCGTCGATTTCCTCTTCCTCTTTTACATAATCGCCGAGGACGTCGAGCAAATTGAGTGCAACCATATCCTTATTAACAGCTTCCTTGAGTACGTCGTCCACCCAATTATCGGATTCTCCGCCGACATAAACAAACAAATCACAGGTTGAAATTCTTGCAATATCCTCAACCGACGGCTGATAGCTGTGCAGGTCAACTCCGTTTTTTATAAGCAGTCTTACGTCAACATCCGGGCTGTCTCCCACGATTTGTTTTACCCAGTCGTATTCGGGAAAAATCGTACACACTACAGACAGCTTTCCGTTTGTAAAGTCAAAGGTATTGCTCCCGCACCCTGTAAAGGTCAATAATATTGTAAGAAATAAAAGTAAAATCGAAATTATTTTTTTCATTTTATGTTTTCTCCCGCTTTTTCACGGCAAGCTCTGCAAACTCCGTATAATACCGTGTTTGCCTTATTGACGAAAAATTCATCGCTTTGGGAGACGGTATTAATAAGCTTTTGTGCGCCTACGGAGTTCATATGAAAGGTTTTTCCGCATTTTTCACACGAAAGATGCAGGCAGTCCTTGCAGGTGTTATCATCAATATACTGAAAAAACACCTGTCGGTTTCCGCTTTTGGATATGCGTCTTATCTTGCCGTCGCTTTCAAGCTCGGCTAAGTTGCGGTAAACGGCGCTGACGCTTATTTTGTTATCGTTAAGACTTTCTGCAATCTGCTTTGCCGTGATTTCTTCGTCGGCGTGAGCAGACAAAAAGCCAAGCAAAAGCTTTCTTTGCTTTGTGTTATATTTTGACATTTGATTTCCTCCGCAATTTGCGACTGTTTCGCAAATTAGTATAACAAAAATTAATACGGCTGTCAAGCTTTCAATGATTTTGTATTATTCATAGGTCAAAAGTATTCGCAGCTTTATGGATAAGCAAATTCATTAAAAAAACTGCTGTAATTATTCTTATTTTGGAAAGAAACATCAAAACAAGCAGATATTAATTTATTATTGTAATTTACCTTGAAATAACGTCGATTTTGTAGTAAAATAGTTATAAATGCGTAACAATTAATATAAAAGGATAGGAATGTCTTATGGAATTTTCATTTAAAGATGTACTCAGAATCATTAAAAAAAATATCATTATTATTATTGTACTCTCGTTGGTATGTGCGCTCGGTTCATTTGTCGTAACAAAATATGTTGTTAAGAAAACTTATACCTCTACGGTTAAATTTCATGTTAACACAAGCAATAAGGGTTCAAGCGCAAACGAAGATCTTAACTCATATAATTACGCCGAAAAGCTTGTTGCCACCTACATACAGATGCTTAATACAAACAGATTTTTTAACGCTGTTTCGGACGAGCTTAATAACGAGTACTCCCCCGAAGCACTAAAAAATATGATAAGCCTATCCCCTGTTCAGGACACCGAGATATTTCAGGCAGATATTTCAAATGAAAATCCCGGCGAGGTTAAAAGAATAGGAGATGCGGTTGCAAAAACCGCACCGGACACCATTAAACAGCTCCTTGAAAAAAGCGCACAGCTTGATATTGTTGACGAAGCTCAGATTCCAAAATATCCGACCTCGCCAAACGTCACCAAAAACGTGTTGATTATGTTTTTTGCCGGACTTATTGTTGCGCTGATAATATCATTTGCAAGAGATTACTTTGATATAAAGATAAAATACGATCAGAATATGACAACGATTGCAAAGCTGCCTATACTTGCCGCAATTCCGGAATTCAGCTTTGACGATATAGCAAAGACAAGAAATAACTAAATCTCAGGAAGGTGTGTATCCGATGTATACAGCAAATGAAAAAGACAATCTGTCTGCAAAGAAAGTGCTCAGCTTTCAAATCAAAGAATCATATAAAATTGCAAGAACAAACATAGATTACTCAATAATTAAAAAAGGCTGTAAAAAAATTGCTTTTACCAGTTCCGCAAAAGGCGACGGCAAAACAATTACTGCGATAAATGTATCTCTTGCGCTTGCTCAAAAGGTTGGCACAAAGGTTCTTATTATAGACTGCGACCTTCGCCGTCCACGTGTTCATTCGGCGTTAAAGCTTGCTCCTGTACCCGGAATCGCCAATTATCTTAACGATGAGTGTTCTTACGACGACATAATTAAAAATACTAATTCACCTAATCTTTATGCAGTATGCTACGGTGCAATTCCGCCAAACCCTTCTGAGCTTATGTCAAGTACTGCGATGGAAGATTTCATTAAAAAGGCCGAGGAGGACTTTGATTATATAATTTTTGACACACCGCCTGTAGGCGTTGTTATTGACGCTGTGCCTATTATCAAATCATCCGACGGAGTTGTTATCGTTGTAAAAAACAACGCTACTACATATCCACAGCTCAACAATACTATCGACGCATTAAAGCGTGCCGACAGCAAAATTCTCGGCGTTATTATCAACAAGGTTAAACCTGAGGGTATTTCAAAGAAAAAGTATTACTACAAAGACTATTACTATGGTGATAAATAATTAAAAAATGAGGGAAATAAATGGCTGATTATAATTCAGCAAACATTTGCATAACCGAAAAATCGAATAAAGCATTAAAAGAAAAGCCTGTTTACGACTTTTTTAAAAGGCTTTTCGATATTGTTTTATCAGTTGTAGCAATTATTCTCCTCTCGCCTATATTATTAATTCTTTTTATTATTGTAAAGGCAACAAGCAAAGGACCTGCAATATATAAACATAAAAGAGTCGGCAAGGACGGTAAAACAATCTATATTTACAAATTCAGAAGTATGGTTGTAGATGCGGATAAAATGATACATAACTTTACTCCTGAGCAAAAAGCCGAATTTGAAAAGAACTTTAAGCTTGAAAATGATCCGAGAGTTACAAAAATCGGAAAATTTTTGAGAAAAACAAGTCTTGATGAGCTTCCGCAGTTATTTAACATATTAAAAGGCGATATAGCATTTATAGGGCCGCGCCCCGTCACTCAGGCGGAAACCGAGCTGTACGGCAGTAACAGAGAGCTTTTACTCAGTATCAGACCGGGACTCACGGGCTTTTGGGCTTCGGGAGGCAGAAGCGACACAAGTTATAAAAGGCGTCGTGCAATGGAACTTTATTATGTGAAAAACAGAAGCTTCGGCTTTGATATTAAAATATTCTTTAAAACCGTTATTTCGGTATTTAAAGGTGAGGGCGCAAAATAATTTGATACGGGAGAGAGATTAAATGAAAGCAGTAATTCTTGCCGGCGGTTTCGGAACGAGAATTTCGGAAGAATCTCAGTTTAAACCAAAACCAATGATAGAAATTGCGGGAATGCCGATTTTATGGCATATTATGAAACTGTATTCATATTACAACGTCAATGAATTTATAATTTGTGCAGGCTATAAACAGCACGTTATCAAAGAATGGTTTGCAGATTACTTTTTGCACACCTCTGACATAACATTCGATTTTACCCAAGATGACAAAATAATTGTACACAACAAAAGAGCCGAACAATGGAAGGTTACGGTAGTTGACACCGGGCTAAACACTATGACGGGCGGCAGACTTAAAAGAGTTCGTGATTTTTTGAACGACGAACCTTTTTTTATGACTTACGGCGACGGCGTGTCGGATATTAACATTGATAAATTGCTTGAATTTCACAAATCAAACGCAAAGCTTGCAACTATGTCAGCCGTTAAACCCGAAAGCCGTTTCGGCGTTCTTGATCTTGACAATAACAATCAAGTAATGGCCTTCCGTGAAAAAAGTGATGTAGATTCAGGATATATCAATGCAGGATTTATGGTGCTTGAGTCTAAGGTTCTTGATTACATAAGCGGCGATTCCGTTATGCTTGAGCGTGAGCCTATGGAGAAGCTTGCCGCAAACGGTCAGCTTATGTGCTATAAGCACAACGGCTTTTGGCAGTGTATGGACACTATGCGCGATAAAGAAAAGCTTGAGAATCTCTGGGCTGAAAACAAAGCTCCCTGGAAGGTGTGGTCTGACTGATGCTTGAATTCTATAAAGGCAAAAGAGTTTTTGTGACCGGCCACACGGGATTTAAAGGAAGCTGGCTTTGCAAAATTCTTGCAAGCAGCGGTGCAAAGGTAACGGGTTATTCGCTTGACCCTCCCACAGAGCCGAGTCTTTATAAAATTGCAGAAATTGATAAAGATATAAATTCCGTTATCGGTGACATTCGTGATTTTAGTGCATTAAAAGAAGCGTTTGATAAGACTCAGCCTGAAATAGTGCTTCATCTTGCCGCTCAGCCTATTGTGCGTGACAGTTACAAAATGCCTGCATATACATATGAAACCAACGTTATGGGTACGGTAAATATTCTTGAGTGTATCAGGCAAAGCGACTGCGTAAAATCATTTTTAAATGTTACGACCGATAAGGTATATGAAAATAAAGAATGGTGCTGGGGGTATCGCGAGGACGAGCCTCTTGACGGTTTTGACCCCTATTCCAACAGCAAGAGCTGCAGCGAGCTTGTAACTCACAGCTATAAAAAATCATTTTTCGCCGACGGCAGAACTGCTGTTTCTACCGCAAGAGCAGGTAATGTAATCGGCGGCGGTGATTTTGCCAATGACAGGATAATTCCCGACTGCGTTCGTGCGCTTGAAAGCGGCAAGAATATTGTTGTAAGAAATCCATATTCTACAAGACCGTACCAACACGTTTTGGAACCGCTTTTTGCTTATCTTATGATTGCAAAAGCTCAATATGAGAACATTGACAAATCAGGATATTACAACGTCGGTCCCGATGAATGTGACTGCGTTACAACAGGCGAACTCGTTGATTTGTTTGTAAAGTATGCAGGAAATATAAAATGGGTCAACAAAAGTGAAAAGAATGCAGTCCACGAGGCAGGCTTTCTCAAGCTCGACTGTTCAAAGCTAAAGGCTGTTTTTGGCTGGAAACCCCATTGGCATGTTGATGAAGCAGTGAAAAAAACGGTTGAATGGTCGCGCTGTTATATGAACGGCGGTGATGTTCGCCGCTGTATGGACGAGCAAATAAACGATTTTCTTAAAAGCAGAATCTAAGATTTCTGCGGATGATATAAAAGAGGTTAATTTATGAAAAAAGCAATTGTAACAGGCTCAAACGGCTTTGTCGGTTCAAATGTCTGCAAAAGACTTTGTGCCAAGGGTGTAAAGGTTTTTGCAGTTGTAAAAGACGAAAACGAAAAAATCGAAAATATAAAAGACCTTAACGGCATTGAAATCGTGTATTGCGAGCTTGATGAGATTGAAACCTTGGCTGACAGAATTTCCGACAGAGATATTGATGTTTTCTACCACTTTGCATGGGTGGGTTCGGCAGGACCGCTCAGATGTGATGAAAATGTTCAGCTCAAAAATGCACTCTGGACAGCAAGAGCGCTCAGAACGGCAGACGGTATGCAGTGTAAAAAATTTGTCAATGCCGGTTCTATTATGGAAAAGGAAACCTACACCGCTGTTTACACTCAGGAAAGCAAGCCGGGACTTCCGTACATTTACGGCGCAGGAAAGCTTATTGCACACGCTATTTGCAAACCCATTGCGAACAGTCTCAGCATTGATTTGTGCTGGGCTGTTATCACTAACGCTTACGGCGTCGGTGAGCTTTCGCCCCGTTTTGTCAATTCTACAATCCGCAAAATTATTGCAGGCGAACCGCTGCAGTTTACTGCAGCAACACAGAACTATGACTTCATCTATATTGACGATGTTGCAAGAGCGTTTGAGGCAATCGGAGAATACGGCAAAGCAAATAAAGAATATACTATCGGCAGCGGAAACGCAAAACCACTCAAGGAATTTATCCTTGAAATGCAGCAGGAGCTTGCCCCCGAAGCAAAGCCGATTTTCGGCGATGTTCCTTTTACGGGAGTAAATATGCCGCTTGAGGCATTTGATACAGCCGATATTGAAGCAGACTGTTATTTCAAGCCCGAAATCTCATTTGCAGAAGGAACAAGAATGACTATGGACTGGATTAAGTCGGTTGACTAAGAAAATACAGAGGGCGAAATGTAACTTTCGCCCTTTCTATGTGTAAAGGGTACTGCTTACATAGAAAAACATTATAAAAGGGAGAATAACGATGATTCAGAAGTTTGAATTTTGTAATACAGATTTTGAAGGCGCGTATCTTATCAAGCCGTTTTGTGCAACAGATGTAAGAGGTGCATTTATAAAGGATTATTCAAAGGAAGTTTTCGAGGCAAACGGACTTGAACACAACCTTGCGGAGGTTTTCTACACAGTATCTCACAAGGGCGTAATCCGCGCACTTCATTTTCAGCGTGTTCACGAACAAGCTAAGCTTGTAAGATGCATAAAAGGCAGGGTGTTCGACGTTATTGTTGATCTGCGTCCCGACTCCCCCACCTTTAAGAAATGGCAGGGGTTTTATCTTTCGGAAGAGAATATGAACGAGCTTTTTGTTCCCGAACATTTTGCACACGGCTATCTTGTGCTTGAACCGTCTGTTGTTTCGTACAAGTGCGGTGAAAAATTCTACGGCGAATATGATGACGGCATTATGTGGAACGATCCCGATATTGCAGTAGACTGGAAGCTTGACAGAGTAGGCGGAATTGATAAGGTCATACTTGCCGACAAGGACAAGAATCTGCAGACCTTTAAAGAATTCATGAGCAAGTACGGTGGCTTTTGATGAGCAGTTTTGATTTTGACACCCTTATAGTCGGCTGTGGACTTTCCGGAGCGGTAATCGCCCGTCATTTAGCGGAAAAAGGCGAGAAGGTCGAGATATGGGAACGCAGAAACCATATCGGCGGCAATATGTACGACCACGTTGACGATCACGGAATACTCGTACAGGATTACGGTCCGCACACATTCCACACGAAAGAAAAATATCTTTTTGATTATATGTGCCGCTATGAGCAGTGGTCTGATTACAAGCTGACCTGCGGTGCGGTATGGAACGATACATATACCCCCACACCCTTCAATTTTACCACGATTGATAAGTTCTTTGATAAGCAAAAGGCGCAAACGCTCAAGG
>UQQD01000014.1 GCA_900543095.1 uncultured Ruminococcus sp. | reverse complement strand
AGAGGAAAAAGAATATGTATGGAAAGTATTACTCCACAATACGCATTGGATAAAATTATTGAAGCCAAATTATTATAAAAGGATAACTAACATGACTGAAAGAGAGAAAATACTTCTACGTAGTAAATATGGACATAACAAAATTTTATTTTTGATTCATTTAGTGGGACGGTATATTAAGGAGTTATATCGTCCTAATATTGCAACTAGGAAGCCGTTAATATTAGGAAACGGAAATGTTGTTTCATTTGTGCCGAAGGGAGTGCAAATAGAAATATATGGTGATAACAACAAGGTGGAAATTGACCCTTCTGTAACAAAATGGGATGGTCATATCGGATTAGGTGATGCCGAAACCCCAGTTTATAATTGTCATATAAGCATTGGAAAAAATTCTTATTCTAATGGAGTAAATATTATTGTAATGGAAGACAATACATCTGTTACTATTGGAAAAAATTGTATGTTTTCTTGGGGAATATATCTATTTGCCAGCGACTCTCATACCATTTATGATGCTAAAACAAAAAAATTACTAAATTGGGGTAAAGAAATTATCATTGAAGATAATGTTTGGGTGGCTATGGACTGCACTGTTTTGAAGAATAGTTTTATCGCTAAAAATTGCGTGGTGGGGGCTTCGGCTGTGGTGGCCGGTAAATTTACCGAAGAAAACTGCGTGATTGCCGGAAATCCCGCCAAAGTAGTAAAACGCGGTGTTGCTTGGGATAGACGCCGGCCTAAGGAATATATTACACAGTATCCTATGGAATAAAAAGCCCCGGTAAAACGGGGCATTAGAATTTCTTTACAGTTGGAGGGGCTACATAATGTAGCAACCGCCACTAACACTTGTTATACACGTAGTGGGTTTGGAGAATCCAACTTTGCGACAATCAGCCCCTTCGCAATATGTCCCGCTATTTGGGCAGGCGACGAAAGTATAACTATAATTTCCACTATTTTTTTTAGCAGTTGCAGCATAATTGTCGTAACAATGATATCCCCAGGCATAAAGTTCATAGTCAAAATTTTTTTTACGAAAAGAATTACCACGTTGTGCTGTACTCGCACCACATATATCTAAATACTGAAAATCCCCTGCACCGCACTCCGGATTCGCTAAGTATGCAACGGTTTGGGCATTTGATATAGATTGCAATAAGTCAAGGGCCTCCATAGCGCGGCTTTTTTCCACCGCTTTATTATATTGCGGTAATGCCACCGCAGACAATATGCCGATAATTAATACGACTACCAGCAATTCTATAAGGGTAAACCCTCTTTTATTCTTATTCATTGAATATTCCTTTATGATAAAAAATTTCTTATTTGAATATAGTAAGGTAGAAACAACCTTAATAATTTAAAATTTAGTAAAAATACACCCAAAAAACAAGTCTATTTAGGGTAAACCGATAATTTTAAAGGCAAAGTTGTAAGATTTTATCAGACGAAAATCTTTCCAAACAGAAAAAAGCCCCAAGGTCGTATTCCCCGGGGCTTTTGTAAAGCAATTTTTTATTTGCGTTTGTAGGCCAATACGTCTTTGGCGGCGGCTTGCGCAGCGGCCAGGCGCGCTATCGGCACGCGGAACGCGGAGCAGGACACATAAGTAAACCCTTCGCGGTGGCAGAATTCCACGCTGGCAGGGTCCCCGCCGTGTTCGCCACAGATACCCACCTTCAAGTTGGGTTTGGCATCGCGCCCCTCGGTTACGGCGTGTTCAATCAGCATCCCTACACCGCGTTGGTCAAGGGTTTGGAACGGGTCGGCTTCCAAAATGCCTTGCTTCAAATATTCGGGCAGGAACGAGCCGATATCATCACGCGAAAAGCCAAAGGTCATTTGCGTAAGGTCATTGGTTCCGAACGAGAAGAAATCCGCTTCTTGGGCAACTTCATAGGCCAACACCGCTGCGCGCGGAATTTCAATCATAGTACCCACGGAGAAGTGGAGTTTTTTAACCTTTGTTTTGGCTACCACTTCGTCATACGCGGCGCGGATGAGTTTCTTTTGCGTGATGATTTCGTTCACATCGCAGGTAAGAGGAATCATTACTTCCGGCTCCGCTTTTACCCCCTCTTTAATGAGTTCGGCGGCCGATTCAAAAATCGCGCGGGATTGCATTTCGGTAATTTCGGGATAGGTTACACCCAAGCGGATACCGCGGTGTCCCATCATCGGGTTGACTTCGTGCAGCCCGACGGCGCGTTCTTTAAATACAGCCATTGTAATGCCCAATGCTTTGGCCAGTTCCGCCTGCTTTTCGGGCAAGGTCGGCACAAATTCGTGGAGCGGCGGGTCCATCAGGCGGACGGTTACTCCGTAGCCCGCCATTGCCTTCATAGTAGCCTTGATTTCCTTTTTCATATACGGGAAAAGTTCTTCTACCGCGGCTTTGCGTTCGGCCTCGTTGCCGGAGAGAATCATTTTGCGCAAAATAAAGAGCGGTTTTTCGGAGTTTTTACCGTAGAACATATGTTCTATGCGGAAAAGGCCGATGCCCTCCGCACCGAATTTGCGGGCATTGATGGCATCTTCTTCCGTATCTGCGTTGGCGCGCACTTTCAGGGTGCGCACTTTGTCGCACAAGGCTAAAAAGTGCATTAAGTTCTTGTTGCCTTCGCCGGCGGCTAACATTTTTAAAGCACCGTCATAAACATATCCTTTCGTGCCGTTTAAGGTTAAGGAATCGCCCTCTTTAAAGGTTTTTCCGCCCATACTGACGGTTTTGGCTTCCAGGTTAATTTCCAGTTCGCCGCAGCCGACAATGCAGCATTTGCCCCAACCGCGGGCAACCAAGGCCGCGTGAGAAGTCATACCGCCGCGTTGGGTCAAAATACCAGCGGCGGCACGCATCCCCTCAATATCTTCGGGGTTGGTTTCTTCGCGTACCAAAATGGCTTTTTTGCCGGTTTCTTGCAACTTAATAGCGTCGGCGGAGTTGAAAACAATTTCGCCGCAAGCACCGCCCGGGCCGGCCGGCAGACCTTGGGCAATGGGCTTTACACCCGCTTCGGCCTTGGGGTCAATGGCGGGGAGCAAAAGTTCGCCCAACTGGGCAGGCGTTACACGCAAGACGGCTTCTTCCTTGGAAATCAAGCGTTCTTTTACCATATCCAAGGCCATTTGTACGGCGGCGGTTCCGTTGCGTTTTCCTACGCGGCATTGGAGCATCCACAATTTTTGGTCCTCAATCGTAAATTCAATGTCCAACATATCGTGGAAATGCTTTTCCAGTTTCTTTTGGATAGCGTCCAATTCTTTATAAACTTTCGGCATTACCTTTTCAAGCGTAGGCAAATGGGCCGAGTGAGCATTTGCAGACCATTTGTTCATCGGCGAGGGGGTGCGGATACCGGCCACCACATCTTCCCCTTGGGCATTGATTAAATATTCGCCGTAAAAGTGGCTGTCGCCGTTGCCGGGGTTGCGCGTAAAGGCCACGCCCGTGGCGCTCGTATCGCCCATATTGCCGAAAACCATTGTTTGTACGTTAACGGCAGTACCCCATGAATATGGAATGTCGTTGTCACGGCGATATACGTTTGCACGGGGGTTGTCCCATGAACGGAATACGGCTTTAACTGCGCCCATAAGCTGTTCCTTAGGATCGTCAGGGAAATCAACGCCGATTTTCTCTTTGTATTCAGCCTTAAACTGAGAAGCAAGCTCCTTAAGGTCGTCGGCAGTAAGCTCAACGTCGTAAGTAACGCCTCTTTCGGCTTTCATCTTGTCAATAAGCTCTTCAAAGTACTTTTTGCCGACCTCCATAACAACGTCGGAGTACATCTGAATAAATCTTCTGTAGCAGTCCCAAGCCCAACGTGGGTTGTTTGACTTTTCTGCAATTACGTTTACAACAGTTTCGTTAAGACCGAGGTTGAGGATAGTATCCATCATACCCGGCATGGAAGCTCTTGCGCCCGAACGTACGGAAACGAGGAGAGGATTTTCCTTGTCGCCGAATTTCTTGCCTGTGATTTCTTCCATTTTTTCGATGTATTCATTGATCTGTCCCTGAATCTCATCGTTGATTTCTCTGCCGTCCTCATAATACTGAGTACAAGCCTCTGTTGTAATAGTGAAGCCCTGTGGAACGGGAAGTCCCAAACCTGTCATTTCTGCAAGGTTTGCACCCTTACCGCCGAGGAGCTCACGCATGTTAGCGTTACCTTCTGTAAAAAGGTAAACCCACTTGTTTGCCATACCGGTAAACCTCCTATAATTTAAAATATACGGCTGTGACACAAACTGTAAAATCCTGCCACCTTGTATAAGCCTAAATCTTATTATATCAAACAAATGTAAAAATAGCTACATTTTTTTGAAATTTTTTCTAATAAAAAACAGAAATTATTTTCATCAATATTGTATAAATCGTTTAAAATGTTCATAAATACCGTATTTTTGTAAATTCCACTTGAAATTTGTATTTTTTGTGCGATAATAATATTATGTTTTAGTGTGCAAATATCAGTGTAAAACGCACTGCGGAATAATATATTTGAGAGGTTACCGATGGATAATTGTGCCATAATCCTTGCGGGCGGCGAGGGTAAACGAATGAAGTCCGACAAGCCAAAAACACTTTCTTTGGTGCTTGAAAAGCCTATGCTTTTGTGGGTTATTTCCGCCCTTAAAGAAGCCGGAATAAACGACATATGCATTGTTAAGGGTTATAAAAAAGAATGTATTGAGGATTTTATCGGTACTCTTGATTTTGAGGTCAGCAGCGTTTTTCAGGCAGAAAGACTCGGAACGGGACACGCTGTTATGATGGCAAAGGATTTTCTTGAAAAGCACGACGGAAACGTTGTTATACTCAACGGCGACGCTCCGTTTATGACAGCCGATACCATAATGAAATCGCTTGATAAGCACACTGAAAGTCAAAGCTCGGCTACCGTAATTTCGGCAAAGGTCGGCGATCCGACCGGCTACGGAAGAATAGTCAGAGCCGATGACGGCAGCCTTAAGGCAATTATTGAGCAAAAGGACGCAGACGAAGAAACGCTTAAAATAGATGAAGTTAATTCGGGCGGATTTTGGTTTGACTGCAAACAGCTTTTGTCGGTACTCGGCAGGATAAAATCAAACAATAAAGCAGGCGAATATTATCTTCCCGACGCAATAAAGCTTTTGCTTTCCGACGGCAAAAGGGTTGAAGCCTACACCGCAGAATGCAGTGACACCGTACTCGGTGCAAACGACCCCGCACAACTTGAAGAACTTAACAATATAGCAAGGCAAAAGGGTTATTCCTGTAAATTGTAATTTTTTTCAGGGCATAATATTAATCAGTCAAATATGAATTCAGCATAAACAAATCAAAGGAGTATTTACAATGAATTTTCACGGTAAGGACATCAAAATTTTCTCCGGCAATTCAAATGTTGATGTAGCTCAGGGAATAGCAGGCTGTCTCGGCTTGCCGCTCGGCAAGAGTGACTGCACTCATTTCTCTGACGGCGAAATTGCTGTTTCTCTGCACGAATCCGTTCGCGGCAGCGACTGCTTTATCGTACAGTCAACCTGCACGCCCGTAAACGACAATCTTATGGAAATGCTTATAATGATTGACGCAATGAAGCGTGCTTCCGCAGCAAGAATTACCGCAGTTATGCCGTATTTCGGCTATGCAAGGCAGGACAGAAAGGCTAAGGCAAGAGATCCGATCTCGGCAAAGCTCTGCGCCGACATCATCACGACCGCAGGCGCTGACCGTGTGCTCACGATGGATCTTCACGCAAACCAGATTCAGGGCTTTTTCAATATCCCCGTTGACCACCTAAAGGGCGCTTCTATTCTTGCAAATCATATGCGTGAAAAAATCGGCGGCAACCCCGACGATTATGTTGTAGTTTCTCCTGACCTCGGTTCGGTTACACGTTCGAGGAACTTTGCTTCAAGAATCGGCGCAAGCCTTGCAATCATCGACAAGCGCAGACCAAAGGCAAATGTGTGTGAGGTTATGAACATAATCGGTGACGCAAGGGGCAAAAAGGTAATCCTTGTTGACGATATGATTGACACAGCAGGAACACTTTGCAACGCCGCAAATGCAATAGTTGAAAAGGGCGGCGCAACTGAGGTTTATGCTTGTGCAACTCACGCGGTTTTGTCAGGCCCTGCCGTTGAGAGAATCAAGAACAGCGCAATCAAGGAAGTTGTTTTGCTTGACACTATCCCTGTTCCCGAAGAAAAGATGATAGACAAGTTTACTATTCTTCCGGTTGCTCCGACATTTGCCGAAGCTATTGCAAGAATCTATAACGACAAACCGTTTACCGCTGCATTCGGCTGATACAAATAGCGACAAATTATTTCGTTAAATCGGAATACAATATTTAAAAACAAGGCGGGTCGTAAAAAACCCGCCATAATGTTTTGACTTCTGCAAATGTGTTTGAGGGGAATTTATGGAAACAACAAGCAACGAACAAATTTTTAATCAATTTGAAAGTGAATTGAAAGAATGGGGCAAAAGCGGAAAAACCCCCGACACTGCCTCGCTTGACCTTGGTTATTCTATGGGACTTCAGCACAAAAGGCTTCAATCAAACGGCATAACCGCAGATTATAAGTTTAAATCAAGAGGAAAAGGACTTGACGATGTTTTCACATTCGGCGGTAATAAAGACAACGGAAACTTTAAGAGCACAACTTCGGTGGCTCACTACAAATTGACTAAGATATTTTACAAAAGCGGTTCAAGGACATCAAAATATAAAAGAAACAGAATGTTTTATACTATGATTACGCGTTTGCTTAATCAAGATGCCGATGCAGTATGCTGTTGTCCCAACTGCGGAGCAATCAGCGATATAAAAACCCTGCTCGGCGGTTGTCCGCATTGCAAAACAAAATTTATAATGAACGATCTTTTCCCGAAGGTAACGAATTACCTTTTTGTTGACGACTATGCCGAAAACAGAAAGAGTATGGCAAAGGCCTTGCTTTTGTGGACGTTAATACCCGCTGCAGCGCTTGCGGTATATTTTGGAATTGCAAATTATAAAAATCTCGGAATGTCGTTTTCCTATATTTTCAGCATAATTGCCGCAACCTTTACAGGAGCTTTTGCCGGTTATATTTTATGGGCAATGCAGCTTGTGACAAGATTAGTTGTAAAATCAATTTTATCTATTCCGAGTATGGGCAGACTGTATTCCGCTAAGCGCAATCTTTCAAAATGTATGAAGCAGATAGACAATAATTTTTCATATGAATATTTTGTGGGTAAAATTATTTCATTAATGAAGATGATGATATTCAGCGACGATTATTCAAACCTTGCCGTTTATGAGGGCAGACCTGCCGAAAACAGATTTAAGGATATAATCGACGTTGATTTTACGGGTGTAATCAGGCTGAACTCGTTTAACATAAACGGTAACTACTGTTATGTGGATATGAATATCTATACCAAGGATTATGTTATAAAAGGTAATTCGATTCGCCGAAGAAACGACGTGTTTCGCATTAATGTCTGCCGTAATATACATACATTGCAAAACCCTGATTTTTCTCTCAAAAGAGTTGAATGCAGAGGCTGCGGAGCAAGCTTTGACGCCACGAGGGAACACAACTGCCCGTATTGCAAAACTCCGTATCATCTCGGTGATGACGATTGGGTAGTTCTTAATTTCGGAAAAGTTTAATGCTTTGAATTAATAAGTTAAAAGGAAACAAAACAGATATTTCTATAAAAAGTGCGGGATATACTATGTTTAACAAGAAAACATTCGGCGGTTCGGTCGAATACATTGTTGCAGGGCTTGGCAACCCTGACAAAAAATACGAGAACACACGCCATAATACAGGTTGGCTTGCGCTTGACCATATTGCCGAAAAATTTGATTGCAAGGTCAACAGAATAAAGTACAAAAGCTTTACGGGCGAATGTAAGATAGGCGGAAAAAAGGTTCTGCTGATGAAGCCCACAACCTATATGAATAACAGCGGTCAGGCAGTTGTCGAGGCTATGAACTTTTACAAAATACCACCCGAAAACGTGATTGTGGTGTTTGACGATATATCACTTGACGTAGGCAAAATGCGTATTCGTTCAAAGGGCAGCGACGGCGGTCAAAAGGGTATGCGAAGCATAATCTATCTAAGCGGCAGTGACAATTTTCCGCGTATAAAGATAGGTATAGGCGCAAAGCCGAGCCCCGACTGGGATTTAGCCGACTGGGTGCTTTCAAGATTTTCCAAGGACGAGGGAAAGCTCCTTGAAAAGATGTTTGACAACGCCGCCGACGCAGTAGAGCTTATTGTCGGCGGAAAAATCGACCGAGCAATGAATCTGTACAACTGACAAATAGTCATATTTCAACAAAGCATAATGCGCTTGCAGCTTTAATCAACGTTTATTATTTAAGGCTTTAAAGGGCGTTGTCCGCCTATGCAATATGTATAGAAAAGAGTTCACAAATGAGCGATAAAATGAATTTTTTAGTTGACGTTTTAAAGCAGAACGAAGCGTTTAAAACTCTGCTGAAAAACGCCAAAACGGGAAGCTCGCTTTGCGTTTCGGGGCTTACCTCCGTCAGCAAAGCATATATAATTTATTCAATGTGCCGTGCCAAAAATGTCACGGCTCTTTGCATTGCCTCCGATGAAAAGGAGGCGCAGACGCTTTGCAACGATTTGTGCAGTATGGGCGCAAGGGCAATGTTCTATCCGGTGCGCGACTACAATTTTATTGACCTTCAAAGCAAGTCGCACGAATATGAGCACACGCGCCTAAAGGTGCTGTTAAAGCTTTGCGAGGGCGAGTGCGACGTTGTGGTGACCTGCGCCGACGCCGCCTGTCAGCTTACCGTTCCGCAAAAGGTTCTTCGGGACAGCACCCTTGTGCTTGAAGAGGGCAGGGAAATTGCGATAGAAAGGGCGGTAAGGGCACTTGCGCTGCTTGGCTATGAGCGCTTTGACGCAGTTGACGGCAACGGTCAGTTTTCGCTGAGAGGCGGAATACTCGACTTTTTTATGCCTGACAGTGAATATCCGGTCAGAGCGGAATTTTGGGGCGATGAGATAACCGACCTGAGCTATTTTGACACGGAAACTCAGCGGCGCTTTAAAAAGGCAGGAAAAATAAGGCTGACGCCGTCCACAGAAATTATAATTGAAGATAATGATGCGCTTGCCGACAAAATTATTCATAAGGCAGAACTTTTGCGGGGCAGAGGTGCGCCGAAGGCTCGTGAAAAGCTGTATGCCGAAGCCGAGCTTATCAAAAACGGCGCCGTACCCGCAAACGGCGACAAATTTATAAATCAGATATATGACAAGCCGCAGTGTCTGCTTGATTATTTCAGCCGAAATTCGCTGTTTTTTGCCTCTGAATTTGCAAGAGTACAGGACAGGCTGAAATCAACGGAGTTTCAGAACAACGAAATGATTAAGCAGTGCTTTGAGGACGGCACCTTGTGCAGAGGTTTTGAACGCTTTTCGCTTACACAAAACGAGTGCCTTGAATTTTTGAATGCACATGGTACTATTGTGCTTGAAAGCTTTCTTCACGGCTCAATACCGCTTAACCTCGGCACGGCGGTCAGCTTTTCATCAAACAAGCTGGCGCAGTGGAACGGCTCGTATAAGCAGTTGTGTGAGGATTTGCAGGGGCTTTTTGCGCCCGACCGCTGCGGCGTTATACTTGCCGGAACGGATAAATCCGCAAAAAATCTTGTGCAGAGCCTTGTTTCTGACGGCTACAACGCCTTGTACAGCAAAACGATTGACTCGGTTCAGAGCGGAAAGCTCCTTGTAACGGACGGGGCTTTAAGCTCGGGCTTTGAGCTTTTGAGCGACAAATTCTTCTTGATAACCTACGGTCAGGCGGCTTATAAGGTCGAAACACGAAAACGTAAAAAACCGAAAAACGGTCAGGAAATATACAGTCTGTCCGAGCTTTCGGCAGGCGATTATGTTGTTCACAATGTTCACGGAATAGGCGTTTTCAGCGGTATTCGCAAAATTGACACCCACGGAATAACCAAGGACTATATCAAGATTGACTATGCAAAGGGCGACGTGCTGTATGTGCCCGTAACTCAGCTTGATATGGTTGCAAAGTATATCGGACCTCAGGAAAACTCACGCATAAAGCTCAGTCGGCTGGGTTCTCAGGACTGGCAAAAAGCAAAGGCAAAGGTAAAGTCCTCGGTAAAGGATATTGCAAAGGAGCTTATTGCGCTCTATTCCGCACGAATGAAATCAAAGGGTTATGCTTTTTCGCATGATAACGAGTGGCAGCGAGATTTCGAGGCGAAATTTGAGTATGAGGAAACTCCCGACCAGCTTACCTGCGCCTCCGAGATAAAGCACGATATGGAAAAAAGCGCACCTATGGACAGACTTTTGTGCGGCGACGTGGGCTTTGGCAAAACCGAGGTAGCACTCAGAGCGGCATTCAAGTGTGTTGCCGACTCAAAACAATGCGCTTTTCTCTGCCCTACAACTATCCTTGCATGGCAGCATTATCAAACGGTTACCAAAAGGTTTGAAGGCTATCCGATAAGGGTGGAGCTTCTCTCGCGTTTTAAAAGCGCAAAGGAGCAAAAGGAGATTTTGCAAAAGCTCAAGCACGGCGAGATAGATATGATTGTTGGAACACACCGTCTTGTGCAAAAGGACGTTGAATTTCGTGACCTCGGACTTGCGATAATCGACGAGGAACAGCGTTTCGGTGTTACCCAGAAGGAGCATTTTAAAGAACTTTGCAAAAATGTTGACGTGCTGACGCTTTCGGCAACCCCGATTCCGAGAACGCTTAATATGGCGATGAGCGGACTGCGTGATATGAGCGTAATAAACGAAGCGCCGCTTAATCGTCAGCCCGTCCAGACCTATGTGCTCGAACACGATGACGCTGTAATTAACGAGGCAATAAGGCGTGAGCTGAGGCGAGGAGGACAGGTGTTTTTCCTCCACAACGATGTCGAAACAATGGAATCGGTCGCAAATAAAATTCGTGAAGCTGTTCCCGAAGCTAAGATTGGAATCGGAAACGGCAAAATGCGTGAAAATGAGCTGAGCGAGGTTTGGCGAAAAATGCTTGCTCAGGAAATTGACGTTCTCGTCTGCACTACTATAATAGAAACGGGTGTTGACCTGCCCAATGCAAATACGCTTATAATTGAAAACGCCGACCGAATGGGACTTTCTCAGCTTCATCAGCTAAGAGGACGTGTAGGAAGAAGCGCAAGGCGAGCCTACGCTTACTTCACTTTCCGAAAAAACAAGGTTCTGACCGAAATTCAGCAAAAACGTCTGTCGGCTATCCGAGAATTTACCGAATTCGGAAGCGGCTTTAAGATAGCTATGCGTGACCTTGAGCTTAGAGGAGCGGGAAACATTATGGGTGCTCAGCAGCATGGTCATATGGAGTCGGTTGGTTATGATATGTACCTTAAACTGCTCGAAGAAGCAGTAAATGAGGAAAAGGGAGTAAACAAGCCCGACAAGGATATTGATTGCCTTATCGACATTTCTATGGACGCCCACATTCCCGAAAGCTATATTGAAAGCCTGACGTTAAGACTTGATGTTTATCGCAGAATCGCAGATATTCGTTCACTTGACGACAGCCAAGATGTAAAAGACGAATTAAAAGACCGATTCGGCGAAATTCCGGATTCGGTTCTCGGACTTATCGACATTGCGCTTATCCGCAACAAAGCAAACGCAATGGGCGTTTATGAAATCCGCCAAAACGAAAATACACTTTTGCTTTATGTTAAAGAGATAAAGTCACCGGCGGTTGCGGATCTTCTGATAGCCCTGAACGGCAAGGCTATGCTGAGCGCAGGTGCAAAGCCGTATTTGTCCGTAAAATGCCGAAGCGGAAATTCTGCTGTCGAGGAATTGAAGAAAATTTTTAAAATTTGATAAAATTCAAAGAAAATATAGACATTTGCGAATTTTTTGTGTATAATCATATAGTACGCATACTATTTTGGAGAACTATGCAAATCATAATTTAAGGACGGTATAAAAATATGAAACAAAGTGTTAGAATCGGCTCCTTGCTGCTTGCAGTATTAATGCTTATGTCGGCAATCTTTGTTTCGGGCTGCAGCCTGAACAAGGAATGGTCATACAAAACAAGCGACGAAGAGCTTGCTATCGGCGTTTATATCTATTCGCTCGATGTTGCATACAGTCAGGCTGAGTCCTATGCAAAAAAGCTTGATGATTACGACAGTACAAAAGACAGCTGGCTTGATATGGAGATCACCGATGACGACGGCACTAAGGCCGTGGCAAAAGACTGGATTAAGGAACAGGCAGAGCTTATGTGTCTGAGCTATCTCGTTGTTGACCAACAGCTTGAAACAGAGGGCGCATCGGTTGACGAAGCAACAATGGAGAATGCAAAGAAACAGGCTGAAACATATTGGAACGTAGGTCAATATGCACAGTACGGCTATGTAAAGCCTATGAAAGACGATTTGGAGCCATACGGAATTTCTTTTGAAAGCTTTGAGTATTGCACAACGGAGTATTCTTCAAAACAGTCTGCTTTGTTTATGGCTCTTTATAACGAGGGCGGTTCAAAGGCTGTTTCAGATGACGATCTGACAAAATTCTTTGTTGACAACTATGTTGATTACAGCTATCTTCCGGTAAATCTCTATACAACAACCTCAGATGATTCGGGCAAGTCAAGCAATACCGCACTTTCTGACGAGGATGCAAAGAAGCTCACCGACGAGCTTGACGGATATGCGGAGTCAATCAACAGCTCCGACCTCAGCTTTGCGGACGCAGTAAAAGCTTATATGGACAAAAACAGTGTTGAAAGCGATCCGTCCAAAACCTCTACAGAACAGCTTGATCAGTTTTCTATGGGCGATGAGCTTAAAGAAGCGCTCACAAAGCTTGACAACAAAAAGGCAACTACCGTAAAGGTAGGCACAGGCGACTCGGCAATTTATTACCTTTTAGTAAAAAATGATATTGCAGACGCTGCCGCTTCTTATCTCGGCGACGAAAACAACCACACATCGGTACTTACCGCAATGAAGCAGGACGAGTTTACCGATTATATCAAGGGTCTTACAAAAGAGCTTGACTATGAAGCAAACACATCCGTGCTTGATTCTTATAAACCAAATATGTTCTTCAAAGCTGTTGAATCGACAACTGCCGCCCAGAACAGCGAAGACAGTGCGGCGGACGATTCCTCAGCAGAGCAATAAATTGCAGCTTCAATGCTGCAGAAAGGAGAAGTGTATGAAAAAGCATTATAGATTGATAACAGCCGTTTTATCGCTTGCTTTCTGCATTTCTGCATTCGGTTTTACTGCTTATGCCGAAGACGAAGACATCAACTCGGGCGGAGACCAACCGGGTATTGATATACCCACTCAGCCGCCCCAGGCATCGGATATTCCGGACTATACAGAACCCCAGCAATCATACGATTACAGTTCTTCCGATAATTCGCAGTATCAATATTCCGACAGCTATTCGAGCAGTTATGATTATAATAACGGTCAGAGCTATTACAGCAGTTATGACAACGATTATAATAATTATTATAATTACAATAATAATTACAATGACTCAAGCTCTTCGTTCTATGTCGGCGGAGGACAGTCTTATGTTCCGCCGGATAGCACCGCCGCTTCCGCATCGGTTTATAACGTTGATGACAGAAAGATCGACGACAACGAGCTTAACAGCAAGGATTGGAAGGATATTCAGACCAACCTCAGCAAGGCAGGTAATTCAGGCTCGGATTCGGACGACTTTGCGTTTATCAAGAATAACGACAGCAAAAGTGATAACGGCGAATGGATGCTGATTTTAGGCATTACGCTTATTATTCTCAGTGCAGCCGGAATAACATATGTTATTGCTTCAAATGTATCAAAGCGCAAGAAAGCTGCCGCAGGCAGTTACCATTCGGGCGCACACAGAACAGGCGGAGCAAATACGCAATACCGTTCGAGCAGAGATTATTCGGATGGCTACAAAACTTCGGCAGCAAACGGCAAAAAGCGGCGTGAAAACAGCAGAAAATATGACACTGCCGATGTTCGTATACCGAGATCTTCAAACGGCAGTCGTTATAAAGACAGCGGCAGCCGCTATAAGGATAACGGCAAACGTTACAGATAAAGAAACGTAAATATAAAGAAAACCTCGTCGAAAGGCGAGGTTTTTTTGTTTGCAGGTGAAAAATTGTTTCCTGAAAATCAGTGGGATTATCTTGTGTAATTGTCCGTATTCAGGCTTTAGCTAAAATCTTCAGGACAGTATAATCTAAGTGCAGATGTCCCCTGCCGCTTAGGCGGCGAAGAACGGCTCAGAATTTTAGCGGGAGTTATAATCTCTACCACTGAACCCCTGAGGGGTTAGCACTCTTTGCACTGCTTGGAATCTGCCACAAGTATTCCTCTTATAAACAAAGAATATTGGCTTCGATTTAAAACAAACGATAAAAAGGGGCTGTCGCATTTAGATGCGTAAAGCGTTTTTGCTCTGCGCTAAATGTGACAGCCCCTAAAGTTCATTTAGTTTTTTATTATTTTGCAAAGTCGGAAGCTCTGCTTTCACGGATGATGTTTACCTTAATCTGTCCGGGATATTCAAGCTCCTCTTCAATTTTCTTGCAAATTTCTCTTGCAAGCGGAATCATACGCTCGTCCTTAACAACCTCGGGCTTGACCATAACTCTTACCTCACGGCCTGCCTGGATAGCAAAGGTGCGGTCAACTCCGTCAAACGACGATGCAACCTCCTCGAGCTTTTGCAAACGCTTAATGTAATTTTCTACGTTTTCACGTCTTGCGCCCGGACGTGCGGCTGAAAGTGCGTCGGCCGCCTGAACAAGACAGGCAACAATCGTCTTTGCCTCAACGTCGCCGTGGTGGGCGTGAATAGCGTGGATAACTGCGTCGCTTTCTTTATATTTTCTGGCAATATCAACGCCGATTTGAATATGAGTTCCCTCAACCTCGTGGTCGATTGACTTGCCGATGTCGTGCAAAAGACCTGCACGTTTGGCAACGGTCGGATCAAGTCCAAGCTCGCTTGCCATCATTCCCGCAAGATATGATACCTCAAGAGAATGGTTAAGTACGTTTTGTCCGTAGCTGGTGCGGTAGCGAAGTCTGCCGAGCAGCTTTACAATTTCGGGGTGAACGTTGTGAACGCCTGCTTCAAGCACGGCTCTTTCGCCCTCACGCTTGATAGTTGCGTCAACCTCACGCCTTGCTTTTTCAACAGTTTCCTCAATTCTTGCGGGGTGGATACGACCGTCTGAAATAAGCTTTTCAAGTGCTATTCTTGCAACCTCACGTCTTACCGGCTCAAAGCACGAAAGCGTGATAGCCTCCGGTGTATCGTCAATTATAAGGTCAACTCCGGTCAGAGTTTCAATAGCTCTGATGTTTCGTCCCTCACGGCCGATTATGCGGCCCTTCATTTCATCGTTGGGGAGAGGTACGACAGAAATCGTAGCCTCGGCAACCTGGTCGGCTGCAAGCCTTTGAATGGCAAGCGAAATAATGTTTCTTGCCTTGTCGTCGGCTTCTTCCTTGAGCTGTTCCTGATACTCCATAATTTTAACTGACTTTTCGTGAACAAGCTCGTCTTCGAGCTGAGAGAGCAAATAGCTTTTTGCCTGCTCTGCGGTGTAGCCCGAAATTTTTTCAAGCATCTCAAACTGACTTTTCTTGAGAGTTTCAACCTCCTCAAGCTTTGCGTCAGCCTCTTTGAGCTTTTTGTTGACTTTCTCTTCCTTTTGCTCCATATGGTCGAGCTTTCGGTCAAGAGATTCTTCTTTTTGCTGAATACGGCGTTCCTGACGCTGAACTTCCTTGCGTCTGTCGGCAATTTCCTTTTCGCTTTCGTTTCTGAAGCGATGAACCTCGTCCTTGCCTTCAAGCACGGCTTCTTTCTTTTTTGCTTCAGCCGTTTTGATTGCCTCGGCAACGATCTTTTTAGCTTCTTCCTCGGCGCTGCCGATTTCCTTTTCCGCAGTATTTTTGCGGATAGCTATACCCAGCAGAACGCCGACGATCGCACCGACCGCCAATGCAGCAGCAATGCAGATTATTGCAACGAATAACTGCATTTTTGACACCTCCTTTGTCCAGTTTCTTTCAATCTCATAGTTATTCCCAATCAAAAAACCTTTAAGGTGCCGTTAATTAAGATATTCAATTTTAATTTAAAAAAGTTATGAATTTTGAAATATTTTTTATAAAGTCAATCGCCGTTCAAAACAGCATAAGTAATAAAATTAATAAAAAATATCTATATATAACGGCTCTGAAAAGAGTCTGATTAAAAAAACACAAAAGGCAACCCATTGCCCTTTGCAGAAGCCCGCAAAAACGGAATTCTAATAATTATTTTATAATATATCAAATGTTTTGTCAAGAAAAAGTAAGGCTAAGTTGCACAATAATTTTGCACAGCGGAATTATGTATAGATATTTCGCTGATTTGATTGAAAAAATTAACCAAAAATTTCACTGTAAAACGTTTATTTTACATATAATGTTAAAAATGTAAATTTTTTTGTTAAATCTTTATCAAACTATTGAAGAAATTGAAAAAATGTAATATAATAAACATATCTTAAATATTAGGAGGAATTTTAATTATGTCAGTAAAAGTTGCAATTAACGGTTTCGGCCGTATCGGCCGTCTTGCTTTCAGACAGATGTTCGGTGCTGAGGGATACGAAGTAGTAGCTATCAACGATCTTACAGATCCTAAGATGCTTGCAAATCTTCTTAAGTATGATACAGCACAGGGCGGTTACTGCGGAAGAATCGGCGAAGGCCTTCACACAGTAGAAGCAGGTGAAAACTCAATCATCGTTGACGGCAAAGAAATCACAATTTACGCTAAGCCAAACGCTGCTGAGCTTCCTTGGGGAGAAATCGGTGTTGACGTTGTTCTTGAGTGTACAGGTTTCTATACCTCAAAAGAGAAGAGCCAGGCTCACCTCGACGCAGGCGCAAAGAAAGTTGTTATTTCTGCTCCGGCAGGCAAAGACCTCAAAACTATCGTATACAGCGTAAACGAAAAGACTCTTACAACTGACGATAAGATCATTTCAGCTGCATCATGCACAACAAACTGCCTCGCTCCTATGGCTGATACTCTTAACAAGTATGCAGAAATCCAGAGCGGTATTATGTCAACTATTCACGCTTACACAGGCGACCAGATGATCCTTGACGGTCCTCACAGAAAGGGCGACCTCAGACGTGCAAGAGCAGGCGCTGCAAACATCGTTCCTAACTCAACAGGCGCTGCAAAGGCTATCGGCCTTGTAATTCCCGAACTCAACGGCAAGCTCATCGGTTCTGCTCAGCGTGTTCCTGTTCCTACAGGTTCAACAACAATCCTTACAGCAGTAGTAAAGGGCGCTGACGTAACAGTTGAAGGCATCAATGCTGCTATGAAGGCTGCTGCTTCAGAATCATTCGGTTATAACGAAGATCCTATCGTATCTTCAGACGTAATCGGTATGAGATACGGTTCACTCTTTGACGCTACTCAGACAATGGTTTCAAAGATTGCAGACGATCTCTATGAGGTACAGGTTGTTTCTTGGTATGATAACGAAAACTCATACACAAGCCAGATGGTTAGAACAATCAAGTACTTTGCTGAACTCGGTTAATCAACTTATTTTACGGCATTTAGAGCTGTCCTTAATCGGGCAGCTCTTTTTTTGCGACTTTTGCGACCGCAGTTATTTTCGGTACACTTGCCGTCATAATATATACCAAACGGATTTTGAGTATGTACTTTTTGAACAAATTGCAAGCAAAACATAGCGTTGTTTCGATTTAAACGGTAAAAATTAGGGCAAAAATGGATAAGTTTGTAAAATTTGTTAATGTTTTATAAAAAATACACGAAAAATTAGTATAGAAAATTTTGAATTTGCTTGAAATCCACATATTTTTTTGCTATTATATATATTAGGAATATAATTTGAATTTACAGCTTTTCAAATAAGGAGTTTGATGAATGAATTATAGCTTTACTGAGGACAGAAATCCTCTTGAGCTTTTTCACGCAGGCGACAGCGTGCGTGCATATGATTTTTTCGGCGCACATTTTGTTAACCGGGACGGAAAAAACGGCGTTGTATTCAGAGTTTGGGCACCGAACGCCCTGAGCGTGTCGGTTGTCGGAAATTTCAACGGCTGGAATCGGGACTCTCATTATATGTATAAAATAGACAGCGGTGAATGGGAGTTGTTTGTTGAGGGGCTTCAGGAGTTTGAAACCTACAAGTATTGCATCGAAACCCCGTGGAAAGACAGGATATTAAAATCTGACCCTTTTGCATTTCACGCAGAATTTCGCCCCGACAACGCCTCAAAGGTGTTTGATCTTGACAAGTACGAGTGGGGCGATGAAAAATGGTTTGACGAACGCAAAACTCGGGACGTGTCCAAGCGCCCGATGAATGTATATGAGCTTCACGCAGGTTCATGGCGCAGGTATCCCGACGGCAACTCTTTTGATTACAAAAAGCTTGCCGATGAGCTTGTGCCGTATCTCAAAGAAATGAACTACACGCATATTCAGCTTATGCCTATAATGGAATATCCGTATGACAAAAGCTGGGGCTTTCAGGCCACGGGTTATTTTGCGGCGACATCCCGCTACGGAACACCCGACGGCCTTATGTATCTGGTTGACAGACTTCATCAGGAAAATATCGGCGTGCTAATGGATTGGGTGCCGTCGAATTTTCCAAAGGATTCGTTCGGACTTTCGAGATTTGACGGAACAGCGCTTTTTGAATGCGAGGATCCAAGGGTCGGTGAACGTCCGTCCTGGGGAACCTGCCTGTTCAATTTTGCAAGATATGAGGTGCAAAGTTTTCTTGTATCATCCGCTGTTTTCTGGCTTAAAAAGTTTCACTTTGACGGATTAAGAGTCGGCGCGCTTTCTTCTATGCTGTATCTCGATTACGGCAAGCAGGAGGACGAATGGGTGCCGAACAAATACGGCGGCAAGGAAAATCTTGAAGCAATCGCTTTTGTAAAGCGTCTTAACACGGCACTTCACATGTTCTGCCCGCACGCTCTGACATTTGCCGAAGAAAATACATCGTGGCCAAAGCTGACTCACCCGGTTGAGGAGGGCGGACTCGGATTTGACTACAAGTGGAATATGGGCTGGACAAACGATATGCTGCACTATATGTCGCTTGATCCGCTTTGGAGACCGTTTAATCACGATAATTTGACCTACAGCTTTTTCTATGCTTTTTCGGAGCGGTTTTTGCTTCCGATTTCTCACGATGAGGTGGCACACGGGCAAGGCTCGATAATAAGCAGGATGCCCGGAGAATATGAGGAAAAGTTTGCAGGAGTCAGAGCATTTTTTGCCTATATGTATGCCCATCCCGGCAAAAAGCTGGTGTTTATGGGTACCGAAATCGGACAGTTTGACGAATGGAATGTTAAATCCGCTGTTGAATGGGAGCTTCTTGAATATGAAAAGCATAAGCAGCTTAGGCTTTTCTTTTCAAAGCTCAATCAGTTTTACATAGAACACAAGCCGTTTTATGAGCTTGATACAAGCTGGAAGGGATTTGACTGGATTCATCACGACGATTACACCAACAGCGTAATTGCATTTAAGCGCATCGACAGTGACGGAAACGAGATTATTGCCGTGTGCAATTTCCAGCCCGTTAAGCATGAAAAGTATTATATCGGTGTGCCGAAATACGGACTTTACGACGAGGTGTTTTCCTCGGACGCAAAGGAATTCGGCGGAACGGGTGTGACAAACGGCAGCGAAATACTGCCCGATCGAAGGAAAATCCACGGCTGCAGTCAAGGCTTGTGCCTTACATTGCCGCCGATGGGCGTAATATATTTACAATGCACAAAAGAGCTTAAAAGCTCTGAATAATATAATAGAATAATGGAGGTAAAAATTGATGTTCCCAAAACAGGAAGTGGTAGCTATGCTTCTTGCCGGCGGTCAGGGCTCACGTCTCGGCGTGCTTACAAAAAAGCTTGCCAAGCCTGCCGTACCGTTCGGCGGTAAATACCGCATAATTGACTTTCCGTTGTCAAATTGCGTAAACTCAGGAATAGATGCGGTGGGTATTCTTACCCAGTATCAGCCTCTCGTACTTAACGAATACATAGGCAACGGACAGCCTTGGGATCTGGACGGTATGCATTCGGGGGTTAATTGCCTCAGCCCTTATCAGGCAATTCAGGGGGCAGACTGGTATTCGGGTACGGCAAATGCAATCTACCAAAACATAAATTATATTCAGCGCTATGATCCCGAATATGTTGTAGTTTTGTCGGGTGACCACATCTACAAAATGGACTACAACAAGATGCTTGAATATCACAAAGAAAAAAATGCCGCCTGCACTATTGCAGTAATCGACGTTCCGCTTGAGGAGGCTTCGAGATTCGGTATTCTCAACACCAAAGAGGACGGCGAAATCTACGAATTTGACGAAAAGCCTGCTCACCCAAAGAGTACAAATGCGTCAATGGGTATTTACATTTTCAGTTGGAAAGAGCTGAAAAAATATCTTATTGAGGACGATGCAAAGCAAGATTCAAGTCATGACTTCGGCAAAGATGTTCTTCCGGCAATGCTCAATGCAGGCGAGAGAATGTTTGCTTATCCGTTCGAGGGATATTGGAAAGACGTCGGAACGATTGACAGCCTTTGGGAAGCAAATATGGATTTGCTTGATCCCAATGTTACCCTTGATCTTAAAAATATCTATTCACGCAACCCGATGATGCCGCCGCACTATGTTTCGAGCGACGCATTTATTCAGAATTCGCTTGTTGCCGACGGCTGTAACGTATACGGAAATATTGAGTTTTCAATTTTATTTGCGGGCGTAACTATCGGCAAAAACGCAACGGTCAATTCTTCAATTATAATGCCGGGAGCGGTGATTGAAGAAGGCGCAGAGGTACAGTTTGCAATCGTTGCCGAAAACACCGTAATAGGCAAAAATGCCAAGGTCGGCGAACGTCCCGAAAATGTTCAAAACCGCAACAACTGGGGTATTGCCGTAATAGGAGAAAATACCAAAATCGCAGAGAATGCGGTCGTAAAAGCAAAGGAAATGATAGACAGTGATACGGAGGTGCTCGCAAATGAGAAGTAACGATGTGCTCGGTTTTATATTTGCAGACACTCTTGACGACAAAATCCCGGAGCTTGCAGCTTCCCGTACAACCGCAAGCGTGCCTATCGGCGGAAAGTACAGGCTGATAGATTTTGTCCTTTCCAATATGTCAAATTCCGGCATAAACAATGTGGGCGTTATCGCCAAAAGCAATTTTATGTCGCTTATGGATCATATCGGCTCAGGAAGCGCCTATGACCTTTCAAAGCGCAGGAGCAATCTGACTATTCTTACGCCGTACAGGGGCAGATCCTTTGACAATTATATTGAAACTATCTACAATATGCACGCTTATCTTGAAAACAGCAGCGAAGAATATGTATTGCTGTCACCCGGCAATGTAGTAACCAACTTTGACTATAATCAGTTGTTTGAGTTTCATTCAAAGAGGAATGCCGACATAACCCTTATCTACAGACACGGAGTCGTGCCAAACGGCTATGAACGCCCGATAACCATTGACGTTGACAAGAACGGCAAGGTAAACCAGATATTTGTAAAGCCCGAAAATATTGATTATGAAGTGTATCAGGTTTACGGCTCAATTCTGATAAACAAATCGCTTTTGCTTGATGAAGTCAGACAGGCAATCAGTCTTAATCAGCTTGACGCAAAGCGTATTTTACAGGACTGCATAGGCAGATTTAAAGTGTATGCCTATGAAAACACAGGGTATTGTGCCGCAATCAGTACAATAAACGATTATTTCGCCTTTAATATGGATCTTATGAAGCGTTCAATTCGCGACGAGTTGTTTAATCCGAAGCGTCCGATATATACTAAGGTAAGGGACGACGCACCGTCAAGATACGGTTTGACCAGCAACGTCAAAAATTCCATAATAGCGCAGGGCTGTGTTATTAACGGTGAAGTGGAGAACTGCGTTATCTCAAAAGGCGTAACTGTTGAAAAGGGTGCAAAGCTTTCTAACTGTATTGTAATGCAGGACACAAAAATAGGGAAGAATACCAATCTAAATTATGTTATAATAGATAAGGATGTTAAAATCAAAGACGGACGCAGTCTTATGGGTTTTGAGTCATATCCTATGTATATTGCAAAAAAATCTGTTGTTTAATTCGGAGGAAAAGTTATGAGAATTTTATATTGTGCATCAGAAGCCAATCCGTTTTGCGGAAGCGGCGGACTTGCCGATGTGGCAGGCAGTTTGCCGCATACATTGTGCAGAAAGGGACAGGATTGCCGAATTGTAGTGCCGCTTTACGGTACTATACCGCAGGATCTGAAAAATCAGATGAATTTTATCACCAATTTTACGGTTCCTGTTGCTTGGCGTCACCAATATTGCGGACTTTTCTGGGCAAGGTGGAATGACTGCACCTACTATTTTATTGACAATGAATACTATTTCAAGCGAAGCACGCTCTACGGTCACTATGATGATGCAGAACGTTTTGCATTTTTCTCCCGCGCCATTCTTGAAATGCTCCCGTATATCGACTTCCACCCGGATATGATTCACTGCAACGACTGGCAGACGGCACTTGTGCCTGTTTACTACTATCTGTTCTATTCGCACAGACCTTGGTATTTTAACATAAAGAGTCTGTTTACTATCCACAATATACAGTATCAGGGCGAGTACGGCTGGGAGGTAAATACTGAGTGTGTAGGAATTCCCGCTTCGGAAACCAACATTCTTGAGATGAACGGCAAGCTCAATATGATGAAGGGCGCAATAGAAACGTCAACCCGTGTTTCAACCGTTTCTCCGAGTTATGCGGCAGAGATAAAGGACCCGTGGTACAGCTACGGACTGCACGATGAACTGAATCTTCGCCACTACAAGCTGTGCGGAATCAAGAACGGAATTGATACCGTAAGCTATAATCCCGAAACCGACTATCAGCTTTACCGCAATTATTCAAAGGACGATATGAGCGGCAAGGGCGAGTGTAAGCGCGCTTTGCAGGAAAGACTATGCCTTGAACAGCGCTGGGATGTTCCTATGGTTGCAATGATAACAAGACTTGTTGCACACAAGGGACTTGACCTTGTAAGAATGGGACTTGAAGAACTGATGAACACCGAGAATATGCAGTTTGTTATCCTTGGTTCGGGCGACAAAGAATACGAAGACTACTTTAATTATATGCAGGCAAAATATCCCGGAAGACTTTGCTTCTGCCATGGCTTTGTTCCTGAGCTTGCACGCAAGATATATTCGGGCGCAGATATTTTCCTGATGCCGTCAAAGCAGGAGCCTTGCGGACTTTCCCAGATGATTGCGCTTCGCTACGGTACTATCCCCGTTGTGCGTGAGGTAGGCGGACTTAAGGACTCTGTATTTGACAGTGCCGACAATTACGGCAACGGCTTTACGTTCAGAAACTACTACACCGCAGATATGCAGAATGCGGTAAGACGTGCGCTCCGGGGTATTCAGGACGACGCAGGCTGGCATCAGCTTATGTGGCGAGCTATGATGAGCGACAACAGCTGGGAGCGTTCTGCTCAGGATTATATCAATGTATATAACGATACGCTCAACTGGTCATAAATTTGTAATTTTTTCATTTTTACTTCCTAAAGAAAACGGACTGCCGATTTATTTCGACAGCCCGTTTTTCTGTTTTCTTGCGTCCAAAAAATCCTGCAAAATAATAGTTGCGGCAACCGCATCTACTACGTTTTTGCGTTTTTTTCCGTAGGTATTCGTTTCACTGAGAAAATTATGTGCCGAGATTGTTGTTCCTCTTTCGTCCTGCATAACGGTTTCAATCCCGGTCAATGCGCTGAGCTTTTCGGAAAAAGCCCTTGCGTTTTGTGCGCTTTCGCCTTCACTTCCGTTCATATTTTTCGGTAATCCGACAACAATAAGCTCTGCCTGTGTTTCTTTTGCACACTCCGCCGCTTTTTTTATCAGCCTGCTCGGCGATTTTTCAAAAATCACCGTATAGGGTGACGCAAGAAATTCGGTTTTGTCGCAGACTGCGACTCCTGTTCTTGCTTTACCCAAATCAACCGACATTATTATCATATAAAAAGTCCTTTCAGTTTTATAATTACATTATAATTCAAAACAACTGTTTATACAATATAATTATTTTTTGTTTTCAGCAAATTCTCCGCTTTGCCCGATATTCTACAAAACCTTATAAAAACACTTATCCACATAACGACAAAACGATTGTGTATCAACTCCTATAATATAGATACACTAATTAACAAATCTAAAGGACGTTGAAATTATGGAAAGCGTAAAACAGGTAAAAAGAAAACGCAGGTCTAACCGTTCGGGTCAGACTGAGCTTGCAAGAAGCGGGGCAATTTACGGAGCATATTTTTTATGCGGAATAATTGTTTCAAGAGGTGCTGTTTTGGGAACTCTTGCGCCGTTCGGAGCGTCGTTTGCGGCGGCCGTTCCCCAAAAATATCTTTTGCCTTCGCTTTTCGGTGCAGGACTCGGATATATTATGTTAAGCCCTCAGGACAGCTTCAGATACCTTGCCGTGCTTGTGGCTATCGGCGGAATACGCTGGCTTTTCGGCAATATTGAGCGAATAAACAACAGCAGACTGTTTTCACCGTTGACGGCGTTTGTGCCTATACTTGCAACAGGTGCAGCTCTTTTGTTCGGCAGCGCAAGCACGCTGTCAAGCTTTGCCGATTGTGTGATAGAGGCTGTGCTTGCAGGCGTTGCAGCATATTTTATCGGTGTGACAGTAAGGCTTTCGCAGGAAAAGCGCAGCCTTACAGCCTATACCCAGCAGGAAAGCGCAAGTCTTGTTATGACAGGCTGTGTTCTGATACTTGCGTTTGGAAGCATATCCTATGAAAACATATCTCTCGGCAGGATAATCGCAGTTATCGTCGTGCTTTTGTGCGCTCGATACGGCGGAGTAAACGGCGGAGCGGTCAGCGGTGTTTCAACGGGTGCGGTATTCAGCATTGCAAGCAGAGAACAGGGCTTTGTATGCGGAGGGTTCGCATTTGGCGGGCTTATGGCCGGACTGTTTGCGCCGACGGGCAAGCTCGGTTGTGCAATTTCATTTGTAATTGCCAATTCTGTTATGAGTCTTGCGTTTGGCGGCAACAATTCGCTTGCCTCAGTATTAATAGAAAGTCTTATCGGCTCGGTTGTGTTTATGATTCTGCCGAAAGAGGTCGGTAATGTAATCTCACCAGTGTTTACAAACGAAAAGAATTCTTCGCTTGGTGAAGCATTCCGAAAAAATATTGTTATGCGTCTTGACTTTGTGTCAAAAGCGATCTCAAATGTACGAAACGATGTTGACCGTGTGTCCGACAGGCTCAAGGACCTGTATTCGCCGACCTTTGAGTGGGTTTGCGAAAATGTTGCCAAAGACGTTTGTTCGGGCTGCGGGCTGAGAATGTATTGCTTTGAACACGAAAAGGGCATAACAAAGGACGATTTTTTCAGGCTTGAGGACGCATTATCCGAGCAGGGAAAACTCAGCGAAAATGACGTTGCAAGGCTGTTTGTCAAGAACTGTTGCAAAAAAGGCGAAATAGCAGACAGTATGAATAAAAATTACCGTGAATATTTATCGTCGCTTGAGGCTCAGCGCAGGGTCGCCGACCTAAGAGGTGTTGTTGCAGGTCAGTTTTCGGGAGTAAGCGATATTCTCAGCGATCTTTCGGCGGAATTTAAAAATTCAATGCGTTGTGACAACGAGCGTGCCGATATGATAAAAGCGTCTCTCGACGAGCTTGGAATAAAAGTAATCGAATGTGTTTGTCTTGTATCTGACAATGAACGTTTAAGTGTTGAATTGACGGCAAAATCGGACGTCAAGCTATCAAAGGGTGTTGTAATGCGTGAGGTTTCAAAATGCTGCGGTAGGAGATTTGACCTGCCGACGGTTACAACTGTCGGAAACAGAACACGGCTTGCAATGTGTGAAATGCCCGTCTATGACGTTGAGATAGGCTCGGATCAGCATATTGCGAACAACGGCAGGCTTTGCGGCGATTGTATTGATTATTTTAACGACGGCTTCGGAAGCACCTATGCAATCGTTTGCGACGGAATGGGCACGGGCGGACGCGCCGCAGTTGACGGAAATATGGCGGCTTCGGTAATGGGCAGATTGCTTCGTTCCGGGCTTTCGCCCGACAGCTCTCTGCAAATTGTGAATTCGGCTCTTATGATAAAAAGCGAGGACGAATCACTTTCCACGATAGACGTTGCGGGAATCGACCTGTTTACAGGCAAGCTCACGCTTAAAAAGGCGGGAGCACCGCTGACTTATATAAAAAAAAGCGGCAGAGTGATAACAAGAGAAATGCCTTCACTGCCGGCAGGAATACTGAGCGGTATTAAATTTTCATCCGATACAATTAATCTTTCAGCAGGAGATATGGTGGTTATGGTGTCAGACGGCGTAACAGCAGGCGACGACAAATGGCTCGAAAGGCTGATAAAATCATGGAACGAGGGCAGTACCCAGGATTTGGCGCAAGCTGTTGTAAACGAGGCTATAAAGCGCAGAAACTCCGAACGTGAGGACGATATAACCGCTGTTGCGGTTCGCCTTACCGATAACGGATAAACAAAGCTCCGCCGATAAACATTTCAGCGGAGCTTTTGTAAGCTGTTTTATTTTTCCGTGTTGCTTTCGCGGCAGAGCTTTTGTGCAAGCTTAAAAATGTTCTCTGCGGAATCGGGGATAGAAAGTCTTTTGCAGTTTTCTTTCATTTCATTAAGCTTTTCCGGCGAACGCAAAAGCTCGGTTATTTGGTCTGCGCCACGATCCTTTTCAAGTAAAATAGCGGCGTTTTGTGAAACCAAAAATTCGGCGTTGTCAAGCTCTTGACCGGGAAAAGCACTGTAAATTGCAAGCGGAAGATTACACGCAAGGCTTTCGGTAACGGTGAGTCCGCCCGGTTTTGTAACAATGAGGTCTGATATGTGCATATAGTCCTCAACATTGTCAACAAAGTAAAGCAGTTTTGTTTTGTTAAATGAATCGAGTTTTTCCTCCAGCTTGAGCAAATGCTCATAAAGCTTTGGATTGTGACCTGTTATAACAATAAATTGAGCCTTGTATTTTACCCTTGCAAGCTGTTCATAAAATTTGAGAACACCCGTTACTCCGAACGAACCTGCCATAAGCAGAACGGTCGGAAGCTCCGGATTCAGCCGCTCACGTTTGAAAATCTCTTCTTTTGTAACTTCCGGATTATAAAATCTGTCAAATATCGGAATACCGTACGGATATATTTTTTCTTTGGCTATTCCGTAATCCTCCTGAAGCTTTTTTGCCATATTCGGTTCTGCAACAACATAGGCATCAATGTTCGGAACAAAATATGTGCGGTGTGAATCATAGTCTGTCAAAAGGCTGATTGCTTTTACGTTAGTTTTGCCCTGAGCCCTCAGCTTTGAAATCATAGTTGTGACAAACGGGTGACAGATTATGATAACGTCCGGGGAGTATTTGTCAATTATTTTAAGGAGCTTGTTCGACATCATCGTGTTTGACTTCATAACGCCTTTAAACATAAGGGTTTTTCTGTCAGTAATCTTGTAGCATTTTCCGTAAAACTTGGGAGTTTTGGTAGCCATAAAATGATAACCGCTGCAAACAGTTTTGTTGTAGGCTTTTCCGATGCTCTTGAGAGCGTCAACAACGTTTACGGTGGTTTCGGGGCTTAACTGCTTTATTTTTTCCGCTATGGCGGCTGCGGCACGTTTGTGACCGCCGCCCGTAGAAGCTGTAAAAATTAATATATTCATAGTGAAATTCAAATTACCTTTCAATTTTTGTATATATTATTTAAATCAAAGCAACGTTCTGCCTTGTCTGCAAGGAGCGTTAGCTCCGTGGGATTTCATCGTCAGACTACAGTTCTCACTGAAATTCCGAAGTATTTTCCGACGCCTGAGAGGCGGGGGACATTACACTTAGATTATATACATTATACTAATTTTTAATTAATTTTTCAATGGGCAAATTATTATTGTTGCATAACTTTAATTTAATATATATAGATTAAGATTTAAAGAGAAATATAATATATTTTTACCAAAAATAATTTTTTTTTCAATTTTGCACTTTATTTTTTTTTATATTTATAGTAGAATTATATATAACCTAAGTGCAGATGTTCCCCATATCTTAGGTGCAGGGGTGTGATCTGTCGCAAGCTATGCTTCTTGTGAGCAAAGCGTTGCTCAGATTTTAATATCGGATTGGTATATAGTTTTACTCATTTTTGACGATTATAGAATGAGAGGTGGATTTTGTGAACGACAATGACTATAATGAATACATTATTTTAGATGATGATATGGTAGATATTTCAAGTAAAAGCGAACAAAAACAGGGTTCCGATCACAAAAGCCGTTATTCAAAAAAAGGTAAAAGCAAAAAGAAACTCATACTTATTATTTCATCGGTTGCGGCTGCGGTTGTAATTGCAGGCGGCATAACAGGTATTTGCCTTTACAATAATGGGGTTTTTGATAACGGATTTGGCAAACAGGCGGAAGCGGACGACTTTAAATTTGCAAGCAATGTTTACGTTTCGGGAATTTCTCTTGACGGCAAAAATATGACGCAGTCAAAGCTGTTGCTTACGCTGAACGAAAAAAGTTTTATAAAACCTGTTGAAATAAACGTCGATGTAAACGGAACCAACAAAATATTGTCTCAGAGCGATTTTGTTTATACCTTTGACATAGACGAGGTGCTTGAAAAAGCAAAGACCGATCAACTGAGCGGCAACGGCTCAAATGTCGATCCGTCAACGGGACATAAAAATTATGAGATTACGGCATCGGTTGACAAGGATTCGATAGCAAGGAGGTCAAATCAATTTGCCGACGAGTGTTATGTCAAGGCTACGAACGCATATGTTTCCAAATTTCATCCGTTTGAGGAAAATCGCTTTGAATATACAGAAGCAAAGCAAGGCGTAAAGGTTAATGCCGATACTCTTGCAAAAAAGCTTGGTGAGGCACTTAACGGCAGTGAAAGTACATACAGGATTGTGGCGGATGTTCAGACGGTTGACGCAGAAATAACCGCAGCCGACATCAAGAAAAACGTAATAAAGCTTGCGTCTTATGAAACATATTCAACAAATACCGCAAACGGTACAAGCAATATGAAAACTGCTCTCAACGCCTGCAGCGGTTCAATAATTGAGCCGGGTGCAACGTGGTCGTTCAATGAATGTACAGGCGACTCAAATCTTGAGTCAAACGGCTATAAGGCTGCTCATGTAATATCCGACGGCAAATTGATTGACGGTATCGGCGGCGGAATATGTCAAGCAAGTTCAACTATTTATAATGCCGCAGTGAGAGCAAATATGGATATTGAAGAACGCTATTGTCACAAGTGGGCTTCATCATATGTTCCTACAGGTCTTGACGCAACTATTGATTATCCAAGACTTGACCTAAAGCTTTCAAACCCCACCAAATATCAGATGTTTATGGAGTGCAAGGTTGTTGACACAACGCTTTATGTTTCCATATGGGGCTACAAATCGGATTCTTATGATGTGATAAAAACGCATAACGAGCTTGGAAGCCAAGGTGGTTCAAGCTACAAGGCTTATGCTTGGCGTGTGTATATTAAGGACGGCAAAGAGGTCAGCCGTGAGGAGCTTCCCTCTTCTTCATATGACAAGGATTACGGAGTTGTGTTTATTGACGCAGACAGCGATACAAAAGACAATGTCGGCAGTATTGACAGTTTGACCGAAAACAACAAAAAGAGAGATAATGACAACGAATCGTCAAGCTCGTCGTCAGAACGGGAAAGCAGTTCAAGTTCAAGTGAATCAAGCGAATCGAGCAGTTCAAGTGAAACTCCGTCCTCGTCAGAATCGCAGTCGGAATCCTCAAAACCCGAATCCTCACAGTCCTCTGACATAAGTGAAACAAGTCGGACTGAAGAAGACTGATTTCGGATAACTTAATATTCTAAAGTGTACCGCAGTCAAAAATATTGACTGCGGTACGTTTTATAATTTAAGAGTAAACATCCTATGCGATTTATACGACAGGCGGTAATTCGGAATTTCTGTGGGAGCTATAATCCCCGCTTTGTGATTTAATAAACAGCAAAAACGACCGCAGCCTTTTGCAGGGCTGCGGTCTTGTTTAATATTGCTTATTTCATTTGTTGTAGGGCTGACCTACTCTGCTGTCAGATTGAAGTTGTGCAATGTATTTCTGAATTAACGTTGCATCGATTATTGTGATTTTATTATCACTGTTTACATCGGCAAGTGCTTTTTGAATATCTGTCAATGAAGCAGATGAAGCAAGATATTTTTGAATGTAGGTTGCGTCCTTTACATTGATAATCTTATTAAGGTCAACATCGCCGTAAATATAATCGGTTGCACCCTGATACTGACCCTCATAAACGCGAGTGGTTCGGGTTACAGGCGTCGTATAGCTTCCGATCACGCCGTTTTCAACAACTGCTTCATCATTATCGTTTGCATCTGATATTGTAATAACGTCAACAAAGAGGTCAACAGTTGTAGAGCCTGATTTCAGAACATCAAATGTAGCGGTTACAAAAGCAACTTCATTGCCGTCTGATGTTTTAAGTTTGTCGAGCCTGAGGTTAACACTGTTACCGTAGATCTTGCCTATTATCGGTGTACCGTCTTTTTCGACAGGCTCAAGGTTAGCATAGCTTCCGCTTGAAACACACGGCATAAGACAATCTACGTTGCTGTTCTTTTCTTTATTAAATTTAAGAAATGTTGGATCGTATGAAAGCACCCACTGACTGTCAAGCAAACTCTTGTCAGATTTCAGGTAATAGGTAACCGTAACGGTATTTGTATTTTCATCAAATTTCTGAGTGTAAGACGGGAAGAAGTTTGATGTTGCTTTTACCGTAAGCGATTTGTCAGCAGAACTTGCGGATGTTGGTTCAGTCGGTTGCGTTGCCGTTGTAGGCTCGGTTGTCGGCTGAGTAGGCTCGGTTGTCGGCTGAGTAGGCTCGGTTGTCGGCTGAGTAGGCTTGTCACCGCCTGTAATGTTGCCACTTGTCATATTATAGTTGAGTGTTCCTGATGAAATGCCGTTTCTTTCGGCAGAAACAGCGATCTTTGATGATCTTGCAAGTGCCGAAGCGGTTACCTGATACTCACCTGTAATATCGTCTGCAACAGCAGTATATGTCTTTGAATCGACTGTAACGGTAACTTTTGCTTCGGGAGCAGAATAGCCCTTGATTGTGCTTTGACCGATTACTGCATATGAAAGTGTAGGTGTTGCAAGCTTGAGAGCTGTCTTTGCACTCTGAAGCTGAGCAACAGCACTTTCTATTGCTGCTGCATCTGCTGCGTCTCCCTGAGCAATAAGGCTGTCTGCAACGGTCATTGCAGAGCTTACGGTGCTCCAGCTTTCCGAGGTGTAATCGGAAGCAGTCAATATCTTAACTTCTCTTGCTTCCTTTTTGAGAAGCTTCATACCGCTCAACGGAGTTTCGTTTCTTGTGAGCTTGTATGTAGAATAATCCGCACTTGTTATTTCAATGGTTACATCACCTGAAATATCTGTAATGTCAGGGGTCTGCGATGAACCTTCGTTTAAGATAGCATTTACAGACTTTTTGTTGGGAATAGTAACGATATAGTTGCCGTCGTCATCTTTTTCACTGAGCTTTGCTCCGGGCCACGAGCCGTGGATACTTGTGTCACTGTTATCCCAAACATAAAGGTTAGGTACACTGCTGCCGTAAGGTTTAACTCTGATGGTAACGCTTTCCTCTGTAGGCTCGTCACTGCCACCACCGATGATCTTTGTACCATAAGATGAGTTGGTTACTTCAATAGTTGTTGTTCCGTTAAGATTTGTGATGTTGGAGCTTTGTGTGCCGCTACCGTTATTGAGAACAACATTATAAGTATCCGTTGTGTCAAGCTCAATGTAGTAGTTGCCGTCAGCATTTTTGGAGGTCAGCTTTGTTCCCGGCCAAGCACCGAGGAGAGCGTTGCTGTCGCCTGTCCATACATATGCGTATGGTGCTGAGCCGTCCCATGTTTTAACAATAAGCTTTGCCTTTTCACCAGGCGTAGTAGGAGTGGTCGGATCTACGACTTCTTCCTGAGCAACTTTCAGGAAGCTAAAGCTTGATGAAGATGTTCCGCGGTCATTTTCCGCTTCAAGAGTAACCTTGATAGTATCGCCGTCATAGGCTGTGTTGCCGATAGTAAATGTTGAACCGTTTTGCACGAGGAACTTATTACCGCCATCGATAGAGCATTTAGCTGTATCACATCCCTCAAGCGATACTGTAAGTGTCTGTGTGCCTGAGAACTTAGGATTACCCTTTACGGATAATAGCGGTCTGCCGTCAGGCTCCTGAACAAGGATAGTGCCGTTTGCACCGCTGTTGAATGTTACCTTGCCGTTTGTAACAATTGCCGAGGACTGGTCATAGGTGTTTACAAGGTTCTGACCGTCTGACCAAACGGAAGAAACGTCAATAGTTACGTCTCTGTTTGCGCTGCAGCCGATTGCTGCGGCAACCTTATCCTTTACGCCGTTCTTGTCATATGTTCTTCCAAAAGCAACGCCGTTTGTTGCAGATAGCTTTATATTTTCGCCTGCGCCTACAGAAACGTGGTCGTTACGGAACTGACCTACCTTTTGCCAGTGAGCAAGTACATTTGTATTAAGCGAATCCCAGTTCATATCGCTTCTGAGCGAATGTCCCGAACCGCCGTATCCGTCAAATGCAACGCCCTGATAAAGCGGACGATTGGATTCGTCGCCGTAGAAGATCTGAACGCCGCCCGGAAGAAGCAGGAAAGCAGAGCCGTTGTAGATCATTGTATTTTCGTTGCCGCGTGCAAGTGTTTCATCGTGTGATGAAATAAATGAAAGAACATTAAAGCCGTCCTTTGTGTTTATACTGTCGGCATATCCCTGATAAATGTTTGCAACGCCTGAGCCTGCAAGAGACTCTCCACCACAGGTCGAGAAGTTAATCATAGAGTCAAATCCGCCCTGTGTATAATACTCGTCATAGCTAACGCCGTGATCCCAGTGCTCGCCGGTCATCCAGAAATCCTCTTTCCAGTTTGCGCCGGGCTTGTCGGGATTGTTTTGTCTCCAGGTCTTGAGTGCAGCTACGCAGGCTGTTTTAAGCTGGTTCCAAGAAGATTTTTCAACGTGCTTTGCGGTGTCGCAGCGGAAGCCGTCAACGCCGTAGTTCTTTACCCACTCTGCAAGCCAGGTTGAGATGTAACCGGTAACTGTATTTGAGTTGCCGTATTTAGCTACTTTTTGATTATATGTGCCTTCTTTTGTCCACTTGGTTTTTAAGATAGGCGGAATAGAAACAGGCTGTGTCTGTTCTGTTCTGAAGTCGGGGAGTCCTACAAGTGACATAGTATAATCATCGCCCGAACCTTCGGTATATCCCGGAAGACCGCTGCGAATCCAGTCATTGCTCCACCATCTGCCCCAGTCTGATGCAGATGATTTATAATCAATGTAGCTGTTTACATCGCTGACATTGTCGAGCTTATACTTGAAGTCGGATGCACCGGGGAGCAGCGTACCGAAGTTGTAATCCTCCATATCTTTTACGGTATTATAACTCGTATGATTCATAACGATATCCATAATAACTCTGATACCATGCTTGTGAGCTGTATCAACAAGGGTTTCAAATTCCTCGGCTGTACCGAAGTTTGCATCGGTTTCCGTATAGTCAAGAACATAGTAACCGTGATAAGAGTAGTGTGCAAATCCCTTGCCCGAATCACAATAACCGTGAGCCTGCTCGTAGGGAGCAGAAATCCAGAGTGCATTTACACCGAGGTCGTCAAAATAGCCGTCCTCGATTGTCTGTGTAATACCTGCAAAGTCGCCGCCGTGGAAGGTTCCGGGGTTGGTATCCCATCCCGAAAGCGGGCTTCCGTTGGCGTCGGTAGCTCTGTCGTATGAGTGGTCGTTTGATTTGTTGCCGTTTTTAAAACGGTCTGTCAGAAGAAAATATACTGTTGCATTGTCCCATGTGAATCCGTCGTCTTCAACAAGTGAACCGGCAGCTGTTGATGACAGCGAAACCGCATTGTCATCATCAACTGTGACAGCTACTGCCGAAGTGAACGAAAATGAGATGCAGGTCAGTATTATGCACAAGGACAAAATCAGGCTTGTGCATCTTGATACTCCATTCTTCTTCATGTGTTTTACTCCTTTCAAAACTTCTAAGTAGCACGGAATCGTATAATTTTTTCCGTACAATTAAATAGTAACATATTACCAATTGTTTTTCTATATTAATCTGTCAAATAAAATAAAAATAGCATTGTAAACAATATTTTTGTACAGTTTTTATGCACAATTACCTTTATAAAAAAGCAGACCGCAAAATACATTGCAGTCTGCTCATACAGAAAAGTATCGAAAAAGTATCAAAAAATTAGTATTGAATTAACCGCCGAGGTAAGCTTTCTTTACCGCTTCACTCTGCATAAGTTCACGTCCTGTTCCCGAAAGCGATATAACGCCGTTTTCAAGAACATATGCACGGTTCGAAATAGCAAGTGATTTGCCTGCGTTCTGCTCAACCAAAAGAACAGTTGTTCCGCTTTTGTGATAGTCAATTATGATGTCAAAAACTTCATCTACAAGCTTTGGAGAAAGTCCCATTGACGGTTCGTCAAGCATAAGCAGCTTTGGGTGGCTCATCATAGCTCTGCCCATAGCAAGCATCTGCTGTTCGCCGCCTGAAAGCGTACCTGCAATCTGGTTCTTTCTGTGCTTGAGTCTGGGAAAACGGGCAAATACATCTGCAAGCGTTTCCTTAACGTCCTTATTGTTTACAAATGCACCCATTTCAAGATTTTCCTGAACGGTCATCTGCAAGAATATTCTGCGTCCCTCAGGAACATGAGCCATGCCCTTTGCAACCAGCTTGTGAGCCTCAGTCGATGTTATGTTTTCGCCGTCAAAGGTGATTGAACCTGTTTTTGTACGGAGAAGCCCCGAAATAGTTTTCAGCGTTGTGGATTTTCCGGCACCGTTTGCGCCGATAAGCGCAACGATTTCATTTTGTTTAACGTCAATGGAAATTCCCTTGAGCGCATGGATAGGACCGTAATAAACGTTGATGTTTTCAACCGTGAGCATAGAATCAGCCATTTTTTTCGCCCTCCTCTGCGCTTTTACCAAGGTATGCTTCAATAACCTTTGGATTTGATTTGATTTCGTCTGCCGTACCCTTTGCAAGCAGTTTGCCGTGGTCAAGCACGCAGATTCCCTCGCAAATATTCATTACAAGGCTCATATCATGTTCAATAAGAAGCACTGCAATTTGGAATTCGTCACGAATCTTACGGATATTTTCCATAAGCTCTGCGGTTTCCGACGGGTTCATACCGGCGGCGGGTTCATCAAGCAAAATTATCGACGGATGTGTTGCAAGCGCCCTGACGATTTCAAGACGTCTTTGTGCGCCGTAGGGCAGTGAACCTGCCTGATTTTCAGCCAGATCTGTCATATTAAAGAAATCCAGCAATTCAAGTGCCTGCTGTTCGTATTTCTTTTCAGCCTTGTGATAACCGAAAAGGTGAGTGATTGCGGCAAGGTAGCTTTCCTTTGTTGAATGATGAAATCCAACCTTAACATTGTCAATAACCGACATATTTGAAAACAGTCTGATGTTCTGAAATGTTCTTGCAATTCCCATTCTGTTTATATGGGCGGTGCTTTTGCCTGCGGTTGAAACGCCGTCGAGCATTATTGTGCCTCTTGTCGGCTGATAAACATTGGTGAGCATATTGAACACCGTTGTCTTTCCTGCACCGTTAGGACCGATAAGACCTGCGATCTCGGTGCGACCGATCGTGATTGAAAGCTCGTCAACGGCGGTCAAGCCGCCAAAGTCTATGCCGAGGTGTCTGCACTCCAGAATCGGAGGCTTGTTAATGTCTCTTTCTGGGACAATACCCTCAGACGGAATCGGGACCATCTTTGCCATTACTTTCAACCTCCAATCCATCGGATTTATGTTTTCTGTTTTTAATTTTCTGCTGAACAGACGCGATAAAATGCTTTGATTTATCGCTGTTGGTTATAATCATTACAAGTATAAGTACGATAGCGTAAATAAGCATACGGTAGTCCGAGAACTGCCTGAGAAGCTCAGGCAGAGTATATAGGATTGCCGTAGCTATGATAGAGCCTATCATATTGCCCATACCGCCCAAAACTACAAATACAAGTATAAGTATTGAGGTGTTGAAGTCAAATTTCTTTGCGGCGACCGTAGAGAAATTCTGAGCATACAATGCGCCTGCCATACCTGCAAGAGCGGCGGAGGTGATAAATGCGGTGAGCTTATAGCGTGTTATGCCGATACCGATGCTTTCTGCGGCAATTCGGTTGTCGCGGATAGCTCTTACTGCTCTGCCTGTATTACTGTTTATAAAGTTAAGAATTATAAACAGAGTAATAAGAATCAAAACCACGCCTGCCGTAAACGACGCTATTTTTGTAATGCCGACGGCGCCCTGCGGACCGTTGAGTATAAGCTTGCCGTTTATCATATTCATTGACGCTGCGTCTTTCATTGAAAAATGAAGTCCGTTTTCATCAAGACCGACATAAAGGCAGTTCATAATATTTTTAATAATCTCACCGAATGCAAGAGTTACAATGGCAAGGTAGTCGCCCTTTAGCCTGAGTACCGGTATGCCGATGATAAGCCCCGCAACAGCGGCAAAAAATCCGCCGATAACGATTGCGATTACAAGCCTGAGAATGTCGTTGGGCACGGAGCTTTGCAGGGATACTGCCGCAACAACGCCCGAAAATGCGCCCACACTCATAAATCCTGCGTGTCCCAAGCTCAGCTCACCGAGAATACCTACGGTGAGGTTGAGCGAAAGAGCCATAACTATGTATGTGCATATAGGTACAAGCTGACCGCTGATAGAGTTGTTGATTACTCCTGCATTTTGAAGCGGAAACAGTATTGCAAAAGATACCAAAACGATACCGTAAGCCCAGATGTTGGTGCGAGTTGTCTTTTTAAGCGATTTATATTTACTCATATACGACTCACACCTTCTCTCTTATCTTTTTGCCGAGAAGACCTGTCGGCTTAACGAGCAATACTATAATAAGCACCGCAAAAACGATAGCGTCCGAAAGCTGAGTGGATATGTAGGATTTTGCAAATATCTCGATTATACCGAGCAAAATGCCGCCGAGCATAGCTCCCGGAATTGAGCCGATACCGCCGAAAACGGCAGCGGTAAATGCCTTGATACCGGGCATTGAGCCTGTTGTCGGAATAAGTACAGGGTAAGCCGAGCAAAGCAAAACGCCTGCGATTGCCGCAAGAGCGGAACCGATTGCAAAGGTTACGGAGATCGTCACGTTTACGTTGATACCCATAAGCTCTGCGGCGTCTTTATCTTCGGATACGGCTCTCATAGCCTTACCCATTTTGCTTTTTTTGGTAAATATCGTTAAACCGACCATTATGATAATACACGCAACGACCGTAACGATAGATTCGGATGTGATGATAAGCGAGCCGTCAAAAAGCGAAACCGACGGAATATCCGCAGTGATGGAAGTAAAGGTTTTCGGATTGCTTCCGAATATCAGCAGGGCCGCATTTTGCAAAAGATAGCTCATACCGATAGCGGTGATAAGAACGGCAAGTGTAGATGCGTTCCTCAGCGGTTTGTATGCAAACCGCTCAATCAGTACTCCCAAAAGCGTACATACAACTATAGCTATCAAAACCGCCAAAAGCGGATTAAGCCCAAGCCAAGACGATGCAACAAACGCCATATATGCGCCGACCATAATAACGTCGCCGTGGGCAAAGTTAAGCATCTTGGCTATGCCGTAAACCATTGTGTAGCCGAGAGCGATAATTGCATAAACGCTTCCAAGACTGATTCCGTTTATCAGATTGGATACGAAAGTCATAAATATTACCTTTCTTTAACTAACACGAAAACAAGGGTACTTTAAAAGGCAATACCGCACACGCACATCGGGTGATATGTACGATATTGCCTTCAACCCTTGTTTTCTTAACGTTTTATTAAACGATTTTATTCGGTGTCCATACCAACGTATGCACCGTCTTTGATAACCATACCTTTTGGACTCTTTGAAACTTCACCTGAAGCCGACCATTTCATATTATCGCCTGTAAGTCCGCTGAATGTGAAGCTGTCACTTGAGAACTGTTCGATCATCTTTGTGCAGATATCCTCGGCAGACATATCGGAGGTGATGCCCTGGGCCTTTACAGCGTCATAGATAGCGTAGATGCAGTCATATGCATCGGCGGCAAACTGGTTAGGTGTATCGTTGTATTTATCTTTGTAAGCATTAACAAAGTTCTGAGTTTTTTCGTCCTTTGCATCGGCAGAGAACGGTGTAAGAAGCATTACGCCCTCGGCAAGAGAGGTATCAAAGTTGTCTAGTGTAAGGATACCGTCCATACCGTCAACGCCGAAGAATTTAACGTCATATTTCATATTGGCGGCCTGCTGAAGAATAAGAGCCGCAGGAGTGTAGTAGATAGGCAGGAAGATAAGATCTGCGCCGGCTGACTTTGCGGAATTGAGCTGCGAAGTAAAGTCGTTTGCAGAGTCGTCCGTGAATGTTGTTACAGAAACAACGTCAAGACCGTTCTTGTCTGCTTCGTTTTGGAACTTCTGATAGATACCCGTTGAGTAAGCATCGGCGTTGTTATAGATTACCGCAATCTTTGTGCCGAGCTTCTGAGAAAGAATGTAGTCTGCGGAAGCAATACCCTGGTTAGGGTCGGTAAAGCACATCTGATAAACATTATCCTTACGCTCGATGGTGATGTTACCGCTTACGTCAGGCTGACCGCCGATAACGTCGTTTGAAGAAGCCGACGGAGTCAGCTCAAAAATTCTGTCTTTGTTTGCTTCAGCCGAAACAGCAATACAGGGAGCAGTTGTTACGGAACCCATAAGGACCTGCATACCCCAGTCTTTAAGTGTGTTGTATGCGTTTACCGATTTTTCGGCGTCGTGCTCATCGTCTTCAAATTTAAGCTCGAGCTGAATTGACGGGTCAAGCTTGTTTACTTCCTCAACAGCGAGTTCAGCCGCATTTTTAACAGCACTTCCGTAAATTGCAGCTGCGCCTGTTGTCGGACCGATACCTCCGATCTTGATAGCGCCTGCCGATGTTGACGAACCGTTTGAGTCGTCACTGCCTGTGCCGTTGCTTTCGCCGCAGCCGACAAAGCAGCTTGCCATCATTGTGCAAGCCATGGCGAGGCAAAGGATTTTTTTGATACTTTTCATTTTGTTCAACCTCTTTCTTTTATCTCTATCCTTATAATTAAGATAAGTTGCCGATTTGCCCCGAATTTTAATCAAAGCACTTCAACAATTTAAACTTACATATTATTATACAACGAAAAAATTAGTTTGTACAGTGTTTCTTTTGACATAAACGATAAATATTTTTTCATATTTTTTAAGCTATATTACAAAAACGGCATTATTTTATATTGTGCAAAAACAAATCTGCAAGATTCGAAGTCGGAAAATTCATAAATTGCAGTTAGATATTCTTTTTGATCGTGTTCAGCGCGCCCTTTTCTATTCGGCTTACCTGAGCTTGAGAAATGCCTATCTCGTTAGCTACCTCCATCTGGGTTTTTCCCCTGAAAAATCTCAGTGACAGTATGCGCTTTTCCCTGTCTGAAAGATTTGAGATGGCCTCCTTGACGGCAATTTCTTCAAGCCATGTTGAGTCGTCGGTTTTGTCGCCTATTTGATCCATAACGTATATGGTGTCGTTGCCGTCGGAAAACACCGGCTCGTACAGCGACACGGGTTCCACTATGGCCTCAAGCGCAAGAACGACGGTTTCTTTCGGAACTTCCATAATTTTGGCAATCTCCTCGACCTTCGGTTCACGGTTGTTTTTTGCGGTGAGCTGTTCTTTTATCTGCATTGCACGATATGCGGTATCACGCATTGAGCGTGATACCCTTACCGAATTATTGTCCCGCAGATAGCGGCGTATTTCGCCGATTATCATCGGTACGCCGTAGGTTGAAAACCGAACGTCAAGCTTTGGGTCGAAATTGTCGATAGCCTTTATCAGACCGATAACTCCGACCTGAAACAGATCGTCCGGGTTTTCGCCTCTGTTCGTAAATCTCTGTATAACCGATAAAACAAGCCTTAAGTTGCCGTTTATCATCTTGTCGCGGGCGGCCTTTTTTTCTTTCTCGTTCCCGTTTTTTATTATATTCAAAAGCTCCCGCTTTTCGCTTTCTTTAAGAAGTTTCAGTTGCGAAGTATTTACTCCGCAGATCTCGACTTTTCCGTATTGCATAAAAAACCCCCGAACTATAATTTCTATAAAAATTATTGCCCGATACGGGAATTTTATACTGTAGCGAAAAAACAAAAGGGGCTGTCGTATTCAGATGCAGAAAGCGGTTTCTTCGCTCTGCGCCAATGCGGCAGCCTCATAATATTGTATATTATCTTATATTTTTGAAATGCTGTAGTTACATAGGTGATACTGCGCTCACTATTGCATTGAGCAACAGAACGGAGCCCATTCCGCAGCACAAGCCGAGCAAAGCTCCCGCAACAACGTCCGTGAGATAGTGAACCCTGAGATATATCCTTGAAAAGCCAATCAAAGTGGCAAGCAAAAGTATCGGTATAATAGTTATTATCCTGCATCTCAAAAGCGCAACTCCGACAACAGCGAACGAAGCCGTTGTGTGACCGGACGGAAACGAGTAAAATCTCGGACGGTTAATGAGCTGTTCGTCATCGTCAAGGCTGTGGCACGGGCGCACACGCTTAACTATGTGCTTAATGATTATCTCGCCCATAAGGTGAGCCAATGCGAGCGCCATAACGATGTTAAGACCTGTAAGACGCCATTCGGGATGAATCAGAAACGGTATACAGATAATCCACCATATAATTCCGACATTAGCCGAACGTGACGCCGTTATCATTATTTTGTTGAGTGCAGGCTTATGAATCCTGCCAATGTTATCAAGAACTCTTTTATCAATGTTTTGAATTCTGCCAAACATAAACATTACTCCCATGAATCTATAACCTAAGATCAGATGTCCTCCGCCTCTTAGGCGGAAAATACCGCTTCCGAATTAAAGCCTAATATCCATTATTAATTTGATTATAGCACACGAAAAATGATTTGAACAGAGTTTTTAAAAATTTTGTTTGAATTGCCAAAATTATCGTAATTTGATATTGACAAGATGTGCGATTGACGGAATACTGCTTCCCTGACCGCTCGTAGTCGGGCTCATCAATGCTCCCGTTGCCATAAACAGAATATTTTTGAGCCTGCCGTCATTTATACTGTTGAGTATTTTTGAACAGAATACCGAGCCTGCACATCCGCAGCCCGATCCGCCGGCGTGAACATCCTGCTTTTTTCTGTCAAATATCATCAAACCGCAGTCGTTGTGATTGTTTCTGATGTCAATGTTCTCCATAAGCAGCAGGTCGTAAAGCGACGCACTTCCGACTTCGCCGAGATCACCTGTCAAAATCAGGTCGTAATCCTTCGGAGAGGTATTTGTGTCAGTAAAATAATCCTTTATAGTCTGGGCGGCGGCAGGTGCCATAGCGGCACCCATATTGTTTGCGTCTTTAACGCCGAGGTCCACAATCCTGCCGACTGTTGCACGGGCAACGCAGGGTCCCTTTTTGTCATTTTTCAAAACACAGCTTCCCGCTCCCGTTACGGTCCATTGTGCGGTAGGTGTGCGTACTCCGCCGTATTCAAGCGGAAATCTGTACTGCCTTTCGGCGGAACAAAAGTGTGACGACGTAACGCACATTGCGGTGCTGGCTGCACCGCCCTCAACAAACACCGCAGCCATAATAAGCCCTTGAGCCATTGTTGAACATGCTCCGTATTGTCCGAGGTACGGAATATTAAAGCTTTTCAGTCCAAAGCTTGAGCCGACGCATTGGTTGAGCAGGTCGCCCGCAAAAATATAGTCAACGTCCTGAGCAGAAACTCCGCTTTTTTCAAGCGCAAGCGATACGGCTTCGGTTTGAAATTGGCTTTCAGCCTGTTCATAGGTATCAAACCCGTCGTAGCTGTCAAAGATTAATTTGTCAAACACACTGCCGAGCGGACCTTCGCTTTCCTTTTTGCCTGCAACCGAGGCATAGCCGATTATTGACGGCATTTCTTCAAATCCAATTGTTCTTGCTCCGATCCTTTTTATCATAAAAATCTTCCTTTCGCTGTTATTATCTGCGAAAAGAGCGGATAAATAATTGTAAATTATTGTATTGGTTTGAATTTATCAATAACAGAAAATCTACTGTATATATATCAGAAAGTAATTTTGTTCTATATTTGAGTTATAGCTAAAAACTATAGCTAATGATAGGTTTTAGGAATGATATAAAATGTGTAAAACCTGTTTACAAACGATTTGATTTGTGGTAATATACAAATCACAGGAAACACACCAATACGGTAGGCAATAGAGAGGAGCTATGAAAATGCTTAGACTTTTTGTTTCACTGCTCAGACAGAATTACAGATACGGACGAATGTGCACAGCTTGAACACAGTTTTCTTTAACTCAAAAATATATAACTAAAATCTATAATAATTAAGGGGATAATAAAAATGAAGAAACTTTTATCAATACTTTTAACATCGGCACTTGCATTTACATCAGTTGCGGCATTTGCAGGCTGCTCATCGGACTCATCATCTTCTGACAACGGCGGCTCATCATCGGCAAAGGCTGAGAACGTAACTATCGCCGTTCCGAACGATACAACAAACGAAGCGAGAGCACTTTTGCTTTTGCAGGATCTCGGTTATATAAAACTTGATGAAAATGCTGGCATCACGGCAACTGTAAAAGACATAACGGATAATCCGCACAACATCACGTTCAACGAGGTAGAGGCTGCTCAGGTTCCGAATGTGCTTCAGGACGTTGATTACGCCGTAATCAATTCAAACTATGCAATAGAAGCGGGACTCAATCCGGTAAAGGATTCGCTCGGAACAGAAGGCTCTTCTTCAGCCTACGGCAATATCCTTGCCGTTAAAGAGGGTACGGAAAATTCCGATAAGATAAAGTCGCTTAAAGCAGCTCTTGAAAGCAAACAGGTAGCAGACTTTATTACAAATAAATACGACGGCGCAGTTGTAAGCGTTGTAGAAAACCCGACGGACGGTTTTGACAGCTCGGTAGATTACGACGCTCTCAAGGGCGAAAAGATTACCGTTGCCGCTTCACCCACGCCGCACGCAGAGATACTTGCCGAGGTAAAGAATATTCTTGCCGAAAAGGACATTACGCTTGAAGTAACCGAATTCACAGATTATGTTCAGCCTAACAATGTTGTTGAAAGCGGCGAATTTGACGCAAACTACTTCCAGCATCTCCCATATCTTGAAGACTTTAACAAACAGAACGGAACACACCTTGTATCGGCAGGCACTATCCACGTTGAGCCTCTCGGAATCTACGGCGGCAAGCAAAAAAGTCTTGACGCTTTGAAATAATCTAAGTGCAGATGGCACCCGCCGCTTAGTCGGCGGGCGCCGTTTCGAAATTTAAGTGGAGCTATGATCTCCACTGAAGCTTTGAGGAGCTAACGCTCCGATTTAAATCATAGCGCAATAAAAGGAGGACTTTCGGTGATCGAGATAAAAAACGTTTCCAAGACGTTTAAAGTTGACGGCAAGGATTTTGAGGCGCTCAAAAACGTGTCGCTCAAAATCAATGACGGCGACATATACGGTATTATCGGTATGAGCGGCGCCGGCAAAAGCACGCTTGTGCGGTGCATAAATATGCTCGAAAGTCCCACTTCGGGCGATATTGTGATAGACGGAAAGAGTATGACATCGCTTTCGCCGTCACAGCTCAGAAAAGAGCGTTCCAAAATAGCGATGATATTTCAGAGCTTTAACCTGCTTATGCAGAAAAATGTATTAAAAAACATCAGCTTCCCTCTTGAGCTTGCAGGCGTCAAGAGGGCTGACGCACGCAAAAAAGCTCTTGAACTTCTTGAGCTTGTCGGACTTCCCGACAAAGCAAAGGCTTATCCCGCACAGCTTTCGGGCGGACAGCAACAGAGGGTTGCAATAGCCAGGGCGCTTGCCACAGACCCGAAGATTTTGCTTTGTGACGAGGCGACAAGCGCACTTGACCCCAAAACCACAAAATCAATACTTAACCTGATAAAAGAAATAAACGAAAAGTATAACATAACCGTTGTTATCATTACCCACGCAATGTCGGTTGTTGAGGAAATATGCAACAAGGTTGCAATCATCTCGGACGGTGTTGTTGCCGAAGAGGGCGAGGTTGTCCAAGTTTTCTCCCATCCAAAATCAGAGGTTGCAAAACACCTTGTTTATCCCGATTATGAGGAAAATCAGGTGGATACTTCAGGCTGTAAAAAGGTGGTTCGTATTGTTCTCAACGGTGCAAATATCGTTGGTATGCCGCTTATTTCAAGGCTGACGCTGGACCTCAACATTCTTGTAAATCTTGTTTCGGTGTCAACAAGGGTGCTTGACGGCGTTCTTTACGGAAATATTACCATCGGTGTTGACGGCGACGAAACGCTTGAAAAAATAAAAGACTATCTGTCAAAGTACGACGGAATTGAAGTTGAGGAGGTGCGATAATGTCAGGAGAGCTTTTTTCTCAGGAAACGCTTGCCGAGGCGTGGAAGATAATCAGCAGTGAAATGCTGTTTGCATTGTGGGAAACCTTGTATATAACCATACTTGCAACGCTGTTCTCAATAATTATCGGACTGCCTTTGGGCGTAATACTCGCAACGGGCGACAAAGACGGCGTTTTGCCGCTTCCGAAGCCTCTTATGGCGATAATTAATTTTATCGTAAATATCTTGCGTTCGGTGCCGTTTCTGATACTGATGATAATGGTGTTTCCGCTGACGCGCCTTATTGTCGGCACAACGGTGGGTACTACGGCGTCAATAGTGCCGCTTGTAATTGCGGCTTTCCCGTTTGTCGCAAGGCTTGTTGAGGGAAGCTTAAGAGAAGTAAACCCAAACATAATCGAGGCGGCTCAGAGTATGGGCGCTTCTCCCTTGCAGATAATCGTCAAGGTTATGATACCCGAAAGTATTCCGTCGCTTATTTCAAACTTCACTATTGCGATAACTACAATTTTAAGCTATACCGCAATGAGCGGAATAATCGGCGGCGGCGGACTCGGCAAGATAGCCATAAACTACGGCTACTACCGCTACAAATATCTCGTCATGATCTTTGCGGTCATCCTGCTCATAGCGCTCGTTCAGATTTTCCAGAGTGTCGGCACCCACCTTGCAACAAAGACAGACAAGAGACTCAAGAAATAATTAAGCACATAAAAAGCACCCGGTCGGGAGAGATCCCTGCCGGGTGCTTTGCTGTATTTATTTTACGCCTTCGCTTTCGGGGTGAAAACCTTTGCGTCAAGCTTTTTCATCAGCGCGTCGAACACTATCGCCATAAGCAGCGTAGCGGCGAAGCAGAGAATGAAATAGTTCAGATTGTTGTTGACCAGTCCGAGTCTCTTGAATATCGTCATCGGGATGCGCTGGAGAATATAGACGCTGAAAACATGCTTGCCGAGCATCGAAAGTGCGGGATTGCCGATTTTTATCTTCATCGATGCGAGCACAACGATAAGCATGAACGCGCTCGCCCACGCCCAGTATACCGGGAGCCCCGCCGAGCGATATTTATGTCCGACAACAAAGGCAGCAACCGCGACCGTAATGCAGAGCATATAGATATAGTTGTTTTTCATCACGAATTTGTCTATATATTTCTTGAGATACGCATACCACA